>NZ_JBSEDL010000003.1:0-364775 GCF_053570515.1 Rhodophyticola sp. SM2404
TACAACACCAAGCGACCACACAGTGCATTGGGCTACCGCCCACCAGCGCCCGAAGCCATCATCCCGATGGACCAAAGGCCGATCATGCACTAACTTTCAAATTGGACCACTCATGTGGGGCTGCTCAGTTTCTAAGCCTGATCTTGCCTGACTGGACAGAAGGCTGGACGATGCAACCTTTCAGCCCTGATCCTGACAGTCCAACATCGCTGCGCCGCAAGGGAATGGGGCCGCATCCCCCCCCTGCACCAATCGTTGAATTGGCAGGCACGCTTGCCGCATATGAGCGCCTGTCATGGCAGGTCGGGCGCGAGGTTTTTCACCTTCCTCAAAACAGGCTTGATGCGCTTCTTGATCGCAAAAGGTTAAGCGATATCACCAAAGAATCGATCGCTGAAGATCACCTCGAACCCTTGAAAGATGCCCCTGATCTGCACCTCACGCACCGGTTTTTCATTGATGCGCAACATGGTCTGGGCAATCGCCTCAGGGCCATCGCATCCGCCGCCGCGATCGCACAAGCCGAGGGTCGCCAATTGGTCATCATCTGGCAACCCGATCACCATTGCGAGGCGCGGTTTTGTGATCTGTTCGACTATAATGGCCCCGTGATCGAGGCGAGTTTTCCAGAGGCTGCATCAAGCATGGGCCTTGATGTCACGACCTACATGGAAACCGAATTCGGCGCCGAAAAAGGCGCGCCGATCCAGCTGACTGGCCAGCGTGATTTTTACCTTCGCTCCGCCTATGTCGCGGCCCACCCAGCAAGCACTTGGGAGGAGGAGAACAGGTTTCTCGCCAGCCTCACCCCGTCAGAGCCCGTGCGCCGCCTGCTTGCCCCGTTTCATGATGCGTTTGATATCGCCCTGCATATCAGGATGGAGGGGTGCGCGGAGACGGATCAAAACAGTTATGACAGTCCCGAGAATTGGACAGCAGACGCTCATAAAGAGATCAATCATTGGCGCGGGCAAAGCCATTTCACACGGTTTGCACACCGGCTTGAGCCCCTTCTGGCCAAGCAAAAAACAGCCCGTGTTTTCCTCGCCGCGGACATGGCCACAACCTATGAGGCATTTCGTGACGCTTATGGCGACCAAGTCACCTCCCTTCCCAGAGATTGCTTTGACCGCTCGGCCCGCCAGCAACAATTCGCGTTGGCGGATATGCTTCTACTCGCCCGCGCGCGGCATTTACTTGGCAGCCACTGGAGCTCTTTCACCGAAGGTGCCACACGATTTTCAACACACCTTGCGAAGACCGAATTGGCTGGAATTGATTTTTAAAGCGCTTCGCGTTGAGCGGTCCAGTTTTGACGTGGCAGGCTTTCGTGTCGTGGAATTTGGGATGCTGGTCGGTTTCGAAGAGAAAGGCAGCATTGCAAGGGCTATACTTGTTAGAACAGCAGCATCAGGCCAGACCAAATGTTCCTTAGCGTTTTCGACATCTTCAAGATCGGGATAGGCCCTTCATCCTCCCATACGATTGGCCCAATGAATGCCTGCGCTCGTTTTCTGGATGCACTCCGTAGTGGGGAGCGTGAACCTGGCGCGGGCGAGGTTGCAGCCCTTGCCTGTTCGCTGCATGGATCGCTCGCTTTCACGGGCAAAGGCCATGCAACCGACCGCGCCGTTATACTTGGCTTTGCGGGGTTTCGCGCGGACACACTCGACCCTGACCAAGCACAAACCACCCTTGAAGAGGTCACCGCCTCAGGTCATGTCACTCCAGATGGATTGCCACCTTTGCGCTTCAACCCCGCAACTGATCTGCAGTTTGATTACGGACAACCCTTGCAGGGCCATGCCAATGGCATGATCCTGCGCGCCTTTGATGCCAGCGGCCTGCTCTATATGGAGGAGGTTTTTTATTCCATCGGTGGCGGGTTTGTTCTGACCGAACGTGAATTGAACGCCCAACAAAAAGCCAGCGCCGAGGGTCTTGCGTCGGAAAAGAAGGACGCAGGCTTTCCATTCCCCTTCGGCTCAGCCGCCGAGATGCTGTCTATGGGGCAGGTGTCTGGCAAAAGCATTGTCCAGATGAAATGGGCCAATGAATGCGCTGTGGCCTCGAAATCAGATGTAACACAGCGGCTAGGCATGTTGCGCGATACGATGGAAAATTGCATCGAACGCGGCTTGAAAATGGAGGGTGAACTGCCCGGTGGATTGCATGTCAAACGCCGCGCAAAACACATCCATGACCAGCTTCAGGCCGAGGCAGGGCGCAATATTTCGCAACCTCATACGATCAATGACTGGCTCAGCGTCTATGCAATGGCCGTGAATGAAGAGAACGCAGCAGGCGGCAAGGTTGTTACGGCCCCCACCAATGGCGCGGCGGGTGTCGTGCCCTCGGTGCTTCATTATTACCGCAAGCATTGCGTCGGTGCCACTGAGGTAGGCGCGCTTGATTTCCTGATGGCGGCCGCCGCGATTGGCGGTTTGATCAAACATAACGCCTCAATCTCGGGGGCCGAGGTTGGGTGTCAGGGTGAGGTTGGCAGTGCCGCAGCCATGGCAGCGGCAGGGCTTTGCGCGGCCCTTGGCGGCACGAATGAACAGATTGAGAATGCCGCCGAAATCGCCCTTGAACATCATCTAGGCATGACTTGCGACCCTGTTGGCGGTTTGGTTCAGGTGCCGTGTATCGAACGCAACGGTCTTGGCGCGATCAAAGCTGTCAGTGCCGCATCGCTGGCTTTACGGGGCGATGGCACACATTTCATGCCACTGGATAACTGCATCGAGACCATGCGCCAAACAGGCCTCGATATGAGCACGAAATACAAGGAAACCAGCCAGGGCGGGTTGGCTGTAAACCTGCCCGAATGCTAAAGACTGCGGACCGTATTGCCCTCAAGGAATTCAGGGATCAACTCGATCTTTTCGTCTGACAAGGCATTGGCCGCGATGATCTCGGCGGCGCGGCGGCCAATATCGGTCCGGCGGCTGTCCATAGTTGCTATGCGCATGGGAAGACCATCCAACACCTCAAAGGAGTTAAAGCCTGCCAACCCAATCTGGTTTGGAATATCGAAGCCTTGCTCAAGACAATAGAGCAACCCGCCCGCCGCATTCATATCGGTATTGTAATAAAGGAAATCCAGATCGGGCGTGCGTTCCAGAATTTCCTTGGTCATGCCGCGCCCTGTGCCGAACCCAGAAACGCCTGCATAAAAACAGGTATCAGCCAGCGCCACCCCCGCCTCGGACAGGCCTTTCTCAAACCCTGCCTGCCGTTTCTGGGCGCGGTGATCGGACATGGAGGAGGACCCTAAATACCCGATCCGCCGATAGCCGCGGGCCACGATTTCCTTAGCCATCGCGCGGCCTGCCTCGAAATGCGAGATACCAACCGCGGCTGCAACGGGATCTCCATCAAGATCCATGACCTCAACAACAGGAACGCCCGCCGCCGCCATCATGGCACGCGCCGCATCGGTATGCTCCAGCCCCGCCACGATGAGGCCCGCAGGCCGCCAGCTCAACATCTCGTAGATCACGGTTTCTTCGCGCTCGAGACCATATTGTGATGTGCCGATCACTGGTTGCAGCTCGGTCTCATCCAGGACCTGACCAATGCCCGTAAGCACTTCGGGAAAAACCATATTGGACAATGACGGGATAACCACTCCAACAAGGTTCACGCGGTTTGACGCTAGGGCGCCCGCGATCTTGTTCGGCACATATCCAAGCGAACGCGCCGCTTCGAAAACGCGTGCCCGCGTGCGCTCCGATACATCCCCGCGATTGCGCAACACACGGCTCACGGTCATCTCGGACACGCCAGCTTGCTCCGCGACATCTCGGAGGGTCAGTTGGGGTTTTCCGTCAAAAGGGTTGCGTCCACGCACGTTCTTATCTGCTTTTTTTACCAGCTACATCCGATTGATACGCGCTGCTTTCCGGCTTGTCCAAGAGAATGACCCTCGCGCTTGCAGCCTCGCGGATTTTCAATCATTATAAAAATATGGCCCCGTGGCTCAACTGGATAGAGCAGCCCCCTCCTAAGGGGCAGGTTGCAGGTTCGAATCCTGCCGGGGTCACCAACTCACCTGTTTCGGTCGACCGCTATGATTAATCATGGTGATCTGTCTAGTTTTGTTGACACCGCCGGACCTTCGCAAGATGCTGTCTGACAAGGCGCTCTGCCTCAGGATGAAGACATGCCCAAAGATGCCCATCTGCCCAAGCTTTTCGCACCGGAAATCGGGGGCGCTGCGCGTGACGGGTTGTGCACGGATTGCGGCGTCAGCCGAATGGGGGACGGGCGCGCTTGCGGGAAAGCCTGCCAGTTTATTCAGCCCGATTACTCGAAAGCCGAAGCGCGCATTCATGGCCGCACAGCGCAACGGGATAAGGGCGAGGAAAGCTTCTTCGGCGTGACCCAGAGGATGATGCGGGCCAAGCTGGTTCCAAAGGCGCAAGGCGCGCAATGGACAGGGATCACCACCGCTTTGGCCGAAGAATTGCTGCGCAGTGGCGCAGTCGATGCGGTGCTGACGGTCGCACCCCACCCTGATGACAAATGGAAACCGCTGCCCGTGATCGTGACCGAACCAGAAGATCTCGCGCAATGCCGCGGGATGCGCATGGGCTATGGACCGTCGGTAGCCCTGCTGGAGCCTGCCGCACGCGCAGGGCACAAACGCATCGCGTTTATTGGTATTCCCTGCCAAGTCTATGCGTTGCGCGCTCTGGAAGAAGAGCTTGGTTTTGAGCGGATTTACGTGATTGGCACGCCATGCTCCGACAATACCACCACCGAGAATTTCCACCATTTCCTGTCATTGCTTGATCCTGCCCCCGAGACGATAAGCTATCTGGAGTTTCGCGCCGATTACCGTGTGGAGCTGCGCTTTGATGATGGGCGCGCAACGCGGGTGGTGCCCTTTCTCAAACTCCCGATCTCCAAGCTGCCCTCGGATTTCTTTCCAATGACCTGCAAAACCTGTGTCGATTACACCAATCGGCTGGCCGATATCACGGTCGGCTATATGGGCGGCGATGGCGATCAATGGCTGATCCTGCGCAATGATCGGGGGGCAGAGATGCTGGCTGCGCTCGGGTCGAAACTGGAAACACGGCCCCTGACTGACAAGGGCAAACGCGATGGCGCGGTGAAAGGCTTTCTTGCCAATACCGAGCGCGCGGCGGGCGGTTTGCCTTTGCGCTCGATGCCAGATTGGGCGCGGCCCATTGTGGCCTTTCTTCAACCACGTATCGGGCCGCGCGGTCTGGAATTTGCGCGGGCGCGCGTTGAGATGAAAGCGATCGAGACCGTCTTGCATTTGCGAAGGTCCCATGGTGCCAAAATGAAGAATATGGTGCCCGACTACATATGGCAGATCGTCAAACGCTATGGCCTGACCCCTGCAGAAGGTGAACGGCGGAGCGACGAAACCCGCTCCACCGATATGAACCCGTGATCAGGCGATCTCGAGGATGCCTTCTTTGACCAATCGGCGCACCAGCACCAATTTGCCCTCCAGATCAAGCGGTCCTGCAAGATCAGCCACCTTGAATTCAGGCGTTGTCAGCGCGTAGCGTAGCGGCTCCTCGACATGGGGTGGGAAGGAAATATCCCCGCCATAACAAGACAGGCCAATGCTGGCCTCCTTCTCATCATCCCCCTCAAAACGTCCCAGATCATAGATCAGATGCGGGCGCGGGCGGATGGTTGAGTTGCCATCAAGATCATTGAGTTTGTAAATCTGCGCCATTTGCCCTTCGACGCGTGGCACGCGATTGGTCAGGAAGTCTTGCTTGAAGCCCGACATCAGCTTTTCGAGCGGTGCCTGTTCGGCAAGGCGCTTCATCAGGTCCTCGAATTGGGACTGATAGCCAGAGGCATCAAAATCGATATTGGCATGCCCCGCAGGAAGGGCCTTGCGGAATGCAGGGTCGGAATGCGCGACTACACTCACCGCTTCGGCCAAAAGATCAGCCCATGTGCGCACCAAAAACCCTGTCGTGATATGTAGCGAGGTCTGGTCCGTGGCCACCGCGTCATGGGTCAGGCCGCGCGGCACATAAACCATATCGCCAGGTTCAAGGATGAAGCGGTCGGTTTCTTCGCCGATCGGCACATCATGGGGGTCAAAGCCTTGGGTGTTCAGGGGCAATTCAACCGGCGTGTCATAGATGCGCCATTCCTTGGTGCCCTCAACTTGCAGGACAAGCACATCATGTTGGTCGTAATGCGCACGAAACCCCTGCGAGTCAGCGGGTGTCATGTAGATATTGGTCTGCACCCGCGAAGACATCACGCTTTCCAAGGCCCGACAGAACCGCGCCAGCTTCGGAAGACGCTCCTGAAGGCCCGAGAGAATCACCGTCGCCCCATCCGCAAAGAGCTGATTGACCCTGACAGGATCAATATAGCCCGATTCATATGTAAAATCTGCGGCGGTAATATTGCCGCCCGCTTTGGTTACATTGATTTCGGGGGAATAGAGCCCCATGGTCGAGACGACATGGTCAATATCAGCCGATGACAGCAGGTCGCGGTAGTAGTCAGGGTCATTGCGCCGCACGACAAGATGCTTTTTCTCAAAGCTGTTATTGAGGAAATCGTCACGACTAACGGGTGCGATGGCCCAATCGAAGCTATAGGTCTGGTCTTGCATGAAATTCTCTTTCGGCTGGCCATTGCTTTTCAAATTGAAAACATGCGCCGCAAGAAGAAGCAATATCGCGCGCTCCTTTGAGGTATCGAAAGATTGACCGAAGCACCCAAGAGCGGGTATGTTGATGACGAAATCATCTTTTCGAACATCAGTCGCCCTTGGAGATATCAATGACCGATACCAAAAAAACCACAGAGGGCACGATGAGCCTTCGCGATGACGAAATGACATCCGAGCGCCGCACAGGTCGCCGCAGTGTTTTGGGTCTTCTGGCCGCAGGCGGCGCTGTTGCAGCTGGCGCAAATGTCATGACGACAGATGCCGCACAAGCGCAAGCCGCTGATGTAGACAATGGCCAATGGACAGATTCGGGTAGCTGCCCGCGTGGCTATGGCGGCGCCTATACTGGCATGACAGATTCCGACAATGGCGCGATCACTGATGCAGGCGGCTATGGCCGTGGCGCGCCTTACTGCTGATATATTTAAGGCTATTTAAGCTTAGGGCACTCCAATTGGGGTGCCCTTTTTATTTGAGAAAACGCCAGTTGATGACCCCGCGCGTCAAACCATTCTGATGACATCTTTTTCGATCGCCAGAACATAGCCGCGACGCGCGATATTCTTGACCAACAACTCCGACACCATCTGGTTGCCAAGCGTATCGCGCAACCGTTTGATACGGGTGGCCCCAGCGGCTTCGTCGCAATCGGAAGCATCGCGCCCCGATACCATTCCCTCAATCTCGGCACCGCTTAACACGTCATCATCCATACGCGCCTCGGCCAATACCGACAACGTCTCCATCGCGGCATCGGTCAGCTTGAACTCCATGTTATTGAGCAAGACCACGCGTTCCTCACGGCTCAGGATCAGGGATGAGACCTGAATGCCCGAGCGTTCAATCTCGCCCATCTTGCGGTTGAGCGTGACAATCGTCACCAGAAACACGAGACACGCGATCAAAAGAGCGGTCGCAAAAATCAACAACACGAAAATAATCGCGCGGTAGCTGGCCAACACCTTGGAAAAGGCGGTGCCTGATTGTGCCAGAACCTCCAACAGGCGGATCGATTCACCGGTGGTGATGGCATCATTCTCGATGAATATCCGCTCAACGCTGTCATTGAAGGCATTGGCATCGGGCAGGTTCATGAACAGCAACAAAGCCGCAAGCGAAAGAATTGCGACGATTGTGAGAATACCAAACTGGAGAACGCGCGTTCCGCGCGTCCGGTTATCAGAAGCTGAGGAAATATTGCCCTGCATCGGCTCTCCGTGTCTCAAGTCCGGTTTCATCAAATAGCGACATGACTTCGAGCAATTGCCACCCTTGCTCCGCCACCCGCGGTGCGATGATGTCAAACGCCAAGCTAGGGTCGCAGCCCTCATCGGGCAGCTCCACCACACCGTAGTGAAGACGCAAAGGGTCGTCCATCTTGGCCTTGTAATCTGCATAGCAGGCGGCATGAAGCGGGCTGGTTGCCAGTGACAAAGCGGCAGCAAGGCCGAGATATGTGAGATGCTTTTTCATGAGGGCGAGCATGCCCAGTGCTTGGGCGCTATTCAATAACACATGCATAGGCTGGCCCTGCTTTGTGAATGTTCTTGGATAACATCGGGCTGTTATTGTCTGTCTTTCACCGTTCAGCCGAGGCTTGGGGCATCCCGCGTTTTGTAACGCACCCCTGATTGCCCCATGCAAACGGAGACAGATAATGAAACCTTTCACAAAGATACTCAGCGCCGCTGCGATCTCGTCGCTGATGGCCGTAACCTCCCTGAGCGTCACAGCCACACCCGCCCGCGCTGACAACCAGAATGTGGCGGGCATCCTGATTGGCCTTGGCGCGCTTTATGTTGTTGGCCGCGCCATTCAGGAA
The DNA here is from genome assembly GCF_053570515.1 of Rhodophyticola sp. SM2404. Classification (NCBI taxonomy): domain Bacteria; kingdom Pseudomonadati; phylum Pseudomonadota; class Alphaproteobacteria; order Rhodobacterales; family Roseobacteraceae; genus Rhodophyticola; species Rhodophyticola sp. SM2404. Next base: position 8,514 of record NZ_JBSEDL010000003.1, read on the forward strand.
CGCCGCGATGACCGCCGCAGCACCGCCGCCGCCGCACCCGCTCCCGCCGCGCCTGTTGCTCCGCCGCAAAATAGCGGTCAGCGCGGCAATGGGCATCGCAATCAGGCTTTGATTGCGCCTGCGCATTGCTTTGTTGAGGGCAATGACAGGGTCACGCGCCAATACTATCGCGGATACCGCGCGCGCTGCATGCAGAACAATGTGGCCCGTCCGGGAAGCCTACCACCGCAATGTGTAACACGGGTCACAACTGATCGCGGTCCGCGCAACATTTATGCAGGTCGCTGCCTCGCCCAGAATGGATGGCAGCGTGAGGCGGGCTTTCGTCCCTAAGCCCCCATCCCTAGGGATATCGAGCAGAGCGAAAGAAGGCGGCGGGCGACAGGCTCCGCCGTCTTCACTTGTATCACGCAGGCCTCCATGGTTTTTGGCAGCATGAGTGATGGACCAGATTTTTCGGCGGAACTGGCGCTTGGTGGCCTTGTGGCCGGCGTTGATGAAGTGGGCCGCGGCCCTTTGGCAGGCCCTGTGACTGCCGCGGCGGTCATTCTTGACCCTGACAATATTCCAGATGGCCTGAACGATTCCAAAAAGCTATCGGCCAAAAAGCGCGAAGCTTTGTTCGATATCTTGAATGAAGTCGCCCAAGTCAGCCTAGGATGGGCAAGTGTCGAGGAGATCGACAAGATCAACATCCGAAATGCATCGCTGCTTGCCATGACACGCGCTGTCGAGGGCCTGCCCCAAGCCCCCAGCCATGCCTTGATTGATGGTAATGTCATCCCAACGGGTTTGGCCTGCCCCGCGACAGCGCTGATCAAGGGAGATGGCCGTTCGGTTTCCATCGCAGCCGCTTCGATTATCGCCAAAGTCACGCGGGACAGGTTGATGGTGGCGCTGGCGCAACAGCACCCCGGCTATGGCTGGGAGAAGAACGCGGGATACCCCAGCAAAGCCCATATTCAGGCCCTCCAAGATATTGGGGTGACCCCGCACCATAGACATTCCTTCAAGCCCGTACACAACATCTTGTATCAAGAAAAATAGCCAACCCATTGATTCAAAAAAGAAATTGACTGCGAATCAGCTTTGACTCATGTTGGTGCCAATAGATGAGCGCCGCAAATGGCGCCAGGATGAGGCAGTATGAGTTCAAAGATCAAAACGCCGGAGGCTCGCGAGCTTCCGCTGAATACGATTATGTCTGGTGATTGCATCGAAGCGATGAACAGCCTTCCTGAAGGCTCTGTTGATCTGATCTTTGCGGACCCTCCCTATAACCTGCAACTCAAAGGCTCTCTGCATCGGCCCAATAACAGCCTTGTGGATGCCTGCGATGATCACTGGGATCAATTCGACAGCTTCCGCGCCTATGACGAGTTCACCAAGGCTTGGCTCAAGGCTGCGCGTCGCCTGCTCAAGCCCAATGGGGCGATCTGGGTTATCGGCAGCTATCACAACATCTTTCGTGTTGGTGCCGAGCTTCAGAACCAAGGCTATTGGATTTTGAATGATGTGGTTTGGCGCAAGACCAACCCCATGCCGAATTTCCGTGGCAAGCGCCTGACCAATGCCCATGAAACCATGATCTGGGCCTCTAAATCGGATGCTGCCAAATACACCTTCAATTACGAAGCGCTGAAATCGCTTAATGATGGCGTTCAGATGCGCTCGGATTGGGTTTTGCCGATCTGCAATGGCGGTGAGCGGCTTAAGAATTCCCGTGGCGAGAAGGCCCACCCCACTCAAAAGCCAGAAGCACTACTTCACCGCATCATCGTTTCCTCCACCAATCCGGGTGATGTTGTGCTTGATCCCTTCTTTGGCACGGGCACCACGGGGGCTGTGGCCAAGAAATTGGGCCGTGATTTCATCGGTATCGAGCGTGAAGCCGAATATCGTGAAGTTGCCGAGAAACGCATCGCCAATACGCGCAAATTCGACAGCGCCTCGCTTGAGGTTTCAACCAGCAAACGGGCTGAGCCGCGCGTGCCTTTCGGCCAAGTGGTCGAGCGTGGCTTGCTGAACCCCGGAGAAGAACTGACCAGCATCAATGGTCGCCACCGCGCCAAAATTCGCGCGGATGGAACCCTTGTTGCGCTGGATACCAAAGGCTCGATCCATCAGGTGGGCGCAAAGCTTGAAGGCGCGCCCTCCTGCAATGGCTGGACCTATTGGCATTTCCGCCGTGACGGGAAAACGGTTCCGATTGACCTGTTGCGTCAGCAGATCAGGTCCGAGCTTTCCGAATAAAGCGTGGAAACGCTCTAATAACCCCAAGTCTTACCCAAGACGAAACATACCGCCCGTGTCTGGTGCCCTAGTGGCACCAGCGCACGACCTTCCCCGCCTTTCAGCAATGAAGGGCGGGGCTTTTTATTTGGGTAGCGGGTTGAGCGCTTTGTTATAGGGCGTCCAATCCGTGATCTCGGGGTAATACATCTGTCGCCAACGGCGAATTCTCGGGTTCATCATGCGCCGCCAAAGCGGTGGAACCATCGCAACTGCCGTCATCACGGGATAGCCGAAGGGCAATTGCGGTGCCTCAGCCTCGGAGTAATTCTGAAGCAAAGGATAGCGGCGGTCGGGCTTGTAGTGATGGTCGGAATGGCGCTGCAAATTGATTAGCAACCAATTCGATGTGCGATGCGCCGCATTCCACGAATGATGCGGGCGCACATGCTCGTATTTGCCCTCGCTCAGATGTTTTCGGGTCAGGCCGTAATGCTCGACATAATTGGTCAGCTCCAATTGCCAGACAGCAATGAAAGCCTGAAACACGAATAGGCCAACACCGCCCCAACCTCCGATCACAAAGGCAAGCGCCAAGAAGCCAAGTTGCAAAGCGCCAAAGCGCCAGAACGGGTTGGCTCGGTCATGCCAAGCCAGCCCCTTGCGCGCCAACATGGCGGCCTCGGCCTTGAAAGAGGACAGGAGGCTTTGGCGCAGAACCCTAGGAAAGAAGCGGTGAAACCCTTCATTATATCGCGCCGTCACTGGGTCACGCGCCGTGCCGACATAGCGGTGATGCACCAGCAAATGCTCGGAACGGAAATGCGAGTACAACACCGAGGCCAACAAAAGGTCGCCCATCCAACGCTCGAGCTTGGATTTCTGGTGCATCAATTCATGGCTATAGGTAATGCCGATCGTGCCCGACAAAATACCAACTGCGAAGAAGAGCCCCAGCTTTTCCGTCGTCCCAAGATGGTCGCTATTCTGGACATACCAGAGCAATCCGAAAATCGTGCAGAATTGCAGCGGAAACCAGATCAGCGTGACCGCGCGATACCAGAAAAGTTGCGCGTCATCCGTCTCAGGGTCGGCGTCATCAAGGTTGAGCCCTCCCAGCAGATCAAGAATGGAAAACAGATACCAAGTCGACAATGGCACCAGCACAAGCCACCAGCCCCCTTGCATCGCCACAAAGAGGATCAGCGGGAACAGGCCCAAAGACACCCAAAAAGGCGCCACCCGCCAAAAGCCTGATATTTTTGCCGCAGGGGTCATCCCGCACTCCGCCTAGTTTCACGCAAGACTTGGCCCAAAGACCCTTCAAGTCAATGCTCTGGCCACGCCCCTTGCGCAAGGTCAAAGGCCTTTCGCATCACAGTGGGAAGCGAGGATGGCTGGAAACTGGCCAAAGGATGGAACGCACCGCGATTGGACTCGGTCCCCTCAGGCACGATGGCCAAACGCAGCGCCATGCGCAGATGGAAATGGGTGAAGGTATGGCGCACCTCCAGATCGGGGTCGTGCCACTCAGCGCTGAATGGGGGGGTATCGTCAGGCTCGGCCTCGGCCCAATCGGTGCATGGCCAGCCAAGCATGCCCCCTAGAAGCCCACGATCAGGGCGCGTTTCCAGCAGATATGCGCCATCCTCCCGCCGTGCCAGATAGGCGATACCAAGCCGTGTTGGCTTGGGCTTTTTAGGTGTTTTGCGGGGAAGTTCGGCCGCGATGCCGCGCGGGCGGGCAAGGCAGGCGGCCTGCACGGGGCAGATGCCACAGGCGGGGTTTTTCGGGGTGCAAATCGTGGCCCCCAAATCCATCACGGCTTGCGCGTGATCTCCTGGCCGCTCTTCGGGTGTAAGCCGCGCGGCGAAATCCTTGAGCACAGGTTTGGAGGCCGGCAGTGGCTCCTCCACCGCGAAGAGCCGCGCCATGACACGCTCCACATTGCCATCCATGACCACGGCAGGGTGATCAAACGCAATCGAGGCGATTGCAGCGGCAGTATAAGGCCCAACCCCTGGCAAGGTCAGAAGCTCGTCTTCGGTATCGGGGAACACACCGCCCCGTTCAAAAGCCACCACGCGTGCACATTTGAGAAGATTGCGCGCCCGCGCATAATAACCAAGCCCCGCCCATTCGCCCATTACTTCGGCATCTTCGGCCTCGGCGAGCGCCGTGACATTCGGCCAAAGCGTCGTGAAGCGCAGGAAATAGGCGCGCACAGCGGCAACGGTGGTTTGTTGGAGCATCACCTCCGACAGCCAGACCCGATAGGGGTCATTCACCAAACCCGCCTCCCGATCAGCAGGGCTGGTGCGCCACGGCAAAACACGGGCACTTCGGTCATACCAATCCAGCAAGCTGTTGCTCACTTCCATGTCACGCAAGGTTTATCGCCTCATTTGGTCGCTTGTTATTGGTTAACATCGTCTTGCCGCATAGATTGACCACAAGATGAAAAAAGCAAGCCAACAGAATCCCCCCAAAGATGCAACCCGCCGTCGTCGCGGGTTTGAAACCGCAGCCAAATTGGTAGCGGGTCAAATGCGCGGCCCTTTGGAGAAACGTGGCTTTGCCGAGGCTAAGCTGATCACCCATTGGGCGCAGATTGTGGGTCAGGATGTGGCTGATGTAGCGCTTCCCGTGAAGATCAGCCATGGCGCAGGCTTTGGCGGCACCCTCGTTTTGCTGACCACGGGCAGCAATGCCCCCATTCTCGAGATGCAGAAAGACCAGATACGGGACAAGGTGAATGCCTGCTACGGCTACCGCGCCGTCAGCCGCATCCAGATCACGCAAACCGCGCCAACGGGTTTTGCACAAGGTCAGGTGGCCTTTGCGGCCAAAACCAAAGCAAAACCCGAACCTGATGATGAAACCCGCGCCCGCGCCGCCGAGGCCGCGGCCCCTATTCAGAATGTTGAGTTGAAAGACGCTCTTGAACGTCTGGCACAGAACATTCTAACCAAACAGAAAGCTTAAGGAGCAGACTATGGATCGTAGATTGATATTGACGGGAATGGGGGCCACTGCCCTGACCCTTGGCGGAGTTGCTGTAACGGGGTCTTTCCCTCGGCTGTTGCCATATGGCGCGGCGCAGGCACAGGACTCCGAGGCGGGGCCTGTCGTGACGGATATGGTGCTTGGTGATCCGAATGCGCCCGTCGAGCTGATCGAATACGCCTCTTTCACCTGCCCCCATTGCGCCAGCTTCCATGCCAGCGTGATGCCGCAGCTCAAGGAAAATTACATCGAAACAGGTCAGGTGCGTCTGGTCTATCGCGAGGTTTATTTCGACCGTCCCGGCCTATGGGCGGGCTTGGTCGCGCGCTGTGCAGGCGATATGCGCTATTTCGGTGTGGTTGATATGCTCTATGAAAACCAGCGCGAATGGGTTCAGGGCGATCCCGCCACCATCGCTGGCAATCTGCGCCGCATTGGCTTGAGTGTTGGTCTGACCAATGAAGAACTGGATGCCTGCTTTAGTGATGCCGATATGGCGCAAGCCATGATCACCCATTACGAGGCCAATATGGAGGAATACCCCGTTCAGGGCACCCCGTCCTTCATCGTGGATGGCGAGCTGTATTCGAACATGAATTACGACAGCTTCGCCGAAATACTGGATGCGCGGCTGGCCGCCCAGTGACAGCGCCTCTTGCAGGTATAAAAGTCCTTGAGCTGGCGAGAGTTCTCGCCGGCCCTTGGGCGGGTCAGTCCTTGGCAGATTTGGGCGCAGAGGTCATCAAGGTCGAAGCGCCAGAGGGCGATGATACTCGCAAATGGGGGCCACCTTTTATTGAGCGCGGCGAAGATAAAACAGCCGCCTATTTCCATTCCTGCAATCGCGGCAAGAAATCGATCACGGCCGATTTCCGCAATGAACAAGACCGCGCCCGTGTTTTGAAACTGGTGGCCGAGGCCGATATCGTGATCGAGAATTTCAAGCTCGGTGGGTTGAAGAAATATGGTCTGGATTACGACAGCCTCAAGCGCATCAATCCCGGTTTGATTTATTGCTCGATCACGGGGTTCGGCCAAACCGGCCCCTATGCGCATCGCGCGGGCTATGACTACATCATCCAAGGCATGAGCGGCATCATGTCAGTGACAGGCGCGCCCGAGGGGCAGCCGCAAAAAGTGGGGGTTGCCGTCACCGATATCCTGACGGGGCTTTATTCCGTAAACGCGATTTTGGCAGCGCTTCATCTGCGCCATAGCACCGGGCAAGGCCAGCATATCGATATGAGCCTGCTGGATGTGGCCACTGCCTTTATGGCCAATCAGGCGATGAATTTCCTGACCACAGGCAAAGCGCCTGAACGGATCGGCAATGCCCATCAGAACCTCACCCCCTATCAGGTGTTTGATTGCTCCGATGGCTGGATCATCATCGCAACGGGCAATGACGGGCAATACCAACGCTTGTGCAAATTATTGGGGCTGGAAGATCTGGCCTTAGCGCCCGAGTACCTTACCAATGCCAATCGGATCGAAAACCGAGCGGAACTCACCCGCCGCCTGACCGAGGCCACACAGCAACGCAGCAAGGCGGATATGCTGGCGGCTTGCGAGGCTGAAGGCGTGCCTGCAGGGCCAATCAATGATCTTGCGGAGGTGTTTGACGACCCGCAGGTTCAAGCCCGCGACATGCAGCTTGATCTGGATGGCGTGCCTGGCGTGCGGCCACCTTTTCGCTTCTCGGATGCCGAGATTTCCCTTGATCGGCCCGCCCCTAAACTGGGCGAAGACGACTACATCACGGGGTTTTCAAAGGAATAAGTGACCGCCGCTAGGGCTGTGTCATTGGATGGCGGAATGCCCTAGCCGTTCAAAGCCTTGTCCAAAGCCGCTTCAAGCGGGGCCGCCTCGGCAATTTCCAACCTGACGGGAACTGTCAGAACCTCCCGCCGCAAAGCATCAGGCAAGCGCACGGCGTCTTTCTCGGTGGTGACCAGTTGCGCGCCGAGAAGTTTGGCCTCTCGCATCAATCGCGCCATCAAGGCGTCGGTCAGTGGTTGATGATCTGACAAGGCTTCACCGCGCACCAGCTCGGCACCAAGCCCGCGCAGGGTCGCAAAGAATTTTTCAGGATGGCCAATGCCCGCAAACGCCAAAACACGCAGTCCCGTGAAGGGGATTCCGGTTTCCAGCGGCGCAAGGCGGCCCGTCACTTGAGGCAAATCCAACATTGCACCCCATTTATCCTGAAAGGCGCGCTGCGCAGGGGCTGGCCCGATCGATACCAGCAGATCAGCCCGCTTCAGGCCACACGCAACAGGTTCACGCAATGGACCTGCGGGGATCACTGCGCCATTGCCAAAACCACGCGCCGCATCAACCACAACAATCGAGAGATCATAGGCCAGACTGGCATTTTGAAATCCGTCATCCAGCACGATCACTTCGGCACCCGCATCCACGGCGGCCCGCGCACCAGCGGCACGGTCCTTGGCAACCCATGTCGGCGCAAAGGCTGCCAGCAAGAGCGGCTCATCCCCGACTTCATCTGCCTTATGCGCGCGCTCTGAGACCTGCACGGGGCCTTCCAACGATCCGCCATAGCCACGGCTGACAACATGCGCGTTCACCCCGCGCGCTATCAACATCATCAATAATGCGATCACTGTCGGTGTCTTGCCCGTGCCGCCCGCTGTCAGGTTGCCTACACAAATCACTGGAACGCCGATCTCGGCGCGCGCGCCTTGCGACAGTTTGCGCGCCGTTCCTGCCGCATAAAGCGCCCCCAAAGGCGACAGCATCGCCGATCGAAGGCCCTTTTCTTGGTACCAGAACCGCGGGGCCTGCATCACGACGCACCCGTCTTATCAATCGTTTCCAACAGCAGGTCCAAGGCTTGGTCCGTCACCACTGCACCCACGGATGAGACCTCCCATGCCGCATTGGCCATGGCCGCTGCTTTGTCGGGGTTCATCAGATCATCCACCGCCTGCGCCAGAGTTTCCCCCCGCGAGACCAGCCGCGCCGCGCGCACATCGGTGAGCCTTTGGTAAATATCGACGAAATTGGTGATATAGGGCCCATGCAAAATGGCCGAGCCCAGCGCCGCGGGTTCAAACGGGTTATGCCCGCCAATCGGCATCAGTGAGCCCCCAACAAAACTAACAGGCGCGATCCTGTACCACAGGCCCAATTCACCCATCGTATCGGCCAGATAGACTTGGGTTTCTTTGTCGGGCAATTCCCCCGCCCCGCGGCGTGCATAGCTCCAGCCATCGGCTTGCAGCATCTCGGCCAAGCTATCGCCACGGTCAGGATGGCGCGGTGCAAGGATAAGCAAAAGACGCGGGTTTGATTTCAGCGCCAAACGATGCGCGGCCAAAACCTGCTCCTCCTCACCCTCATGGGTCGAGGCCGCAAGCCATGTCGGGCGGTTTCCCAAACGCACCACGAAACTGGCGCGAACATTTTCATCACAGGGCAACGCGGCCGCCCCTTCCTTGAGGGTACCCGTAATTTCGGTCCGCTCCACTGGCAAGCCGAGGCGGCGCAGATACATGGCCGAGACCTCATCTTGCACCTGTGCGTGCTGAAACAAACCCAACAAAGCCCGCGCAGCACCCTTCAGGAAGCGCCAACGATCAACACTCTGCTTGGAGATACGCGCATTGATCAGCAACATTGGGATGTCGCGCTTGGCGGTTTCAACCAGCAGGGAGGGCCAAAATTCGGATTCGGTCCAGACCGCAACATCAGGGCGCCAATGGTCCAGAAAGCGTTTCACAAAAACCGTGGCATCCAAGGGAATGAATTGATGGAAAGCGGCTGGTGGCAGACGGCTGGCCATGATCTCGGCCGAGGTCACGGTTCCAGTGGTGACCAGAAAATGCAGATCGGGCCGCTCTTCCGAGATGCGCCGCAGCAATTCCAGCAGCGACAGGGATTCCCCCACCGAGGCCGCATGAAACCACATTAATGGGCCATCGGGCCGCGCGCGTGAGGCAATGCCGCGACGCTCATCAAGACGGTTTGTATCTTCCTTGCCAGCCGCAAGCCGCTTGGCGAGTTTACGCTCGGCAAACCCTTCCGCATGTCGGGAAAAGGCCAGATAGGCCCAAAGTGCGGGGGACCAAGCCATCGCGCGTGCTCAGCCGATCTCTTCGGTCGAGGAGGCCGCAGCTTCTTCGTCGCGCAGGCGGTGAAGATGGGCAATGAAATAGCGCATATGCGCATTATCGACGGTGCGCTGTGCTTCGCTTTTCCAAGCGTCATAGGCCGCCTGATAATTCGGGAAAATCCCCACGATATGGATGTCGTTCACATCCTTGAATTCGGTGCGCGTCGGATCGACAAGCTCACCGCCGAAGACGAGATGGAGGCGTTGGGGCATAAGAAACCTACTGCTTTAAGGAGCGTTGGGTGCAACCTAAGGATATGGTGGAAAGGGTCAAGCGGCTGGCGCGATCCGCGCCATCAGGCGCGCGTGCAATTTAGGCGCGGCAGCCAATATGCCTGCGGTCTGGGGATGCGGGTTGTTAAAGGCAAGCGGCGCGCCCAATCGGTCGGTCACAGCCGCCCCCGCCTCGGAGGCGATCAAGGCCCCAGCGGCGATATCCCATTCCCAACTGTCGCGGAAAGTTACCATGCCGTCAAAACGCCCCTCGCCCACAAGCGCAAGGCGATAGGCCAATGACGAGCGGAACTGGCGATCAATCGCAGGCACCCCGCCTGGCCACCATTCAGCGGCAAGATTGGGTTTGGATGTGAGGATCATGGCCTCTTCATCTTCCTCTCGGGAAGACGCGGTCAAAGGCTGCTCATTTAGCCATGCTCCCCCGCCCAATGTCGCGCAATAAAGCTTGTCGGACATCGGCAGGAACACCACTGCTGCCGTCACCTGACCCTGTTCCGCAATCGCCAGAGAATGGGAAAAATCCTTGGAGCCTTCGATGAAAGCACGGGTGCCATCAATCGGATCAATGATGAAGGTTTTCTCCCGCGATTGTCGCGCATCGGTGTCGGTTGTCTCCTCCGACAACCAGCCATAATCGGGGCGAGCGCCCCCCAACTCGGCGGCAAGCATTTTGTCGATGGCAAGATCGGCCTCGGTCACAGGCCCCGCCTCATCGGGTTTATGCCAAACCTCGGGGTCACGCTTCCAATGGCGCGCGGCGATCTCACCTGCGGCATGGGCCGCATCAATCAGGAGCCGAAGATCGGCCTCATTCTCCGGCAAGTGTCATACCTTCAATCAAAAGCGACGGCACCACGCGCGACAGATGACTGCGCGCGTCATTTGCGGGCGTCATCGACATAAGCATTTCGCGCAGATTGCCTGCCACAGTGCATTCATTCACGGCATAGGCGATCTCGCCATTCTCGACCCAGAAACCCGACGCCCCGCGTGAATAATCGCCCGTCGTCGGATTGATAGAGGAGCCGATCATCGAGGTGATCAACAGCCCTGTGCCCATCTCCCTGATCAATGCCTCGCGCGATGCATTGCCTTGGGTGAGTTCCATATTGCCAGAGGCTGGCGAGGGCGGTGAGGATGTGCCGCGCGCAGCATTCGCCGTTGAGGCCATGCCCAGTTTGCGCCCCGTGGCCAGATCAAGCGTCCAGCTTTGCAACACGCCATCCTCGACCAGCAAACGCCGTTCGGTCTGAAGGCCCTCAGCATCAAATGGCTTGGAGCCCGATACACGCGGGCGGCGTGGGTCTTCGATCAGGTGCAGGCCTTTTGGTAGAACCTGCTCACCCATCGCATCGCGCAACCAAGAGGAGCCGCGCATGATCGAGGCACCATTGATCGCGGCCAGCAAATGACCAACCATCGAGGATGAAATCCGCTCGTCAAACAGAACAGGATAGGCACCTGTTTTTGGTTTGCGGGCACCTGAGCGCGCAATGGTGCGTTCAGCGGCGATGCGCCCGATTTCCTCGGGGCTTATCAGATCAGCGCGGTGATTTCGGCCATCGCCGAAATAATCCCGCTCCATCTGGGTGCCTTCGCCCGTAATGGCCACGCAAGAGACCCCGTGATCGGTGCGGGCATAGCCACCTGAAAACCCGTTGCTGGCCGCCAGATGAACCTGACGGCGGCCATAACCCGCTGCGGCCGATTGCACCTGCGAGATGCCCTGAACCGCCAAAGCGGCAGCCTCCGCACGCCGTGCGACCTCTTCCAACTCGCTTGGGTTGGGCTCAGGGTTGGGGTCGGCCATATCCAGCGGGCTTGCATCACGGTCGCTTGCCAATTGGGCGGGGTCTGCCAATCCGATGGACGGGTCTTCAGGCGCAAGGCGGGCCATAGTCACAGCGCGTTCGGCCATTTCGGCAATCGTCTCGGGCCGCGTATCAGAGGCCGAGACACAGGCCTGCCGCTTCCCGATGAGAACACGCAGGCCAATCTCGGTGCCCTCGGAACGCTCGGCCTGTTCCAAGCTGCCCGCCCGCACATCAATAGAGAGCGACGTGCCCGTCACCGCAATCGCATCGGCATCATCCGCGCCTGCGCGTTTGGCCGCGTCAATCAGGGCATGGGTAAGCGTGTCGAGGGGAACAGTCATCGGCCAATCCTTTAAGGAACTGAACCTGACCTAGTCCGCCATGGCCCTTGGTGCAAGATGCCCTACACCAAACCCTTCCTATCGCAGGGGAAAACCATTCGCTGTGATGCCCCCATCTTGGGTGAACTCGATTGTCGATTCCAATGTATCTGGCCCCGCACCGGGACTGGCGAACATGGCCGAGACACCGCGCGCCATGGCCGCCTGTTCTGCAGGCAGAAAACCCGCCGCTGTCAGACGGTCCAACAAACCGAACAGGCCTGATGCCGTCAGATCGATCTGACCAATCGGCATGGGAACAAGCTGTCCGGGCGTGAACATAACCTGCCCCGCACCAGCAAGGCTTGCGCCAGCCGCCGATAGTGTCAATTCGTTCAATTGGGCCGAGCGCAACTCGCCTGGAGGGCCTTGCATTGTCTCAGGGTCAACCGCGAGAAGGCTTTGGAACATCTGCACCTCACCCGTCAGATCGACCGTCAGGGTGGCGGGATCACGCGGGATATTGCGACCAGGATCAAAGGCATCCCACAGATCATCCCCAAGGATCAGATCCTGATAATCAATGCGGAGCGCCATTTCATTGGGTTCGGGCAGGGCCTCGATTGGAAGGGTCAGGCTGAACTCGGATGATGCCGCCGATACGCTGATCGGAGCGGGCAGATCAGAGCCAGACATCTGGATGCTCGGGCTTTGGGTCGACATGCCCAACTGCATCCCGCCATCGGCAAAGGCCATCGTCACATCACCACCCTCGTTCGACCCGTTCGAGGTCAGGGTCGTGCCGCCATCAAGCACCAGCATCTGGTAACTGCCCGAGGCATAGCTGCCATCCAGCCGCATCATCAGGTTTTCGGGCACAGCATTCGGGTCGAATTGGGCAAATCTGGCGTAAGACTCCATATCGATTCCCCCCTCATTCGAGAGGTCTTGGACCGCAAAATTAAACGAGATGTTTGTGCCGCCCCCAATCACCGAAAGAGCCCCCGACAGCGCTTGCGTTGTGCCAGAAAAGCCAAGCTCGGCGGTCTCGCTCTGCGCATCCGATAAACGATATTGCGCGGTGGAATTGGTCATATTCATCGAGAGGGTAATATCCTCCTCAATGCCTTGCGGGCCATCAAGCGGTGCCATGGTCAAAACCAGCAAGGGCGCGTCATAATCGTAAAGCCTGTCATCACCGTCTTGCGAGACAGTCATTGTGGCGCTGGACATGCCGCTGATCGTCATCTCCAAATCAGCAGCCGCTGCATTGGGCAAAGGCAAAGGTGCATCGCCCGCCTTCGGAGGAAGACCACCACTGGAGGAGACTTCGGCCGATGTAATGATGGTATAGGTGTCAGAGAAGGCCACCGACACAGTGCCATCGCCGTTTTCCGTCATGGTGATTTCATCAATGCTGGAGGTCGAGGTGACACCTTGCTGGATTGCAGTCGAGGTGACGCCCGAAATGGTCAACCCGCTTCCTGTTTCCTGAACGGATGCCGCCTCAACCTGCTGACCGATGGTTTCATTAAAGCTCTGCCATTCCGCCCAAAGCTCCTGCGCGGTAAGTTCAGCCAGCGCGGGCGCGCCCATGAAAAGCGTTGCGGTCGACATATACAAAACGAATAACTTGGGCTGGGGCATAACTGACTTTCCATCGAAGAAATTTAAGGCAATGTTTGACGCCAAGGCGCTGCGGGTCAAGGGAAGCTTTGGCTGAAGCGCAATTGTGAACTCTTTGCTTCACATTGATCAAAAAGGAACGGCGATATGGCTGGCAAGATAGATCTCACCGGAAAAACTGTGGTCATCACGGGCGCAAGCCGAGGTATCGGAGAGGCCGCTGCACGCATATTTGCACGCGCTGGTGCCAATATTGCGCTGCTTGCGCGGTCACGCGAGGCGATTGCCGATCTGGCGGGCGAAATTGGCGAAAAAGCGCTCGCCATTCCTTGCGATGTCAGCCGCTATTGGGAGGTCGAGGCCGCGATGAACGCCACGAAAGAGGCCTTCGGCAGCATCGATATCGTGATCAATAATGCAGGCGTGATTGATCCGATTACGCATATCGGCGATGCCGATCCCGAAGCTTGGGGGCAGGTGATCGATATCAATATCAAAGGCGTTTTTAACGGCATCCATGCCGCCCTTCCGAGCATGCTCGACCAAGGTGGCGGCACCATTATCACGATCAGTTCGGGCGCAGCCCATAACCCGCTAGAAGCATGGAGCGCCTATTGCACCTCCAAGGCGGGAGCGGCGATGCTGACAGATTGTCTTCATAAGGAATATGCTTCGAAAGGCATCCGTGCGATGGGTCTGTCGCCTGGAACCGTTGCCACGGATATGCAGCGCGACATCAAGGCCTCGGGCATCAACCCTGTCAGCCAATTGGATTGGGAGGTGCATATTCCCGCCGAATGGCCTGCGGAATGCTTGCTCTGGATGTGCAGCGCGGATGCGGATGGCCTCGTTGGAACCGAACTCTCGTTGCGCGATGAAAACCTCCGCCGCCGTATTGGGTTGATCGAATGATCCGTCTGGACCGTGAAGATGGGCTTTGGATTGTCACGCTGGATCGGCCTGATAAGGCGAATTCCCTAACTACCGCGATGCTGGAAGAGCTGTCCCAGATTGCCGAAGATGCCCAGACAGATCACGCGATCCGCGCCATGATTCTGACGGGATCAGGCGCGCGCGTATTCAGTGCAGGGGCCGATCTGGAAGAAGCGCATGCGGGGCTTGCGACCTCACCCTTGTGGGAAAGGCTCTCGGGCGCGATTGCAAGCCTGCCTTGCCTCACGATTGCCGCGCTCAACGGCACTTTGGCGGGCGGGGCCTTTGGCATGGCACTGGCCTGCGACCTGCGGATTGCTGTGCCACAGGCGCGGTTTTTCTACCCCGTGGCCAAGCTCGGCTTTTTGCCACAACCCTCTGATCCCGGCCGCATGTCCGCCCTGATCGGTCCTGCGCGCACGAAATTGATCCTGCTTGGCGGTCAGAAGATTACGGCTGAAGACGCGCTGTCTTTCGGGTTGATCGAATGTATTCTTGAGCCTGATGACCTGTTGGAGCATGCCAAATCACTCGCGGCGGATGCGCTGGCAGGCAAATCCAAGGTGCTCCGCGGGATCAAAACGCTTTGTAGCTAGCGGTTCTTCCATGCCCGCCTGCCACCGGATGTTTTGGAATGAAACTCGGGCGGGCGCTTGCTGATCCATTTGATGAATGTCGCAAGCCTTGGATGGGCACGCAGCGCATCGACGTTGTTATAGCTGCGCGCAAGCTCGGCCTCAGACAGTGTTGCATGGATTTCATTATGACAGATCTGATGCAACAAGACTGTAGGCCCCCCTTTGCCGCCGCGCAGCTTGGGGATCAGGTGATGCAGGCTTTGCTTCGCCTCGGGGGGGATGGGGCGGTGGCAAAAGGGGCAAATCGGGTCTGTGTCAGGGCTCATGGCTTGCGTCTTTGGCTGCGCTCAGGCCAAGAGGGTGGTGGGAATTGAACAAAAGGCAAGGGCCGTTGAGCGAAACAGCAGAGCTCATTGATGCATTGGTGATCGGCGCAGGCCCTGCGGGCTTGATGGCTGCAAGCGAATTGGCGCGCGCAGGGCGGCGGGTTGTGATCACCGAAGCAAAACCATCGGTTGGGCGCAAATTCCTGATGGCTGGCAAATCGGGACTGAACCTGACCAAGGATGAGGGTTTCGAGGTCTTTCTCGCCAGCTATATGGAGGCCGCCGAACCTCTTCGCCCGATGCTGGAGGCCTTCCCTCCAGAGGCCGTGCAAGATTGGGCGCGTGCCCTTGGCCAAGAAGTGTTCACTGGAACGTCCAAGCGCGTCTTTCCCAAGGCGATGAAAGCCTCGCCCTTGCTGCGGGCTTGGATGCAAGACCTCAATGTCGAAACCCGCACCCGCTGGCGCTGGACTGGATGGCATGCCGATGCTTTCCGCTTTGACACACCAGATGGCACCCGCCTGATCCAGCCAAAAGTCACCGTGCTGGCCTTGGGTGGCGGCAGTTGGGCAAGGCTTGGCTCGGATGGCGCTTGGGTGGAATGGCTGGCGCAAAAAGGAGTGCCGGTTGCCCCGTTCAAGCCTGCGAATATGGGTTTTCAAGTTGCGTGGTCTAATCATATGGCAGCGCATCTCGGCCAGCCCATAAAATCCGTCACCCTGATCGCGGGTGAGCACAGGGTCAGTGGCGAATTTGTCCTGTCATCGCGAGGGATTGAGGGCGGCGGCATCTATGCCGTTTCCAAAGCGCTGCGCGAGGGGGCTGATCTGGCGCTTGATCTTTTACCGCAATTGGAAGTCGCGCAGATTGTTGCAAAGCTTGGCGGTGCCAAAGCCAAGGAAACCCTGTCAAACCGCCTGCGCAAACGACTTGGGCTTTCAGGGGCGAAACTCGCTCTTGTCATGGAATTCGGGCGGCCCTTGCCTGCTGATGATCGCACCTTGGCCGAACGCCTCAAAGCACTGCCTATTGCGCACCAAGGCCCCCGCCCGATGGATGAGGCGATCTCGACCGCCGGCGGTGTCACATGGGATGCGCTGGATGAACACCTAATGCTGCGCGCCTTGCCCAATGTCTTTTGTGCAGGCGAGATGCTGGATTGGGAAGCGCCGACAGGTGGCTATCTTCTATCTGCCTGTTTTGCCACTGGCGCTTGGGCAGGGCGCGCGGCCGCACAGTTCAAGGCTTAAGCAAAGGGGCGGAAAACAGGGCTGGAGCAGGCCCAATACAGGCCGCAAAACTTCCCTTATCGTCCGCGCGGCATCATCGCCAAACGGATCAGCGCACGTTCCATCAAGGCCATTTGTGGTGCCTGCTGGCTGGAGCGAAGCTGCAAATCGGTATCTACCAAAAGACGCAAAGCATCTTCCAGCCGATACAGCCCCCAAGCCTGCGCCTGCCGCGACATGCGATCTCGGCGGGGGCCGAAAACGGGTGGGCGCATCGCCATCAAACCCGCGACAGGGCCATTTGGATGGGCAGCGGCAGCGTGCAAAGCCCGAAAATGGCGCAATGCCGCAATGCAAAGCCCCACGGGCTGGGTGCCTTGGCCACCCAGTTTCGCCACCAAAGGCCCGATTGCGCCCGCCTGCGCTTCGGCGGCGGCATGCAGGATATCATCAATCTCGGCCTCAATGGTTGCAGGCGCGCAGGCCGCAACATCCTCAGAGGTCACAGGCGTGGTGTCGTCCAACTTGAACAGCGCCAGCTTCTCGACCGTCTGGCGAAAATCACCTGGATCAAGGGCTTGCGCCAGCGATGTCAGATCGGCCATTGCCGTGCGGTCAATCTCGGCCACGCCTGCGTTTTTCAGATCGGCCTCGATTTCGTCACGGCTTGGCGGATCATCATAAATGCCAACGGCATATGCGCGCTTATGAGTCTCGAACAATTTCCGAAGCGCAGATTTCGCGGTTAATTGCTTGGCAGTCACGATGATCTGCGCATCCCCTTCGGACCATTCTTCAAGCGCTGCCTTGATCACAGGGGCCAGACCGTCAGCGGCGTCTTCGACAAAAACAGCGCGCGCGCCGGGAAAAAAGCCTGTCGCCTTGATCGCATCAATCAATCCAGCAGGGTCCGAGCGCAGATCCCCCGCAGGAATACGGGCAAGACGCATCTCGCTATCTGCATTCTCTCCCAGCAGGTTCTGCAAAAGATCCTGCCGCTTGATCGCCACCCGCATCGCATCCGCGCCATAGATCAAACAGCCCGTGGCAGATTGATCAGGACGCTTAAAATACACATTTGCGTCGCGGGTAGAGAGCTTCATATCTGGCTTCGATCAGATGACGACATTGATGATACGCCCCGGCACAACGATGAGCTTCTTGGGCGCACGGCCTTCCAGCGCCTTTTGAACAGCCTCATCCGCAAGCGCGATTTTTTCAACCTCTTCCTTTGACGCCTCCTTGGAGACGGTCACTTCGGAACGGCGTTTGCCATTGATCTGGATCGGCAGGGTCACCGTATCCTCAACCAGCATGGCCTCATCCGCCACGGGCCAAGGGGCTTTTGCAACCAACCCCTCGCCGCCTTGATGCGCCCAGATATCTTCAGCCAGATGCGGCGTCATCGGCGACATCAATTGCGCCAAGACCATCAAGGCCTCACGCTGGACGGCATGGCTGGCCTTGGATTTGCTCAAGACATTGGTGAAGCCGTAAAGCTTTGCAATCGCTGCATTAAAGCCAAAGCTTTCGATCCCGTTCGTGACATCCACGATCGCACGATGCATGGCGCGCAGCAGCTCGTCATCCCCCTCGCCCGCAGCGGCTTTATCCATTTGGGAAATGCGGTCACACAGCATCCAGACACGGCCCAGATGCTTGAACGCAGCCTCAGCGCCTGAGGCCGTCCATTCCACATCCCGCTCGGGAGGGCTGTCGGACAACACGAACCAACGCGCGGTATCAGCGCCGTATTGCGCAATGATATTGACGGGATCGACCACATTTTTCTTGGATTTCGACATTTTGGCCGAAGGGATGATCTCCACTTCTGTGCCGTCCTTGGTAAAGCCCTTGCCGTCGCGCAGCTCCACATCCTCGGGGAAGTGATAAACGGGGCGGTCCTTGGCATCGCGGGTTTGGAAAATCGCGTGGGTCACCATGCCTTGTGTGAACAGGGCATTGAACGGCTCCTTCGCGGTTTCGGGCAAATGGCCTGTGACCTGCATCGCGCGCGCAAAGAAGCGCGAGTAAAGCAGGTGCAAGATCGCATGCTCGATACCGCCGATGTATTGGTCCACATTCATCCAATACTCCGCGTCCTCAGCCACAGTCGGCGTCGAGGCGCGCGGCGAGGTGAAGCGCGCATAATACCAAGAGCTATCCACGAAGGTGTCCATCGTGTCCGTCTCGCGCAGCGCATCGGCACCGCAGGCAGGGCAAATGCAATTGCGCCATGTCGGATGGCGATCAAGCGGATTGCCCGGAATGTCGAGGGTGACATCCTTGGGCAATTCAATCGGCAGGTTTTCCTTTTTCTCGGGAACCACACCACAAGCATCACAATGAACAACGGGAATCGGACAGCCCCAGTAACGTTGGCGGCTCAACCCCCAATCGCGCAGGCGGAATTTCGTGACGCCTTGGCCAACACCATTGGCTTCACAAAAGGCGATGGCCGCGTCGATACCATCGGCCCCCGTCTGCATGTCCTCGCCTGCGAAGCCTTTGACGTAATGTACCTTTTCGGTCTTTGGCGGCACATAGGCCTCGCCACCCTCCTCGGGCGCGGTGAAGCCTTCATCAGGTTTTGCGGGCGCATAGGTGGAGGCGACGGGCAGCTCATACTTCCGCGCGAAATCGAGGTCGCGCTGGTCATGCGCGGGGCAGCCAAAAATCGCGCCTGTGCCGTAATCCATCAGGATGAAATTGGCGATATAGACGGGTAATTCCCAAGCCGTGTCAAAGGGGTGGCGTACCGTCAGGCCTGTATCGAACCCCATTTTTTCGGCTTTCTCCAGCGCCTCTGCCGTTGTGCCACCCTTGCGACACTCGGCACAGAATTCCGCGATCTCAGGGCGTTCTGCTTCCAGCTCCTTGGCCAAAGGATGATCGGGCGAGATGCCCACAAAACTTGCACCCATCAGCGTATCGGGCCGCGTTGTATAGACTTCGATCCGATCATGGCCGCCCACGGCTTCGGTCAGGCCAAAGCCGAATTGCAGACCGCGCGACTTGCCGATCCAATTGGCCTGCATCAGGCGCACTTTTTCGGGCCAGTCATCCAGACCGTCCAGCGCTGTTAGCAGCTCATCCGCCATATCTGAGATTTTGAAGAACCATTGGGTCAACTCGCGCCGCTCCACCTCAGCGCCCGAGCGCCAACCCTTCCCGTCAATCACCTGTTCATTGGCGAGAACGGTCATATCCTCGGGGTCCCAATTGACCACGGCGTTCTTGCGATAGACGAGGCCCGTTTCCAACATATCAAGGAAAAGCGCCTGTTGCTGGCCGTAATATTCGGGATCGCAGGTGGCAAACTCGCGGCTCCAATCGATGGATAAGCCCAAAGGCTTCATTTGGCCGCGCATGATATCGATATTCTGATAGGTCCAATCACCCGGATGTCCGCCATTTTCCATGGCGGCATTCTCGGCAGGCATACCGAACGCGTCCCAGCCCATCGGGTGCAACACATTATGGCCCGTGCTTGCCTTATAGCGGGCAATCACGTCGCCCATGGTGTAGTTGCGGACATGCCCGATATGGATACGGCCCGATGGATAGGGGAACATCTCCAGCACGTAGTATTTCGGGCGGCTTTCATCGCGTTTGGCGAGGAAGACTTCAGCATCATCCCATGCTTTTTGCCATTTCGGCTCGATGGTGCTTGGCTCATAGCGGGACATATCAATTCCTCTCGGGTCGTCTGGTAGAACGAAAAACGCCGGGCATTTGCCCGGCGTGTGTTTAAGCCTGCTCTCGCGCGGGGTCTAGAGGCCAGCGTCGCGGATACGGAGCTGGCGCGCACGCGTCAGGATGGCATCTTCGACTTGGCGCGATGTCTCGCGGTTCACGGCACCGCCACGTGTTGCCAACGCAACGCGAAGCGATCGTGCATCAAGCGCAGGGTCCTGCACATAAACAGTGGCGCGGTATGCGCGCCCGCCGCCAGGCGGTGTGCCGTATCCATATACAATCACACCAGAAAACGGATCAGCCGCCTCAATGGGCATGAAGTCCAGAATCTCGAGCGAGGCGTTCCACAGGTAGCGGTTTACCTCCACGGTGACATTGGGATCATCGGCATTGGTGAACAAGTCGAACAGCGTTTCACGATTGGGGTCTGGCAAGACACCGTTCGCGATCATCTGCTCCTCTGTCTCGGCCGTCATTTCACCACCGAACGAGTCGCCAAACCTCCCACATGCACCAAGTGTAAAGCTCGTCACACCCAAAGCGCAGACCAATACGAGCCCTGAAATCTTCATATCGTGCTGCCCCTCTTATTCTCAGCATTCACGCAGCCTTGGTAGCCTAGCCCCCGAAAAGCGGCAAGGCCCTAGATATAGAGGCCGAAAAATCGACTGTGACATGTCTGCACCATCCTGGCTGGAACATCAGGACGGGTTGTTCAGCTTTCTTGCAATCAAACCGTGGAAGTAAGAGAGAAAGGCATACTCAATTCGGACTTCCCCGTGTTGAGGTAACAAATTTAATCAATTCGAGGGAAAAACCATGAAAAAGGTTCTCTTCGCTACTACTGCTCTGGTAGCCACTGCTGGCGTAGCCCAGGCAGATATCACCATCACTGGTGGCGGTAACGCAGGTGTTCGTGACACTGGTGTTGCTGGTCAAGACCCATTCGTTCACACCGAGCTGGACTTCAACGTTGTTGGTACAACAACCACTGACGGTGGCGTAACAGTTAGCGCATCCATCGACCTCGACTCGGAGCAGTCCGGCCCAGCCGCCGCTGACACCAACTCGATCGGCGATGCAGAAGTAAGCGTGTCTGGCACTTTCGGCACCGTATCCTTCGGTAACCTCGACCCAGCAAACGACTTCGGCATGTCCGACATCGGTTTTGACGGCATCGGCATCGATAATGTTGCAGAGGTTGACCTGAACTCTTCCGCAGACATGTCCTACGCATACTCGTTCGGCGATTTCGGTGTGACCATTTCGGGCAACTCCGTAAACGATGACATGGCAGTAGCGTTCAACTACGCAGTTGCTGGTGCAGACATCACTCTCGGCTACGGCAAAGAAGATGCAACTGGCGACGAGACCACACAGTTGTTGGTTAAGTACGGCATCTCCGACGTATCCCTGCAGCTCTTCATCCAGCAGGTTTCGGTAGCAACTGGCAACGACACAGACTCCTACGGTCTGCACGCTGCTTACGCTGTAAACGATGCGCTGACTCTCTCCGCTGCTTACGCAAGCTCCGAGACAGGCACAGTAGAAACTGACGCGTTTGGCGTTGGCTTCAGCTACGGCCTCGGTGGCGGTGTTTCCGTTGCAGGTGGTGTTGGCGAGAATGCTGCTGACAACACTGTAATGGATCTCGGCATCAACTTCTCTTTCTAATCCTAACGGATCATAGAGAATACGAGAGAGCGGGCCTTGTGCCCGCTCTTTTCTTTTGCACGAGGGGGCGTTTCGCCCTGAATATATATGCTTGAAAGCCAGTCCTCCGGTTAGTCAGGTCAAAATATCGGACTAATCACAGAACACCGCGCCAGCTCTGGCCGATGAAGAATGTCTAAGTCAATGTATTTCGAACGGCTCAGACAGGCGGTTTCTTAGCGGTGCGCGGTTTCCAAGCAGGATTTCCCTTGGCTCAGCAAACCTGTATAGGCCTGCCCATGTCCCATTCTGACGCATATAACGGCCTGCCTTTCATGAAGATGCACGGGCTTGGCAATGACTTCGTGGTCCTCGACGCGCGGCGCACGCCTCTCAAGATGACGGCGGCGTTGGCCTGCGCTTTGGCGGATCGTCATCGCGGCGTCGGGTTTGACCAATTGGCAATCATTGAAGCCGACACCGAAGCCGATCTGAAGCTCACCTTCTTCAATGCCGATGGCTCGCATTCAGCCACATGCGGCAATGCCACCCGCTGTATCGCCCGCCATGAAATGGTCCAAAGCGGGAAATCCGCACTGACCCTGCGTACCGAGCGCGGGCTGCTTCAAGCGTTAGATGCAGGCAATGGCCTGACATCGGTCAATATGGGCGCACCGCAGTTGGAGTGGCAGGATATTCCACTGGCTGAGGCGGTGGATAGCCTGCATTTGCCCCTTGAGGGCGACCCTGTTGGAACCAGCATGGGCAACCCGCATTGCAGTTTTTTCGTGGAGGACGCCGAGGCCATCGAGCTGGCCACGCGCGGCCCCGAGATCGAACATCACCCGCTTTTCCCCGAGCGCACCAATGTGCAATTTGCCAGCCTCATCGGCCCAGATCATCTGCGCATGCGGGTTTGGGAGCGGGGCACTGGCATCACTTTGGCCTCTGGGTCGTCCTCTTGCGCTGTTGCCGTGGCTGCCGCGCGGCGCGGTTTGACGGGGCGCAAGGTCAAGCTCACTCTGGATGGCGGCGATATTTTCATTGATTGGCGCCAGGATGGCGTCTGGATGACAGGGCCAACGGCGCATGTCTTCACTGGCACCCTGACGCAGGCCTTTCTGGAGGCGCTGTGATGTCAGCGCCCGTGTTCCATACGCTCGGTTGTAGATTGAACGCCTATGAAACTGAGGCGATGAAGGAGCTATCCGCCGCCGCAGGCGTGGATAATGCCGTGGTTGTGAACACCTGCGCCGTCACCGCCGAGGCCGTGCGCAAAGCGCGTCAGGAAATCCGAAAACTCCGCCGTGAAAACCCAGACGCCAAGCTGATTGTCACAGGCTGCGCCGCCCAGACCGAGCCTGAAACCTTCAGCGCGATGGGGGAGGTTGATCTGGTCATCGGCAATACCGAGAAGATGCAAGCCGAGACATGGAAGAGCCTCTCCAGCCCCGATTTCATTGGCGAAACCGAAAAGGTGATGGTCGATGATATCATGTCTGTCACCGAAACCGCAGGCCATCTGATCGACGGGTTCGGGCGGCATCGGGCCTATGTGCAGGTGCAAAACGGCTGTGACCATCGCTGCACCTTCTGCATTATTCCCTATGGCCGCGGCAATTCACGCTCGGTCCCTGCAGGTGTCGTGGTCGAGCAAATCAAAAGACTGGTCGGGCGCGGTTTCAATGAAGTGGTGCTGACAGGCGTTGATCTGACCTCATGGGGCGCTGATCTGCCAGCCGAGCCGAAACTTGGCGATCTTGTCATGCGCATCCTGAAACTAGTGCCTGATTTGCCGCGCTTGCGGATTTCATCCATCGACTCGATCGAAGTGGATGACAACCTGATGCAGGCCATCGCGACCGAGCCACGCCTTATGCCGCATCTCCATTTAAGCCTGCAGCATGGCGATGATCTGATCCTCAAGCGCATGAAACGCCGCCATCTGCGCGATGACGCGATCCGCTTTTCCGAGGAGGCGCGCAAATTGCGCCCCGAGATGACCTTTGGCGCGGATATTATCGCGGGTTTTCCAACGGAAACCGATGCGCATTTTGAAAACTCTCTGAAACTGGTCGAGGAATGCGGGCTGACTTGGCTTCACGTCTTCCCCTATTCCGCGCGGCAAGGCACGCCTGCTGCCAAGATGCCTGCCGTGTCTGGCCCGATCATCAAGGCCCGCGCTGCGAAACTGCGGGCGGCAGGCGAAAAACGCGTTGCTATGCATCTGGATGCACAGATCGGACGCAGGCATAAAGTTCTGATCGAGACCCCGCGCATCGGTCGGACCGAGCAATTCACCGAGGTCAGCTTTGACAGTGACCAGCCCGAGGGGCAGATCATCACAAGTACAATCGCGGGACATGACGGGCAAAGACTAAGCGTATAGGTCGCCAAGCGGATAGATACTTCATCATTTCTACGATGGGTTCAGTCTACATCTACTGTATCAGACACTTCGTTTGTCGAGGTCACTTCGTATTCATCGTATTGGTCGCCTTGGTCCGCTTCATCTTCGTCGACTCTTCGGCGGTTTGTTTTTTCGCTGAAGTCTACCGCGCCAGCAAAGAAGCTTGAGGCAGCAAGCATTGGAACAACATACACCATCTGCTCAGTCAAAAAGGCCATAATGTAAGACGGCACCAGAACGATGGCGGCCTTAATTGCTGCGTTTCTTATTCTCATACCTATTCCAATATACCCGCCAATAAGCCGCGGATCTTTTTATTAAAATTACGATCAAGCGTTGCTAAACCTTCCCATCATGTCAAGGAAACCAGTAGCAAAACGTCCTTTCCTGCTTCTATGTCTTTTAGGTAATCCCAAAACAGGGAGTGATGTCCAAAAAGGATAAGAACGACGCCTAGAAGTCAGCGCCAAACAAAGTGCACCTGTTATACCTATCCTTAAAACAGCGCGCATGTTTGTCCAAATTGGGCCGCTCCACTAGAAGCATCTGATGTTGGACATGACGGGCGATGACTAAGCCTTTAACTATAGAACTTGGTTCCATTTCCAAAGGTCCAATAAGCGATGCATCCAAATCCCGCCTTTCGCAACGAACCCGATAATCGGAACCTTGATTATGCGCGTGAGCGTGGCTTTGGTATGCTCTCGATAAATGCTGAGCCTTCCCCGCTCATCTCGCATATTCCATTTGTTTTGAATGAATTAGGTGACAGTGCCGAATTACATCTTGTCCGCACTAACCCCATTGCGCGGGCCGTCACCTCGCCCACCCCCGCAGTCATCGCGGTCAGCGGGCCTGATGCCTATATCTCACCAGATTGGTACGGAGACCCCGCGCAAGTGCCGACATGGAACTATGTCGCGGTTCATCTGCGCGGTGTGCTGCACCCGCTGGATCACGGGTTGATGCGCGACCAGCTTGATCGATTATCCGCCCATTTCGAGGCGATGCTAAGCCCAAAACCTGCTTGGACCGCCGACAAGATGCCCGAAGATGCATTGGATAAGTTGATGCGCGCCATCCTGCCTTTTCGCTTTGAGGTGCAGCAGGTCGATGGTACATGGAAGCTGAACCAGAACAAAACCGACAATGCGCGCGAAAGCGCGGCGCAGCATGTTGCCAGCTCTCCAATCGGGCAGGAAACGGGTTTGATCTCGGCCCTGATGCGAGGGGCCATAAAAGGCGGCCAATAGACAAAGCCCTGCCGAGCCCCTAGATAATACCCAACCTTGAAGGAGGGACGCATGGCTATCCAATTCGCCCCGATTGCAGGCCTCGCCTTGCGCTATGGCGCTGTGGCTTTGGCCACTTATGCCGCAACGCGGAGCCTATCCTCTGGAAGGCTGGATCAGAATGTCGAAGATGCGATGGATGATCTGCCTGAGGGGGCCAGCTTTCGCAAATCCGATGGTCAGGTGAACGGCGCTGCGCGTTGGACACGGGTTTATCGGTTCGGACAAAGCGGCAAGGCCATCAAGATAGATGCAACAGGGCTTGCCCGTATAAAGGTAACACGCGTTCCATGATGAAACTTCTCGGCTCTCCCGCTTCGCCTTTCGTGCGCAAAACCGTTATTCTGCTGCATGAAGCAGCGATTGAGGATGTAGAATTTGTTCAGGTCACGGCCTCGCCCCTAGGGGGTGAAGACGCGCTAAATGCGGCCAATCCTTTGGGGAAAATTCCCGCTCTGGTGCGCGATGAAGGGACTACCCTTTATGACAGTCGGGTCATCACGCGCTTCCTGAATGACCATGCCAAGGCAGGGCTTTACCCCGAGGATCGCCTCTGGGAGGTGCTGACGCTGGAGGCCACCGCAGATGGCATCATGGAGGCCTCGGTCGGGATCACCTATGAGAAACGTTTTCGCCCCGAGGAAATGGTGTTTCAACCTTGGCTGGACGGGCAATGGACAAAGATCGCCCGCACATTGGATGTGATTGAAGCCCGCTGGATGAGCCATCTTCACGGCCCGCTTGATATGAGCCAGATCGCCATTGCCTCCGCGCTTGGCTATCTCGACTTTCGTCATGATGACAGGGGTTGGCGCAGCAACCGCCCCGCATTGGCGGCTTGGTTTGAAGGGTTTTCCGCACGCGCCTCAATGGCTGCAACTGACCCTGCAAGCGCATGAAAATTGGCCCCGCGCTGACCCAAAACGCCCTGCAGGAATGCTTTTCGATCCGCCGTGCGGTTTTCATTGATGAACAAGGCATTCCCGAGGCTGAGGAATGGGACAGCATCGATGATGACGCAACGCATTTTCTAGCGTGGGGCGATACAGGCCCTTGCGCGACAGCGCGGCTTTACCGTGATGGAAAGGCTGCAAGAATCGGCCGTGTAGCGGTTGTCATTGATCACCGTGGCACGGGGTTGGGCCGCAAAATCATGCATTTTGTCCTTCGCCATGCCAAAGAAAACGGATTTGAGGGGGCTGTGCTGGATGCGCAAACCTATGCATTGCCCTTTTACGAAGGGCTTGGCTTTGTTGCCGATGGCCCCGAATTCGATGACGGAAGCGGCATCCTGCATCGCCGCATGACCCTGTCCTTTCACCCCGCAAAAAGCCCTGCATAGCTTTCTCTAAGCGCGGCTTTCTGAACCTTGCCCATCGTATTTCGTGGCAAAGCCTCCAGAAAAATGACCTTTTTGGGCTGTTTGAACTTGGCAAGCTTTACAGAGATATCAGCGATGATCGCCTCCTCCGAGAGAGGCTGACCCCCGTCAGGCACAACCACCGCGACAACGGCTTCGCCAAAATCAGGGTGCGGCACGCCGATCACGGCGCTTTCCAGAACACCGCCAAGATCATCGATCACCTCTTCGACCTCCTTGGGGTAGACATTGAAGCCGCCCGAAATCACCAAATCCTTGCCGCGCCCGACGATGATGACATAGCCATCTTCATCCAAACGCCCCAAATCACCTGTGATGAACCAACCATCCTCGCGAAGCTCTTCGCGGGTTTTCTCGGGCATTTGCCAGTAGCCTGAAAACACATTCGGGCCGCGCACTTCCAGAATACCGATCTCGCCCTTTGGCACTTCCTCGCCATTTTCGCCCATGATCCGCAATTCGACACCCGGTAGGGGAAAGCCCACAGTGCCTGCTCGGCGCTCGCCCTCATAGGGGTTGGAGGTGTTCATATTGGTTTCCGTCATGCCATAGCGTTCCAGAATACGGTGGCCTGTTCGGGCCTCCCATTCCTTATGGGTTTCAGCCAGCAAAGGGGCGGAGCCCGAAATAAACAGGCGCATATTGGCAGCATGGCTTTTGGTCAGGCGCGGATCAGCCAAGAGGCGCGTATAAAAGGTGGGCACACCCATCAGCGCGGTTGCTTCAGGCATGGCATCCAGAATCGCATCGGCATTGAATCCGGGCAGGAAATGCACGGATGCACCCGATAAAAGCGCGACATTCGAGGCCACAAAGAGCCCGTGCGTATGATAAATTGGCAAGGCATGGATCAGCATGTCCTCTTCGGTGAAGCGCCAGTGATCCACCAAGGCGCGGCTATTGGACAAAAGCGCAAGATGGCTGAGCATCGCCCCTTTCGAACGCCCCGTCGTGCCAGATGTGTAAAGAATTGCAGCAAGCTGATTGTCACCGCGCGCAACCGCTTCGGCCAAAGGCGCAGCAGTCGCAGCTTTATCCGCAAGCGAACCTGCCCCATCCGCATCCAGCGTCTCGACATGGCGGCAACCCGCCCCACCCGCAACAGGCATTAGGGCTGTGCGCTTTTTGGGGTCACATACAAACACTGTCGGGGTGGCGTTTGAGAGGAAATATTCAACCTCTGTCGGGGTATAGGCCGTGTTCAGCGGCAGAAAAACGCCGCCTGCCATCACGGTTCCGAGGTAAAGCTCCAATGCCGCCAAAGTTTTTTCGACCTGAACAGCAACCCGATCCCCTGGTGCCAGGCCAAGCGTGATCAGGGCCTGCGCCATACGCGCGGCCCCCTTGAACAGATCCCCCCGTGACCGTGTGGCGCCATCTGGAAAACGCGCGAAAACCCTGTCTGGATTGGCCTTTGCGCCCTTTTGCAGGGCGTCAATCAAGGTGTTGGTCACAAGGAATTCTCCCGTCTATTGAGGTCACAATTTAGTGTATCTGGCCGCAAAGCCCGAAGCGAGAGCCTCTTTCTTCGGTTTTGCCTGCGACATTTCGGCCTCGCTGCGCGCGTTTGTCCGCTGGACGCCTATCGTTGCATTCCATAAATACGCGGGAGATTGGCTATGGGGGATTCCCGTGGCCCTGCAGGTTTTTCTGATCCAAGGGTTTGGATCACTGAGAAAGGGAGACGCATTAGTGTCACACGCAGAAGACCAGTCCAGCACGCGGCGCGACTTTCTATACTATGCGACGGGTGGTACAGGTGCAGTAGTGGCCGGCGCAGCCGTTTGGCCGCTGGTAAACCAAATGAACCCATCGGCCGATGTGCAGGCCGCGTCACGCTTGCGCGTTGACGTATCCGGCGTATCCGAGGGCACACAGTTGACTGTGCTGTTCCTTGGCAAGCCCGTCTTTATTCGTCGTCGTACCGCCGATGAAATCGAGGCAGGCCGTTCGGTTGAAGTCAGCGAGCTGGTCGACCAGATCGCCCGCAACCCCAACCTTGATGGCGACGTGCCAGCAACGGATGAAAACCGCACCCTGACCACACCCGATGGTGAAAACTCGGGCGAGTGGTTGGTCATGCAGGGCGTCTGCACCCATTTGGGCTGTGTTCCGCTCGGTGATGGTGCTGGTGATTTCGGTGGCTGGTTCTGCCCTTGTCACGGTTCGCATTACGACACGGCAGGACGTATCCGCCGTGGTCCCGCACCCGAAAATCTTCACATCCCCGCGGCTGAGTTCGTGGATGATGCAACCCTAGTTCTCGGTTAAGGAGGAAAAGACAGATGTCAGGTATTCCCCACGACCATTACGAACCGAAAACGGATGGCGAAAAGTGGCTCCACAAGCGCCTTCCAATCGTTTCGCTGATGTACGACACATTGATGATCCCCACGCCCAAAAACCTCAATTGGATGTGGATCTGGGGCATCGTTCTGGTTTTCTGCCTCGTGATGCAGATCATCACGGGCATCATTCTGGTGATGCATTACACCCCGCATGTCGATCTCGCATTCGCATCGGTTGAGCATATCATGCGCAACGTGAACGGAGGATGGGCGATCCGCTATATCCACCAGAACGGCGCGTCGCTCTTCTTTATCGCGGTTTATGCGCATATCTTCCGTGGCCTTTATTACGGCTCGTATAAAGCGCCCCGCGAAGTCACATGGATCATCGGCATGCTGATCTATCTGCTGATGATGGGCACGGCCTTCATGGGCTACGTTCTTCCTTGGGGGCAGATGTCCTTCTGGGGTGCGACCGTGATCACCGGCCTGTTCGGCGCGATCCCCTTTGTTGGTGAAGCCCTGCAGACATGGCTTCTGGGCGGACCTGCCGTGGATAACGCCACGCTGAACCGCTTCTTGTCGCTGCACTATCTGCTGCCCTTCGTCATTCTGGGCCTCGTGATCGTGCATGTTTGGGCCTTCCACACTACGGGTAATAACAACCCGACAGGTGTTGAGGTGCGTCGCACATCGAAGAAAGACGCCGAGGCAGACACCCTGCCATTCTGGCCTTACTTCGTGATCAAGGATCTCTTCGCTCTGGCGGTGATCCTTGCGGTGTTCTTCGCCCTTGTCGGCTTCATGCCGAACTATCTGGGCCACCCCGATAACTATATCGAGGCCGACCCGCTGGTCACGCCCGCGCATATCGTTCCTGAATGGTACTTCTTGCCATTCTACGCGATCCTGCGGGCCTTCGACACGGAAGTATGGGTCGTTATCGCGGCTGACTTCCTGACAGGCGGCATTGTCGACGCGAAGTTCTTTGGCGTGCTTGCAATGTTCGGCGCGATCATCGTGATGGCTCTGGTGCCATGGCTGGATACATCCAGCGTACGTTCGGGCCGCTACCGTCCGATGTTCAAAGCATGGTTCTGGGTCTTCGTTATCAACTTCTTCGTGTTGATGTGGGCAGGCGCGATGCCAGCCGAAGGTATCTACCCCTATATCGCATTGATCGGGTCGACCTACTGGTTCGCTTACTTCCTCGTGATCCTGCCACTGCTTGGCGTTCTCGAGAAGCCGAACACACCACCCGCGACCATCGAAGAAGACTTCAATGCCCATTACTCTGGCAAATCCGAAGCTGGCTCCGCGCCATCGGGTGCCAAAGTTCCGGCAGAGTGAGAGAAAGGACGTAACTGACATGTTCAGGAAACTTGCAATCAGCACGCTGGCTGCTCTGACCCTTTCCTCGGGTGCTGTAATGGCGGCGGGCGCAGAAGGTTATGTAGAAGACTACAGCTTCTCCTTCCAAGGTCCGTTTGGTGCCTATGATCAGGCGCAGCTGCAGCGCGGCCTTCAGGTCTTCACCGAGGTCTGCTCGGCCTGTCACGGTCTCCAATATGTGCCTTACCGCGCGATGACCGACGAGGATGGCCTTG
Source organism: Rhodophyticola sp. SM2404 (assembly GCF_053570515.1). Lineage (NCBI taxonomy): Bacteria > Pseudomonadati > Pseudomonadota > Alphaproteobacteria > Rhodobacterales > Roseobacteraceae > Rhodophyticola > Rhodophyticola sp. SM2404. The sequence goes on from NZ_JBSEDL010000003.1 coordinate 39,280, forward strand.
GCTATTCCGAGGATCAGGTTCGTGCCTATGCCGCACAGTTCGAAGTCTTCGATCCAACGATCGACGATTGGCGCACAGCTACACCGAATGACCATTTCGGTGGCTCGAACTTGGAAAACGCACCTGACCTGAGCCTGATGGCAAAGGCACGTGCGGGCTTCAGCGGCCCCTATGGCCTCGGGATCAACCAATTCCTTCGCGGAATGGGCGGCCCCGAATATATTGCATCGCTTCTCACCCATTACACAGGTGAAGAAGTCGAGCAGTTCGGCAGCTATTTCTACGAGAATGACACCTATGGTTTGATCGCGATGGCCCCACCGCTTTGGGACGGTCAGGTTGAATATGCGGATGGGTCGCCAAATGACATCGAGAGCATGGCTCTGGACGTATCGGCCTTCCTGATGTGGGCGGCTGAGCCAAACCTGATGGACCGCAAGCGGATGGGCTTCACCGCCTTTATCCTGCTCGGCCTTCTGGCGGCACTCCTCTATCTGACCAATAAGCGGCTTTGGGCCCCTGTTAAGGCCCGCGCCAAAGGTCAGCAGCCTGCTGAGTAAGCCAGCGACATAGACAAAAAAGAACGCGCTCCAATTTGGGGCGCGTTTTTTATTGGGGGCTCAAAGCCAAGGGCGAAGGGCAGCGGGCGTATTTTCCCTGATCCCTGCCAAGGGGCGGTTCAAAGCGATCTCGCCCTTCTCCAGCACAATGACATCCTCGCAGAGCATCTCGGCATCGCGCAGGTCATGGGTCACCATCACAAGGGTCAGGCCCGCCTTCTTGCAAAGCGCATCCAGCAGCACGGCCATCTCGCGTTTCAAACCCGGATCAAGCGCTGCAAACGGCTCGTCCAGCAGCACCAAAGGCCTGTCGCGCACCAAGACTCGCGCAAGCGCGATGCGCGATTGCTGCCCGCCTGACAAATCCGCTGGCATGCGCTCCTCCATCCCCTCCAAACCCGTTTGCGCAAGCGCCATGGGGATACGCGCCCGCGCAGCCGCATCCAGCTTCAGCGAGGGGGAGACACCAAGCGCCACATTGTCGAAGACATTCAGATGCGGAAAGACATTGCCGTCTTGGAACAGAATAGACAGCGGACGCTCCGCGACATCCCTTTGAGTTGCCTCCTGACCATCAAGCAAAATACGGCCTTGATCGGGGATCAAAAAGCCCGCAATCAGGTTGAGCAAGGTCGACTTCCCGCTGCCAGATGCCCCCATGACGGCCAATCGCCCGCCCTTGGCCAGCTCCAGATCAGCGCGCAGGGTAAAACTGCCTTGGCTGATCTCCACCGCGTCAAGCTTTAGCATTCACACGTCCTCCACGGTCAAACAGCCAGAACAGGCCAAGGCTTAAAAACAAAAGCAAAACGGCCGCCCCTTGCGCATCATTGGTACGGTAGGACCCCATGAGGCGATACATCTCCAAGGGCAGAGTTGATTGCGAGGGGGACGAAAACAAGGCGATCACGCCCAAATCACCCATCGACAAAGCCGCCGCAAGGCCCGCGCCAAACCCAAGCGGGCGCATCAGTCGCGGCAGGATCGCGTGGCGCAAACGGTTCCAACCGCGCAGCCCCAAAGTATCGGCCAATCGGCCTTGGGCGCGCTCGGCCTGAAGATAGGCAGGGGCCAAGGCACGCAGCAGAAAAGGAAGGCTCATCAATGCATTCACAAAAACCGTCACGGGAAGGGCCAATTGCGTTGGGTTGGTGAATGGAAAGACCAGAAGGAACACCCCCGTTCCGATCACCAAAGGCGAGACCGCGATTGACAAGGCCCCCACCACATCAACCCCAAGCCGCCAGCCTTGGCGGGCCATCAGTGCCGCCATGGGCAAGGCAAAACCAACGGCCAGCCCCGCTGAAAGGACAGCCATGATCACAGATCGGATCGCCGCCTGCCAAACGCTTTGGGGCAAAGACAAGACATCGCCGATCCCGCCAAGCAAAAGCGCCGCCAAGGGCATCACAAGAAACAACCCCGCCGCCCCTATCGCAAGCGTATCTTGCACCCGCAAAACCGCGCCTTGGGGGGCTTTGAACTCCAACGGGCGGTCCAGCCCCACCCCAAGCCTTTGCGGCGCAGCTCTCCATAGAAGGAACAGGCCTGCGCCCGCACAGATACAAACCTGAATCATGGCCAGAAGGGCGGCACGGGTCAGGTCAAACTCGAATCGGAAGGCCTGATAGATCGCCAGTTCAACAGTTGTGGCACGCGGCCCCCCGCCAAGGATCAGGGCAACCGCAAAACTGGTGGTGCAAAGCAGGAAGATCACCAGAAAAGCCCCGGGAAGGGTGGCGCGCAGCATCGGCCATTCGAAATGGCGTTGCATGTCAGAGGCGGAAAAGCCGAGTGAACGGGCCAAGCGAAACCGCTCGGACGGGATGGCAAGCCAACCATGCAACACAAGGCGCACGGCCAGCGGCAGATTAAAGAAGACATGGGCCAGAACCACGCCATGCAATCCATAGATTTCGATCTGTGGCAGGTCGAATATCTCCAACCCTTGGCTGACCCAGCCACTACGCCCGAAAACGGCCAGCAAGCCCATCACCGCCACGATCACAGGCAGCACAAAAGGGGCACCCATCAGCGTAATCACAGCGCGGCGGCCCATGAAACTGCGCCGCGCCAAAGCGCGTGCAACGGGGATGGCCAACAGGACACTCACCAGCGCCGAAAGCAGCGCCTGTAGCAGCGTAAAGCGCAGAGCCGCCCAGTCAGCCGCGCGGAGGCTCGACGCCCCCTCAGCATGCAGGAAAACCGTGCCAAGCGGCACAAGCATCGCTGCAAGGACCAACGCGGCAACCGCCGCGCCGATCCCTGCAAGAGCACTTATTGGCTGAGGGCGGTTTGCCATGTCTCCAATGCCGCATCACGGCGCGCAGCCGCATCCTGAGGCGAAAGCAACAAAGCCTCCTGAGGCTGGATCAGGGTCTCAAACCCCTCAGGCAGGGCTTCAGCTGACAATGCCGCAGGATACATCCAGTTGGTTGTCGGAATAACCGACTGGAAGGCATCGCTGATCATGAACTCCATGAAGCTGGCGGCCAGATCAGGCTGATCAGAGCCTGCAAGAACACCTGCAACCTCGACCTGTATATAATGCCCCTCATCAAAGGCGGCAGCGGCTTTGCTGGCGTCTTCCTCGGCGATCAGGTGATAGGCGGGCGAAGTCGTGTAGGACAAAACCATATCCGCTTCACCCTCAAGGAACAGGCCATAGGCCTCGGACCAACCGGGCGTCACGGTGACGATATTATCGGCAAGCCCGTCCCAGATGGTCGCGGCATCCGCGCCATAGGCTGCCTCCACCCACATCAACAAACCCAGACCGGGGGTTGAGCTGCGCGGGTCCTGAATGACAATGCGAAGATCGCTTTCGGCCAGATCGGTGAAATTGGCGGGAACGCCCGCAAGATCCGCGCTATGGACAAAGGCGAAATAGCCCCAATCAAAGGGAAGGAAGGTCTGATCATCCCAATCGATGGGAAGGGTCAGGCCCTCAGGCTCAACACCATGTGGCGCGAAAAGGCCCGTCTCGGCTGCGGCATGGGTCAGGTTTGTATCCAGCCCCAAGACGATATCCGCATCGCTGCGTTCGCCTTCCAAACGGATACGCGCCAAAAGCGCCGCGCCATCCCCTGCTGTCACGAATTGCAAATCGCAGGCACATTCAGCCTCGAATGCTGTTTCAATTTGAGGGCCAGGGCCCCAATCAGATGCAAAGCTGTCATAGGTATAGACCGTCAATACGGGTTGCTGCGCAAAGGCGGCCCCCGAAAGACAAATCAACCCCGCAGCTATGATGGTGTGTTTCATATTCACTCCTCCATTGCGACGGGCGAAGTGAAGCTGGAGTCTGCACCTTGCAGATGGTCCCTTCCCTCCGCCGGTCTTAACCGGTTCAGGTTCAACGGGTCCGCATGTCAGATCATGCATCTCAGGCTCATCAGAGCCCCCCCGAGGTGCGGCTATAGTTAGTGAAGGCTTTGGATATGCACAAGGGCTGACCGCAGCGCCAAGCCCGCGACGCAGCAAACTACGGGCTAAACCTGCAATCCTGCTTGGCTTTTGGCGCGGCTAGGGCTAACCCATCGCCTAAGAAATGAAAGGCGCTTGCGCATGTCTATGAACAGTTTTGGCCATTTGTTCCGCGTCACCACATGGGGTGAAAGCCACGGACCCGCTTTGGGAGCAACTGTTGATGGCTGCCCTCCCGGTGTGCAAATCGATGAAGCGGCGATCCAGACTTGGCTGGATAAGCGCAAGCCCGGGCAAAACAAATACACCACGCAGCGCCGTGAAGCCGATGAGGTTGAAATCCTCTCAGGGGTGTTTGAGGGCCAGACAACAGGCACGCCTGTTCAGTTGATGATCCGCAATACCGATCAGCGCTCGAAGGATTACAGCGAGATTTCCGAAAAGTTTCGCCCCGGGCATGCTGATATTACCTATTTCCAGAAATACGGCATCCGCGACTATCGCGGCGGCGGGCGGTCTTCGGCGCGCGAAACGGCGGCACGTGTGGCCGCAGGCGGTCTGGCGCGCGCGGCTTTGGCCACACTTGCCCCGCAGATCGAGATCAAAGGCTATATGGTCCAGATGGGTCCGCATCGGATCGTTCCTGCGAATATGGATTGGGCAGAAATCGATCAAAACCCCTTCTGGACGCCCGACCCCAAAGCCGCTGAGGAATGGGCAGGCTACCTCGACGGTTTGCGCAAATCGGGCGAAAGCGTGGGCGCAGTGATCGAGGTTACGGTTCGTGGTGTTCCAGCGGGCCTTGGCGCGCCGATCTATGGCAAGCTTGATACCGATCTTGCGGCTGCGATGATGTCGATCAATGCGGTCAAAGGCGTCGAGATTGGCGATGGTATGGCGGCTGCGATGCTGACAGGCACCGAGAATGCCGATGAGATCACCATGGGTCCTGATGGACCGATCTATTCCTCAAACCATGCAGGTGGCATCTTGGGTGGTATCTCGACAGGTCAGGACATTGTGCTGCGCTTCTCGGTCAAGCCGACCTCTTCGATCCTGAGCACACGCAAAACGATCACGAAATCTGGTGAGAATACCGAGATCATCACCAAAGGTCGCCATGACCCTTGCGTGGGCATCCGTGCAGTCCCCGTCGGCGAAGCGATGGCCGCCTGCGTGATCCTTGACCACCTGTTGCTGCACCGTGGCCAGATTGGTGAAAACCGCGGCCATATCGGCTGAAACGCCTAGGGTCGTTTCGGCATAATCAATTTGTGTCTTGCTGGATTGAACCCGTGAAAATCTTCACTGGGCGCGATAGCATGATGGTCAGGTTTGATCAGGGTCAGGATACAGTTTGCGCGATGCAAACCAATTGGTTTCCGTCAGCGCGACAGTGATATCAAACCACCCCTATCCCGCCTTTTTTTGCGCATATTTCCCGTCGATTGCTCAAACTCGATTAAAGTTGAGGTTGTTAAATGAGTATCACGGCAGCTTTTAAGCGGAAGCACGGCGCGCTGACGATCGATTGGTCGGTCATCGGGGCGGCGCTTTTGGCTGCGTTTCTTTTGGCGGGTGTTTTCATCAGGACAGATGTTTCAACCTCTCCCGAAAATTCGCCGCTGGCCTCAAAAGGTGTCCTCGCATTGCATGACGGGGATGAACTGGTTGCTTTCGAGACATTCGAGCTGGCCTCCACAGGTTGGGAAGGCGGGCAGGTTGACAACTCCGCCCATGGGTTTGGCGGTGTGTTGGGGCGCTTTGGTGGCACAGGGGGCCTTGAAGCGATCACAAAAACCTTCGAACTGCCGCAAGATCACGCCTTTGCAATCGTCGAGTTCGATCTGCACGCCATTGATGATTGGCAGTTGGAAGAATTGAATGTCTTCATCGATGGAGAGCCCGTCGCCACGCAAAGCTTTGCAACGGCCCCTGATCTGGCAATGCGCCAATCCACGCATCTGAGCGAGGATCCGCGCTTCATCACCACAATAACACCGCGCAATCCCCCACCACGTAATCGCGGGTTTGGCGATGCGCAGGACCAGACCATGGCCGTTCGGATTATGGTCAGAGACCCAAGCCCAACTCTGACAGTTGGCTTCGGGTCAAATCTTCTTCCTGACAATGCCAATGCCTTTTGGGCGGTCGATAACTTGCGTATCACCGTCACCGACCAAGAGGCTGATTGACCGCGTCAGCTAAGGCCCAAATCCATCAAGGCCTGAATATCGCCCTGCGAAGTGCCTGCAACAATGCGGCCCAATTCCTCGTCGCCGCGCAAGACCACCAAGGTCGATCTGCGCGGGATTTGCAGCCTTTGGGCAAGCTCACCCGTCCCGTAAGTATCCCAATCAACACGAATAAAGGTCATGGCGCTGTCATAGGCTGAATTGGCTCCGCGCAATTCTTCGACAACACGATCCTGCGCGCGGCAGGTCGAACACCATGGCGCAAAGAAATCTACGAAAACGGTCTCACCACGGGCAAGATGTTCATCCACCAGACCGGGGGTGTAATCGATCATGCTGGCAAGCCCCATGCGCGGCAGAACCAGAGCTGAACCAGCCAAAAGCATCATATGTCGTCTGTTCATAACAAGCCTCCTCAAAGAATAACGGATAGGTCCTGAAGCCAGATGGGCAATACATCCAATAACCAAGCTTCAATGACATAGACAAAGCGCGTCAGGATCGCGACGCCCACCAAAATGAAACTCACACCAAGGATCGGTTTTGCCTTTTCGGCGATGCGACGCAGGGCGGCTTGGCGGCGCTGCAGCGCAGTCCGCGCGCCATAGGCAAGGCCCATCATCACCGTGCCGATCCCCAAAGCGAAGGCCAGCATCGTAAAGCTTACCGACAGCAAATCCTGCCTTTGGCTGGCAAGCGATATCGCACCGCCAAGGGTCGGGCCGACACAAGGGGTCCAAACTGCGCCAAGGAGAAGCCCGCCGATGAACTGCCCCTGCCAACCCGAATTCCCCGCAAGCGTCCCGATCTGCCGATCAGCCCCTTCAGCAAGACCCGCCGTCGCATAGGCGAACCGCTCAGAGAATTGCGGCACCAGCAGCACAAAGCCAAAGCCGATCATCAAGATCGCGCCCGCCTTGGATATCGTTTCTTCGGTAATCCCAACCAGATGCCCGAAGGCAGTGACGGAAACGCCAAGCGTCACAAAGGACAGGCCAAGCCCTGCGGCCAGCGCAATCGGTCCCCAACGGCTGGCCTGCAATGCCGAGGCCAGAACAATCGGCAAGATCGGCAATACACAAGGGTTGATCAGCGTTAGCAGTCCAGCGCCATATGCAAGAATAAATTCCATGAAACCCATCTGCAGCGACAGCGCATAAAAGTCATCAAACCTTTGCGTGAGAAAATGTTACGACCGCACCCGCGAAAGCTGCACGGCCAGAATACCACCCGCGATGATGATCACCCCGATGATATCCGCGAAGGTCAATGCCTCGCTCAAAAGCACCGCTGCAATCACAACACCGAAAAACGGGTTCAGAAAGTGGAAGGTCGCAGCACGGGTCGCCCCGATCTGCCCGACAAGGACAAACCATATCCAAGTGGCAAACAAGCCCGGTGCGAGGGTGGTATAAATAAACGCGATCACCAGCGGCCATGACCATGTAACAACCCATGTCTCAAAAACAGCGGCAGGCGGGATCAAGGCAACACTGCCCACCAGCATCTGCAATCCGATAACGACCCACAGATTGCCACCATTCGAAGACGCGCCGCGCATGGTCAGGGTCGCAACAGCCAAGGCGACAGCGGCAATCATACAAAGCATGATGCCAACAGGGTCCGTGCCGCCACCAAAGCGCTGTGCCATAATAACAGCTACCCCTGCAAAACCTGCCACAAGCCCCACCAGCCCAAGCAAGGGCAGCTTTTCACGAAAGATCAGCCAGTTTGCAGCGCCCACAATAAGCGGCATGGTCGAGGCGATGATCGCAGCAAGCGAGGCCTCGACCGTTTGCATCGCCACGAAGTTCAGCCCCAGATAGAGCGAGTTCTGGCAAATCCCGAAAACGATGACAGAGATCCATTGCGAGCGTGTGAGGCGAAAGCTCTGCCCCAGCATTGCACCCACTGCCAGCGCAAGACCGCCTGAGATTGCAAAGCGCAGCGCAAGCGCCATCAGCGGAGGAGCGGCCTCAACGATGACCCGCGCGGATGTAAAGGCTGATGACCAGATCAGCGCGAAAAGCAGCCCGATACCGATTGCGCGAAGATCCATGTCAGCGTCCTTTTGTTCCAAAAGCAAAAGGGCCGCCCGTGGCGACCCTTCGCAATAGCATACGGAAAGGCAATTAGCCGTTCACGCTGTCCTTGAGAGCCTTCGCAATGGTCATTTTGACCACTTTGTCAGCGTCCTTCTTGATCTGCTCGCCAGTCGCAGGGTTACGTACCATGCGCTCAGGACGCTCACGGCAGTAGATTTTGCCAACACCTGGAATGGTAACGGCGCCGCCGCCCGAAACTTCGTCGCTGATCACGGCGGTCACTGCGTCGAGTGCTGCGGTTGCTGTTTTCTTGTCGCTACCCATCTTGTCAGCCAAAGCTGCAACGAGTTGGGTCTTTGTCATTGGTTTCTGTGCCATTTACTTATTCCTCTGTTCTGCCCGAACCCTAGGGTTCGTTGGCAAGAAAATAGCCTCATATTGTGGATCAACACAACGATTAGTGTGTTAATATTATGCAAATCTATGTCTTTTTGCGAATTTTTCCGCTCAAAGAAAGGCCGTTTCCTCAAAACTACGGAGTTTTCGGCTGTGCAACCGCTCTAAAGGCATCTCGCGCAACTTTTCCATAGCCCGAATACCTATCGAAAGATGCCGCGCAACTTGGTCCTTGTAGAAGGCCGACGCCATGCCAGGCAGCTTCAATTCCCCATGGAGCGGCTTATCCGAGACGCATAACAGCGTTCCATAGGGCACGCGGAACCTGAACCCGTTCGCGGCGATGGTCGCACTTTCCATATCAAGCGCAATCGCGCGGCTTTGGCTGAGCCGTTGCACTGGCCCCGAATGATCGCGCAATTCCCAGTTGCGATTATCGATCGTGGCAACAGTGCCTGTGCGCATAATCCGCTTCAACTCGTAGCCCGAAACATCACTGACATCGGCCACGGCCTCTTCCAAGGCAATTTGAACCTCGGCCAATGCAGGGATCGGCACCCAAACCGGAAGATCGGCATCCAGCACGTGATCTTCCCGCAGATAGGCATGTGCCAGAACATAATCCCCAAGCCGCTGCGTGTTGCGAAGGCCTGCGCAATGCCCGACCATCAGCCAGACATGAGGGCGCAGCACCGCAATATGATCAGTCGCGGTTTTCGCGTTTGACGGACCCACGCCGATATTGACCAAAGTAATGCCAGCACCGCCCTCCCGCGTCAGGTGATAGGTCGGCATCTGGGGCATTTTCAGCGGTGTAGGAAGCTCCTGATCCGTCTCGGTGATCTCGTGGTTTCCAGGCCCCACCAGCGAGACATACCCGCTCGACTTATCTTTCAAAGCTTCACGCGCGAAGGCGATGAATTCTTCCACATAGAATTGGTAATTGGTGAAGAGGACATGGTTCTGGAAATGCTCGGGCTGGGTCGCGGTGTAATGGGACAGCCGCGCAAGCGAATAGTCGATCCTTTGCGCCGTGAACGGTGCCAGCGCGCCCGAGCCATCCTCATGCGAAATACTCATGCCATTGACGATGTCATCATTCGTCGTCCCGAGATCGGGAACATCAAAAGCATCGCGCAAGGGAAAGGACATCGCCCCATCCTGCGGGATTTGCACCGCATCATCATTGAGCACGGCAAAATGCACGGGGATCGGCGTCATTGATGGGCCGATCTGAACGGCAACGCCGTGGTTTTCGATCAAAAGCGCGATCTGCTGGCGCAAATAATATTTGAACAAATCAGGCCGCGTGACTGTCGTGGCATAGGTTCCGGGTTCAGCCACATGTCCGAAGGACAGGCGTGAATCGATCTGGCCATAGCTTGTCGTGGTGATGCGGATTTCAGGATAAAAGGCGCGGAACCTTTTCTCTGGGGCGTCGCCTTGGACGACCTCACTGAATTTCTGGCGCAGAAAGCCTGTCGCGTCTTGATACAAATCCTGAAGATAGAGCACGGCCTCTTTTGCATCTGTGAAACTGCGCACAGATTGCTCAGGCGGCATTTCTACGGCGTTGTATTTCGAAAAGACTGTCATTCATCCTGCCCGTTTTATGACATGCACAAAGTCGCAATTATCAGGTTTGTGTATCAAGACCGTGGTGAGATTTGCGCTTTACCCAAGTCTTTCACTGGCCACGCCCCTCCGCAAGACAGAATTCAAATGCGCTATCCGTGCAGCGCTGCCTTGCGCATCTCCTCATAGAAGGGGAGCGCTTGATCCAGTAAAGGGCGGTAGGCTTCGGGCAATTCCGGCGTTGGCCCTTCAGGCCCCGCAAACCCCGATGAGCGATGCACCGCCCCATACCAATGCGCTGCCCAAACACCATCCTCCGCCAAACCACCCGAGGGCCAGTGCAGCATCTGAGGCTCGAAGGAAATGCCGATCTCACCGCAAAGCGAGCGGAGCATCTTTTCGGGGTTTTGACGAATATCGAAGCTGTCGATCACAGGGCCCGGCAGCTGTTTCCATAGCGCATGTTGCTGCGCAAAACCGATATCTTCCATGGTGACCAGATCGCGCTTTGCGGCATAGCTTGCGATGACACGGGCAGGATGGCGCAGCAGATGCACATTCACGCACTCACTCGCCCAATCCAGCGCGAACCCGTCGATCATGTGATGGGGCATATGCTTCATATACCAATGCGTTTTCTGATCAGGCACGGGGCCTGCGCAACGCTTGGCAATTTTATCGGGGTCGGTTTCATGGGCCGCCAAAATCTCGGACGTCATCGGGTGATCTTGGCCTGTTGCCGCCAGATAGGGGGCATAAAACGGCTCATCCCAGACCGCGCAATCCCCACGGGCCGCAAAACTATACATCATCGCAGTCGACAGGTTTCGCGGGCCTGACCACATGGCGATCTTTGTCATGATCGGGCCACCAATGCTTTGTACAAATCGCGAATGCGTTTGGTCATCGGGCCCATCTCCCCCTCACCGATCATACGCCCGTCGATCTCGCTGACAGGGGTCTGGGCACCAAATGTGCCTGTCAAAAAAGCCTCTTCAGCGGAATAGGTTTCAACAAGGCTGAAATTCTTTTCAAACACAGGAATGCCATCAGCGCGGCAGACATCAATCACCTTTTGGCGGGTGATCCCGTTCATGCAGTAATCTCCTGTGCTGGTCCAAACCTCACCTTTGCGAATAATGAAAAAATTGCAGGCATTGGTTGTGTTCACAAAGCCATGGATATCCAGCATCAAGGCCTCATCCGCGCCCGCCTTTTCCGCCGCGATACAGGCAAGGATGCAATTCAGCTTGGAATGCGAGTTCAATTTCGGGTCCTGCGTCATTGGCAGGCCGCGCAGATGCGGAACAGTGGCCAATCGGATCGGGCGCGGGATCGAGGGGCAGGAATGCTCCATGATGATCACCACAGTGGGCCCTGAACGCGATAGCGACGGATGCTGGAAAGGCCGCATCTTCACACCGCGGGTCACCATCAAACGGGCATGGGCATCCGAGTGCATCTCATTGGCGGCACGGGTCTGCTCCAGCGCCTCTTTGATGCCTGCCCTATCCATCCCGATATCCAGATCGATGGCTTTGGCGGCTTCGAACAGGCGGTCGATATGCTCGTCCAGAAAGGCCCATTTGCCATCGTAAAGGCGCATCCCTTCCCAGACACCATCGCCAAGCATGAAGCCGCTATCATAGACGCTGACCAAAGCCTCGGCTTTGGGTTTAAGCGCGCCATTGACCCAGATCAGAATAGTCTCGTTTCGGGCATCATCTTCGGCCTGATGGGTGGTCACCATCGTAAACTCCTCTTCACTCAATCGTGACCTCACACGGACGTGGCTTGTATTTCAATGCCCTTCCGCATGTCATGTGCATATTCCGTTATGAGGAGACATCCGATGACCCGTCTGCCTGGACAACCGAAATTCAAGACCATTGCCTTGGCAATGGCAATCGCAGTTGGAGCCATGCTTCAACACGGCGCGGCCCATGCGCGTGATATTCAGACAACCGTTCTGGCGGGTGGCTGTTTCTGGTGTATCGAGGCCGATTTCGAAAAGGTCGATGGGGTGATCGAGGTTGTCTCGGGCTTCGCAGGCGGCACGGTGCCCAATCCCAGCTACCGCGAGGTGGTTGGCGGTGACACAGGTCATCTGGAAGTGGTCGAGATTACCTATGATGCCGATCAAGTCAGTTATGAAACTCTCTTATCTTTGTTCCTGCGCTCGGTCGATCCAACGGATTCGGGCGGCCAGTTCTGCGATCGCGGCTTTAGCTATACCACGGCAATCTTCGCACAAACGCCGCAGGAGCGGGCCAGCGCCGAGCGCGCGATTGCGCAGGCACAGGCCGATCTTGGCCAAAGAATCGTTACGCCCATCCGCGATGCCGCGCCCTTTTATCCGGCCGAGGATGCCCATCAGAATTATTACCGTGGCAATGAGCTGATCCTGACCCGCTTTGGTCCGCGCCGCAAATCTGTGGCCTATGAACTCTACCGCGATGCCTGCGGGCGCGACCAGCGCGTGGCCGAGCTTTGGGGAAATGACGCCGCCTTCCTTAACTAGGGGCAGCGCCCTGTTTTAGAGAAACGCGCCAGCATTGTTGCGCAGAACAATCTCGATCACATAGAGGCCGAGGATCACGATCAGCGGTGCCAGATCCAGCCCACCCATTGCAGGCAGGCGGCGGCGGATCGGGCCATAGATCGGCTCAAGCAATTGCGACAGGCCGTTCCAGATCTGGGCCACAATAGGCTGCCCCATATTCAAAACACCGAAATTGATCAGCCAGCTCATGATGATATGGGCAAGAATAATGAAGAACGCCACGTCGATCAGCAGCATGAGGATCATGAAAATCGAAGTCATCTTATGTGCAGTCCTTTGTTCAATTCTATCTTTGTTCAGCGCAGAGGTAAGGGCGCAAAGGCCAAGCTGCAAGCACCGTGATGACGTGACGCGCGCTTTAACCCCGAGAAATGATTGCAAAATGTCGCTGAACTGAGGAGTGTAGCGCTCAAAGGCCTCAAGGCGGGCCTAAGGGGGACGTGATATCTTGGAACGCAATATGCGCAAACGCATTTGGGGCTGGTGGGCATTTGATTGTGCCAGCCAACCCTATAACACACTCCTCCTGACCTTCATCTTTGCACCCTATGTCACAGAAATACTGGCGGATGGTTCGGCCGCGCAAACGGCATGGGGCTATGGCGTAGGCGGAGCGGGATTGCTGATCGCGCTATGCGCGCCGATCCTTGGGGCCATCGCCGATCATTCAGGCCGACGCATGCCGTTCATCTGGGTATTCTCGGCCATGTATGTGATCGGCTCGGCAGGTCTTTGGCTGGCAGCGCCCGACAGTTTCAACATCGTGCTGGTGCTCTGCCTCTTTGCGATCGGTTTGATCGGGATGGAATTTGCCACGATCTTCACCAATGCACTACTGCCAAGCCTCGGCCCCGCGATCCAGATCGGACGCATCTCAGGGTCAGGATGGGCGGTCGGCTATTTGGGTGGTTTGGTGTCCCTGCTTTTGATGCTCGCGTTCTTTGCCGAGAACGCTGAGACGGGCCTGACGCTGATTGGAATAGACCCAATTTTCGGGCTGGACCCGAGCGCTCGTGAAGGCACGCGCGCCGTAGGGCCGCTGACCGCGATCTGGTTCATCATCTTCATCATCCCCTTTTTCCTCTGGGTGAAGGAGCCACGCAAGCCAGATGCCATGCCGATCAGCCGCGCGATCAAAACCGCATTGCCGAATCTCAGCGTCTCTCTCAAAGCCCTGCCCAAGAACCGCAGCCTTTTTGCCTATCTGGGCTCCTCGATGTTTTACCGTGACGCTTTGAACGGCATGTATACCTTTGGCGGCATTTACGCCGCGGGCGTTCTGGGGTGGAGCGTTGTGGATGTTGGCACCTTCGCCATCCTCGCCGTTTTGACGGGGGCCGTTTTTGCGTGGCTCGGTGGCAAGGCCGATGACCGCTTCGGCCCCAAGCCAATGATCACCTTCAATGTCCTTCTCCTGACATGTGTCGCCATCGGGATCGTCTTCACCTCCCGCGAGAGCGTTTTTGGAATTGCCGTGGCAGAAGGCTCCAATATTCCCGATCTCACCTTCTATGTCTTGGGAGCATTGATCGGTGCGGGCGGCGGAATGCTGCAAAGCTCCTCTCGGCATATGTTGGTGCGGCAGGCCGACCCTGCCAAAATGACCGAAAGCTTTGGCCTTTATGCATTGGCAGGCAAAGCCACCTCTTTTGTGGCGCCACTGCTGATCGGGGTGACAACGCAAATCACTGGCAGTCAGCAGCTTGGCGTCAGCCCTCTGATCGCCCTCTTCCTTATTGGCCTTGTTCTGCTACTCTTTGTGCATCCAGACCCTCAAGGCACGCAAAAGGGACAAGCTGACCATGCGGTTTAACCTGCGGACAATCTTAACCTCTTTGGCAGTGGTAACACTTGCTGCATGCGGAACCCCGTCTGGGACTTCAGGTTCATCCAGCAGCGCCAACCTGCCACCGCTCACGGTAACCCAATCCAGCCAGCAAGCCCGCCAAGTCTTTGGCTATATTGACGGCCCAAGCCAAGATGCCCCCGCCGCCTATGGCGGATATGCCCGTGGCTGTGTTGCAGGGGCCACTGAGCTGCCTGAAACGGGCCCGACATGGCAGGCCATGCGACTGTCGCGCAACCGCAACTGGGCCCATCCCGAAACGATTGATTTCGTGCAAGACCTCTCGCGCGAGGTTGCGCGCAGCACCTCATGGTCTGGCATCTATGTCGGCGATATGAGCCAGCCTCGGGGCGGCCCGATGTTGACGGGCCATAGAAGCCATCAATCGGGTCTTGATGCCGATATCTGGCTGCGTCCCGCCCGTGACCTGACACTGAGCGAGACAGAGCGCGAGAATATCTCCTCCATCTCCATGCGCCGCGCAAGTGGCGCTTATGTGAATAGCGAGTGGACGGAAGATCATTGGCGCGTTGTCCGCGCTGCCGCCCGCGACCCACGTGTTGCGCGGATTTTCATCTTTCCAGGCGCGAAGGTCTGGATGTGCGATAATGAAACGGGCGACCGCTCCTATCTGCGCAATATCCGCCCTTGGTACGGGCATCACTACCATTTCCATGTGCGCCTAAGCTGCCCTGCGGGATCACCGGGTTGTGAAAATCAGGATAGACCGCCTGCAGGCGATGGCTGTGACGAGGCGCGGCAATGGGTATCCAACATCCTCAATCCGCCCCCCCCTGATCCAAACGCACCGCCCCCCACACCGCGCCGCGAATTGACCTTGGGAGATTTGCCCCGCCAATGCGCCGCTCTGGTGGAAGGCTGATTTTCAGGATATAGGTTGCATGAGGGCGGCCTTTTGAAGTTCAAGACTTCAGCCGCTTATAGTTCAAGCACTGGTGGAGACCTATCTGCCCGGAATTTTCCCGCGCTTTGAACCCGCGCCTTCCCAAGCATCCATTGCGGCCAAGGCCTCCTCGGCGGTCTCCACGAATTTGAACAGTTTGAGGTCATCCTGCGCAATTGTGCCTGCCTCGACCAATGCCTCGAAATTTATGATCTTGCGCCAGAAGCTTTCGCCGAACAGAAGGAAGGGCACCTGCTCCATACGTCCTGTCTGGATCAGGGTCAGCGCCTCAAAAGTCTCATCAAATGTGCCGAACCCGCCCGGAAATACCGCGATAGCGCGGGCGCGCATCAGGAAATGCATTTTGCGAATGGCGAAATAGTGAAAATTGAAACAAAGCTCGGGCGTCACATAGGAATTCGGCGCTTGCTCATGCGGCAGCACTATCGACAACCCGATTGAACGGCCCCCCGCCTCGGCAGCACCACGATTGCCGGCTTCCATCACACCCGGACCACCGCCCGTGGTGACGATCCAATCGCGGCCACCTGCGGCAATGCTGCGCTCGGTGACAGCTTTGGCGAAAGCGCGGGCTTGCTCATAATAAATCGACATATCCGACAAGGTCTTGCTGCGCCCCTCAATTCCGGGCTGAGGGATG
Source organism: Rhodophyticola sp. SM2404 (assembly GCF_053570515.1). NCBI lineage: Bacteria > Pseudomonadati > Pseudomonadota > Alphaproteobacteria > Rhodobacterales > Roseobacteraceae > Rhodophyticola > Rhodophyticola sp. SM2404. The sequence goes on from NZ_JBSEDL010000003.1 coordinate 55,451, forward strand.
CGCGCACCACCAAACAGAACCACGGTGCTGTCCACACCCGCCTCGTTCAACCCCATTTCGGGCTTGAGCAATTCCAACTGAAGACGCACGGGGCGTAATTCGTCACGGCACAGAAAATCATCATCGGCAAAAGCCAGACGATAGGCAGGCGCTGCGGTCTGCTCAGTCAGTGGAATACCACCAACCGCTTCCATATCCTGATGTGCTCCGCGAAACAGACGTTTGCCGTGATCTTCTTTCATTCTTTCCTCCAAGGCCCTGCGAGGATATAGGGCATGCCAAATGTAGATCACACCATATCCTCGGGGGAAAGCATGTCGAACGCTGCACTTGAAACCGCAATCGAAGCCGCATGGGAGGCCCGTGACGGGATCACCCCCGCCACCACAGGCGAAACACGCGATGCTATCGAGCAAACTTTGAACGCCCTTGATAGCGGCGCCTTGCGCGTGGCCGAGCGTGGCGATGATGGCACTTGGCATGTGAACCAATGGGCCAAAAAGGCCGTTCTTCTGGGCTTCCGCCTGAAGGACATGGAGTTGCAATCCGGCAGCCCCCAAGGTGGCAATTGGTGGGATAAGGTCGATAGCAAATGGAAAGGCTGGGGCGCGTCTGAATGGCAAGAGGCAGGCTTCCGTGCTGTGCCGAACTGCGTTGTGCGTCGCTCGGCCTATATCGCGCCTGGCGTGGTTTTGATGCCCTCCTTTGTGAACCTCGGGGCCTATGTCGATAGCGGCACCATGGTCGATACATGGGCCACGGTCGGCTCCTGCGCGCAGATCGGCAAGAATGTGCACCTGTCAGGCGGTGTAGGCATTGGCGGCGTGCTCGAGCCTATGCAGGCAGGCCCCACCATCATCGAAGACAATTGCTTTATCGGCGCACGCTCGGAAGTGGTTGAAGGCTGCATCATCCGCGAAGGGTCGGTTCTGGGCATGGGCGTGTTCATCGGCCAATCCACCAAGATCGTGGACCGCGAGACAGGCGAAGTCATGTATGGCGAGGTGCCACCATATTCCGTGGTTGTCGCGGGCTCCATGCCATCAAAGAACGGCGTGAACCTCTATTGCGCGGTGATCGTCAAGCGCGTGGACGAGCGGACACGCTCCAAGACGGGCATCAACGAGCTGCTGCGCGACTGATCGAACGCGTTTCGAATAAACACTTTGCGGCGCGGCCTTACCTTAGGCCGCGCACGCCACCCAGCACCATATCGGTGACCAGATCGGCATAATCCGCGCGGCTGATCCCGCGCTCGGGTCGGTGCCACATATAAAACCAGTTCAACATTCCAAAGACGGTCATCGTCACCTCGCGCAGGCGCCCGTCCAAATGCGAAGGCTCCAGCGCGTCAAGGGCCGCGCCCATACGGCGAACGATCTTGCGTTGTGCCTCGATCAAGGGGCGTTTGAGATCATCGGGCAGCGTCTCCAAGGCGTCCAGTTGCAGCTTATGTTCGGCATCTGCATCCTGATATTGCATCAAAATAGCATGGATCAGACGGCGCAGAACCTCCTCAGGCGTCCCCTTTCCCGAGACAGTTTCTACAACCTCAACCAAAGCGCCTAGATAGACCGACAGGATATCAAAAAGCAGCGCTTCCTTGCTGTCATAGTAATGATAGATCAGCGCCTTCGACACGCCACAGGCCTTTGCGGCCGAAGCCATTGAGGCGTGACCATAGCCAAGCGCCGCGAAATGCAGCGCGGCGGATTTGCGGATTGCATCGCGCTTTTCTTCATGGTTGCGCGCAAGTCCTCGCGGCATCGGCTTAGCCCTTTGGCCGTTTGTCGATAATGCGCACGGCCTTTCCTTGGCTCCGCTCCACCCCGCCTGTGCCATGGGGCATGACGGTCACGGTAACCCCAACGCGGTCCTTGATACGCGTCTTGAGATCAAGGCTGGCTTTCTGCGCATCGCCCGAGGCCTCGACATGCACCAGCATCTCATCCATCCGCCCCTCGCGTCTTAGCTCGATCTGGAAATGCGGCGCGAGGCCCTCGACGGCCATGATCTGTTCTTCGATTTGCGTGGGAAACACATTCACGCCGCGCAGGATAATCATATCATCCGAGCGGCCCGTGACCTTTTCCATCCGCCGCATGGACCGCGCCGTTCCTGGCAAAAGCCGCGTCAGATCGCGGGTGCGGTAGCGGATGATCGGGCAGGCCTGTTTGGTCAGCGAGGTGAAAACCAGTTCACCCTTTTCACCCTCGGGCAGAACCTCACCTGTCACAGGGTCAATCACTTCGGGGTAGAAGTGATCCTCCCAGATATGCAGGCCGTCTTTGCTCTCGACACATTCATTGGCAACGCCGGGTCCGATGATTTCGGACAGGCCATAAATATCCACGGCATGCATATCAAAGGCCTGTTCGATCTCCTCGCGCATGGCGTTCGTCCAAGGCTCTGCTCCGAAGACACCAACCTTGAGAGGGCTTTTGCGCGGGTCGAGGCCTTGGGCGCGATATTCATCCAAGATCGACAGCGCATAGGAGGGGGTCACCATGATGGTCGAGGGGCGAAAATCCTCAATCAATTGCACCTGCCGCGCCGTCATCCCGCCTGAAACAGGCACAACCGTGCAGCCCAGTTTCTCGGCTCCGTAATGCGCGCCCAAACCGCCCGTGAACAAGCCATAGCCATAGGCGACATGCACCATATCCCCCGCCCGCGTGCCCGCAGCGCGCAGCGAGCGCGCGACCACGCTGGCCCATGTATCGATATCACCCGCCGTATAGCCCACAACCGTAGGCTTGCCCGTTGTCCCCGAGGAGGCATGCACCCGCGCGATCTGGTTTTGCGGAACCGCGAACATCCCGAAAGGGTAATTCTCGCGCAGATCCTGCTTTACCGTGAAGGGGAATTTGGACAGATCAGAGAGGCTTTTCAAATCATCGGGATGCACACCCGCCGCATCAAACCGCGCCTTGTAATGGGCCACGTTTTGATAGGCATGGCTCAGGCTCCATTTCATCCGCTCAAGCTGGAGCGCCTCAATCTCGTCGCGGCTGGCAATCTCGATCGGGTCTAGATCGGATGTCTTTGGTGTCAGGTCTTCCATGTCAGGCCTTCTCTTCCTCAAAATGGGTGCCATCAATGATGCGTGAGGCTCCACGAAACAGGGCCACCTTGCGCCCGTCTTCGCCTGTCACCGTCACATCGGTAATCCCCGAGCGCCCGCTGAGCGAGACCTCCCGAGCCTCGGCAACCAAGGTTTCACCCTGTTTTCCCGGGCTGAGATAGGTGATGGAATTATGCTGTGCGACAGCAAGGCGGTTATGGCTATTGCAGGCGAAGGCAAAGGCCGAATCCGCCAAGCTGAAGATAACCCCGCCATGCGCCATGCCATGCCCGTTCAACTGGTCATCGCTCAGCGTGATGCTCATCTTCGCCCAACCGGGCCCGACCCCGTCCAGAGAAAGGCCAAACCATTTCGAGGCTGCATCTGTTGCCCACATTGCTTGGGCCGAGCGTTCAGCGCGGATTTGTGGTGTCATGTCGTCTCTCCCTTATGTTCAACCTTGACGCAAACCCGACCGATCGGTCAAGACTGTTGCAAAGGGAGACTCAAAAAATGCTCGATCTTCAATCCTATGCGGCAGGGCACTGGATCCAGCCTGACCAAAGCGCAAGGCAAATGTATTCAGCCGTCACAGGCGAGGCCGTGGCACGTGGCGGTGCCGCGCTGGACATGCAGGCCATGCTGGATCACACAACCCGCCGCGGCGGCCCCGCCCTGCGCGAGATGGATTTTCATCAACGCGCCAAGATGATAAAGGCGCTGGCCAGCTATCTCAATGACCGTAAGGAAGAGCTTTACGCCTTGAACGCCATGACAGGCGCGACCCGCGCCGATGGCTGGATCGATATTGAAGGTGGCATCGGCACGCTGTTTGTCTTCGCCTCAAAGGGGCGGCGCGAAATGCCCGAGGGGCATATCTATGTCGATGGCGGCTTGGAGCAGCTTGGCAAGACCGGCCGCTTTCTGGGGCAGCATGTGGCGGTCCCCCTGCAAGGCGTGGCCGTGCATATCAATGCGTTCAACTTCCCCGTTTGGGGCATGCTGGAGAAACTGGCCCCCTGTCTGCTGGCAGGCGTGCCCGCCATCGTGAAACCCGCCACGGCCACCGCATGGCTGACCGAGGCCTGTTTCAAAATGATCATTGCGTCAGGTCTTTTGCCTGAAGGGGCCGTGCAGCTTGTGGTCGGCCAAACAGGTGATCTGCTGGACAGGCTTGGCCCGCAGGATGTGGTCAGCTTCACAGGCTCGGCTGATACGGCGTTATTGCTTCGCTCCAACCAGAATATCCTGCGCCAAGGCACCCGCTTTATCGCCGAGCAAGACAGCCTCAACGCATCTATCCTCGGGCCCGATATCACGCCTGATGCCCCTGAATTTGAGCTGTTCATCAAGGAAGTCACCCGCGAGATGACGACCAAGGCAGGCCAGAAATGTACGGCAATCCGACGGATCATCGTGCCAGATACTATGATGGATCAGGTCTCGGATGCGCTGAGCGCGCGGCTGGCCAAAACCCGCATCGGTGACCCCGCGCTTGAGACAACGCGAATGGGGGCTTTGGCGGGGGCCAACCAGAAAGCGGATGTTCTGGAGCGTGTCGCACAACTTCGCAGCGAGGCCGAAGTGATCTTTGACGGGCAGCACCTACAGATTGATGCCGCTGACCCCGATAAAGGGGCCTTTGTGAAGCCCATGCTTTTGCGCAGCACTGATCCTGATGCCGCAAGAGTCATCCATGAGGTAGAGGCCTTTGGCCCCGTCTCGACCTTGATGCCTTACCGTGACCTGCCCCATGCCACCAAACTGGCCAATCAAGGGGGTGGCAGCCTTGTCGCCTCGGTCATCACCCATGACCCAAGCGTGGCACGGCAGATGGTGCTGGCCTCGGGCGCGTGGCATGGGCGGCTTTATTTCAATGATCGTGACAGCATGGCTGAAAGCACGGGGCATGGCTCGCCCATGCCGCATCTGATCCATGGCGGGCCGGGACGGGCTGGTGGCGGCGAGGAAATGGGCGGCATCCGTGGTGTTCTGCATTACATGCAGCGCGTGGCCGTGCAGGGCAGCCCCGATATGATCCAAGCCATCACCGATCAATGGGTGTCTGGCGCACAAGAGATCACAACCGAAACCCACCCGTTCCAGCGTGTCTTTGACGAGATCACGATTGGCGAGACGCTGAGAACCGAGAGCCGCAAGATCAGCCTTGAGGATATCGAGCATTTTGCCCATTTCACGGGCGATACCTTCTATGCGCATATGGATGAAGAGGCCGCCCGCGCGAACCCCTTCTTCCCCGGACGGGTGGCGCATGGCTATCTGCTTCTATCCTTTGCGGCAGGGCTGTTCGTGCAACCCGATCCCGGCCCTGTTCTGGCCAATACTGGCCTCAATGCCCTGAGCTTTCAAAAACCTGTCAGCCCCGATGACCACCTATATGTGCGCCTGACAGCCAAACGTAAAACGCGGCGCACAGCGGATTATGGCGAGGTGGCTTGGAACGCGACCCTTTATAATCAGGATGAAGAACAGGTCGCCGAATATGAGCTTTTGACGATGGTGGCTTTCACCCGCTAAAGCTGCGGGATGGAATTGAACCGCATCATCGAGACATATTTGCACGATCAGGGGCGGTTGCGCGTCTGGTCGCTGATTGTGACCGTGCTTGGCGATATGGCCGCACCTCGCAAGGCCGCGATGCCGACGGCACGTCTCGGGGTATTGCTGGACGCGATGGGGGTGGGGCGACCCGCCCAGAAAACCGCATTGTCACGCTTGGTCAAAGACGGGCTGGCCCTGAGGGAGAAAACGGGCCGCACCAGCGCCTATCGTTTCTCCGAGGCGACTTGGGGCGAAACCATCAAGGTCGAGCCTTTGATCTATGCCGATCCTGATACCGCCGATCCGCAAGACTGGGTGATCGCCCAATCTGACGCCCCCCGCGGGCTGCGCCTGACGGGCGGGTTTGGTCTTTGGCCAGCCGATCAGGCGCCGCAAGATCTTGGCTTTGCGCTCAAAGGTGAGATTATCACAGGCGATCTGCCACCCGCCGTGATCGCGCAGGATCATCAGACCGAGGCTTTGGCCCTGACACAGCTCTGCCATGGGTTAGAGGGTTTTGAAGGCACATCGCTGGAGCATGCTGTTGCGCGTGTTGTTCTGATCCATCGCTGGCGGCGCTATGTGCTGCGCTTTCCCAAAGTGCCCCAAATGTTGGCCGAGCAAGACTTTGCGGGAACTGAGTTGCCTGCGAAGGTGGCACGCATTTATCGCGCGTTAAGTGACGGCTCGGATGTGTGGCTTGGCGAGGCAGGCGAGGGTTACGGCCCGATGCCCCCAAAACCCGCCACCGCACAGACCCGCTTTGGGCTTTGATCAAAAGGGTTACAAAAATTAATTGATTTTTGTTTTTTCGTAACCCAATATAACGCATCCCTCACTCGGAGAAGATGCAATGTATTCCCAAGGATTGCTCGGCGCGGATAGCCGCTCGGAAGAAACGCCAGAATTTCTGGCGCGGTTTCAGGCCCGCATTGACGCCGATGAAAAGATCGAACCCAATGATCCGATGCCCTCGGGCTATCGCAAAACGCTGGTCCGGATGATGGGCCAGCATGCGCATTCGGAAATTGTGGGAATGCTGCCCGAAGGCAACTGGATCACGCGCGCGCCCTCGCTCAAGCGTAAGGCCGCCTTGCTCGCCAAGGTGCAGGATGAAGGCGGGCATGGTCTCTATATCTATTCTGCCGCGGAAACCCTTGGGGTGAGCCGCGAGGAGATGACCGAAGAATTGCATGACGGACGTGCAAAATATTCCTCAATCTTCAACTACCCGACCCTGTCTTGGGCCGATATCGGCACGATTGGCTGGTTGGTCGATGGTGCAGCGATCATGAACCAGATCCCGCTTTGCCGCTGTTCCTATGGCCCCTATTCGCGCGCCATGATCCGCGTTTGCAAGGAAGAGAGCTTTCACCAAAGGCAAGGCTACGAGATCGTCATGACGCTTGCCCAAGGCAGCGCCGAGCAGAAAGCCATGGCGCAGGATGCATTGAACCGCTGGTGGTGGCCATCGCTGATGATGTTTGGGCCACATGATTCCGACAGCCAGCATTCGGACCAATCCATGGCGTGGAAGATCAAGCGGTTCACCAATGACGAGCTGCGCCAGAAATTCATCGACGCCACCATCCCGCAAGCCGAATATCTGGGTTTGAGCGTGCCTGATCCTGATCTGAAATGGAACGAGGCCAAAGGCGGCTATGATCACGGGCCGCTGGATTGGGACGAATTCTGGCGTGTCGTCAAAGGCGGCGGGCAGATGAATATCGACCGCGTGCGTGACAGGAAAAACGCTTGGGAGGAGGGCGCTTGGGTTCGGGAAGCCGCGCGCGCCCATGCCGAGAAGCGCAAAGCACGCAAAACCGCGCTGGCGGCAGAATGAGGGGGCGAGGGGCCAGCCCCTCGCGCTCCCCGAAGTATTTTTGAAGCAAAGAGGTCAAGGATATGGTTGAGGCAACATCCCTGTGGGAAGTGTTCATTCGCCCGCGCAACGGGTTGAGCCATAAGCATGTGGGCAGTCTACATGCCGCCGATGAGGTTTTGGCCCTTCAAGCCGCGCGCGATGTCTATACGAGGCGCGGCGAGGGTGTATCGATCTGGGTGGTGCCATCGGTTGCAATCACCGCCAGCGACCCCGATCAGGCCGGTGAGAATTTTGACCCCACAGCCGAGAAGATTTATCGCCACCCAACATTCTACGATATCCCAGATGATGTGGGGCATATGTAATGGCCCTTTTTGATGCTGTTCTGGAATTGGCGGATGATCACCTGATCCTTGGGCATCGGGTTTCGGAATGGTGCGGGCATGCGCCGATGTTGGAAGAAGATCTGGCCATGCCCAATATGGCGCTGGATATGATCGGCACTGCGCGCACGCTTTATGAGCATGCCGCGTGTTTGGAGGGGAAGGGTCGCAGCGAAGATGACCTTGCCTATTTGAGGGTCGAGCGAGAGTATCGCAATCTCTTGCTATGTGAGCGTCCCAATGGGGATTTTGCGCAGACCATGCTGCGGCAACTCTATTTTGCGGCTTTCATGGAACCTTTTTGGAAGGCGTCATTGGAGAGCAGCGACAACGTGATCCGAGGTATTGCCGGCAAGGCCGTCAAGGAAATGGCCTATCACATCAGGCATGCGGGTGAATGGGTGATCCGGCTTGGCGATGGCACAAGCGAGAGTGCCGCGAAGATGCAGGCCGCTGTGCAGGAATTGCACCGCTATACAGAGGAATTATTCGAGGAAAGCCCTGCTTCCGCTGAGGCGGTTGAAAAAGGCATCCTTCCCGCGCGCACTGATATGCGCGGCGAGTGGCAGCGCGTTATCGATATGGTGTTCAGGGAGGCCCTTTTGGAGCAGCCCGAAATCGGTTTTCCACAGACAGGCGGGCGGGGCGGGCTCCATGGTGAATGCCTCGGGCATCTCTTGGCGGAGATGCAATATCTGCAACGCGCCTATCCGGGCGCGCAATGGTAGAGGTGTTGGATCAGGCCCGCGCTTGGGCGGCGGCAGCGGCGGTGCCTGACCCCGAGGTGCCCTGCGTCACTGTTGAAGACCTCGGCATTTTGCGCTCGGTCGCCTTGGTTGACGGGGTTGCGATTGCGCGGCTTTCACCGACCTATTCGGGCTGTCCCGCAGTTCTGGCAATTGAGATGGCGGTCGAGGCCGCATTGCGCGATGCGGGGTTCGACGCAAAGACCGAGCGCGTCATGTCCCCCCCATGGACCACGGACTGGATCACGCCAGAAGGCCGCGATAAGCTGCGCGCCTATGGCATCGCCCCCCCCGTGGGACCCGTTGGAAAAGGCGCTCTGTTCGGGGAAGCCCAAGTGACCTGCCCCGCCTGTGGGAGCCGCGAGACCGAGCGTTTGAGCGAATTCGGCTCAACCGCCTGTAAGGCACAATATCGCTGCACTGCCTGCCTCGAACCTTTCGACTATTTCAAATGTATCTGAGGGCCGCCGATGTTTCATGACCTGACCTTGCAAGATGTTCGGCACGAGATTGAAGATGCCGTGGTGCTTGTGTTTGACGCATCCGAGCCCGCTTTCAAATGGAAGCCTGGTCAATACCTGACCCTGAGGGCCGAGGTTGGTGGCCAAGATATCCGGCGTTCCTATTCCATCGCCTCGCTGCCTGATGAGCCGCTTTGTGTCGGGGTCAAACGGGTTGAGGGTGGGGCCTTCTCAAGCTTTGCGCAGGCGCTGGAGGTTGGCGCGCAAATTCAGGTCATGCCGCCCGAGGGGCGCTTTGTTGATCCTGGATATGAGCGATTGATCCTGATCGCGGCAGGCTCGGGCATCACGCCGATGGTCTCGATTGCGGGTGCTGCCTTGGCGCGGGGGGCCGAAGTGACGCTTGTCTATGGGAACCGCCGCAGCGACACGATCATGTTCCGCGCGACCTTGGAGACCCTCAAGGATCGCTATCTCAACAAATTCACCTTGATCCATATCCTCAGCCGCGAAGCCCAAGACGTGCCTTTGCTGCATGGGCATATCGATGGCGACAAGCTCGCGCGTCTGGCGCAAGCGGGTGCGATTGATCTGGCAGGGGCTGATGGTGTGTTTCTGTGTGGCCCGAGCCAGATGATTGACGGGGTTCAGAAAACGCTCCTCAAGCTTGGGGTGGATCAAGACCATATCCATCATGAGCGGTTCTTCGTTGAGGGTGCGCCTGTGCCTATAAGGCCGTCCCTGCCCGCCGAGGGAGGGGTGGCCAATGGCGTTGAGTTGGACATCATCCTTGACGGGGTGCGCAAACAGCTTCGGGTTGAGGAAAGCGATGCAACGGTTCTGGACGCCGCCGAGCGACAGGGGGTGGAGCTTCCCTATTCCTGCCGCGCGGGGATGTGCTGCACTTGCCGCTGTCGTGTTGCAGAGGGCAGCGCCGAGATGGCGGTGAATTACTCCCTCGAATCATGGGAGGCGGAGGCTGGGTTTGTCCTTGCCTGTCAAACGCGCCCAACAAGTGAGAAACTGGTTCTGGATTTCGACGACGTTTAACGAAAGCTTAATAATTGCATCTATTGTTTGGCGAAGCGGGACAATCTTGTCGGTTTCGCCATCATTGGTCCCAATTACTCGCGTTTCTCTGTTTCCGTGTCATTAACGATCCCTAGTATTTCCTGCCTTTGACCTAAGACTTTCCGCAATCGTGCCGTATTTGGAAACGATGCTGCATCTCGAAGCATAACTGAATGCAAGGAAGATCAATGGACCGGTTAACGGAAATGGAGGCCTTCGCGACAGTGGTAGACCAAGGTGGTTTCACTGACGCAGCCCGCAAGATGGGGATTTCGAAATCCGCCGTCTCGAAGCATGTTTCGAGCCTTGAGAGCCGATTGGGTGCACGCTTGTTGAACCGCACGACGCGCCGCGTCAATCCAACCGAAATCGGGCTTGCCTATTATGACCGCGCGCGCCGTGTTCTGAATGATGCAGGCGAGGCTGATGCGCTTGTCACCTCGATGCAAACCGCGCCCTCCGGCCTGTTGCGTTGTTCGATTGCGACCGATTTTGGTGTGAACCATCTTTCGCCGGTTCTGGGTCAATTCCTGCATGAATACCCCGAAATTACGGTCAATATGGTTCTCAATAACCGCTTTGTAGAACTGATCTCTGAAGGGTTCGATATGGCGATCCGTGTCGGAGAACTGGAAGACAGTTCGCTGCGCGCAAGGAAGATTTGCGAAACCACGCATCGCATGATTGCCTCGCCGAAATATTTTGAAACCCATGGCAGGCCCGAAAAGATTGATGACCTGAACGAGCACAAGCTGCTGCACTATTCCAACCAAGCCAGCGGCAATGTCTGGAAGGTCACGGCCCCCTCGGGTGAAAAACGCCAAGTCCGCACAGCCGGCTCCTTGACGGTAAATGATGGGCAGTCGCTCTTGAACGCTGCGGTCGGTGGTCTCGGGATCGCTTACCTCCCAAGCTATCTCTATGCCGATGCGGTGCGCGACGGCCTTCTGGAAGAGGCAATCCCTGAATTGCCGATCGATATTCAGGGTGTCTATGCCGTCTATCCTCCGGGCCGTTATACCCAGCCCAAGGTCCGCGCTTTCATCGATTTCCTCGTAGATCAATTCAAGGATAAGGGTCCTATCAACTGGTAGGACAGGTATCCGCCCGTCAAACGGGAACAGCTTTATGCCGCTCGTCCTGCTTCTTGGCAGGCGCGACTTGACCCGGTTTGCACATTGCAAGCCGGGTCCCTTTTATTCTGTGTTGAGCAAAATCGCCTCGACGCGGCGGTTGGCTTGGCGCCCCTCTTCGGTTGCATTCACTGCACGTGGCGCAAGATAGCCAACCCCTTCCGCCGCCACCTGTTCAGGTGCGACCCCCAAACGATCAATCAGATGAAGGCGCACCGCATCCGCGCGCGCACGTGACAGAGCGATATTCGCATCAAGCGAGCCTTGCGCATCGGTATGACCAACAAAGGTGACCCTGCGGGTCGGGTCTTGTTGGAGGATCTCGGCGATCTCGGTCAAAACGGGGTAGTCAGCACCAGAAAGCGAGGACAGGCCCGTATCAAAAACCAGATCATCAAGGCTGGCCCGTCCTTGGGTCAGCAACTGCTCTGCAACGGGCAAGGCGGCATTCGACAGATCAGGGCTGCGCGTGGAAAAGGTTACTGTGCTGCCCTCACCAGCGGCAGGGCCCACTTGCGCCACATAGAGATAGGCCCCCTGCCCCCCGCGCGATGCAAGAATTTCGATGTAATCCACCCCTTCATCCCCTGCGCGTTCGGCGGACAGGTAGATGTAGTTGCCAAGATCCACATGCATGACAGGTTCACGCGGCACATCGCGAGCAAAACGAAAATCAAACCCGCCGCAAACATCCGCCTGACAGCGCAACCGCGTTTGATAGCCCTCAGTGGTCAACATCTCCTCGATCGGGGCAAGCAATTGCGACACCGTTCCCGTGTAGGGGGCGATGCGCCAGACGGTTTTGTTCAGGATGCCCGCAACTGCCAAGGTCTCGATGCCTGCGTCCTCACGCCAAGCTCCGGTTGCGATATCGTATTCGCCCCTCTCCTGAACATCATTCAGCACCGTTTGCGCCACAGGCGGCAAGGGCAGATCCAGCGCGACAGCGGGGGCCGCCAGCCCAATCGCAAGGGCGATATATAGGCTTGCGCGGATCACCGATGCGCGCCGTGGTAGTCTGCATTGGGGCGCATATCTACAGCCGATGCCATGCGGTTTGTCATGTTGAAGAAAGACGCAACAGCGGCGATATCCCAGATATCACGATCCGAAAAATCATGTTCGCGAAGCGCCTCGCGATGGCTCTCTTCGATGCGGTGGCTTTCCTCGGTCATCATCACGGCAAAATCCAGCATCGCCCGCTGGCGCGGCGAGATATCAGCCACGCGGTAATTCATCACCAAGGCCTCGCCCAATTCAGGATTGCCCGATAACTCGCGCACAGCCGCACCATGGGCCGTCAGGCAATAGAAGCATTTATTCACCGAAGACACCGCCACCGCGATCATCTCGCGCTCCAGCTTGCTCAGGTTGCTCGCGCCCAACATCAGGTCATTATAAAGCGCCGTGAAGCTGTTCAGCTTGTCCACGTCAAACGCATAGGACAGCAAAACATTGGGGATCATCCCCAATTTGTCCTGACAGATATCGAAATATTTCTGCGTCGCCTCGGGCAGCGGATCGACAGGCGGCAGGTTCAATGCGGTTGGTTGGGTCATGATGCCTCGGGGTGAATTCTGTAGTGATACTGTCCCACAGGTTGGAACCCCATGGAAGCATAGAGCGCATTGGCCGGCAGATTCTCGCGTGTGGTCACAAGCGACAGGAAGGCCGCGCCTTGGGTCTGCGCCCATTGCGCCATCGCATAAACCATGTATCGCGCAAGCCCTTTGCGGCGATGCTCGGGCTTAGTCTCCAAAGCATGAAGCATCGCCACATCTTGATGGATCGCGACATAGCCTGTGGCGGCAGGATGATCCTCTATTCTGCCAAATAGAGACGTTTTTACGCTTTCGGAACGCTCCATCACTTGGATGCGCGCGGGACCAATGCCGCCCTCCTCCCATATCTCCAACTGCACGGCCAAGGGTGGCCAGATGTCATAGGCTTTGGCTGATTGGACGTCAGGCTTCACAATGTCGGAAAGCCGCGCGGCATAAAGCGTCACTGGGTCTTTGATGACATAGCCAAGCCCTTCAAGAGCCACATCCAATGCATCATCACCATCACGGATCATGAACAATTTGGGCTGGCCTAACGCCGCCATCGCAGATTCCACCTCGGCGATATCGGAGGCGCTGGCCTGACCCTCGGCCAAAGTCGCCGAAGACACACGGCTTCCCCCGCCTTGGCCGTCACGGATCGTCCATTTCCCAACCCGCAACGTTCGGGCGGCTGGCCAAGTCGCCTCGATCACCTCATAGAGCGTCTGCGCCGTAGGCTGCATCCTTAGCCAGCCTCTGGGAAGATCGCCGCCAAAGCCGAAATGACCTGATCAATCGCCGCGCCATCCGAGGAGCGCACAACAATATTCGCCCCATAGGCGCCATTGCGTTGGTAAGGGTAGGAGCCGATGGAGACCTCTGGATGCGCTTCGGCCAATTCCCCCAATGGCCCCGCGATATCGCCCTCACCGCGCGGCACGTTCAAACTTTGCGACAAAAGCGGCTGGCCGCCCGTCAGGCTTGGCAGCACCGAGGCCACCATGGCCTGAAACACCGATGGCACCCCCGCCATCACATGCACATTGTTCAGCGTGAAGCCCGGCGCGGTGGAAACCGGATTATCGATCAGGCTTGCACCATCTGGAATGCGCGCCATGCGCAAACGGGCCTCGTTCAATTCTTGGCCTTGGCGGTCATAATGGGCCTGCAACAAAGCGCGGGCATCATCGCGAATGCCACATGGCACGCCAAAGGCATCCGCAATCGCCTCGGCGGTGATGTCATCATGGGTGGGGCCGATCCCGCCCGATGTGAAAACAGTGTCGAACCCGCTGCTTAGAGCCTGAACAGCCGCTACGATTGCCGCGTGATCATCCGAGACAATGCGCACCTCAGCCAAGGTGATGCCATGCTTGGTAAGCTCGCCCGCAAGGTGATGCATATTCGCATCCCGCGTGCGCCCTGACAGGATTTCATCCCCTATCACCAACATTGCTGCAGTAGGGTTATCTGTCATCTGCGCCACTCCTTGTGTCGATACATGCTCGGGTATAAGTCCGCTCGGACAGGCTTACAAATCGAAGTTTGACCGAAAAGGCTGGAAAATGCGTTCTTTCCACCTATCTGAGGTGACTTGGATAACCCTTCGTATAGCGTTAAATGCAAAGGTGGCTCCTTCAGACCGGAGCATAGGACAGACAAAACAGGCGGCAGCGTGAACGCGACGCGTAAGCCAGAACGAACGCTTACCTGGAAAACCAGGAAGCATGATGATCGGAGCGACGAGACTTGGACGATTTCGATGGCCGTTTGACCAAAGACGGCATCCGCATTCATGGACCACAGGATTTCGCGGGCATGCAGAAGGCAGGGGCCCTCGCTGCGCGTATCCTTGACGATATTGCACCGATGATCGCCCCCGGCGTCAGCACGGAGGCGATTGATGATGCCATCACGAAGATGGTGGATGCCTCTGGCGCGACCTCTGCGACCATCGGATATCGCGGCTATCAACATGCCAGCTGCATCAGCGTCAATCACGTGGTTTGCCATGGCATTCCTGGTGCGAAGACGCTGAAGGATGGCGATATCCTGAATATTGATGTCACCGTGATCGTGGATGGATGGTTCGGCGATACCAGCCGCATGTATGTGGCAGGCAGGCTAGGCCGCAAAGCCGAGCGTTTGATCCAAGTCACCCATCACGCCCTGTTCAAAGGCATCGAAGCCGTGCGCCCTGGCGCGACCTTTGGCGATATCGGCAACGCGATCCAGACCTATGTCGAGGCAAACCGCATGAGCGTTGTGCGAGACTTTTGCGGGCATGGATTGGGGCAGGTCTTTCATGCGCCGCCCAATGTTCTGCATTACGGCCGCCAAGGCACAGGCCCCGTTCTTGAGGAAGGCATGTTCTTCACCATCGAGCCGATGGTGAACCTTGGCCGTCCCGAAACAAAGGTTTTGGCCGATGACTGGACAGCCGTCACCCGTGACAAAAGCTTGTCTGCCCAATTTGAACATTCCATCGGAGTGACAGCAGACGGGTTTGAGATTTTCACCCTGTCTCCCTCAGGCAAGTTCCATCCCACCTATGAAGCCTAGGCTAGGGTCCGGAACACTAACCTTGTGTTAACCGCTTTGGGGCAGTCTTGCCCCATGACGCGGCACCCTGATCTCTTTTCCGAAGCACCCATGCCAGACTTCGCGCTGGCACGCCCGCTTGGCCCACCCAAGCGCAAGCCACAGCTTGGGGCCGAGGAACACCGCTTGGCGCATCGCAGGCGGTTGCGCCAGCGTTTTACCGATGGCGGAGCCGATGCTGTTCCTGATTATGAATTGCTTGAAATGATCCTCTACCGCGCGCTGCCCCGCGGTGACACCAAGCCGCTTGCCAAGGCCTTGCTCAAGAAGTTTGGCGATCTTAACCATGTCCTTGCAGCCCCGTCTGCGCGGTTGAAGGACGTAAAAGGGGTGGGCGAACGGGTCGTGTTCGAATTGAAACTGATCGAAGCCGTTGGCCACCGCATGGCGCGGGCGCGCGTTTTGAAAAAGCCGCTGCTATCCTCATGGGAGGCCCTGCTGGACTATTGCCAGACCGCGATGGCGCATCGCGATGTTGAACAATTCCGCATCCTGTTTCTGGATCGAAAAAATGTGCTTATCGCCGATGAAGCACAGCAAACGGGCACGGTTGATCATGTGCCTGTCTACCCAAGAGAAGTCGTGAAACGCGCGCTGGAACTGAACGCCTCGGCCCTCATTTTGGTGCATAATCACCCCTCGGGTGATCCAACACCCAGCATGGCCGATATTGAGATGACCAATGCCATCAGGGATGCTGCCGATATTCTGGGGATAACCATCCATGACCATTTGGTCATCGGCAAAGCGCGGGAAGTCAGTTTTCGTGCCGAAGGTCTACTCTAGCCAGACCTCGACACGCCTGTTCACCGCACGGCCCCAAAGCGTGTCATCACATGCCATAGGCATGGCCTCGCCATAGGCTTCAATCACCATTGTCACGCGCGAGAGATTGGCCGCAGCGGCAGCCTCTTGGACCGCAGCGCGCGCGGCCTCGGCACGGCGACGGGAAAGGCGTTCATTTACTTCCGCCGATCCTTCCGCATCCGAGAACCCCACAAAGACCAAGCGCCGCCCGTCAAACATGCCCCTCTCAATGGAACGTGCCAGCCGTGACACCGAACTGCGCGACTGTGCGTCCAACTCAACCTCGCCACCTGCAAAGCGGAAGGTCGGCGAGAGCCGCTCGGCCCGCGCCAGTCGGTCAGCAAGGGATTGGAGATCGGTCAAACCAACCTCATCCCCCGCCGCACGGATTGCATTGGTAAGACGCAGACCTTGAACATGCACGCCCGTGCGCGTGATCGATTGGTTCACAAACCCTGCACGCCGCACCACACGCTCAGCGGCTTGCGATTCGAAGAAGGCCATAAACTCACGCACAAGCTGCGGCAGGCGCCGCGCGGGCGTGTAAAGGAACAGGGGCGCGGTCAGCGGGTAATCCTCGGCCTTCAGGCTGCCAGGCGTTGCAAGCTGCGCAAAGCCGCAAGCGCCCGAAATGGCCAATTGCCGCGCATTTCGGATGGCAGAATACCCCGTGACCCCAAGCGCATAGGCATCATTATAAACAGCCTCCGAGATTTCGCGCAGGTCATCATGGCGCTGAACGGCTTGGGTGAATTCTGCCTCTGCGGGGCGCATGACCTGTTCATAGAAAATCTCGGCCAAGCCAGAACCATCGGCAGGGAAATGCAGCTCGATCGGCGCATCGGGCCCGCCAAGGTCGGACCAATTGGTAATCTCGCCCGAGTAAATGGAAATCAACTCCGGCAGGCTGAGTTGCACAACCGGATTGGCAGGCGACACGACAGGCACCAAAGCATCCAGCGCCACAACCCGTGATCGGCGCGACAGCGAAATCTCGGCATCCTCGGTCATCTCGGCGGCACGTTGCTCGACAACACTCGGCTCTCGCAGGGAAAGTGCGAGATCAGTTTCGTCATTCAAAAGCGCCTCAAACCCGCCATCAGACGATGTCGAGGACACAGTGAACCGCGCGGCTGTTGTGCCATCAGTGCTGCGGATCAGGGTGTAAATGGCGGTGCCATCGGCCCCGTCTTCGCGCTGGAATTCCATTTCACGCTCAAGGGCGAAGGCCTCCAACAAGGCAGGCATCAAGCGTTCCGCCATTGCGGGGGCACCTGCCAAGCGGGCCTCGGCAACGAAGGCTTCTAGATCGGGGCATCCCGGCCCGAGGCAGGCCACGCCTTCCGAAGCGATTGTAAGCGGCCCATAGACCGAATCGACGCGGTAGAATTCACCGTCAAAGCCAAGCAAATCGCCTTCAAGCTCGACAGAGCCGTCGAGCGAGCGCAGCATCACATCCTGTGCTTGGGCCGCTGGGGGCGAAAAAAACAGGGCGGCAAAAAGAGCCGCCCAGATCACATCACGCATCGAATTCCTGCATCTGTTCGTTTCGTCTTAGTTCGACGCAACTCTCAGGTCTTGGAAGAGATTTTGCAACAGCACGAAATCACCAATAGCCTCACATTCGGGCAGAACAAAGCTGACCTCGACCACTGCAACCGACCCGTCAGCGCGGGTTTCCAAAGTGCGGGCTTGGGTTGTCTGACCACAGGATTGCGCGGTGATGGGCGCATCGGCGGCCAGTTCAAGCTCGCCCTGAATGGCTGTGCGGGGAAAGGTATAGACCATCGCCAGCGATGGGTCTTCGACATCTGCCGCGCCCAATTGCGTGAGGAACCCGCCCTCGCCGATAACTGCGCGCTCGGGCAGCTGTGGGTTTTCCGACCAAATATGCCCTTCACCACCAAATTCCGCGGCAAATTCATAGGCATGCAACTCCAACCCGCGATCCTCGGCCCATTGGATAGCCACGCGGCCGAAATTCTCGAAATCAGGCACTGTCACCAAGACATCTTCGCCCGTTCCATCGGGCATATTCACGGTGATGAAAGCGGGGTTTTCAAAGGCTGGAAGATCAACGCTCAAATGGCCCATCTGATCCGCTTGCGCGGTAATGCTCAGGCCAGAATGCACAATCTCGATGCGCGCATCAGCTTGGCAGGGGTTCACTACATCAAGTGCGACCATTGCTGCGGGCATCGCCACGGCATTGATCTCAAGACCGCAAGAAAGGCCAATTGCGCCGTCCAATTGGCGCGCGCTCCCTTTCGGAGGGGTAGACGGCAACTCGACGGGTTGCAGCATTGAAGGCTGCGCCACAATGCCAAGCGCATCTGCATCCGTGTTTGGAAGCGTTGGCAAAGCTGTCTCTGTATTCGCCGCATTGAAGCTGACAGGCGTGATCGGCGCGAGGGGGCGCGTTTGTTCCGTTGTATTGGCCATGTCTTGCGCAGGAGCAGCAATCGCAGCCGCTTCCACGGGGGTCGAACGGTCCGATGTGGCATATGCCGCAGCCAAACCGCCGCCGCCCAAACATAGGCCGACAGATGCAATCCTGATCATTGTTGTCTTGCGGGCCATACCACGCTCCATGAATAGATTTAACGAATCTACACAGGAAATCGGGCGTTAATGTGCCGAAATCTCGCTGGAATCGCGGCAGGGTGAGGTGGCTCACCCCTGCGAGGGATGAGGCCAGTCCACGACCCACTCAGCGAGAAAAGACCTCAGGCGAGGCGTCCGTGGCAATGTTTGAACTTCTTGCCCGAACCACAGGGGCAGGCATCGTTTCGGCCAGGATTGCCCCAAGTATCTGGATTGCTTTCGTCAAATCCTTCAATCAGGGGGGTTGTCGCAGGCCCTGTTTGCGCCGCGTCAGCCGCGGCAAGAGCTGCTTGTTGCTGCTCTTTTTGCTTTTCCTGCAATTGGCGGATCATCTGTTCCTGCTGTTCAGGCGTCATCGGCTGAATACGCGAAAGTTTCTGGGTCACATCTGTCCGCAGGGAATCGAGCATGCCTTCAAACAACTGGAAGGACTCGGTCTTGTATTCGTTCAGCGGATCGCGCTGCGCATAGCCACGGAAGGCCACGACCGAACGCAGATGTTCCAGCTTGAGCAAATGCTCGCGCCATTTCTGGTCGATGGTTTGCAGCAAAACCTGTTTTTCGATGGCCAGCATCTGCTCAGGCCCGAAAGACGCGGCCTTGCCATCCATCAACTCATCCGAGGTTTCCTCAAGGCGTTCGATGACAACCTCTTGGTCCACGCCATCTTCTTCAGCCCAAGCGGGCACGGGCACATCGACGGCCAAAATTTCGCGCGCGGCTTCATGCAGCCCGTCAACATCCCATTGATCGGCATAGGTCTTGGGAGGGAGATATTGATCGACCAAATCCTCGATCACCTGATGGCGCATATCGCGCGCCACTTCGTTGATGTCCTCGGCGCCCATGATATCGAGACGCTGACCAAAGATAACCTTACGCTGGTCATTCATCACATCATCGAATTTCAACAATTGCTTACGCATGTCGAAATTGCGGCCTTCCACCTTGGCCTGTGCCCGTTCAAGCGATTTGTTGATCCAAGGATGAACAATCGCCTCGCCTTCCTGAAGGCCAAGCGTGGTGAGCATTTTATCCAAACGCTCCGATCCGAAAATCCGCATCAGATCATCTTCCAGCGACAGGAAGAACGAGGACCGGCCCGGGTCACCCTGACGGCCCGAGCGGCCGCGCAACTGGTTATCGATGCGGCGCGATTCATGGCGCTCTGTGGCTAGAACATAAAGGCCACCCGCCGCTTTCACGGCCTCTTCATCGATGGAATGCTCAGCCTCGATCCGCGCGCGGATTTCCTCGGGGTCAGCCTCGGGATCGGCGGCGATGGCTTCCATGATTTTGAAATCGACATTGCCACCCAGTTTGATGTCGGTACCACGGCCCGCCATATTGGTCGCGATTGTCACAGCACCCAGTTTGCCTGCATCGGCAACGATCTGCGCTTCCTGCTCGTGCTGGCGCGCGTTCAGAACGTTGTGCTCGATACTCTCCTTGGTCAGCAATTGGCTGAGCATTTCGGATTTTTCGATCGAAGTGGTGCCGACCAGAACGGGCTGGCCCTTGGCCGCCGCCTCACGGATCGATTCAACGATGGCCGTGTATTTTTCTTCCGCCGTGCGATAAACATGATCGTCATCGTCAATCCGCGCGATCGGGCGGTTTGTTGGCACTTCCACAACGCCAAGCCCATAGATCGACATGAATTCTTCGGCCTCAGTCGCGGCCGTGCCCGTCATGCCGCCAAGCTTGTTATACAGGCGGAAATAGTTCTGGAAGGTGACCGAAGCCATTGTCACATTCTCGGGCTGGATCTTGCAGCCTTCCTTGGCTTCAATCGCTTGGTGCAAACCATCCGACATCCGCCGCCCGGGCATCATGCGGCCCGTAAACTCATCAACCAGCACCACTTCGTCATTGCGAACAATGTAATCCTTGTCCTTGTGATAGACCTTATGGGCCCGCAGAGCATTGGTGGTGTGATGCACGATTGTGGTTGATTCAGGATCATAAAGGCTCTGACCCTCGGGCAGGATGCCCAATTCGGCCAGTTTCACCTCAAGGAAATCATTGCCCTCGTCGGTCAGGCTGACACCACGTGTCTTTTCATCCAGCGTGTAATGCTCTTCCTCAATGAAGGGGATCGCGGCATCAATCGCGTTATACAAATCAGAGCGGTCCTGCGAGGGGCCCGAGATGATCAGCGGCGTGCGCGCCTCATCCACAAGGATCGAGTCGACCTCATCGACAATTGCGAAATTATGGCCGCGCTGCGCCATTTCCGCGAGCGAGCCGCGCATATTGTCCCGCAGGTAATCAAACCCCAGCTCGTTATTCGTGGCATAGGTGATATCGGCGGCATAGGCCTCGCGCTTTTCACCATCAGGCTGGCGCGGATAAACAACCCCTGTCGTCATCCCAAGCGCGGCAAACACCTTGCTCATCCATTCGGCGTCGCGTTTGGCGAGATAGTCGTTGACCGTGACGACATGCACGCCTTCGCCAGACAGCGCGTTCAAATAGGCAGGAAAGGTCGCGACAAGGGTTTTACCCTCACCCGTTTTCATTTCCGAAATATTGCCCTGATGCAGGAAGATGCCACCCATCAACTGCACATCAAAGGCCCGCAGACCCAAGGCCCGTTTCGCAGCTTCGCGGCAATTGGCGAAAGCTTCGGGCAGCAGGTCATCCAGCGATGCACCACCCGCTACTTTTTCGCGAAGGTCATTGGTTTTGGCGATGATCCCCTCATCCGTGAGGGCCTCGAACTCAGGCTCGAGCGCATTGATCCGCTGCACAAGTGGATAGGCTGTTTTTACCTTGCGGTCATTTGGCGACCCAAAGACCTTTTTCGCAATATTTCCTAGCCCGAGCATCCGCTATCGCCTTTTTAATTTTTTTCGTGGCGTAAAGCCGCCATGGTCATCCAATCGTGAGGCCGCTCGGGTTGTTTGCCCCTGCGCGGCGGTCTAGACATGGGCAAAACGGCCTGCCCCCTAACGCCCAAACCGAATTGGGACATAAGGGCCAGCCCGTGGCCTGTCAACGGAACCCACCAGATGGGGTGCCAATAAATAAAGGACTTTTGATGATGAAGCGTTTTCTTTCCGGTGTAGCCCTCTCTGCTCTGCTTGCCTTTCCGGTTGCAGCACAAGAGGCAGATACCGTTGTCGCATCGGTAAATGGCAATGAAATCACGGTTGGTCACCTCATCGTCATGCGCGCCTATTTGCCCGAGCAGTATCAGCAATTGCCTGATGACGTGTTGTTCCAAGGCATGCTTGAACAATTGATCCAGCAAGAGGCGATCGCGTCGTCGGTTGATGGCGAAATTGGATTGCGCAGCCAGCTTGGCCTCGAAAACGAACGCCGCGCCTTTATCGCGGGCTCCGTCATGGATGAGATTGCGATGCAGCCTTTCTCGGACGAAGAACTGCAGGCCGAATATGACGCACAATTCGGCGCGGTTGAGCCAACCACCGAATGGAATGCCAGCCATATTCTTGTTGAAACCGAGGAAGAAGCGCTGGCCTTGATTGAGGAACTGGCGGGCGGCGCTGATTTCGCCGAGCTGGCGCGCGAGCATTCGACTGGCCCCTCTGGCCCGAATGGTGGCCAGCTTGGTTGGTTCTCGGCAGGCATGATGGTGCCATCCTTCGAGGCCGCTGCCGCAGACATGGAAGTTGGCGAAATCTCGGATCCGGTTGAAACGCAATTCGGTTGGCATGTGCTGATCCTGAACGACACACGACAGGCCGAAGCGCCCTCGCTTGATGATGTGCGCCCCGAGTTGGAAGAAGGCCTGCGCCGCGCGCGCATGGATGCGCATCTCGAAGGCCTGATGGCCGAGGCCGATATCATCCGCCCCGAGCTTGACATTGACCCTTCCGTGATCAGCAATACCGATCTGTTGAATAACTGATCCACGACAGGACTGCCCATCATGGCTGCAAAAACTGCCCCGCCCGTATCGCCCTTGGCGCCTTCGGGCGGTTTTCCCGATCTTCCCGCCATTGACGGCGTGCGTTTCGCATCTGGCGCGGCAGGTGTGCGGTATAAAAACCGCACCGATGTCATGCTGGCAGAAATTTCTGCTGGCGCGTCTGTTGCAGGTGTTTTCACAAGCTCCGCAACACGTTCCGCCCCTGTTCTGGATTGTCAGGCCAAGCTTGCCAGCCTGTCCGATCAGGCAGATGGCGGGTTTGCGATTGTGGTGAATTCAGGCAATTCCAATGCCTTTACAGGCAAAGCGGGCGACCAGACCGTGGAAGCCGTGACCAAAGCCGTTGCTACCGCTCTGAACATCCCTCAGGCCCATGTCTTTTCGGCCTCCACGGGCGTTATCGGTGAGCCGTTCCCCCCTGAGCGGATCACCAATATCCTGCAACACCTCTCGGATGAGCTTGACCCAAATGGTGCCGAAGGTGCTGCCCGCGCCATCATGACAACCGATACCTTCCCCAAAGGCGCCAAAGCCGAGCTGAGCCTTGGCGGCAAACCTGTAAAGATCGCGGGCTTTGCCAAAGGCTCGGGGATGATCGCGCCTGATATGGCGACGATGCTGGCCTATGTCTTTACAGATGCCGCGATCGCGCAGCCTGTCTTGCAAGACATGCTGTCGGATATGACGAAACGCACCTTCAATGCGGTAACGGTCGATAGCGATACCTCCACCTCGGATAGCCTGATGGCAGTGGCCACGGGCAAAGCAGGTCACGCTTTGATCAGCGATCGGACAAGCCCCGACGCTTTGGCCTTCGCCAAAGCCTTTGAGGCCGTGCTCAAAGACCTCGCCTTGCAGCTTGTGCGCGACGGCGAAGGGGCCACGAAATTTGTCGAGGTCAGGGTCAGTGGTGCAAAAACCGAAGCGGATGCGATGAAAGTCGCGCGCGCCATCGCGGATTCCCCGCTCGTCAAAACCGCCCTTGCTGGTGAAGACCCGAATTGGGGGCGCGTGGTGATGGCCGTGGGCAAATCGGGCGCTCAGGCTGATCGTGACCTTCTATCGATCCGCTTTGGCGATATTCTTGTGGCCGAAAACGGCTGGGTTGCCGATAGCTACCGCGAAGAGATCGGCGCCGCCTATATGAAAAACCAAGAGCTTCTGATCGATGTTGATCTTGGGCTTGGCGCAGGCTCGGGCACTGTTTGGACCTGTGACCTGACGCATGGCTATATCACCATAAATGCGGATTACCGCTCATGAAGGTGGTTCTTGTCTCCGCTGTCGCCCTGATTGACCCCGATGGCCGCGTGCTGCTGGCACAGCGCCCCGAGGGCAAAAGCATGGCGGGCCTTTGGGAATTCCCGGGCGGCAAGGTCGAGGCAGGTGAAACACCCGAAGCCGCATTGATCCGCGAGTTGCAAGAAGAACTTGGGATCGACACATGGTCCAGTTGCCTTGCCCCCCTGACCTTCGCCAGTCATTCCTATGAAGATTTCCATCTTCTGATGCCGCTTTTTGCCTGCAGGAAATGGGATGGTATCCCCTCCTCGCGCGAAGGGCAGGCGTTGAAATGGGTAAAGCCTGCAGATTTGAGATCCTACCCCATGCCTGCGGCAGATGTCCCGCTGATCCCGATCCTGCGGGATTGGCTCTGACCCAATCGCTTCACGTTGAATGCGAAGCATCAAGCGCCCCCAGCACATCAAAAGATCAAACCCTATACGAAAGATACGTTCGTTTCTTGCGCCTTTGACCATATGATTGTTATACCTGAACTCGGGGGGAGTATTATGGTTAAAACAATTACACTTGGCACATGCGTATCCATTCAGGGTATTTTTGTGAGAAAAGCCGCAAATGGCAGGATCGTTGTTCGCGTTGCGGATAAGACCTATGTCGGCACGCCCGTAGGCGCTGCGGCCTAAGCAAAATCACACTACGAAAAAAGCCGCGTCAAACGCGGCTTTTTCTGTTTAAGAAGCATCCCACCTCGGGAATTTGACCCCTTAGTGCCGATTGGCTGAGCAGGTCAGCCCAACCAACCTTTCAGATTATCCGAAGCGACCTCGGCCAGCGCATGAATATGCGCGTCATTGTCGTTGAGGCAGGGAATATAGGTGAAGCTTTCGCCGCCAGCATGCTCGAAGCTCTCGGCGATCTCTTCATTGATCTCTTCGAGGGTCTCGATGCAATCCGCCGAGAACGCGGGCGCAATCACAGCGATCTTCTTTTTGCCCGCTTCCGCCAAACGCGCAACTTCTTCGACAGTGTAGGGCTGCAACCATTCCTCAGGGCCAAAACGGCTCTGGAAGGTGGTGACAATATCGGTGTCTTCCCAACCCAGACGTTCCTTTAGCAGACGCGTCGTTTTCTGGCATTGGCAGTGATAGGGGTCACCCTCCATCAGATATCGCTTGGGCACCCCGTGATAGGAGGCGACCAGTACGTCAGGGCGCTCGTCCATTTTGGAATAGGCCTCTTCGACCGATCTGGCCAAAGCGTCGATATAAAGCGGGTTCTCGTAATAGGGCTCAACCGTGCGCACCAGCGGCTGCCATTTGATATCCTGCAAAGAGCGGAAGAATTCATCGCAAGCCGTAGCCGAGGTCGCGCCCGCATATTGCGGATAAAGCGGGAAGAACAAAATCTTCGTGCAGCCTTGGGCCACCAGCGCATCAACCTTGGATTTGGTCGAGGGGTTGCCGTAGCGCATGCAGAAATCAACAACGACATCCTCGCCATAACGCTCCTGCATTTGGGCGGCCATTTTGGCGGTCTGGTCTTTGGTGATCGTCATCAGGGGGCTTTCGCCCTGCTCATGGTTCCAGATCGACTTATAGGCCGCGCCCGAGCTGAAAGGGCGCTTGGTCAGAATGATCAATTGCAACAGCGGCTGCCAGAGCCATGGGCTGTAATCAATCACACGCCGATCCGAGAGGAACTCGTTCAGATAGCGGCGCATGGACCAGTAATCGTAATTGTCAGGTGTGCCCAGATTAGCCAGCAAAACGCCAACCTTGCCGAATTTCACCTTCGGGTGATCGCTTGGCGCATGTGCGAGGGATGCCTTTGGCGTTTTTTGCATAATGTTCATCTTGGCCTAAATCTCATTTCTTATCTCGGTCTAGGACGGGAGCAGCGCTCTCGTCAAACTCGGTGGTGTTCAATGCGTCGGCAAGCCGCGTTCCCGCACTGCCAGGCCTGAGGGGTTTCTGTTGGCTCTCATGCGGAGCCCATCCTGAAAGGAATACGAGCTCAAAGCTCGATTGGATGCGTTTTTCTTCAGCAGGAAAATTTTCGGCATAAAGCTCGGCCGCACGCGCAAAGAGGCTGCGGGGCGGAATAGCACGGTGGCGCGTGTTCAAAACATTGGTTTCGCCCATATCCCGCAGGTCATGCATCAGGTGGAACATGCTGCGATAGGTCACCGTTTTCTTAACAGCATCGGCGACAGGCAAAGATAGGCCAGCCCGCTGGATCAACCCGCCCATATCACGCAATTCCCCCATCGGGGCCACGCGCGGCGACAGGCCACCCGATATCTCGACCTCAGCCTGCCCAAGCGCGGCGCGCAACTCCTGCAAGGTCTCGCCGCCCAGTGACACCGCCAGAAACAGGCCATCAGGCTTGAGCGCCCGACGCGCCTGCACAAGCTGGCCTACCGGATCATCGGACCAATGCAGACACATCGCATGGATAACCAGATCATGGGCTTGCGGCGCAAGATCGAGCGTTTCTGCATCCTCGACAATGCGCGCCTGCGGGAAAAGAGAGCGCCAATACTCGCGAAAGCCTGTCACAATCGCGGGTGACGTAAACCTTCTGTTAACGTCTACCAGTCTCTCCTGAATTTCGAAGATCGCCTCGTCATGGAGGAATCCTGCCCTATCCAGCCGTGCACGCGCACGCCGAAGCGAAAGGGCGGATCGATCCACCAAGGAAGGTGTTGGCACTGTCATGGCAATCCTGTTCGAGGGTCAGTTGCAATTTAGGGGCCAGAGATGAGAATGCAAAGCATCCTGCATGCGGTGTTTCCGCCCGAATGCCTCCACTGCGCAACCCGCGTTGGAACCGATTTTGCGCTATGTGGTGAATGCTGGGGCGAAACACCCTTCATCCATGGTGCAATCTGCGACACTTGCGGCTGCCCATTGCCTGGTGACGATGAAGATGAGCGCTTGCGCTGCGATGACTGCCTCAGCATCGCGCGGCCGTGGAATAAAAGGCGCGCGGCGCTGCTCTATTCCTCCATCGGGCGAAAGCTGGTTTTGGGCCTTAAACATGGTGATCGGGCCGATATCGCGCGCGCGGCGGGGCCTTGGCTGGCGCGCGCCGCCGCTGATCTGCTGGAGGGTGCACCACTTTTGCTGCCCGTGCCACTACATCACACGCGGCTCCTGCGGCGCAAATATAACCAATCTGCCCTTTTGGCCCATTCCATGGCGCAAGCAACGGGGCTGACTTGCCTGCCTGACGCGCTGCTGCGCCGCAAGATCACACGGTCACAAGACGGGCTGAACCGTGATCAACGGTTCGACAACCTTTCGGGCAGCATCACCGCAAACCCCAAACGCGCGGCCGACCTGAAGGGGCGCAGGCTTTTGATTATTGATGATGTGATGACCTCAGGCGCCACGTTTTCCGCTGCAACGCAGGCCGCGCAATCGGCTGGCGCTGGTCCCATTTCCGTGATCGCTCTGGCGCGCGTGCTCAAGGATGCCTAGATTGCATTCAAACCACGATATGAGCGGACAGACAGATGCAAAACGTCGAATTATACACCTCCCCACTTTGCGGCTTTTGCCATGCGGCCAAACGGCTTCTGAGTGAGAAAGGCGTCAGTTTCACCGAGATTGATGTCGCGCGCGATCCAGCCAAGCGTCAGGAAATGCTTGGCCGCGCCAATGGGCGGCACACCGTGCCCCAAATTTTCATCGGGAAAACCCATGTCGGCGGATATGACGACTTGGCCGATCTGGATCGCAACGGAAAGCTTGATCCGCTGCTCAAGGGCTAAAACGCGCGGAGTTGACCTGAGCGAATAGCCTATGGTTCAACGCAAAACGCCCTGATCTGCGGAAGTTCCACTTGCCCCAACCCACCAGCTAGGGTTTTAGTCCGCGCATGAGCGCGAATGACGATCCTTTGGCAATTGCCCTATTCAGCGAAGTTTTCATGGCAGACCAGCTTGCACGCGGTCGCCTGTCGAAAGTGCTGCCCAAAGGCATGGAACTCAGCCATTTCTCGGTGTTGAACCACCTCGCCCGCGCAAATGACGAGAAAACACCCGCACAATTGGCGCGCTTGTTTCACGTCACACGCGGGGCGATGACCAATACTTTGAACAAGCTGGAATGGGCAGGCCATGTGCATATCCGCCCCGATTGGGACGATGCGCGCCGCAAATTCGTGTCGATCAGCCCCTCGGGCCGCAAGGCGCGCGAAGCAGCGCTTGATGCGATTGCCCCGATCCTGTCCGAGACGGTGAACGCCATTGGCGCGGATCGCGTGCGTCAGGCCTTGCCCGTCATCCGCGAGATGCGC
This sequence comes from Rhodophyticola sp. SM2404, assembly GCF_053570515.1. Lineage (NCBI taxonomy): Bacteria > Pseudomonadati > Pseudomonadota > Alphaproteobacteria > Rhodobacterales > Roseobacteraceae > Rhodophyticola > Rhodophyticola sp. SM2404. The sequence continues at coordinate 83,697 of NZ_JBSEDL010000003.1, forward strand.
CAGCGCCTTGAAAGCGAAGACTAGATCGCCTCAGGCAGGTTTGGTCGAGGCTGTGACGTAATTCACGCTCAAATCCCGATCCGAGATGGACCAGCCCCAAGTGATCGGGTTGAAGACATATCCCTTACGATCAACAGGCGTCAGCCCTGCCTTGGAGATCAAATCGAACAGCTCGTCCGGCGTGATGAATTTTGACCATTCATGCGTTCCTTTGGGCAACCAGCGCATGATATATTCAGCCCCCACAATGGCCATGGCAAAGCTTTTCGGGTTGCGGTTGATCGTGGAGCACAACATCAGACCATTCGGCTTCAAAAGCGCGTGGCAGGCCGTCAGATAGGCCAGCGGGTCCGCGACATGTTCCACGACTTCCATATTGAGAACGATATCAAACTGCTCGCCCGCCTCGGCCATCGCTTCGGCGGTGGTGTGGCGGTAATCAATCTCGAGGCCTGATTGCTCAGCATGAATTTGCGCCACAGGAATATTGCGCGGGGCCGCATCCGCCCCAACCACATCCGCACCAAGCCGCGCCATAGGCTCGGATAACAAGCCGCCGCCGCAACCGATATCGAGGATGCGCAGCCCCTCAAACGGTTTATCAGCCTTCAGGTCGCGCCCGAACTCGGCAGCAATCTGCGAGGTGATATAATCCAACCGCACAGGGTTCATCATATGGAGCGGCTTGAACTTGCCTGTTGGGTCCCACCATTCGGCGGCCATAGCCTCGAATTTGGCGATTTCGCCTGCATCAACAGTTCCTGTGGCGGTGTTCATGGACATCCCCAATTCTTCTTGTCAAACTTGCGCGGGTGTTAGACCGGATATTTTGTTCTATATAGGACAGTAATGGACAAGTTCTCGGGCCAAAAGCGCGCAGCCGCGCATCTGTTCCCGCCGGTCGACCCTTACGACCAGCGTAGTCTGGATGTGGGTGATGGGCACCATCTTTATGTCGAGCAATGCGGCAACCCCGATGGTGCGCCTGTTGTGGTGCTGCATGGTGGACCTGGCGGCGGCTGTAGCCCCGCGATGCGGCGCTATTTTGACCCCGAGCAATGGCGGATCATCCTATTTGATCAACGCGGCTGTGGCCGCTCGCGCCCGCATGCCTCGGTCACGGCCAATACCTCGTGGCATCTGGCCGCCGATATTGAAAAAATTCGCGAAACCCTCGGCATTGAAAAATGGGCGGTCTTTGGCGGCAGTTGGGGCGCAACGCTTGCGCTGATCTATGCCCAGACCTACCCGACATCCGTGGCCTATCTGGCCTTGCGCGGCGTCTTCCTCTCGATGCAGCGCGAGCTTGACTGGTTCTATGGCGGCGGCGCGGGGCAGTTCTGGCCCGAGCAATGGGCCCGTTTTGCAGGCCTCATTCCCGAAGAAGAACGCGGCGATATGATTGCCGCCTATAACCGCCGTCTGTTTTCGGGCGATCTGATGATCGAAACCCGCTATGCCCGCGCATGGGCTGCATGGGAAAACGCACTGGCCTCTATGGAAAGTGACGGCCATGGCGGCGAAAGCCCTGCCGATTACGCGCGCGCCTTTGCACGGCTTGAAAACCATTATTTCGTCAATCGCGGTTTTCTGGAACAAGACGGCCAGTTGCTGCGCGATATGCCCAAAATCGCGCATATCCCCGGCACGATTGTTCAGGGCCGGTATGATATGATCTGCCCGCCAAAATCCGCCCATATGCTGGCCGAGCGCTGGCCGAGTGGTAAATTGCAAATGGTCAAAGCCGCAGGCCATGCTTTGTCCGAGCCAGGTATCAGCCATGAGTTGATCCGTGTGATGCGCGCGGTTGGTCAAAGGCGCAGCAAATTCGGGCTTTAAGACCGGCCTATTGATGGCTTGAGCCCGAGATGGCAGGGCGCGGCATTGGCACCAATCCGGGGCTCAGGAGATGCCTGATCAGCGCCACAGGATGGCGCCGCAAGCTCAGCCGCATCGAGACATAATCCTCCACCACCTCTTCTCCTTCGGTCATCTTGGGAAGATGGACGGCAGGCTCGATAATCCCCTCCCCATCCAGATCGCCCGAGAAAAGCGGCAAAGGCTCGGACGGGCCAAGCGCTTTGGCTGCCCATAGCGCCTCGCGGCGCGACAGGCCGAGCACTTGGAACGTGTCAGCCTCGGCCAGAATGGTCAGCATCCGCGCATCGATCGAGGCACGACGCCAGACATCTTCGACATGGTGATAGCCATTGCCCCGCGCGGCCACGATCCAATGGGCGTCTTCCTCGCGGATGGATTTGATCTGCCGAAACCCGAGGCGTAAGGCCAGTGTGCCCGTCTCGCTCCGCTCCATCACATTATCCCAATGCGACTGGTTGATGCAGACGGGCCGCACCTCGACACCATGTTCACGCGCATCGCGTACGATCTGTGCGGGCGCGTAAAACCCCATCGGCTGGCTATTGAGAAGCGCGCAGGCAAAAATGCCGGGATGATGGCATTTGAGCCACGAGGAGGCATAAACCAAAAGCGCGAAACTGGCCGCGTGGCTTTCGGGAAATCCATAGCTGCCAAAGCCTTCGATCTGCGAAAAACACCGATCCGCAAATTCGGCATCATAGCCGTTATCCCGCATGCCTTTGAGAAACCGCGTGCGGAATTCCGAGACTTTGCCATGCTTTTTAAAGGTCGCAAGGGACCGGCGCAGGCGGTCGGCCTCATCGGGGGTGAAATTTGCCCCCACAATGGCGATCTGCATGGCTTGTTCTTGAAACAGGGGCACGCCCAAGGTTTTGCCCAAGACCTCGCCCAAAGCATCCGAGGGAAAACTGACGGCTTCCTCTCCATTGCGGCGGCGGATGAAGGGGTGGACCATATCGCCCTGAATGGGACCGGGGCGGATGATCGCGACCTGAATCACCAGATCATAAAAGCTGCGCGGCCGCATGCGGGGCAGGAAATTCATCTGCGCGCGACTTTCGACCTGAAACACCCCAAGGCTGTCGGATTTACACAGCATGTCGTAAACGCTGGGGTCTTCGGGCGGCAGGGTCGCGAGGCTGTAATCAACCTGATGATGCTTTTGCAAAAGATCGAAGGCCTTGCGGATGCAACTGAGCATGCCAAGCGCAAGAATATCGACCTTCAGGATACCAAGCACGTCGATATCATCCTTATCCCAACAGATGACCGTACGCCCCTCCATCGAGGCATTCTCGATCGGCACCAATTCATCAAGCCGCCCCTCAGTGATCACGAACCCACCCACATGCTGGCTGAGATGACGGGGGAAGCCGATGATCTCGCGGATCAGTGCAATGGTCTGGCGCAGGCGCGGGCTGGTTGGGTCAAGGCCAAGCTCGCGCATGCGGGTCTCCTCCAGACCTTTGGCCGACCAATGGCCCCAAATCTGGCTGGACAGCGCCGATAGGGTATCTTCGCTGAGCCCCATAGCGCGGCCCACTTCCCGCACTGCCCTTTTGCCGCGATAATGGATCACCGTGGCACATAGCCCCGCGCGGTGCCGACCATAGCGTTGGTAGATCCATTGGATCACCTCTTCGCGGCGTTCATGTTCGAAATCCACATCGATATCGGGCGGCTCATCCCGCGCCTCTGAGACGAAACGCTCGAAGACCATGGTGCCGATTTCGGGCGAAACGGATGTCACCCCGAGCGCATAACAGGTGATCGAATTGGCCGCCGAGCCACGCCCTTGGCACAAGATACCGCGCGAGCGGGCGAAATCGACAATGTCATGTACGGTCAGGAAATAGGGTTCATAGCCAAGCTTGGCGATCAGGGTCAGCTCATGCTCCATAAGCTTTTTGGCGCGATCAGGGATGCCTTGCGGATAACGCCAAGCCAGCCCCGCCCAAGCCAGCCGCGCCAGACGTTGGCTGGCGGTTTCACCCTCGGCAATCTCGGACGGGTATTCATAGCGCAGCTCGTCAATGCGGAAATTCAGGCGGCGGGTCAGATCAAGCGTGCGGTCCACCGCAGATTGATGGCCCGCGAAAATGCGGCGCATCTCCTGCTCCGAGCGCAAGCGCTGTTCGGAATTGGCCTGCGCTTCGGTGCCCAGATCCTCCACCCGCAGACCTTGCCGAATACAGGTCAGGATATCGGTCAGCCTGCGCCGTGATCCATGATGCATGATCGGACAGGCCGAGGCGATGGTGGGCAGCTCAAGCGCATCAGCCAAACGGGCAAGCGTTGCAAACCGCGTGCTATCCTGCCCGTCATAGGCAGGCGCCATCAGCAGATGCAACGCGCCCTCAAAGCGGTGCGACAGACGCCGCGCCATCTGTTGCCACGCCCCCGTATCACAAGACAGATCAGGCGGGGGGAAGAGAAGCAGTTCAAGCCCGTCACCAAGCTCCAGCACATCTTCAAGCCCAAGATCGCAGGATCCTTTTTCGGCTCTAAGCCGCCCGTTAGAGAGCATTTTGCACAGATTGCCCCAGCCTGTCCTGTTTCGCGGCAGCGCCACCAGCTCAAGCCCGTCGCGCAGAACGAGGCGGGCTGCAGGCAATAGGCGGGGGAGGTGATCAATGGGCGCGCGCGGCGCGTCGGGAAGATGCGCGGGCTTGGGTGGGCCTATCGGATCTTGTGTAGCGAGAAGGCGGATCTGGCGGGCGATCTCTTTCAACTCGGAATAGGCCCGCACAATGCCCGAGACCGAATTTTCATCGGCAATCGCGATGGCATCAATGCCAAGAAGCGCCGCACGCGCGGCGTATTCCTCAGGGTGGGAGCCACCCGTGAGGAAGGTGAAATTGGAAGTTATGGCAAGCTCTGCGAATCCCATAGACCCTATGATATTCACGTTTTGTTCTATTTTCGAGTCTGACCATTGCCGCGCCTTTGGACAGGTCGGGTTTTTCGTATTTTTGGAAAGATGAAAGGCTTAGATCAGGGCAAATTCGGTGAAAACGGCCTCATAGATCGGGCGCTTGAACCCGACGATATGATCAAGAAGCTCCGAGGCCTGCATCCAGCGCCAATCCGAGAATTCTACATCCTGATAGGTGAGGTTGATGCAGCTATCAGGGCGCTCGAGCCGCATCAGAAACCAATGCTGTTTCTGGCCACGGTATTTTCCGCCCCAACGGGTTGGGATCACCACGAGGGGGAGATCATAGCGCACCCAATCTGCCGTTTGGCGCAACAAGATCACATCGCCCTCATGCACCCCTGTCTCTTCCAGCAATTCGCGTTTGGCAGCGGCCAGCACATCCTCGTCTGTATCGACGCCCCCTTGCGGCATTTGCCATGCGGGGCTGTCCATATCGGCACGTTGGCCCGCGAAGACCTTGCCGTCAGCATTGATCAAGACAATGCCGACGCAAGGACGGTAGGGAAGTTTGGCCGCCTGCTCTGGCGTCAGTTTGGCGCTCACTGCGCCTCTGGTCCCAGAGCGTTCAGGCCCGTGAGAATATCAATGGCATAGGCCAGTTGATAATCCTCATTGCGCATGCGGGCTGTGGCTTCTGCTGCTTCCCGCTCGATTTCCAACTGGCGTTGCTGGTCTTCGGTCAGGGTTGTGTTGCCAAGCGCCCCGCGCAGATCAGCCTCGGATCTTGTGGCGCGCTCTTCTTCATCCTCATCCACTTCAATCGGGTCGCGCTGTTCAACCAGAATATCGGGCGCCACACCAAGGGCCTGAATGGAGCGGCCAGAGGGCGTGTAATAGAGCGATGTCGTCAGGCGCATCGCGCCATCCCCTTGCACGGGCATCACCGACTGGACAGAGCCTTTGCCGAAAGTATTGGTGCCCACAACCACTGCGCGGCGATGATCCTGCAAGGCACCTGCCACAATTTCGGAGGCGGAGGCAGAGCCCCCATTGACCAGAACCACCAGCGGCAGACCTTCGATCAGATCACCAGGGGTGGAGTTATACCGCTCCCCATCTTCGGGGTTGCGGCCGCGGGTGGAGACGATTTCACCCTGATCAAGAAAGGCATCCGAGACGCGGATCGCTTGGCTGAGCAGACCGCCCGGATTATTGCGCAGATCCAGCACCACACCATTGAGGTTCTCAAGACCACCGACCTCGGCGATCATCTCGGCCAAGCCATCGCTGAGATTGGGATAGGTCTGATCATTGAATGTCGAGACACGCAGAACGGCTGTGTTGCCCTCCAAACGCGCGCGGGCCGCAGTCAGGCGGATGCGATCGCGGATGATGGTGATATCGAAGGGCTCGGCCACATCTTCGCGCACAACGGTGATCACGATCTCGGAGCCGACAGGGCCGCGCATCAAATCAACCGCGTCTTCCAAGGTCAGCCCCAGCAGCGCTTCGCCATCCACATGCGTGATGAAATCACCCGCTTCAACGCCCGCTTCCATGGCAGGGGTGTCATCCATTGGAGTGATGACGCGCACAAATCCGTCTTCTTGCGTTACCTCAATGCCGAGGCCGCCAAATTCACCACGGGTCTGAACCTGCATCGAATCGAAATCGCTTGGCGGCAAATAACTGGAATGCGGATCAAGCGAGGTGAGCATTCCGTTGATCGCGGCCTCGATCAGGGCACCTTCATCTACCTCTTCGACATAGTCGGAGCGGATGCGATCAAAGATGTCGCCGAACAAATCGAGCTGCTCATACACCGAAACACTGCGCTCATTCTCTTGCGCGATGAGCGGGGCGGCAAGCTGCGTGCTCAACAGAACCCCTGCAGTCGTGCCACCAATCGCGGCCATGACCAGCTTTTTCATCTCAACACCTTCTTTCTATATCACTGGGCCGCAAACCATTCCGAAGGGTCGGTCGGCTCACCGAGTTGTCTGAGTTCTATATAAAGCGTTTCCGAGAGCTCTGCGCCACCTCCTTGCGATGACGTAACGATCAATTCTTCGCTGTCTGGTGCGGAACCGCCCATCAAGGCCAGTGGCGCGGACATGCCAACCACATCGCCCGACTGCACAAATACTTCGTCTAACCCCGCAATAATCAACAGGAAATCTCCATCAGGCTCAAGGATTACGACATTGCCATAATCCAGCAGAGGGCCAGCATAGCGCACTGTTGCAGGCCACGGATTTGTGACCAAAGCGCGCGGCCCTGTCGCCAGAACCAAGCCTGGCCGTGCGATACCAGCGGCATCTTCCTCATTAAAGCCGCGCAAAAGGCGGCCAAGGACAGGCAAAGCAAGTGTGCCGCGCGCCGTCTCAAAACGAGGTAAATCGGGATCGGTAAGGTTTGGGGCAGAACTGTCGCGCAGCATCTCGGCAAAGCTTGAAAGGGAATCGACGCTTTCAACGATCTGGCGCAAAGCGTCTGCATTCAGCGAAAACCGCGTTGGCAATTGGCGCCGATCCGCGATGGCCTGAGACAATTCGGAACGGGCCGATTGAACATCCTGCAAGGCAATCGCCATCTGGTCGAGGGCGCGCGATTGTAGGGCGCGCATGGATTGCAGCTCCTGAAGTTGGCGGCGCAGCTCTTCGGCCTCGGAAGCAACGGCGGGCGTGACATCCGACAGGATCATCCCTGAGCGCGCAGTGCCAACTGGGCCAGAGGGGTGGATCATCAAGAGCGGCACGGGCGCACGCTCAATAGATTGCAAGACACCCAGCAGACTGGCCAGCCGCGAACGCTCGGCCTCAAAGACAGTTTCAATGGTTTGCTCCCGCAAGGCCGCGCGGCGAATGCCTTCGCGCAAGGCCAAGAGGCCTTCTTCATAGGCCCGAACGGTTTCTGTCAACGCCTCGACACGGTCGCGCGCGCCATCTGCCTCAGACAGGGACAGGGCCGCTGTTTCCAACATAAGGGCCGCAGTTTCAGCCGCCTCGGCAGGGTCCAGATCGGCCCGCGCAGGGCCGCTCAGAACACTCCAAGCCAAAAGGCTGATGACGCAGCCAATACGCGTCATCGGATCAGTGACCGCCCTGTCATCTCGGGCGGTTGATCCAGCCCCATCAGGGTCAGAACCGTTGGCGCAAGATCCGCCAGACGGCCCTTGGCCAGCGTGGCACCCTTTGGCCCACCATAAAGGATGACGGGAACAGGGCTTAACGTATGAGCCGTGTGCCTGCCCCCTGTTTCAGGGTCGATCATAATCTCGCAATTGCCGTGATCTGCTGTCACGATCATTGCACCGCCTGCCTTGTCCAAAGCGGCAAGTGCCGCGCCAAGGCCTGCATCAACGGCTTCACAGGCTTTCATCGCGGCGGCGACATCACCTGTATGGCCCACCATATCGGGGTTGGCGAAATTCACGACGATCATGTCATAGCCTGCTCCGATCGCATCAACCAATTTCTCGGTCACCTCAGGCGCGCTCATCTCAGGCTGGAGATCATAGGTCGCCACTTTCGGCGATTTTGGCATCGCACGGTCTTCGCCAATCTCGGGGGTTTCGCGCCCGCCATTGAGGAAGAAAGTGACATGGGGGTATTTCTCGGTCTCGGCCAAACGGAACTGCCACAACCCTTTGGAGGCGACCCAAGCGCCCAAAGAATTGACGATTTCCTGCTTGGGAAAGACCGTGGTCATGAAGCTGTCATGGGTTTTGGAATAATCGACCATGCCCAAAAGGGCGGCCAATGCGGGGCGGCCCGTGATATCGAAACCATCAAAATCCGGATCACCGATGGCCGAGAGAATTTCACGCGCACGGTCAGCGCGGAAATTGGCGAAGAACAGGCCATCCCCCGTCTTCAGCCCTTGGTAGCCCTTGATCGCCGAGGGCTGGATAAACTCATCCGTCTCGCCCCGCGCATAGGCAGCCTCGATTGCGTCAGATGCGCGATCATAGACACCGCCATTCAGGCCATCAAACCCGTTCAGTGCCTCGCCATCCACAATTCTGCGATAGGCGGTTTCAACACGTTCCCAACGTGTATCACGATCAAGCGCGTAATATCGTCCGATCACCGACACCACTTGCGCGCCATCAGGCAGGGCAGCTTCAAGCGCGGCAATCTGGTCGAGCGCGGATTTTGGCGCAACATCGCGCCCGTCTGTGATGGCATGGATATTTACCGCAAGGCCCGCATCGCAAAGGGCTTTGGCGGCAGCGGCGATATGGCTCTGATGCGAATGCACCCCGCCAGGTGAGGCAAGCCCTGCGATATGGGCGACCCCGCCACTGGCTTTCACCTTCGCGGCGAAATCCTTCAAGGCAGCATTGTCGAAAAAGGACCCATCCTCGATGGCGAGGTCGATCATCCCCAAATCCATCGCCACGACACGGCCTGCACCGATATTGGTATGGCCCACCTCGGAATTGCCCATCTGTCCTGTCGGCAGTCCAACATCATTGCCAAAAGTGGTCAGCGTGGCATTGGGGCATTCAGCCATCAAGCGATCAAAATTCGGGGTCTGAGCGAGGGCAACTGCATTGCCTTCTTCATTCGGGTTCAAGCCCCAACCATCCAGAATACAAAGCACAACGGGTTTCTTTGTGGGCATTTCGCTCATGCGACGGCCTTTCTGCTCATTCGCTCCGGTTCTACGGAGCGCAAGGCAGAGAGGCAAGCCGTGGGTTGAGGGATAGGGGGGTGAATAAAGGCTAGCATAATACCGTCATTGCGGCGCAGCTTGAGGAAGGCTTGCGCCGTCTCCAGCGCCTCACGGATCGTGACATCCATATCAAGATAGCGATAGGTGCCTAGCCGCCCGCAAAACGTCACCCCTTCGGTCAGGGCAGCGCGCGCGACATAATCGGTGAGCATCGATTTATCCGAGAGCAGGCGGATCGGATAATAGGGGATATCACCCGCCTTAAATTCGCGCGGGGTCTCGAAGGTGAAAACCGTTTCCTCATGGCTTTCCCAAGGCGCAAAATACTTGTGCTCAGTCACACGGGTATAAGGTGTTTTGGTGTCAGCGTAATTCATGATCGGCGCACCTTGGTGGCTGCCCCGCGCCTGACCATGCGAAAAATCGAGCGTCCGGTACCCCAGATGCCCAAAATCATGCCCGAACCATGCATCAAGCGGGCCCGACCAGAATATATGGTCATAGCGCGATGCCATGGCGGGATCGAACGGGCTGTTCAGATGCAGATCAATCAGGGGGTGATCTAGAATGCCCGTGACCAAGGGGGTGTAGCCCTGCTCGGGCATGCCCTGAAACCTGTGGAAAAAGTAATTGTCATCATAGGAAAATCGCAGGGGCAGCCGTTTGAGAATACTGGCCGGCAAATCTGAGGGCGCGCGGCCCCATTGCTTTTCGGTATATCCTTTCAGGAAGGCCTCATAAATCTCGGGGCCAACCATGCTGAGCGCCTGTTCCTCAAAACTTTCAGGCTGAGGGATAAAAACCGTGCGTCCTGCGATAAAGGTCTTTGCCTCATCAGGCGTCATGCTTCGCCCGAAGAACTGGTTAATCGTGTGCAGATTGATCGGCATGGAATAGACCGCGCCGCCTGACAGCGTTTTGACTTGATGGCGATAGAGGTGAAATTTGGCAAAGCGGTTCACATAAGCCCAAACCTGCGCGTCATCGGTGTGGAAAATATGTGGGCCATAGCGGTGGACCAGAACATCTGTCGCAGGGTCACGGCTGCTATGACAATTTCCAGCGACATGATCACGCGCCTCGACCACATCCACGCGCAACCCCGCCTCGGCCAATTCGCGCGCGATGACAGCGCCTGAAAACCCAGCCCCAACGCATAGGATTGTCATCTCGCAACCTCCTGTAACCTCACCCTCTTGAAGTAGCGGGTGATGGTTAAGGCTCGGTTAGGCGAGCATGGCTTTATGGATGGCAATCGCCTCATTCAGGTCGGGGAAATAGCGCAACTCACCAGCTTCCAGCAGCAATGCCGCATCACAATAATCGCGCAGCTCGGCAAGGTTATGGCTGACCATGATCGCGCTGGCGCTTCTGATCCTTTCGCGAAAGACGGCTTTGCTTTTGCGCCGGAATGCAGCATCGCCAACGGCGGTGACCTCATCGACCAGATAGGTATCAAAAGGAATTCCCATCGACATTGCAAAGCCAAGCCGTGATTTCATGCCTGCCGAATAGCTGCGAATTGGCATGTGAAAATGGCCACCAAGCTCGGCGAAATCCTCGACAAATTCCAACAGCTCTGCTGTCTCGACGCCATAGATGCGCGCGATAAATCGCGTGTTTTGCGCGCCAGTCAAATCTCCATGCAGCGACCCGCCAAACCCAACAGGCCACGAGACCGCGCCCATGGTCACAACCCGCCCCCGATCAGGCTGGGTTGTCCCCGAGATCATTTGTAAAAGCGTCGTCTTGCCCGCACCGTTCCGCCCCAACAGCGCAAGCGCACGTCCGCTTGGCAGGGTCAGGGACACATCATCAAGGATCACCTTCCACTCCGCGCGCAAGCGGAAGGCCTTGGATACCCCCTCCAAGCGGATCATCGACGATCCCGAATGCTATACAGGATCAAGGTCAGGATGGACCAAGACAGGATCAGGAATACGAAGGCGAGCCCAAGGATCATGCCCGCGCGCGGATATTCCGCGCTTTGTGCCAAAGTGGGGCGAATATAGACCGCCAGATAGCGCGTCTCGCGGGCGGCATTGTCACGTGCCACTTCCAATGCGGCCAAGGCAATCCCGTAGTCACGCTCGGCAAATTCACGCTCAACCGTCAGGCTTTCATATTCGGCCATCAAGGTCGGGTAATCCTGCCCTGAGAAGGTCGCGCCTTGAAGGGTGAAGGTTTGACGCTCCTCGGCGATACGCGCGCGGATCACCTCGATCCTGCGATTGGCCTGAACCACGCGAGTATCACTCTGGTTGGTATTTTCGGCCAAGACATCGAATTCGATCAAGGCTTGCGCAAGCTGTTGTTGGAGATTGTTCAAAACCCCCATGCGGCCCTGAATATCCGGTTCAGGATCAACGATCTGGGTGCGAATGCGAAACTCGGTCAGCGCCTCGCGGGCAAGGCGCAATCGGGTGCTGGCATCCACCAGATCGGCTTCGGCAAAGCGCATCAGATCGGCACGCGCGGCTGCGTTCAATTCATTGATCAAAACATGGCTTTGCGCCACGATTTCCTGTGCAATCCGCTGCGCCATTTCAGGTTCAAAGGCGAGCACTTGCAACTCCACCAAACCTGTCCCCTGATCATAGGAGACGCGCACGACCCGCTGCCAGTAATCCAGCAAATCCTCGATACTGGGATCAGGTGCGAGGGCAAAAATCGGATCGCGCTCCCAAGGGCCAGTGTAATGCGCAACCAGATCGAAATGGGTGGCGATACGGGCCACCAACTCCTGACTTTGGATGAATTCATGCAAGATGTCGGTGTCACCTGTTGCGCTGGAGATGGCCGCGAATTGCGCAAAGCCACCCAGCATGCTGGAGGCCGCGCCGCTTTCCTCCTGCCGCACAGTAAACCCCGTAAGCGAGGCATATTGCGCCTCAGCTCGCGCGCCGAGATACCATGCAATCGCGCAAAGCGGGGCAAGGACCATCATCATAAAGCCCATGATCAACCCAAGATGGCGCCGGCGCATTCTGGCGGGTTTGGCCATGGTGCGCACCTGAATGATGCGCTCGGGCGGTTTTGGAACAGCTTGAAGCACCGCATCCACCATTCCTTCACCCCTCATCCGTTAGAACCGCCCCGACCAAGGATCGAGACAGGAGAGTGCCGTGAGTTACAGTTTGCCAAACCGCTCGGGCCTGCCGCCCTCCAACCCGCTGATTGCAAGCCTGCGGAGCATTGCAGCGCTGATGCTGCGCGAGATGTCCTCGCGCTATGGGCAGAGCGTTGGCGGATATATCTGGGCGGTGTTGGAGCCTTTGGGCACAATTGCCATTCTGGCGATCGGGTTCTCGCTGATCATCCATAACCCGCCATTGGGCACATCCTTCATCCTGTTCTACGCCACGGGGTTTCTGCCCTTTTTGTTGTTCCAAAACGTGCAACTGACAGTCAGCCGCGCCCTGATCTTTTCCAAACCCTTGCTCGCCTATCCAGCCTTGCGCTGGATTGATGCGATACTGGCCCGCTTCATCCTGAACTTTCTGACCAGTCTGTTGGTCACTTACATTCTTTTGGTGGGTATTCTGGCTGTGACCAAAACAACCTCTCCCTTGGTTCCAGGCCCGATCCTCGGGGCTTTGGCATTGGCGGGAATTTTGGGATTGGGCATCGGCGTTTTGAACTGTTTCCTGATGGGTGTGCTGCCTGTTTGGGCGCAGATATGGTCGATCATCACTCGGCCCTTGTTTCTGGCATCGGGCATTCTCGTCTTGCCCGAGGATTTGCCCGCTTGGGCGCAGGATATTTTGTGGTTCAACCCGCTGATCCATGTCACCGCCCTGATGCGGGAAGGGTTCTACCCGATGTATCAGCCGCCCTATGTCACCATCAGCTATACGCTGTTTGCAGGGCTGTTCCCCTTGGCTTTGGGGCTGTTGGTCTTGCGCAAAACTCATCGCGATATCCTTTCACGGTGAGCGCCGGACAGACGCAAAACCTGATCATGGGACCGGTGCTTTACGCCCCATAACCCGTCCCATATGGCCAAGGCCAAAATCAGGGCAAACCGACCGCGCCGATGCTTTTGCCGAGTGATCCGCCAAAGCCATTTCGGCAAAACAGCCCCAAGCGCGGGCCAGAACCAAAACCCCGCCGCCGCGCGATAGAGATGAAGCAAATTGCGGTGGTAGTAATACGCCTTCCAAATCTCGGAAAAGGCACGGTCCCGCGCCACAAAGGTGGTACAATCATGCGTGAAGCGAATTTGCGGAAAAAACCCGATCCTGAGGCCCGCCTTCGAGGCCGCAAGCGTATAAAGACCATCCTCGCCATAAACAAAAAGGGACGGATCGGGATAGCCGATGAGGTCAACGGTTTTGCGCGAAATAAACAACCCGACAAATGAGGATACATCCACCTGCACAGGCGCCATGCCATCGGCATAATGCGCAGGGTCAATATGAAACCCAGATCGGCCATGACGCGCCGTCGCCCAGAAGGCCCCAACCGACCAGAACGGATTGCGCGAGGGGCGGTTCATTTCGCAAATCGCTCCATCGGGATAGCGCACGGCCGCCGCCACCATATCCCAACCGCTCAAATCAGTTTGATGAAACGCGGCAATCGCCCCGTCATCAGGGCGCCCGTCATCATCCATAACGACCACCCAATCAGGATCCATCAGCGAGACCGCCGCGCGCAGGCCCGCATGAAACCCGCCCGCACCGCCAAGGTTTTTGGAATGACGCAGTGGAAGAATGCGTGGGTCTTGTACGCTGGCAAGCCATCCCCAACTGCCATCATCCGAGCCGTTATCCACCACTAGAATTCCTTGCAAGAACGGCGGCGGAACGGCCAGCAGCGCGCTGATCGTCTGTTTGAGCTGTGCAAAACGGTTATGCGTGACGACCACTGCCACCACCTTCCCCGCCTTTGCCAAGCTCGGATCCAACCCGACAATCGGGGCTGCATTATCCGGATCAGGGCTTAAGGGATGCAGGAGGCTCATAAATCTCATTCCGCTGGCTTCGGGCTTCCCCAAATCCATGACGGTTTTAGATTAAAAAATGCTTAGGAAGCGGGCGGTCACACCCGATGATAAGGCGCACCTGCAAGAATGGAGGCCGCGCGGTAAATCTGCTCGGACAGCATCACGCGCACCAGCATATGCGGCCAGACCATCGCCCCGAATGAGATCGTACGATCCGCCTGAGACCTCAGGGATGGGTCAATCCCGTCAGCGCCGCCAATGACAAAAGCCAGATCGCCGCGCCCCTGATCCCTGAGCTTGGCGATATCTTGGGCAAAGGCTGGCGAAGACATCACTTTCCCGCGCTCGTCCATCGCCCAGATCGCAGCACCTGACGGGATCGCACGGCGCAGCAAATCCGCCTCTGCCGACATGCCGCCGCCTTTTTTATCCTCGACCTCATGCACCTGCACAGGCCCGAGCCCCAAGGCACGGCCTGATTTTTCAAAGCGGGTCAGATAGTCATCAAGAAGAATACGTTCGGGGCCTGATCGCAACCGGCCCACGACACACAGATGGATGCGCACAAGCCTGCCCTTACTGGCTGGTCTGCGCTGCTGCTTCAGGCATCCACATCTTTTCGATCTGATAGAATTCACGCACTTCAGGGCGGAAAACATGGACGATAACATCGCCCGTATCGATCAGCACCCAATCGCCTGTCTGCTTGCCTTCCATCTTGCACAGGATGCCATGATCCTGCTTGAGGGAATCGGCAAGTTTCTCGGCGATGGCACCGACTTGACGCGACGAACGGCCAGAGGCGATCACCATGTAATCCGCCATCGAGGATTTGCCCCGAAGGTTGATCTCGACGATCTCTTCCGCTTTGTCATTTTCAAGGGATGCGAGCACCTTCTCGAGCAAGCCTTCGCTCGTCAGGGTCTGCGTTTTGCCCGCGATTTGGGCTGTTTCAGCTGTTGTCTCAGCAACGGCAATGGTCGGTCCAGTCAGGACTCGGTCCTCCATGATTAAGCGCTGACAAAGAGCCTCAGCGCGGGCCATGCATCAAACATAGCATCTCGGGCGCTTGATCTCAATCTTTCGAAAGAGAGCCGAAATTGCGTGGCCCACCTGCAACGATTGCACATAGCCCCCTTAGGACAATGCGGCATCTGCATCCTGACCCACTCAAAGGCGCAGAGGGGCCGTGGCTGACCACTATATGCTTATATAACGTCTATATGTTGTGGAAAACTGCCTATACTTATCCACATACAGGGGTTCGTTATTGACTCAAGCGGCTTTCAAGCAAGACAGTCATTTCTATCAGAATCAACCGGGGGAAGGCTTTTGCGCTTTTCCAAACTTAGACTGAACGGCTTCAAAAGTTTCGTAGACCCCACCGATCTTATCATTGCGGATGGTTTGACAGGTGTTGTGGGTCCGAATGGCTGTGGAAAGTCGAACCTGCTTGAAGCCCTGCGTTGGGTGATGGGTGAGAATCGTCCGACCGCGATGCGCGGCGGCGGCATGGAAGATGTGATCTTTGCAGGCGCCGCCACACGTTCAGCGCGGAATTTTGCCGAAGTCGGGCTGATTCTGGACAATTCCGAACGTCTTGCCCCCGCCTCCTTCAATGACACGGACCAGTTGGAAATCATTCGGCGGATCACCCGTGATGCCGGCAGCGCTTATAAAACCAACGGGAAAGACGTGCGCGCGCGCGACGTGCAGATGTTGTTTGCGGATGCATCGACGGGGGCGCATTCGCCCGCGCTGGTGCGGCAGGGGCAAATCTCGGAACTGATCAATGCAAAGCCGCGTGCGCGCCGCCGCGTGCTTGAGGAAGCCGCGGGTATTTCGGGGCTCTATCAACGCCGCCACGAGGCTGAGTTGAAGCTGAAAGGCGCGGAAACCAACCTCGCGCGTGTGGATGACGTGTTGGAGCAACTGGCACAGCAATTGGCATCGCTCGCGCGGCAGGCCCGCCAAGCGTCACGCTACCGCGAAATCGGAGCAGAACTGCGCCAAGCCGAGGGGCTGTTGCTCTATCTGCGCTGGAAGGAAGCCGAAGAAGCCCGCCTGCGGGCCGAGGAAACCCTGCGCGCCGCCGTAACGGCTGCCGCCAGCGCCGAGAGCGCGGCGCTCAACACAACCAAAGCCCGCGAAGAGGCCGAGGAAAAGCTGCCTGCGCGGCGCGAGGAAGAGACAATCGCCGCCGCCATTTTGCAGCGTGTCACAGTCGAACGGGATGCGCTGGAAACAGAAGAGGCCCGCGCGCGGCAAAACATCGAATCCCTGCAAAACCGGATCGAACAGCTTGGCCGCGATATTAGCCGCGAGGCCAGCCTGAACACGGATGCAGGCGAGACGATCTCACGGCTGGAAGCGGAACGCGACGAGCTGATCGCGGCGGGCGACGGCCATGATGAAGCGGTGGCAAAATCATCCTTCGAGGCCTCTGACGCAGCGCGGATCATGTCCGAGCGGGAAGCCGCCCTGAGCCAGTTGACCGAGGATGCAGCCCGCCTTGCCGCCCGCCATCAATCGGCTGAACGGGTTGTTTCGGATGCGCGCAAGGCCGCCGAGCGCAACACAGCCGAGGCTGATAAGGCCCGCAGCGCCGCAACCGAGGCGCAAGACCGCCTGTCGATGCTGACCCGTGATCTCGACACGGCGCAAGCCGCGATGGAAGCCGCCACCGATCTGACCGCGCGCGCCGAAGCCACTTTGGTGGAAACCGAAGCCGCCCGCGCGCAGGCGCAGGTCTCCGAAGGGGAGGCCCGCGCGGCCTTGGCGGAAACCGAAGGCACGGCAAACACCCTCGATTCCGAGGTGCGCGCCCTGACCAAATTGCTGGAACGCGAACGCGGCCAAGGCGAGCAATTGCTGGATCTTGTGCGCGTTGCACCAGGGTTTGAGGCCGCCGTTGGCGCGGCTTTGGCCGATGATCTTAAAGCCCCTGTTGCGCAGGATGCAGGCAGCACGGGATGGACCAAGCTGTCACCCTATGGTGATATGTTCCCGCTGCCATCTGGGGTCGCATCGCTTGCGGATTACACGGACGCGCCTGATGTACTTGCCCGCCGCCTGTCGCAAGTGGGCATCGTCGATGCCAAGGACGGGGCGCGCCTGCAGGATGCGCTAAAACCCGGCCAACGTCTGGTCAGCCGCGAGGGCGATCTATGGCGTTGGGATGGGTATGCTTTGGCAGCGGCTGATGGGTCCTCGACAGCCGCGCGTCGCCTTCAGCAGGTCAACAAGCTCAACGATCTATCGGCCGAGTTGGAACGCGCCCTAACCGCAACCGAGCGTACCCGCACAGCCCATACCCAAATCGCAGCACGGCTTGCCGCCCTGACCGAGGCTGACAAACAAGCCCGCCAAGCGCGCCGCGATGCCGATACTCAGATGGCCGAGGCCAGCCGCAACCTCTCGCGCGCTGAGGCCGAGCGGAACATCCTTGCAGGCCGTCTGGAGACATTAACCCAAGCCGTCACGCGCCATGAAGAAGAGGCCGAGGCCGCTCTGGCGCAATTGGCCCAAGCGGAAACGGCGCAAGGCGAATTGGAAAACCTTGATGTGATGCGCAGCCGCGTTGCAGATACCAAAACCACCGTCGAAGCCGCACGGATCACCATGCTGGCCAAGCGCACCGCCTATGATGAGCTGAAGCGCGAAGGCGAAGCCCGCGAACGCCGCATTGATCAGATCGCCAATGATGTCGAGACATGGCGCAAACGTCTCGATACCGCCGCCGCACGGATGGCCGAATTGCAAACCCGCAAAGGCCAATCCGAAAAGGAACTAACCGAGGCGCATAACAAGCCCGAAGAAATCGCCGCCAAGCGCGCTGAATTGTCGGGCCATATTTCCGAGGCGGAAAAGCGTAAAGCGGCGGCAAGTGATGCGCTCTCGGTGGCCGAGGGCATGTTGCGTACTGCCATTGCAAGCGAACGGGATGCCGAGCGCACAGCTTCTGAGGCCCGCGAGGCGCGCGCCGCTGCCGAAGCCCGTCGTGATGGCGCGGCTGAGGGTGTAGCCCATGCCGCCGAGCGGATCATGGAAGAGATGGGGGTCGAACCTGCCGCCCTTCTCGAAAACCTCGAGCTTGACCCCGACAAGATGGCCCCTGCCGAGCATATCGAGAATGACGTTCTGCGCCTGCGCCGCCAACGTGATGCGCTTGGTGCCGTCAATCTGCGCGCCGAGGAAGATGCCCGCGAAGTGCAGGAAGAACATGACAGTCTGGAAGCGGAAAAGATCGATCTTGAAGAGGCGATCAAAAAGCTGCGGAGCGGTATTTTCTCACTCAACCGCGAAGGGCGCGAACGCCTGCTGGCCGCTTTTGAGGAAGTGAACAAGAATTTCTCGACGCTCTTCACCCATCTCTTTGGCGGGGGCGAGGCCCGTTTGGTTCTGGTCGAAAGTGACGATCCTTTGGAAGCCGGCCTCGAGATTTTGTGCCAACCCCCTGGCAAGAAGCTTTCCACCCTGTCCCTCTTGTCGGGCGGTGAGCAGACGCTGACAGCGCTTGCCCTGATCTTTGGCGTGTTCCTTGCCAACCCCGCCCCGATTTGCGTGCTGGACGAGGTCGATGCACCTTTGGATGACGCCAATGTCACGCGCTTTTGTGACCTTCTGGACGAGATGACTCGCCGGACCGATACGCGCTTCCTGATTATCACGCACCACGCCGTGACCATGGCCCGCATGGATCGCCTCTTTGGTGTTACGATGCAGGAACAAGGCGTCAGCCAGCTGGTCAGCGTCGATCTCAAGAAAGCAGAACAGCTGGTTGCCTAATACAGTCAGAGCGCGTTGAGCAATGCCCGTGTCGGCCATGCATCAGCAGGCATTCCAAGCCGTTGTTGCTCGGCCTGAACAGCGGCCCGCGTCATACGTCCCAATATGCCATCAACCCCGCCAACATCATAGCCACGCGCCACAAGGCGCTGCTGAAGCTGCTCGATCTCGGCACCGCTTAAACCGGCCTCGGGGTTGCCTGCATTAAACACGGGCGCGCCCTCAAGGCGGGTGGCGAAATAAGCAGCGGTGGCCACATAGACAAAGCTCTGGTTCCACTCGAACAGCACCGAGAAATTCGGATAGGCCAGAAAGGCTGGTCCATTGCGCCCCTGCGGCAGGATCACCGAGGCATGCAGATTACCGCCACTCAAAGATCCGCTGCGCGCTTGCACGCCCAATTGCTCCCATTCAGACACGCTGCGGGTATGATCCAGCCCTGTCATCGCCCAATCAAGATTGGACGGTACCTGAATTTCGACCAGCCAAGGCTCGTTCGCGCGCCAGCCAAGGCCACGCAGCATATTGGCCCCAGACAGCAAAGCATCAGGCGCGGATGTCTTGAGCGTGACATGCCCGTCTCCATCGCCATCCACGCCTCTGGTCAGGATATCCTCGGGCAGCATCTGCACCTGCCCGATCTCGCCCGCCCAAGCACCCGTGGTATCTGCAGGGTCAAAATCGCCATTCTCGTACAACTCAAGTGCCGCAAAAACCTGAGGACGGAACAATTCAGGCCGGCGGCAATCATGCGCCAAGGTGACAAGCGCGTTGAGCGTGTTGAAATCACCCTGAACTTGCCCGTAATCCGTCTCCAGCGCCCAAAAGGCGAGAAGAACGCCGCGCGAGACACCAAACTGGCTCTCGGCTGCATCGAACACCGCATCATAGCGCTGACCATTGCGCGCGCCGTTATCAATGCGGTTCTGGCTGATCACACGGCGCGAAAAATCGGTGAAGGGCAATTGAAACACGCCCTGCGCACGATCTGCCCTGATCACGGCCCCATCCTGTCTGGCCGAGCGGAAAAAGCTGTTCACACTCTCCGCGCTATGGCCGCGGCTTATGGCTTCCTGCCGCAAGCCATCAACAAAGCCTGAGAAATCACCCCCACATTGTTGCGCAAAAGCACTTCCAGTCATGGCAAGAGAAAAGGCGGCGGCGGTCAAAATACGCATGGGTAATGTCCTGTCGGCAAATTTTTGAGGACAGTAGCAATCACAAGGCCAGAGGCAAACAGGGAATGCTTCAAAACACCGCGACGAGCAAAACCAACGCAAGCGCCAGCAGCCAGACCCGCCATAAAACGCCGATGGCAGCTTCGATATCGCCTTCATCCAGCGCATGCTGCCCAGTGGCATTCACGAAAGGATAATCCTGCATCTCGCCGTGATAACTGCGCGGCCCCGAAAGCGCGATATCCAGCACACCCGCCATGGCCGCCTCGGGCCAGCCCGCATTGGGCGAACGGTGCAAGCGCGCATCTTTACGAACCACTTTCCACGCATGTGAAGACCAGAAGGCCAGCGCAATCATGCCAGCAGTCAGCCGCGCTGGCACCCAATTGAGCAGATCATCCAGCCGCGCTGCCGCCCAACCAAACGCGTGATAGCGCGGGGTGCGATGGCCAATCATGCTATCGGCAGTGTTGATCACTTTATAAAGCAATATCCCCGGCAAACCGGCGATCAGAAACCAAAAGGCAGGAGCGATAACACCATCAGAAAAATTCTCGGCCGCGCTTTCAATGGCGGCGCGGGCGATATCGGTTTTATCCATATCGCGGGTGTCGCGCCCGACGATCATGGCGACCGCGCGGCGCCCATCCCCCAACCCATAGCGCAACCCGTCTGCAACGGCTTGCACGTGATCGACCAAGCTGCGCTGCGCGATCAAAATGGCCGCACCCAAAATCGACCAAAGCCAGCCAAAGGGCAGAGATGCGATTAAAAGCCCAAGCAGAACAGCCCCCAAACTGAGGCCGAAAACAGTCACTATTCCGCCAAGTCGTGCCTTTTCTGGGATATTGAGGACATCATCGAAATGCTGCACCGCGCGGCCCATCAAAACCGCTGGATGAGGGAGTTTCGACCACAGGCAACGCGGCTCGCCCAAGGCGGCATCCAGCAGCATCGCCAGCACCAAAAGGAAAGCCGTGCAGCCGATCATGACAGCGCCTCTTCCAGACGCGCCCAGTGATCCTCCGACGCGGGAAGACCAAAGCGGATCCATGTCGTTGAATAAGGAAAGATGCGCGTCCAGATATGGGCCGATGCAAGGCGCGCTTGCAGGCCGGCGGCATCCTCAACCTCATAGCTGCGAAACAGGCTGGTGCCACCAATCAACCGCTTGGCATGCCCCGCCATCAGCAGGTCTAGCCGCTGCGCGGCTGCTTCAAGCTGGAGGCGTGTTTGATTGGCCCAATCGTGATCTTCCAAAGCCTCGGCCCCGATCTGCAAAGCAGGCCCTGAAACAGCCCAAGGCCCCAGCATATCGGCAAGGCGAGTTGCAATTTCAGGCCGCGCGATCGCAAACCCTAAGCGCATCCCCGCAAGGCCCCAGAATTTACCAAAGCTTTTGAGAACCACGACATCAGGTCGGGCGGCCAGCGCGATGAGGCTGTTTTGCGGGCAGGTATCGCAAAAGCTCTCATCAATAATGCTCAATGCAGGCGCGGTGACCATCTCAGGCGTGATCATGCGCCCGTCAGGGTTATTGGGATGGACATGAACATGCACAGGCGCATCCCGCGCGGCATCAACCCTTGGCCGATTTTGCGCGCGAAAGGCCGCTTCATGCTCGTTATAAGTGGGCTGGGGGATATAGACACTGGACTGCTCTGTCAGAAACGGCATCAGCGCAATCAGCGCCGAGGCACCTGAAGCCGAGACAATCATTGCCTCATCAGGCACATTCCAGAACTGCCGCGCAGCGCGCATCAACCGATCCATCGCCGCTTGGTCTGGCAAGGCCGTCCATGCATCTGGCACGAGGTCTGTTATGGGATAGGGATTGGGGTTTATGCCTGTTGAAAGATCAACCCAATCACCACGCGTCCCGCCATAGCGCAGACATGCCGCATCAATGCCGCCGCCATGGTCGCGCGTATTCACTGGATGGGACATCGGGCCATCATCTCCTCAGGCCCGATGTTCAATCGGATTTTCAGCCCGCCTGCAATGCCTCACGGCCATGCGGAGCCTGCCAGTCAATCTCAGGATTGATCGGCAGAATGCGATAGGGGTTAATCGTGTCATGGCTGTAATGGTAATGCCGCACGATATGATCGAAATCGATCGTCCCTGCCACGCCAGGCCATTGATACAATTCGCGCGTATAGGCCCAGATATTGGGGTAATCGATAATACGCTTGCGATTGCATTTGAAATGCAGGTGATAGACGGGGTCAAACCGCACCAAGGTGGTCAGCAAACGCCAATCGGCTTCGGTCACTTGATCACCCGTCAGGTAACGGCTTTTGGAAAGAATATCCTCAACCCAATCCAAGGCCTCGAACAGGGTATGAACGGCACTGTCATAGGCCTTTTGCGTGGTCGCAAAGCCCGATTTATAGACGCCGTTATTAATCTCGTCATAGACGCGTTTGTTGATCTCATCGATCTGGCTGCGCAACGCTTCAGGGTAGAAATCCTGCTGGTCGCCCGTCACCTCATTGAACGCCGAGTTGAACATGCGGATGATCTCGGAGCTTTCGTTCGAGACAATGGTCGCGCGCTTTTTGTCCCATAGGATCGGCACGGTCACCCGCGTCGTCACATCGGGCTGCGCCTTTATGTAGATATCGCGCGCGAAATCGGTTCCGAACAAGGTATCGCCCGTGGCCCCTTCAAAATCACTGGCAAAGGTCCAGCCCTCGCCAAGCATGTCGGGGTGAACGACGGAAACCGAGATATGTTCTTCCAGCCCTTTCAAAGCGCGAAAAATCATCGTGCGATTGGCCCAAGGGCAGGCATGCGACACATAGAGGTGATAGCGCCCCGATTCGGCCTTGAAACCCGCATCACCACTGGGGCCCGCGCTGCCATCACTGGTCACCCAATTGCGAAACTGGGCTTCACTGCGTTTGAAAGCGCCGCCAGTCGATTTGGTGTCATACCACTGGTCTTCCCATTTGCCGTCGATCAACAAACCCATCGGGGTCTCTCCTTTTCTGCTTGCCCAGTGATGTAGTCGGCATGGCGCTTGCAGCAAATGCGCATGATCAGGGAGGAGCTGTTCATCACTGCACAACCGCCGTCGCAGGAGCGGATTTTTACTGCACTGCGGCGAAAGCTTCGGTTGACGCCGCCGGAACTAACACCATTTTAAGGCCTAGGGAGTACAGAGACATCATGACGGATTTTTTACCAAAAGAAGTGATGGATGGCCTGCGCGCCGCCCAGAAACTTGATCGGCGCCGCAAGTCGAAGCTGCGTGTGCATATTGATGACAGTGTTTTCCCGATTCTCGAGTTTTCCGAGAATGGCTTTGCCGTAGACACAGAGCAAACGCCCCATATGCGCGGCCATGTCGATATCTATGAAGGGCCACGGCATCTTTACCGTGCTTTGATCGTCGCCTCCTCGGAAGAAGGGGACCTGATACGCTATGAGTACAAGCGCAACACGGCCGCCTCCAACACGGCGCCCGTCGATTTCGAAACGGCTGATCCCCTTGCCATGGCATATCTCCCGCGCGGATAGGCTCACTGACGGACTTATCCCAGCCCTTTGGCGAATCGCGCAAAATTCTTGCGTGGTGGATCGGATGTCTGGGAAATTCTTGGGCATAGTAGCGACAAACAACACAACTCCGCGAAACTCTCCCTGAGACATGGCGCTAAGCTGCGCGCGACTCATTTTTCCCATGGAGAGCCCCGATGATTGAAACGCCATATTTGCTGTTTCTTGGTGACGCGCCTGACCAATTGGCCGCGAAAGTGGCGCAAGGCATCCGTGACTGGCGCCCTGATAACGCCGTTGGCCAATTTCGGATGGAAGGCTGTAAGGCCGATGTTAACCTTGCCGATATGGATTTGGCCGCTGCCAAGGCCGCTGGTGCCAAAACACTTGTGATCGGCGTGGCCAACCGCGGGGGTGTTATCTCGGCGGCTTGGAAGAAGGTGCTGATCGCCGCGCTGGAGGATGGGTTCGACATCGCCTCGGGCCTGCACAACCTGCTCCGCGATGAAGAAGACCTTGCTGCCGTTGCAAAAGCCTGCGGGCGCCAGCTGCATGATGTGCGGGTGCCCAGTGTTCAATACCCGATCGCCAATGGCATCAAGCGTAGCGGCAAGCGCTGTCTGGCCGTGGGCACCGATTGCTCGGCTGGGAAAATGTATACCGCCCTCGCGATGGATGCCGAGATGAAGAAGCGCGGCCTGAAATCCAGCTTCCGCGCCACTGGGCAGACAGGTATTTTGATCACGGGCAGCGGCGTGCCGCTGGATGCGGTGATCGCAGATTTCATGGCAGGGGCCGTTGAATGGCTGACCCCCGATAATGACGCAGATCATTGGGATATGATCGAAGGTCAGGGCAGCCTGTTCCACGTGTCTTACTCGGGCGTGACAATGGCGCTGGTCCATGGTGGCCAACCCGATGCGCTGATCCTCAGCCATGAGCCCACCCGCACCCATATGCGTGGCCTGCCTGGCTATGCCTTGCCCACACTCGAGGCGCTGCGCGATACCGCCCTGCCGCTGGCGCGGGTTGCTAACCCAAAATGCGAGGTGGCCGGTATCTCCATCAACACTGCTGCCATGGGCGAGGATGAGGCGCTCTCCTATCTCGAAGCGATTGAAAAGCGCATGGGTCTTCCCACCGCCGATCCTTTCCGTCAGGGTGCAGGACGCCTGTGTGATGCCTTGGATGCCCTATGATTTCTGTCACCCCTGACACGTTCCGCCTTGCCGAAGCCTTCACCATTTCACGTGGCTCGCGGATTGAGGCCAAGGTGCTCACGGTGCGGGTTATCCGTGATGGCGTGACGGGCTGGGGGGAATGTGTGCCCTATGCCAGATATGGCGAAACCCTTGAAAGCGTCACCGCCGAGATCGAAGCGCTGCCTGCCACAATTTCTAGGCAGGATCTGCAAGATGCTTTGCCCGCTGGTGCCGCCCGAAATGCCGTTGATTGCGCCCTTTGGGATTGGCAGGCCAAATCGACAGGCATGCCCGTTTGGCGGCTTGCGGGCCTCCCCGCGCCAAGCCCCGAGATCACGGCTTTCACCCTTTCGCTGGACACGCCCGAGAAGATGCGGGCCTCAGCCGCAAAGCACGCCTTTCGACCCTTGCTGAAAATCAAGCTCGGCACCGCAGATGACATGCCCCGCCTTGAAGCCGTGCGCGCAGGCGCACCACAAGCGCGCATCATCGTTGATGCCAATGAAGGATGGACGGCCGAGGTCTATGCTGATCTGGCCCCGCATCTTTTGCGCCTTGGGGTCGAGATGGTCGAACAACCCTTGCCTGCGGGGCAGGATGGAATGCTGGCCGAGATTGACCGCCCCCTACCCGTCTGCGCCGATGAAAGCTGCCATGACCGCGCCAGCCTGCCTGACCTCAAAGGCAAATATGACATGGTGAACATCAAACTCGATAAAACAGGCGGCCTGTCCGAGGCCTTGGCATTGCGGCAAGCAGCCCTTGACCAGGGCTATCAGGTGATGGTCGGCTGCATGGTCGGGTCATCGCTTGCCATGGCACCTGCGCTTCTGGTTGCGCAAGGCGTGGCAATCACTGATCTTGACGGGCCGCTTCTTCTGGCCGAAGACCGTGAAAACGCATTGCAATTCGACGGCAGCGGAGTGCATCCGGCCCGTCCCGAACTTTGGGGATAAATCCATGACCCGCACCGTTTATGTCAACGGCGAGTATCTTCCTGAAACCGAAGCCACGGTTTCGATCTTTGATCGCGGCTTTCTCTTCGCTGATGGCGTCTATGAGGTGACAAGTGTTTTGGGCGGCAAGCTGCTTGATTTTGCGGGCCATGCAGCGCGGCTTGAGCGGTCGTTGAACGAATTGGATATGGCCGCCCCCTGCACGATGGATGAGCTGCTCGAGATCCACCGTGAATTGGTCACCCTGAACGAGATTGATGAGGGGATGATCTATCTGCAGATCACACGTGGCGCAGCCGCTGACCGCGATTTCGCCTATCCCCCTGCCGATACCAAACCAACACTCGTGCTATTCACCCAGTCCAAACCCGGATTGGCCGATAGCCCTGCCGCCAAAGCGGGCATCAAGGTGATCTCGATCGAGGATCAACGTTGGGGCCGCCGCGATATCAAAACGGTTCAGCTTCTCTACCCCTCCATGGGCAAGATGATGGCCAAGGCCGAGGGCAAGGATGATGCTTGGATGGTCGAGGACGGCTTTGTCACGGAAGGCACATCGAACAACGCCTATATCATCAAGAATGGTAAAATCATCACCCGCCATCTTGGCAACGAGATCCTGCATGGCATCACCCGCGCCGCTGTCCTGCGCTTTGCGCGTGAGGCGCAGATGGTCGTGGAGGAGCGCGCCTTTACCATTGAAGAAGTCAAAGCCGCCGATGAGGCCTTTATCACCTCGGCCTCGACCTTTGTGATGCCCGTGGTCGAGATCGATGGCGATGAGATTGGCAGCGGCACGCCCGGCCCTGTGGCCAGCCGCTTGCGCGAAATCTACCTTGATGAAAGCAGAAAAGCCGCGATCTGAAGATCACGGCTTTCCCGAATTTCCAAAGCGAAAATTGATCTAACCGGAGGTGGTTCCCCATCTCCGGCCAATTCATTTACGGGATCGCTGCTCCGTTCACTTGAACAGCAGGGGTTGCCGCCGCAACAGTTGTGCCCTGTAGGACGGTTACAACCGTGCCGGATACCTGAACCTCGACATTGCTGCCCGCTTGGGTCAGCGTCACCGTACCCGCTGCAGGGGCAGGGCTGATCACAAGGTTTATAGTCTCGGCTGCTGGGTCCAGATCGGTGATCGTTGTCGCACTACCGGCTGCGACGGTGACCACAAAGTCATCATTGCCTGCGCCACCAGTGAGTGTATCGCTCTGATCGCCGTTCAGCAGGTCTTCTCCGTCGCCACCAACAAGCGTGTCGGCACCATCACCACCCGTCAGGGTGTCATTGCCTGCATCACCTGCAAGGAAGTCATTGCCCGCACCGCCATCAATACTGTCGAGGCCTTCGCCACCCCTGATCGTATCAAGCCCGTCACCGCCGATCAGCGTATCCGCGCCATCATTGCCAAGGATCGAGTCATTGCCAACGCCGCCAGAGACAGAGTCGTTGCCGATGCCGCCGCGCAAGGTGTCATTGCCGTCTTCGCCATCAATGGTGTCATTGCCAGCATCTCCGGAAATTACATCGTTTCCAGCGCCGCCAAGGATCACGTCAAGGCCGTTATCACCGTCAATCGTATCATTACCCGCCTGACCGTTGATGGTGTCAGAACCGTCTCCGCCGTCGATGGTATCATCCCCATCGCCCGCATCGATCGAGTCGTTGCCCGCATCACCCAAGATTGTGTCAGCACCAAAACCCGCAGAAACGGTATCAGCACCAGCCCCACCAGAGATCGAGTCGTTTCCGAGCCCGCCATCGATGCTGTCATTATCGGTGCCACCGAACATGATGTCATTGTCATTGCCACCAAACATGGTGTCATTGCCAGAACCACCATCCATCGTATCGACACCATCACCGCCCATCAGGCTGTCGCGGTCTTCATTGCCAAAGATGCTGTCATTGCCTTCGCCGCCCATCAGGGTGTCACCCCCAGTGCCGCCGCGCAAAACATCATTGCCCGCGCCACCGACCAGCGTATCTAGGCCGTCTTCACCATTGAGTTGGTCATTGCCAAAACCGCCCTCCAGAAGGTCAGAGAACTGACCGCCGAAAAGCGTATCATCGCCACCATCGCCAAACAGGCTGTCAATGCCCCAGCCACCGCGAAGCAGGTCATTTCCAACACCACCCGAGACACTGTCATTGCCTTGGTTTCCATCGATGACATCATTGCCACCAGCGCCATTCATCGTGTCATTGCCGCCGCCAAGATTGACGTCGTCAAGCAGACTGCTGCCCGTCACACTATTGGCTGTCGCCCCGAGGAAGAGGGGGCCTTCGCTGCCGTTAAGGATCAAAGGCCCAGTGGTTCCGCCCCCACCTGATGTCGTTGTCCGAGGCTGGGTATTCGTATCCGACGAGCTGTCATCATCATCGTCATCATCCAGAAAATAAAAACCCAGACCTAGCGAAAGCAGAGGTCCCAAAAGTAAAAGTCCAAGCATGTTATCCCCCGGTATACGACCCGATTGAGTGGCCCCTCGCAGCGAGAGACCTAGGTAGTCTTTGTATTGTCGCGTGCCGTTTCGGGGGGACGAGGGCTCTCGTCTTCTCCCAGCGGGGACGTGACAACACTGTTCTGGCGACTGCCCCTATTGGACCCACCGCCAATGTCCTGTCTGAGCGCTCTAGGCCGACGGCCAAGCACCCTATTCCAGCGATATCGGGGATAATTGCGACGCTTCTACATTCTGTACGAATGCCGCCAACAATCTCAGGAGAAAGGGTTTTCGCAAGACAGTCTCACCAGATTGAGACCGCTCTTTTCGGTGATGCCTGTTTCGATATCACCGCCCCCGCAGAAAGATACCGACAGACAATCAGCTTACGTTCCTATCCCCTGATGTCTGCCCAGAGAGCGGACAAACACCCACACCGCATAGCCTGATCGGGTGACCTCAATGCGCCGATAAGCGGCGCGTCAGTCTCGCTTTGGCCGCGAAAATCCGGCCGATGCGTGGTCGTACCCGTTTGACCTTTCGATCATAAGACCAAACTATTGACGCAAGTAGACCAAACTTTAGATAGGTTTTTCAAGCCTCTTCGTAATAAACCCGCAGTTTCGCTGCATTTGACCGGTTATTGTATCCTGTGGAAAAACAATGGCTTTTTACGGGTCTGATTTGCACCATTCTAGCGATTATAGCTGGGGTTTTTCTGCAACAAAAATGGCAGCTCAGCCATAATCACCCTGCGCAAACCAGCCACCTGAGGTGATTCCTCCATGCGCGAAATAGAGCCACAGCCGATATCCACGATCTGTATCCACCCGCCAGTAATCGCGCACACCCGTGCGCCATTCGGGGTCATCAAGCCACCATTCCGGCGCGATCCTCTCTGGCCCTGTGGCGCAAAGCGTGCAGAAGTCGCGCCCCCGCCAACGGAACGTAGCGGGGGGCGTTGGATCGGGCGCGGCCAAAACAGGCTCTGAGCGGAACAAAATCAAAGGCCGCGGGCGGGAGGGACGCGGCCAAGGCGTATCGGCAGGGCCAGACCATGCAGCCGCTAATGTTTTGGACGTTTTTTCAGGCACATGGGAATCAGCAGGGTGTTGACGGGTGATTGCCTCAAGCCCAACCCGCGCCCCGATGCGGCCAATCAGATCATCCAGTTCAGTGCTTTTGGTCCGCTCTGCGGCAGCATCCTGTCCACCCCGATGTTGAACCGCATGAACAGGCTCGCTCTCGCGGGCCTCAAGGCGCAGCAAATCAATACCAAAGCCAGGATCGACCACCCCGATCTTGAGCGCAAAAAGCGCGCGCACCCGATCAGGCGTATCAGCGGGGCGGGCAAGCCCGACCTCTACCTGTTGCACCCCGCCATCTGCACGGCGCAGCTCAAGCCGGAACCCGCGCGCGCCGCGCCCTTTATCGCGCAGCTTGTCACAGACCACAGGCAGCAACCGATCAAGCCCCGCCATAATATCGTCCTCCAAACCGATCGGGTCAGGGAAACTCAACCGAGCGGCGAAATGCAAAGGCGCGCGCGCAGGCGAGATCGGCTCGGGCTCCAGCCCCAAGGCCTGATCCAACCGCCTGACCAGATGCTGGCCAAAGCGCCGCGCAAGGGCCGCGCGCGGCATATCGTAAAGGTCCTCGACCCGCCGCAAACCAAGCCGCGCAAGGGCTGCGCTGGCCGCATCATCAAGCCTCAGCGCTGCAACAGGCAGCTTTGCGATGCTATGCCGAACCTGTCCGGGGGGTGAAATTCGCTGTGCCGCATTCCGTGACGTGGCGATGCGGGGCGCAGCCCCCCCTCTTTCCCAATTGCGGCGTTTAACGGCCCTTGACCGCGTGGCGCGCGCCTCTTGATCAATGGCATCCCCATTCGGGCCCGTTGCGGCCATCTCCCGCCCCGCATAACGCGCCAAGGCCCAAGCCGCGCCTGCCGTATCTGCAATGCCGCAAGACACCTCAAGGCCAAGATCAAGACAATCCGCCTCGACAATCTGCAACAGCGCCTCTTCCCCGCCAAACAGATGCGCGCAGCCCGTCAGGTCAATCATCAGCCCCGCGCGGCCCTGCTCTGACACCCAAGGCGAGAATTTTCCCGCCCATCTGCGCAATGCCGTTAAGAAACCCGCCTCCTTCGTGGGGTCTTCAAGGCGTGTGATCAGGCTGGAACACAGGCTCAGCGCATCTTGCAGGGACTGACCTGGAAACAGCCCTTTCGCCTGCGCCTCAGGGCTGACCGAGCTGAGCACACGCAAATTCCCGCTCTCTCGGACCACGGCAAGCGGAGCATCCCAGAACCGCTGCTCAAGGCGGCGAATCCGGTCCACACCAAGGCGCGGAAACCAGAGAGATAACAATCGTCGGGATGTATCGCGCTGCAAGTCGGGCATCATTTTGTTCTCTAAATGTTCTTAATATTTAGAGCGCCCGAAAGCTGGAGTCGAGTCCACTTAATCAGCGAAGTATTTGTAAAATGGCAAGCGAGGCATAGCCATCAGCCACCAAACCACGTGAGGCCTGAAAGCGGCGGATCGCATCGATTGTATTGGGGCCAATCACCCCATCAATCCCGTCAGTCGAAAAGCCCGCGCGCGTCAATCTACGTTGCAATTCCTCACGCTCGCCCCGAGACAGAGCGCGATCACCGCGTGGCCAAGCGCTTTGAAACGCAGGCCCGCCCGTGATCCTGTCTGCCAGATGCCCCACGGCAATCACATAGGCATCCGCGGGGTTATAGCGCTCGATCACATGGAAATTATCAAAGATCACAAGGGCCACACCTTGCGCGCCTGCAGGCAAAAGGATCGAAGATCGCCCGTGATCGGGGATCAACTGCCCATTGGTCAGCCGTACCCCCAAACCGTTCCAATGCGAGACATTCCGCTTGGTCCGTTCACCCGATTGAGCATAATCAAACCCCGCAGGAAGGGTGACTTCCATCCCCCAAGGCTGGCCCGTTGTCCAACCGAATTCCCGCAGGTAATTGGCCGTCGAGGCCAGTGCATCCGTCGGGTCATCCCCCCAGATATCGCGCCGTCCATCGCCCGTGAAATCAACCGCATGGTCAAGATAACTGGTCGGCATAAACTGCGTGTGCCCCATCGCCCCCGCCCATGATCCCCGCATGCGCGCAGGTGTCGTATCGCCCGATTGCAGAATACGCAAAGCCGCGATCAATTGCTGTTCGAAAAAATCGCGGCGACGGCCTTCATAGGCCAGTGTCGCCAAAGCACTGGGAATATGGGTATCCCCCCGCACAGCACCAAACGCACTTTCCAACCCCCAGATCGCCACGACGATTTCCGCCTCAACCCCATAGCGCCGTTCAATCGCGGCAAGGGTCTCGCGCTGGCGCTGTGCGGAACTGCGCCCGCTATTGATCCGGTTATCGGAGACGGCACTGTCGAGATATTCCCAAAGCGTTCGGTTGAACTCGGATTGGTTGCGATCAAGACGGATCACATCAGGCTCAAGCGATATCTCTGAAAAAGCGGCATCAATCACGGATTGCGAAATACCTGCGGCGCGCGCGCGCGGCTCGAACCCAGCCCGCCATGCTGTGAAACCAGCGCTATCCGCGCGGGCCTGAACGGGTATGGCCGCCGCTGGTCCCAAACCCTCGGCCGCAGGCCTGATGAGCGGCCTTGGGGAAATATCCAGAGGAGAGGCCATAGCAGCGGCCAGTGGCGCCCAAAGAGCCACGATAAACATTGGTACCAATTTACGCATAATGAACCTGCTCGGATCTTGTTTTTATGCGCTTTATATAGCCTGTTTTGCGCAAGATCAGAAGCAGACAGATAGAGCCTCTGCGGAACTTTGCCGAAACGGCTTATTTCCGCTTGCGCAGCTTCTTCTTTTTCAGCTTGTCCGATTTCGCCTTGGAGGCCACGAATTTACGCCGATGCGGACCCTTGCCTTTGCCGCGGCCACGACCCTCAAAAGGCTTGCGCCTCTCGCCATCGATCTCGAGCAATTCCAGCTCAAGCCCGCCTGTAACAGGCACGGCGGCGGCCAGTTTGACCACAACGCGATCACCGATGCCGATGGTCAGCCCCGTATCTGCGCCCATCAAGGTTTGCGCATCCGCATCATGGTGGAAATATTCCCGCCCCAGAGCCCGCATGGGCAAAAGGCCATCGGCCCCCGTCTCATCGAGTTTTACAAATGCGCCAAACCGCGCAATGCCCGAAATACGGCCTGAAAATTCTGCACCGACCCTGTCGGAGAGGTAGGCCGCCAAATAGCGATCTGTCGTATCACGCTCGGCCATCATCGAGCGCCGCTCGGTCTCGGAGATATGCTTGGCGGTGGCGTCCAAATCCTCGATTTCGGCAGGGCTCAGCCCATCCTTGCCCCAGCCATGTGCACTGACCAAAGCGCGATGCACGATCAAATCGGCATAGCGCCTGATCGGTGAGGTGAAATGCGCATAGGATTTCAGCGCCAAACCAAAATGCCCGAAATTCTCGGCATTGTAATAGGCCTGCTGCATGGAACGCAGGGTGGAGATATTGATCAATTCGGCATTTTCGCTGCCAGCGGCTTGCGACAAAAGCTGGTTGAGATGGCGGGTCATCAAGACCTGCCCTTTGGCCAAAGTCAGGCCACTGGTCTGGGCCACTTCGCGCAGGGATTCGAGCTTTTGCTGATCAGGCTCTTCATGCACACGGAACAACAGCGGCGTGCGCTTTTTGATCAAGGTCTCGGCGGCGGCGACATTGGCCAGCACCATGAATTCCTCGATCAGCTTATGGGCATCCAGCCTGTCACGGAACGCGACCGAGCTGACCTTGCCCTCCTCGGAAAGCTCGATCCGGCGTTCAGGCAGATCAAGATCAAGCGGCTGACGCTCGGCACGGGCGGATTTCAATGCTTCATAGGCGGCGTAAAGCGGCTTGATCACTGTTTCCAGCAAGGGCCCGCATTTCTCGCTTACATCGCCATCTTGGGCGGCCTGAACCTCTTGGTAATTCAGCGAGGCGGCCGAGCGCATCAAACCACGATGGAAGCTGTGCGATATCTTATTGCCTGCTTGGTCGACCACCATCCGCACCGCCAGACAAGCGCGCGGCACACCTTCATGAAGCGAACACAAATCCCCCGAAAGACGATCAGGCAACATCGGCACAACGCGATCAGGGAAATAGCTGGAATTGCCGCGTTTGCGCGCCTCGCGGTCCAAAGCCGAGCCCGGGCGCACATAATGCGCCACATCCGCAATCGCGACCCAGATGACATGGCCATCCTTATTCTTCGGGTCGGTATCGGGATGGGCATAGCAGGCATCATCATGATCCCGCGCATCGGCAGGGTCGATTGTGACAAGCGGCATATCCCGCATATCCTCGCGGCCCTTCACATCGCAGGGTTTGGCGGCATCCGCCTCGGCAATCACGGCGTCAGGGAAGGAATCGGGAATGCCATATTCATGGATCGCAATCAGGCTGACGGCTTTGGGGGCCGCAGGATTGCCAAGCCTGTCGGTGACCCGCGCTTTGGGCAAACCCATCCGCGCTTTGGGGCCTGCCTGTTCGGCCTCGACCAATTCACCATCTTTGGCACCGCCCGTGGCATCCGAGGCAACACTCCATTCCTTATCCGAGCCTTTAGAGATCGGCACAATGCGCCCACCTTCCGCCCCTTTGCGGAAAATCCCGAGGATTTTGAGAGGGTTGGTCCCGATGCGGCGGATCAGACGCGCAATATAAATATAGTCCTCGCCCGAAACCTCTTGCAGACGCGCAAGGATACGGTCGCCTTTGCCCAAAGCAGGGTCCGTGGCACGAGCACTGAACAGGATGCGCGGCTCGGGGCCTTCGCCAGTCCATTCCATTGGGCGACAAAAGACATCACCATTTTCGTCAGGCCCTAGAACTTGCAGGATCGAAACGGGCGGCAATTTATCAGGGTCGCGATAGGCTTTGCCACGCTTGGCCAGATGCCCCTCTTCCTGCAATTCTTTGAGGATGCGCTTGAGATCAATCCGCGCCGCCCCCTTGATACCGAAGGCTTTGGCAATATCGCGCTTGGAGGTGCTGCCCGGATGGTCAGCAATCCAATCGCGGATTTCTTTTTTATTGGGGATGCGGCTCATGGTGATGGGTTAACACGGCACCACAGGCGCGTCATGCGCAAAACACCAGAGGTGCTCAGGCGAAATAGTCGCGCAGGATACGGGAATAGATGCGCTTGAGGTCGTGGATATCCTGCATCCAGACCCGCTCATCCACCTGATGCATACGGTGCCCCACAAGGCCAACCTCGACCACGGGACAATGCGATTTCACAAAGCGCGCATCGGATGTGCCGCCAGTGGTGGAGAGTTCAGGCCTGCGGCCCGTTTCGGCCTCGACAGCATTTGACACCAGATCAGACAGGGCCCCAGGCGGGGTCAGGAAGGCTTCGCCCGAAATACGGGTCTCCATGGTGATCTCGGTGCCTGTTTCATCTGCAACACGCTCGGCCTCGGTTGTCAGCCACTCGGTCAGTGAGGCACCTGTATGGATGTCGTTGAACCGCAGATTAGCGGTCATATGCGTCTTGGCGGGGATCACATTAGAGGCCGTATTGCCCGTATCAATCGTGGTGATCGCAAGCGTGGAGGCATCAAAATGATCTGTGCCTGTGTCCAGCTCATGGCTGGCCAGACGATGCGCCAAAAGAGCGACCACAGGCATCGGGTTCAGCGCCTTATGGGGATAGGCGGAATGGCCCTGCTTGCCGCGCACCGTGAATTTCACTGTCATCGAGCCTCTGCGCCCGATCTTGATCATATCGCCCATCACCTCGGGCGAGGTCGGCTCACCGACGATGCAGGCATCCATGCGTTCGCCTTGGGCCGCCATCCAATCAAGGATCGCGATTGTTCCATCCGAAGACGGGCCTTCCTCATCCCCTGTGATGGCAATAACGACACTGCCATCGGGCGGCGTCTCGGTGACGAAATCAATCGCAGCCGCAACAAAGGCCGCAACACCTGATTTCATATCGGTGGCACCGCGCCCATAAAGCCAGCCATCCTCCATATGCGCCGAGAAAGGGGGGTATGTCCAAGCGGCCTCGTCCCCGACAGGCACCACATCTGTATGGCCGTTAAAGCCGAATGTACGTGTATTCCCGCCATTCCCCCAACGCGCAAATAGATTGGGCACGCCATTGCGATCCACGCGTGTGCAGGCAAAGTCAGCCGCCGAAAGCGCCTCCTCCAAAAGCTGCAATGCGCCGCCTTCCTCAGGGGTTACCGAGGGGCATTTCACCAAAGCAGCTGTCAAAGCTACGGGATCAACAGGCATGGAGGCTGTCCTTTAATTGCACTTATCCAGCGATAACGGCGTGGCATTTCGGGCACAAGCCGCTCAATGACCAAGCTAGTTCAAGCCAAAGAATTAAAAATGGTTAACAGCGCTGAGCCAGTCGTGTAGCGTGTTGGTATAAAAATAAGCCGAGGCAGGCGAGCGGTAAAATCCGCATGGTATTTAGTTTTGACGATCTGACACGCAGATAAGCGTGCTGTTGTCACGTATGAGCGACTGTCATCCTCGGCCATGAGGCATGGGTATGATATGGCGACCGCTCAGGAATTGCCAATAAACACAGGCGCATCAGCGCTACAGATGGCACTGGAGATTTTCGGTGACAGCGTGACCGTGGTCGACGCTGACTATCGAGGTGACGCCGGTTCCTCGGGCATCTGGACAGATGGCGACGCCATAGCGCCCGGCGTTACCCCATCAGATACTGGTGTGATGTTTTCCACGGGCCGGTTGACGAGCTTCACCAATGCCTTTGGCGATCCGAACCGAAGCGCCAGCACCAGCTCGAATACAAGTGGCATCAATAATGATAGCGACTTCAACACGCTGGCTGGTCGCTCGACCTATGACGCCTCGATCCTTGAGGTGGATTTCATCCCGACGACCTCGGTCTTGAGCATGCAATTCACCTTCGCCTCCGAAGAATACCCTGAATATGTCGGCTCGATCTTCAATGATGCTGTTGGCATCTGGATCAACGGCGTCGAAGTCGGCTCGCCTGTGTTTTCGATCGCCGATATCAACTCGGTCAATGGCGGCGCGAATGAGACGCTTTATGTCGATAATACGGGCGACGACTATAACACGGAAATGGACGGCTTTACCGTCACCTTGAATGTTACAATTCCCGTGAATGTCGGCCAAGTGAACTCCCTCAAACTCGGCATCGCAGATGTCGGAGACTCCTCTTACGATTCCACCCTGCTTGTCGCAGCGGGTTCTATTCAGGGTGATGTCATCGCGAATAATGACACGGGCTCCGTCTATCACGGCCATACGCTGACCCTTGATGTTTTGGCCAATGACACGGCGGGCATGTCGGTGACCCATATCAACGGTCAGGAGATTTCCACAGGTGGCACGGTTACCTTGTCATCGGGGCATGAAATCGAGCTTTTGTCCGATGGCAGGCTTGGCGTTACGGCTCCAAACTCGAACTCCACTGCGACTGAAACCCAGAATTTCAGCTACACGGCCGAAACAGCTTCGGGCATCAGCGACTCGGCTTTCGCGACCATCACCACGATCCCCTGCTTTACGCGCGGCACACATATTCTGACCCCTCATGGCTACGTTCCAGTGGAAGATCTTACCGTCGGGCAAATGGTCGAAACGCAAGACCATGGCCCACGTCCAATCCGCTGGATCGGCACCCGTACGGCCAAAGCGGAAGGCCCCTCTGCCCCCATTGTGATCGAGCAAGGCACCTTTGGCCTTCACAAAAGACTGGTCATTTCACCGCTACACCGGATCCTGATTTCAAATGTCCAAGCCGAACTTCTTTTTGGAGAAGACGAGGTACTGATCGCGGCCAAAGACTTGGTCAATAATGTCAGCGTCTGGGTCAAGGAAGGCGGCAATGTGGAGTATTTCCACATCCTATTCGACCAGCATGAAATCATCTGGTCCGAGGGCCTGGCCACCGAGAGCTTGTTTCCCGGCGCGCAAACACTTGCCGCCTTTGACGAAGCAACCCGTGAGCGGTTGTTCAGCCTGTTTCCTGCACTCAACCCGTCCTCGGGCCAAGGCTATGGCGACACTGTGCGCCTGCCGTTGAAATCATTTGAAGCAAAGGTGGTTTTTGGATGAGCCCCGCACCTTTGACATATCTTCAATCCAAACGCTCGCGCGCAGTGATCCTGCCCAAAACGCGGCCGTGGCGGGGGATGCGCCCATGAGCTGGATTTCCGTTTGGAATGCTGCGGGACATCAGGTTGTCCATGATACAAAGGCCCTGTCCTTGGCAGCGGCTGCGCGCGAAAACACAACCTTCCTAATCGAAGGCAGTTTGGCAGGTAAATCTGACAAGCCCGTGCGGGTTTGGGCAGGGCAAAGCGGCGATCTCTCTTTTCAGGTGTACCGTATGCCTGATGGAGCACTGCAATTCCTGCATCGCGGCTTGAATGCAAAAACTGATCCTGATCTGATTGGGCCAAATGACAGCTTCAAGATCATCTATTCAGCCAGCGCCAATCCGCGGGGCAGCAGGATCGAAATCCACAACTTGGTGACCCATCAAAACGCCACCATCGCGCCCTATCAGGGCGAGGTGCATTGTCTGGAAGATTTCCTGCCCGCCAAATCCAGCTTCTTCAAATGCATGACAGTCGTCGCCCTTGCGGATCACAACCTCTCGGCGGCCAGCACGCCCGCCTATGGTGAAGGCACGCTGATCAACACGCCTGCAGGCCCGATCGCTGTTGAAGACCTTGTGCCTGGAATGATCGTGGATGGGCTTGTTTCTGGCCCGTCTCGCATTCGTTGGTGCGGGCATCTTGATATGCTTGGCATTGGGTCAACCGCGCCTCTTTTGGTCCGCGCGCC
The DNA here is from genome assembly GCF_053570515.1 of Rhodophyticola sp. SM2404. Taxonomy (NCBI): domain Bacteria; kingdom Pseudomonadati; phylum Pseudomonadota; class Alphaproteobacteria; order Rhodobacterales; family Roseobacteraceae; genus Rhodophyticola; species Rhodophyticola sp. SM2404. Next base: position 122,034 of record NZ_JBSEDL010000003.1, read on the forward strand.
CTATTTCGGCTTATCCCATGATATCCATGTCTCGCCGATGACCCGCATGCTTATGCAGGGCAGCACGGTCGAGTATCTGACAGGCAAGGAAGCCATTTTTGCGCGGGCCGGTGACATGGTGAACCGGATTTCGGTGATCAAGGATCAAACCCTGCCCGTTCGGCGGATGTATCAGATCATGACCGATGATCATGATTGCGTAACCGTCGGCGCTTGCCATATGGAAACGGCCCTGCTCGGCGATATTCTTGGCGGCCAAGGGGATGCGCTTGCGCGGCCGATGATCTCCGATCTCGAGCCTGTCTTTGAAACGATTGACCGCGCAACAGCCCAAACCCTGCAAGCCATGCAGGCCGAGACCCGCCGCGTCGCCGCCTAAGCCTAGCGCGCCAAGGCGATCAAGCCGCCAATATCAAGATGCTGTTCCATGTGATCGGCCAAAGCATCCAAAATATACTCCAACTCGGCCGAATAACTGAGGCCCGAGGCCTGCCCGCCTAACATGTCCAGATAACTGGCGCGAAAGGCGTCATTGGCAAAAAGACCATGGAGATAGGTGCCCATCACACGACCATTTAGCGAATGCGCACCGTCAGGTGCCTGACCGAGCATCGCAAAAGGCCGCGCGCAATCGGGGCCGAGCGTCTGGCCCATATGAATTTCATATCCTGCAAACCCCGTCCCGCTTGGCACATGCACAGCATCCGAGACCGCAAGGCGTTTGGCGGGGCTCATGACCGTCTCGACATCAAGAAACCCCAGACCTTTGGTTTCGCCGCTCGCGCCATCCACGCCGTTAGGGTCGCGTACGATCTGGCCGAGCATTTGATAGCCGCCGCAAATTCCCAGCACATGCCCCCCGCGCCGAATATGGGCAGCGAGATCAATATCCCAGCCCTGCGCGCGTAAAAACGCCAGATCGCCGCGCGTGCTTTTCGATCCTGGAAGGATCACCAGATCAGCATCGGCTGGCAGCGCACGGCCAGGGCCAAGCATGGTCAGCCTTACGCCACTCTCCTGCGCAAGCGGATCAAGATCATCGAAATTCGCGATCCGCGACAGGGCAAGACACACAATATGCAGGCCATCGCGATGCGGGGCGCGGTTGAGGTCAATTGCATCCTCGGCAGGCAATTTCCACGCGTCATGAAACCATGGCAAAACGCCAAAACCGGCCCAACCCGTCTTGGCCGCGATATAGTCATATCCATCATCAAACAGCCGTGGGTCACCCCGAAATTTATTGATGAGAAATCCCTGAACCATCGCGGCATCAGCAGGGTCAATCACCGCTTGGGTTCCCACGATCTGGGCAATCACACCACCGCGATCAATATCGCCCGCCAGAACAACGGGCACTTTTGCAGCCAAAGCAAAGCCCATATTGGCGATATCGCGAGGCCGCAAATTGACCTCGGCAGGGCTGCCCGCGCCTTCGACGATCACCAGATCATGGCCCGCTTTGAGGCGGTTGAAACTCTCAAGAACCGCGTCCATCAATTTCGGCTTGAGCGCACCGTAATCAGCGGCCTCTGCGCGTGCGATGCGCTTACCCTGCACCACAACCTGCGCGCCCGTATCGGTTTCAGGTTTGAGAAGCACAGGATTCATATCAGAAACAGGCTCTAAACCGCAGGCTAGAGCCTGTAATGCCTGCGCGCGGCCAATCTCGCCGCCATCGCTGGTGACGGCCGCATTATTCGACATGTTTTGCGGCTTGAATGGCGCAACCTTGATCCCGCGGCGCTTTGCAGCGCGGCAAAGGCCCGCCACCAACATCGATTTCCCGACATTCGAACCTGTGCCCTGGATCATCAATGCAGGCATTGGCGGCCTAGAACTCCACGCCTTTTTGGGCGACCACGCCTTGCGATTTGAAAGGATGCTTGATCTCGGTCATCTCGGTCACGAGATCAGCAATCTCGATCAATTCAGGCTTGGCGTTGCGACCCGTCAAAACCACATGGGTCATTTCGGGTTTCTCGGTGCTCAGAAACTCAACGATCTCGTCGATCGGCAGGTAATCATAGCGCAGCGCGATATTGATCTCATCCAAGACAACCAAGCGCATCTCGGGGTCGCGGATCATCTCCTTGGCCTGCTCCCACCCATTGCGCGCGGCCGCGATATCCCGCTCACGATCCTGCGTGTTCCAAGTGAAACCCTCGCCCGAGACGACGAAGCGGCATTCATCGGCGAAATTATTGCGCAACAGCTCTTTCTCGCCAGTGATCCAAGTGCCTTTGATGAATTGGACAACACCGCAGGGCATCTTATGGGCAATGCAGCGCATGATCATGCCGAAGGCGGAGGAGCTTTTGCCTTTGCCGTCGCCGGTATGAACGATGATCAAACCTTTCTCACGAACGGTTTTCTCTTTCATCATCTCGTGACGTTCGGCCTTGAGCGCCTGCATCTTCGCCTTATGGGCGGCATTCACATCATCCGTCACGCTTATCTCCTTCGAAAAACGGCGTCATCTGCGCCACAATGACCGAGTTCTCTTCCAAGGCCCGCGCCATCAATTCGCGTTCATCGGCTTCAATCTCATGGCCCAAATCCTCACGCTCGCTCAGCGTGCCGTATCCTGTGACATCCAGTGGGTTCAAATCCGCCTGTTTGAGAACCGCAACCGTCTCGCGCACCGCCTCGGCCTCATCGACGCCAGAGGCATAGCACAAAAGGGCGGCACCGGTGGCGCCTTTGGGCAAACCATCCTCGGCCTTGCGGCCAACTTCCACCAAGAGGGTATAAACCTCCTGCGGGCGCTTCTTGGGTTTTTCTTCACTCATATCGGCGGGATGCGCGAGGGCGGCGGCCAAGTCAAGGGACGTCCCCGATCATTTGGATGACATAGATCAATGTGCGCAGGGCAATCAGCGCTTAAAACCAGCTTAAACAACCGTCAAAAGGAGAGAGTCTGATGACTGTCAATGAAGGTAAACTCGACAGAGCTGTCCGCATTGTGTTAGGGCTTGCGCTGATCGCTATGGTCTTTATCGGGCCGCAAACGCCTTGGGGCTGGGTCGGTATTGTCCCGCTGCTGACAGGGCTTGTTGGGTATTGCCCGCTCTATTCGATCTTCGGCATCAATACATGTGCGATGAAATCTTGATCTGATCCTTTCGGGAAACCCGTTTCCCTGCCTCGCAAACCCGTCTATCTTGGGCGCAATCAACAAGCAGTCCAACACACCAGAGGCAGTGTGGCCCGAAAAACGAGCAAATCGCGCGCGAAGACCCAGCGTTCCTCCCCGACGATATGGCAACGTATCGCGCGGTTGCCGCGCTTGGCGTTGCGCGTGGTTCTGGGCTTAACTGGTTTCATGCTGGTTTGGATCCTGCTCTACGGATTTTTACCCGTTCCAACGACAGTCTATATGTTGCAGGAAAGCTATCGCCTTGGCGGAGTTGAGCGGGACTGGGTCCCGATCGAGGATATCGCGCTTGATCTTCAGCGCTCGGTCGTGGCGGCAGAGGATGCGAATTATTGCCTTCATTGGGGCTTTGACATGGATGCCATCCGCGATGCGATCGAAGATGGCGGCACTCGCGGTGCCTCTACGCTCAGCCAGCAAACCGTCAAAAATGCGTTTCTCTGGCATGGCCGCAACTGGACACGAAAAGCCCTAGAGGCCCTGATCACCCCCGTGATGGAAGGCATCTGGTCCAAGCGGCGCATCCTTGAGGTTTATCTCAATATCGCTGAATTTGACGAAGGCGTCTTTGGTGCCGAAGCCGCCGCTCAACATTATTTCGGTGTCAGCGCAGCCGAGCTGAGCGCTGTTCAAGCCGCGCGTCTGGCCGCCGTTCTGCCTGCCCCGCAGGACCGATCCGCCGCAACCCCAACCCCTTGGCTTGAGCGCCGCGCAGCCAGTATCCGCGATGGGGCAGAAACGATCCGCGCAGATGGCCGCGATAGGTGTTTTGCGAATTGAATTTCCCCCCGCCACAATGCAGAACAGCTCAAAGGCCCATAGTAACGAGCATCACATGACCCGTTTATACCACTTCCCTCTTTCTCCCTTTTGCCGAAAAGTCCGCCTTGTGCTGGCCGAGAAGAAGATCGAGGTTGAGCTGGTTGAAGAGCGTTACTGGGAAAACAACGCGGAATTCATGCGCCGCAATCCCGCTGGCAAGGTGCCGATTCTCAAGATTGACGGGCTGTTGCTGAGCGAAAGTCAGGCCATTTGCGAATATCTCGAAGAGACGGTTCCAACCCCTGAACTGATGCCGAAAAACCCCAAAGAGCGCGCCGAGACACGGCGCCTGTGTTCTTGGTTCGATGACAAGTTTCACCATGATGTCACCAAGAACCTCGTCTATGAACGGGTCAATAAAAAGGTCATGCGCGCAGGCTATCCCGATGGCAAAGCCATCAAAACGGGGGCCACCCAGATCAAGTTCCACCTCGATTACATGGCGTGGCTTCTGGATCATCGCCGCTGGTTGGCGGGGGACCGCATGACCATGGCCGATTTCACCGCCGCTGCGCATTTGTCCTGCCTTGACTATATCTCAGATGTGGATTGGAACCGCTCCGAGATCGTCAAGGATTGGTATGCCAAGATCAAATCCCGCCCCGCGTTCCGCTCGATCCTTGCGGACCAGCTATCGGGCTTCCCGCAACCTCCCCACTATGCGAATCTCGACTTTTGACAGATCTGAAACGCGCTCTTGAGACCGAGGCTCGCAATGCGGGTTTCGCCAAGATGGGCGTGTGCAGACCAGATGCGGTGCCCCAGATTGCAGAACGTCTGGCGGAATTTGTGGCGCGGAACCGCCATGGCCAGATGGCTTGGATGGCCGAACGCATGGATTGGCGCGGCGACCCGTCAGCGCTTTGGCCTGAGGCAAAATCGGTCATTATGCTGGCCGAACCCTATTCCCCTGACACCGATCCGCTGGAGGCCATCGAGAAACCCGATTGCGCCACGATCAGTGTCTATGCGCAGAATAGAGACTATCATGATCTGGTGAAAAAGCGCCTCAAACGCGTGGGGCGCTGGTTGTTGGAGCAAGCGCCCGAGCATCAAATCAAGGTTTTCGTCGATACAGCCCCCGTGATGGAAAAGCCGCTGGCGCAAGCGGCGGGGCTTGGCTGGCAGGGCAAACATACCAATCTTCTGGCGCGCGATTTGGGCAATTGGTTCTTTCTCGGTGCGATCTTCACAACCGTTGAGTTTGCGCCAGACACGCCCGAGATTGATCACTGTGGCAGCTGCACATCCTGTCTGGATATCTGCCCCACCAATGCATTCCCCGCGCCCTTTCAACTCGATGCGCGGCGCTGCATTTCCTATCTGACGATTGAACATAAAGGCCCCGTTGACCAAGATCTGCGCGCGCTGATGGGCAATCGTATCTATGGCTGTGATGATTGCCTTGCTGCCTGCCCATGGAACAAATTCGCGCAAGAGGCGCATGAGATCCGCTATAAAGGGCGCGAAGACCTGCAATCCCCCGCGCTCGCGGATCTGGCCAAACTGGATGATGCTGGCTTTCGGGCGAAATTCTCGGGCTCACCAATCAAAAGGATCGGACGGGACCGATTTATCAGGAACGTGCTTTATGCGATTGGAAATAGCGGCGATGCACGCTTGAAACCCGTTGCATCGGGGTTGATGAATGACCCTGATCCAACCGTTGCGGATGCGGCGGTTTGGGCCTTTGGGAGGTTGCCATGATCTTGTTGAGCTTCGGGCACGGCTATTCCGCGCAAGCCTTGGAACGCCTTTTGCTGCCCTTAGGCTGCGAGATTATCGGCACCACACGTTCGCCCGAGAAGGCGAAAGAAATGGAGGCCCGAGGCATCACCGGGCGCCTTTTCCCCGGCACCGATCTCAGCGCTGATCTGGCCCGCGCGACCCATATATTGATCTCGGCAGGACCAAACGAGGCGGGTGATCCCGTTTTGACCGAGGCACGTGACGCCATTTCCAAGGTAGCGGGCAGCAAGACATGGCTCGGCTATCTCTCAACCACAGGCGTTTATGGCGATCATGCTGGCGGTTGGGTGGATGAAACCACCCCTCTCACCCCCTCGACAGAACGTGGTCGCGCGCGCGTCAAAGCCGAGGCCGCGTGGCAGGATTTGGCCAAAGCCACGGGCGCGCGCCTTCATATCTTTCGCCTCGCTGGCATTTACGGGCCAGATCGGGGGCCATTTGCCAAGGTCCGCAACGGCACTGCGCGCCGCATTATCAAACAGGGTCAGGTTTTCTCGCGCATCCATGTGGAGGATATCGCGCAGGTTTTGCTGGCCTCGATGCAAGCCCCGAAAGCTGGTGCGATCTATAATCTATGCGATGATAATGCCGCCCCCCCTGAGGATGTCATTGCCTATGCCGCCGAATTACTGGGCCTGCCCATCCCACCAGCGATCAAGTTCGAAGAGGCCGATCTATCGCCGATGGCGCGGAGTTTTTATGCCGAGAGCAAGCGAGTTCGGAATACTCGGATCAAGGAAGAGCTTGGCGTGACATTGCGCTATCCTGATTATCAAACAGGGCTTCGCGCGCTTCTTGCCCAAGAGGTTACGTGAATGTCACTTGCCGCATTCTGCAAATCAGGTATCACCGTTGCAAAACTTGATACGGGCAGTGGTTCTTAATGCGTATTTTGCGGTTCTTGCTTTTGGCTTGCTTGGTGATGACGGCTTCGGCCTGCTCATCACGTTTCATCAGTTATGACGGGCCAGAAGTGACCCGCATCGAAGTGCATAAAAGCAGCCGCATGCTTTACCTGCTGCATAATGATGACATCCTCGAAGCCTATGAGTTCGAATTGGGCTTCGCGCCTGAAGGCCATAAGCAATTTGAAGGCGACGGGCGCACACCCGAGGGGCGGTATTACATCGACCGGCGGAACCCGAATTCGAATTATTACCTGTCAATCGGGATCAGTTACCCAAATGCGACCGACCGCGCTTTTGCGGCGGAGAACGGGCGCTCTGCGGGCGGGGATATCTTTATTCACGGCACCACGCGCCCTTTCCGCGGGCGTGATGATTGGACGGCAGGCTGTATCGCCGTCTCCAACCCTGCGATGCGTCAGATTTATGCCATGGTGCAAAACGGCACCGTCATTGACATCTACCCTTAAGGTCTAGCCACGCGGCGCGTTGGAAGGCCCTGCATTGCCGCCATCGCCAACAACCATCGTCCACCAGATCTTGCCGTTCTCTTCTTGGAAAAACGCAAAGCCAAGATCACGCGCACGCGGATCAGTGATCACTTGGCGCGTATCGGTCTGCTGCATCCATGCGGCAACTGTCTCAAGCTCGGATTCGTAGGTTTCCGAAATATTTTCGCCCAGAACAGTGCCCGAATACCCCACGCGCCGCGCCCGATCGATGGGGGAAGACCCGTCCGAGCCGAAATGCCAAGGACGGTTTTGAACAGCCATATCGCGCGAATGCGTGGCAGCGGAGGCGTTCAATTCAGCATTGAGCTGCATCGGTTGCCCACCCGCGGCCGCGCGCAAGGAGTTCACCGAATCCAGAACGCGGAACTGAATGCGCGCTGTATCGTTGGGATTGATGCGGTAAATCACGGGAAGCGGCAAACCATCAGCACCCAAACGCGGGCTTGGCGCAGTTCCCACGCAAGCTGTCAGGCCCATGCAGGCCATTGAGGCAAAAAAGGCACGGCGTTTCATTAGGCTGCTCAAATTATGGTTTTTCTTTAAAACTGGATACATCCGCAGATGCAGCCAATCAAACACAACTGGCATTTTTTTGCCGTTATGACGCTGCTTTGATTTGCGACAGAGGCTCCGCGGCCATATTTTGCCATCAAAAGCGGGCACAAGACCCCGACCGGAGGCAGATAATGACGAACCATATTCCCAAGCGGCTTTCGCGCCGCCTATTCATTGGGTCTGGCATGGCCGCCAGTTTGAGCACGCCTGCCATTGCCCAAAATCTAGGCCAAACCACAGAACTCGAAAGCGATGTCTCGCAATCCGTGCGCCATAACATCTCGAGCTTCCGGACGTTGAATTGGCAGCCCTATTTCAGCAACACACAAAATGGCGCGATTTTGGTCGATATCACGTCGCGTGCCCTGCATTTCTGGAGCGAAGACCAGTCAATCTATCGTCTTTACCCCACATCCGTTCCAATGACCGAAGATCTGACACGCCGCGGCAGAACCGTGATCACGCGACGCGTTGATGGCCCCGATTGGAGCCCAACCCCCGCCATGCGCGAGCGGAATCCCGAATGGCCCGATTACATCCCGCCTGGTCCGGATAATCCGCTCGGAACACATGCTTTGCACTTGGATTGGCAGTATTATCGCATCCATGGAACCCATGACACGCGCAAGATCGGGCGGCGCTCATCGAATGGCTGCATCGGGCTCTACAATGAACATATTGCAGAACTTTACAATTTTGCTCGCATTGGCACACAAGTGTTGCTAATTTGACGACATATTTTACCGCGTCGACTTTGCGGTATTTTCGTGGCATTGCAATAAGTCAGAATTGCTGCTTAAAACCTCTCACGAGGTACAGTCTTGGGTGCCCCACTGTGCGCAATAACGCGTTAAAGGGGCGTATCTTGGAGGATATATACTATGAAAAAACTTGCTCTCGCCGCTGTTATTTCGGTTGCTGCTACTGGCGCTTATGCCGGTGGTGTTGCCGAGCCAATGATGGAACCAGTTGTTATCGCTGAGGACACTTCGTCTTCCGCAGGTGGCATCATTGTTCCAATCCTGGCACTGATCCTGTTGGCTGCTGCTGCATCCAGCTAATCAGACAGCATTGTCTATCAGAAAGGCGGCACCTTCGGGCGCCGCCTTTTCTATGTCCAACGTCGCGATTTTGCGTTGATCAGGTCGAAAGACCCGTTTCAGCGGCAATCGCAGCGCGTGATTTACGCGCACGCTCGGTTGCTGATTTCAGCTGACCGCAAGCCGCCATAATATCTTCACCGCGCGGCTTTCTGATCGGGCTGGCATAGCCTGCTTTGTAAATGACGTCGGCAAAGCGTTCGATTCGTTCCCAATCCGAGCGGGTGTAAGGCGTACCTGGCCATTCATTGAACGGAATAAGGTTGATCTTGGCTGGAATGCCTTGGATCAGCTTGACCAATCGGCGGGCATCCTCATCGCTGTCATTCACATCCTTCAGCATCACATATTCAAAGGTAATACGCTCGGAATTCGAGGCTTTTGGATAGTCGCGCAGCGCATCCAGCAAATCCGAAATCGGCCATTTCTTGTTAATGGGGACCAGTTTGTCACGCACCTCATCGGTCGTGGCATGAAAACTAACCGCCAGTAAACAACCAATCTCGGTCGCGCATTTGGCAATTTCAGGCACAACGCCCGAGGTTGAAAGCGTGATCCGGCGGCGGCTCAGGCTGATCCCTTCTGGGTCCATCGCGATCTTCATCGCATCGCGTACCTGATCGAAATTATAAAGCGGCTCCCCCATGCCCATCAGGACGATATTGGACAAAAGACGCGGTCGGGCATCAGCACCTTCACCTGGAAGGGGCCATTCCCCAAGATCATCGCGCGCGACCATGATCTGGCCGACGATCTCGCCAGCGGTCAGGTTTCGCACCAGTTTTTGCGTGCCTGTATGGCAAAAAGAACAGGTCAAAGTGCAGCCAACCTGCGAGGAAATGCACAGCGTCCCGCGATCTTCTTCAGGAATATACACCGTCTCAACCTCGTGACCGCCTGCGATACGCATCAGATATTTCCGCGTGCCATCCAATGAGACCTGCTTGGACACAACTTCAGGCAACTCGATCACGAAATTCTCGGCCAATTCAGCGCGGTAGGCCTTGGCAAGGTTCGTCATGACCTCAAATTCGCGCACACCCCAATGGTAAATCCACTGCCAGATTTGGCCCGCGCGCATCTTGGCCTGCTTTTCAGCCGTGCCATGGGCGATCAGGGCCTCGCGCAACTGGTCACGGGTCAGCCCCACCAAATTCACGCGATCCCCTTCGGGTTTTTTGCGTGGAATGGTCAGATAATCCTGCGTGATGGGGGCGCTGGTCGTCATGGCTCAGAATCCTTTGGAACGCGCGGACACATATATGCATCCGCGCCTTGACGCAAACCCAAGCTGTTTGTCGGGGTTAACCGCTGCAGCGCTGTTCCGCATCTTCAACCGCTGCGGTGAAGCCGAGCAGCGAGAATGTATCCTGCGTCTGGGTTCCACGGCTTGATCTTGCCGTCAGCACCGCTTCGGACCCACGCTTCATCGCTGTGATGATTTGCTGGTCTTCCTGCTGCGATGCAGCCCAACCCATCTCGCCATCGGTGAACAGCTCGAAGCTGGATGAGCCGATTTGCATATTCACGGTCGAGCCTTCGGCAAAAGGATAGCCGCCTGTAAAGGAGACCTCACCCAAGCGATCCTGCTGTGGCCAGAAGCTGACAAACATCAAAATCTCACCACGGCGCACGGCGACAACGCGACCGTCGCGGGTGTTAACCGTTTCACGTGGTGTCGAGACGACCCAGCATTGTGTCGGGTCATCTTCAACGAAAACCGACCAATCGGTTTCGGCATTCACGCGGTTTGTAGACTGCTCCTGCGCATGCCCCACAAAGCCTGTCAGGGAAATCGCCGATCCAAGTAGCGTTGCCACAACCAAATTTTTCATAGTTCGAACAGCCTCCAGCCGATACTGCCTCTGTGCCCCGCATGCCTATTGTCATTTTGCCTGTTTTGGCATCGGGCAATTCTCATTGCATGACGCAGATTAACCTGAAACACCTCAATGGTAAAAGCCCCACAGGCGGAAAATCGCCATTCTGTGATGAGGAGACACACCCATGTCCGAGGCCGAGATTCTGCTGGAGGTCCATCGCGGCCCCTTCAATGAAAGCCAACATCGCGGACATGCGGTTATTTGGGATGCGGGCGGCGATATTGTTGCAGCTTGGGGCGACCCTGAAAAAGTGATCCTGCCGCGCTCATCCAGCAAGATGTTGCAAGCTTTGCCCTTGGTGGAAAGCGGCGCGGCCGATCATTTTGGCCTGACCGAGGCACAATTGGCCTTTGCCTGCGCCTCGCATCAGGGCGCGCATGTGCATACCGATATGGTTGATGCATGGCTAGCCGATCTTGGCCTGACTGAGACCGATCTGCGCTGTGGGCCACAAGAACCCAATGATATCGAAGCGCGCAATGATCTGATTTGTGGTCATCACCACCCCGATCAACGGCATAATAACTGCTCGGGGAAGCATTGCGGTTTCCTGACATTGAACAAACATCTGGGTGGCGGTTCCGAATATATCGAGGTGGATCATGCCGTCCAAAAAGCCGCAAAAGCCGCTTTTGAGGAACTGACCGAAGAAACCAGCCCCGGATACGGGATTGATGGCTGCTCGGCTCCGAATTTCGCCAGCACAGTTTCGGGCCTCGCCCGCGCCATGGCCAGCTATGCAGCGGCGAGCGAGACAGGCTCGGCCCGCGAAAAAGCCATGTACCGCCTGACCCACGCAATGGCGGCGCATCCCGTTTTGGTTGCGGGCGAAGGGCGCGCCTGCACCAATTTGATGCGTGCGATGGAAGGGCGCGTAACGGTCAAAACAGGCGCGGAGGCCGTGTTTGTGGCAATCATTCCCGAAAAGAAACTGGGGATCGCCCTAAAGATAGAAGATGGCACAACCCGCGCAGCCGAAGCCACGATTACCCAGCTTTTGATCGGTGCAGGCGTGTTGGAGGCCAACCACCCTGTGGCCAAATCCCTGACACAAGGCCCGATAACCAATCGTCGCGCCGTGGTGACTGGGGAATATGTGACCGCACAAAGCCTCAGGGATTGGTCCCTTTAATCCCCCTCAAGCGGGGCATTCAGGCCCAACTCCTCAGGGGCCAGCTCCAGAATTGCGGCGGAAATCTTCGCCTTGGCCAGCGGTTTCGTGATGTATCGATCAATGCCCGAAGCCAAAATCCGTGCCTCATCCTCGGCCATGGCATGGGCCGTCATCGCAATGATGGGCACGCGGTCAAGCCCGTGTTCAAGCTCGTATGCGCGGATATCGCCTGATGCTTCTAGCCCGCCCTTGATCGGCATGGAGATATCCGTGAAGACCAGATCAGGCGGCGCGTCTTTATAGGCCGCAACCAGTTCGGCCCCGTTATTGGTCAGGGTCAGCTCAAGATCAAAACCAAGCGTCTTCAAAAGCCGCTGAAAGACCAGCCTGTTGGTCTTGTTATCCTCCGCCGCAAGCAATTGCAATTTTCGGGCAGGAACAGGTTCGCCCTCTGCGCTCGGCTCGGGTGCAATGGGCTCAGACCCCTCCAACCCAAGCGGAAGCGTAAAGCCGAAAACGGAACCACGACCCAGTTCCGAAGTGACCCAAATATTCCCGCCCATCATTTCGACCAAGCGCTGCGAGATTGCCAAGCCCAAGCCTGTACCTTCAAAATTTCGGTTGGCCTGATCTTCAACCTGATTGAACTCACCGAAAATAAGGGCCTGTTTCTCAGGCGCGATCCCGATGCCTGTATCCTCAATGGTAAAGCTCGCACCAAGCGTGCCATCTGCCGCTGGCTTTGCGGTGAGGCTGACCAGAACCTGACCCTCAGCGGTGAATTTCAGCGCATTGCCGATGAGGTTTGTCAGCACCTGCCGCACCCGTCCCGCATCGCCGATCAGGCTCGACGGCAGGCCGTTTTGCACCTTTTGGCGCAACTCGATCGGCTTGCCTTCGATGCTTGGCCTGAGAAGGTTGATCACCTCTTCCAGCAATTGGCGCAGATCAAATGGTGCGGGATGGATCACAAGGCGTTCTGCCTCGATCTTGGAGTAATCAAGCACGTCATTGATAATGCTCAGCAATGCCTCGCCCGAATTGCGAATGGTCTGTGCATAAAGGCGCTGATCCTCATCCAGCGGGCCGTCCAGCATCAGATCAGCCATGCCGACCACCCCGTTCATCGGCGTTCGGATTTCATGGCTCATATTGGCAAGGAAGGCCGATTTCGCGCGGCTGGCGACCTCAGCCTTTTGGCGGGCATCTTTCAACTTTGCCTCGCGCCTTATGGTATCGGTGATGTTGAGCGAGAGCGAAACAGTATCCCCCTCGGGCGTGCGCGTATCAACCAAGCGGATATAGGCACCATTCCACAATCGAAGCGTTCTTTCAGGGATCGGGTCGGCCTCCCAACGGGCGATCATGGCATCGATCCAGTCATCCCCCATGACCCCGTCCAGATCGACAACGCCTTCATCAACCGCCAATCGCAAAACCGCCTCATAGCTGGCGCCGGGCGCGACATCATCAAGCCCGTCAAACACACCCAAAAAGGCTGTGTTGGCCGCCACCATCCGCCAATCGCTGTCAAAAATCGCAAATCCGTCTTCGATAGAGGTAATCGAATCCCACAAACGCCTTTCGGCAATGACGGCCTTTTCGGTGGCGACTTCCAGTTTGGCGGCCGTTTGGGTGGCTTGCCCAAGCAAGGCGGCGTTTTCTTCGCGCTGCTCGATGACCTGATCACTCAGGCTATCGGCATGTTCGGCCAGTTTCCTGTTGGCGGCGTAAAGTTCCTCGGATTTTTGCGCAAGCAAACGTTCAGCCTGAAGCCGAGCGCGGCGTTCCTGCGCCAACCTGTCATCAAATCTCAGCCCTGACATTGCGCCTGTCTGCCCTGAACCAACCAGTCAGTGCAGAGCATCCCAGATCAGGGTGAAGATGGCCTTAATGCCCGTTTAAATGGCGCGTCAGGGGCGCTCAATCGCAAGGGCAATCCCCTGACCACCGCCGATACACATGGTGATCAAGGCGCGTTTGCCACCGATCCGCTCCAGCTCATACAGGGCTTTTACGGTGATAATCGCCCCTGTCGCCCCCACTGGGTGGCCAAGCGCAATCGCACCTCCATTCGGGTTCACACGCGCAGGATCAAGCGAAAGGCCCTTATTCACGGCCAAAGCCTGCGCGGCAAAGGCCTCATTCGATTCGATCACATCGAAATCACTGATCTGCAAACCGATCCGCGCCAAAAGCGTCTCGACCGCAGGCACAGGCCCGATGCCCATAACCTCAGGGCGCACGCCCGCATGCGCATAGCCAAGAATACGCGCGCGCGGCACAAGGCCCGCGCGATCAGCAGCCTCTCCGCGTGCCAGAACTAGCGCCGCCGCCCCATCATTAATGCCCGAGGCATTGCCCGCCGTCACTGTCCCGTCCTTCTGAAACACGGTGCGCAAGCCTGCCAAAGCCTCCATGGTGGTGGCTTTGGGATGCTCATCGGTGTCAAAGGGCACCATATCACGCTTTACCTTCACATCGATTGGCGTGATCTGCTCCTTGAAACGCCCCTCGGCGATCGCCTTGGCGGCGCGCGTCTGGCTTTCCAGCGCAAAGGCATCTTGGGCGGCGCGCGTAATCTCATGCTCGGCGGCGACATTTTCAGCCGTGACACCCATATGCCCCGTGCCGAAGGGGCAGTTCAACGCACCCAGCATCATATCCTGCGCGGCTGCATCCCCCATCTTCTGGCCCCATCTCGCAGCAGGCATGACATAGGGGGCGCGGCTCATGCTTTCAGCGCCTGCTGCCACGCCAAAATCGGCATCGCCCATGGCAAGGGATTGCACAATCGAGACGATGGCCTGCGCGCCCGACCCGCAGAGCCTGTTCACATTCATCGCAGGGGTGGTGTCGGGAATACCAGCCCCCATCGCTGCCACCCGCGACAGATACATATCGCGCGGCTCGGTATTGATGACATGGCCAAAGGCAACATGACCGATCTGGGCGGGCTCAACGCCTGCGCGTTCCAGCGCGGATTTGGTGACATGCGCGCCAAGATCAATCAGCGCAATCCCTGAAAGTGCCCCTCCAAAACCACCGATTGCAGTCCGTGTTCCGGAAAGAATGACGATATCATCCATGGGGTAGCCCTCGCTCAAATCCACTCGTTTCGTCGTTTGAAGCTTAGGGGGGCGGCTCTGTCCAGTTTTACGTCACGGCGAGGCGCGTCTTGCAGACACAAAAAAAACCCCAGCGCTCAGGCTGGGGTTTTTCTTTTCTCGAATTGCTCGCTTAGTCTTAGGCAGCATCAAAGCTGAGGGGGCGAACCTGCTGGAAAAGCCCCGTTGCCTTGAGCGCATCGAGCGCAGCCGTGCTTGGCTGTTCATCGAGATAGAGAAGCGCAATCGCCTCCTTACCTTTCGAGGAGCGGCCAAGGGTGAAGTTCGCGATATTCACGCCCTGCTCGCCAAGCGTTTTACCCAAAGTACCGATGATGCCAGGCACGTCTTCATTGGTGGTGTAGAGCATGTTCTCACCAACCTCGGCATCGATATTAATGCCTTTGATCTGGATAAAGCGCGGCTTGCCATCCGAGAATACCGTTCCCGCGATCGAACGCTTTTTCTTGGCGGTTTTCACATGCAAACGGATATAGCCGTCAAAAGCACCTGTCTTGTCTTGCGTGACGGTGCTCAACTCAATCCCGCGCTCCTTGGCGATTACGGGGGCAGAGACCATGTTCACATCAGGATTGGTGGATTTCATGACACCCGCAATCGCGGCACAGTTCAGCGCCTTGAGGTTCATATCCTTGACCAGACCATTATAGGTCACCTCGATGGAGGTGATCGCCTCTTCGGTCAATTGACCCACAAAGGCACCAAGGTTTTCCGCCAGTTTGACCCAAGGCCCCATGATCCGCGCTTCCTCGGCGCTGACTGAGGGCATGTTCAAAGCGTTGGTTACAGCGCCTGTCATCAGGTAATCCGACATCTGCTCGGCCACCTGAAGCGCCACGTTTTCCTGTGCCTCGGTTGTGGCAGCCCCCAGATGCGGGGTGACAACAACATTGGGCAGGTTGAACAAGGGGTTCTCGGTTGCGGGTTCTTCCTTGAACACGTCAAAGGCCGCGCCTGCGATATGGCCGTCCTTGATCAGATCGGCCAAGGCTTGCTCATCCACCAGACCACCGCGCGCACAATTGACGATGCGAACGCCTTTTTTGGTTTTCGCAAGGTTTTCACGGCTCAGGATATTGGCGGTCTTTTCGGTGAAGGGAACATGCAAGGTGATGAAGTCGGCGCGTTCCAGCAATTCATCCAACTCGACCTTGGTCACACCGATCTGGGTGGCGCGCTCTTCCGAGAGGAAGGGATCATAGGCCACGACCTTCATCTTCAGGCCAAGCGCGCGGTTGCACACGATGCCACCGATATTGCCCGCGCCGATCACGCCGAGGGTTTTATTGGTCAACTCGACGCCCATGAAACGCGATTTTTCCCATTTGCCCGCATGGGTCGAGGCGTTCGCCTCAGGGATTTGGCGCGCAACCGCAAACATCATCGCAATCGCATGTTCAGCCGTGGTGATCGAATTGCCGAAGGGGGTGTTCATCACAATGATGCCCTTCTTCGACGCCTCGGGGATATCGACATTATCGACACCAATGCCTGCGCGACCAATGACCTTGAGGTTGGTGGCGGCTGCAATGATCTTTTCGGTCACTTTGGTGGCCGAGCGGATCGCGAGACCATCATACTGGCCAATCACTTCGAGCAGCTTGTCTTTATCTTTGCCGATGGAGGGGTCGAAGGTGACGTCAATGCCACGATCTTTGAAAATCTGGACGGCGGTTTCCGAAAGCTTGTCGGATACGAGAACTTTGGGGGCCATGTCAGGCGCTCCTATAATTGGTGCCGCGCGTTTTGCATGCGGCGGGATGTAAGTATTTGTGAAGCAAAGATGGGATCAGGCCGTGTCGGCCAAAGCCTCGATCTCGGTATGGAAAGCCCAATCCAGCCAAGGCAGCATCGCTGCGATATCGGATGTTTCGACAGTGGCCCCGCACCAGATGCGAAGACCTGCAGGCGCGTCACGGTAAGCACCGATATCAAGCGCGATACCTTCCGCCTCAAGCCGTTTGGCGACCGCTTTGGCGAAAACTGCGCCATCGGTGATCCGGTTATCGGTGAATTTGAGGCAGACGCTGGTATTCGAGCGTGTCGCGTCATCTTCAGCGAGGTTGGCGATCCAGTCGCGGGCATCGCAGAAATCAAAGATGGCCTGCGCATTGGCATCGGCACGCGCCATCAAGGCGGGCAGGCCGCCGATGGATTTGGCCCATTCCAGACCAATCAGGTAATCCTCAACCGCCAGCATGGACGGCGTGTTGATCGTCTCACCCTTGAAGATGCCTTCGATCAATTTTCCACCCTTGGTCATGCGGAAGATCTTGGGCAGGGGCCAAGCGGGAGTGTAGCTTTCCAGCCGTTCAACAGCGCGGGGGCTGAGGATGATCATGCCATGGGCCGCCTCGCCGCCCATAACCTTCTGCCAAGAGAAGGTGGTGACATCGAGCTTGTCCCAAGGCAGATCCTGCGCGAATGCAGCTGAGGTTGCATCGCAGATTGTCAGGCCCTCGCGATCCGCAGGGATCGCATCGCCATTGGAAACACGCACGCCCGAGGTTGTGCCATTCCATGTGAAGACGACATCGGTGTTGAAGTCGATTTTGGCGAGATCCACGATCTGGCCGTAGTCAGCCGTCATGACCTGCGCGTCGAGCTTGAGCTGTTTGACAACATCGGTCACCCAACCAGCACCGAAGCTTTCCCAAGCGACCATCGTGCAAGGCCGTGCACCCAAAAGCGACCACATCGCCATTTCAACAGCGCCCGTATCCGAAGCTGGCACAATGCCGATGCGATAATCGGCAGGAACGCCCAGAATGGCGCGGGTTTCTTCGATGGCGTCTTTAAGTTTGGTTTTCCCGACAGCTGCACGATGCGAGCGACCAAGCGCTGCATCAGCCAGTTTATCCAAAGACCAGACGGGGGGTTTGGCACAGGGGCCAGACGAAAAACGCGGATTAGCCGGCCGCGTGGCCGGAGCAGAAATTGCCATTTGTGATACCCTCACAGATATGAGCCCCTCGTTGGGGAGGGGTGTCCCACCGCCGCAGATACGGGCTGGCGCATCATGGCGCAAGTCGGAAAATGGGGAAGGACTGTCGCAAGCAGGAAAAAGACCTGCCCTCTGTTTACGATCGGAAACTGTGCTCAGCCCCCGCCCAGCAGCAGCGTGGTCAGGGGCCCATCAGCCGTTTCCAAGCCTTCAATCACGTTGAAATGGTGCAGGCCTTTCAGGTGAAGCGCTGCTGTATCTGCACCCAGACCCGTCCAGATATTGGCCAGAAGATCGGTTTGCCTGAGGAATTCGGGCCGCTCAGCCCCACCAACCACGGCGGTCATTCGGGTACCTTTGCGCGGGGTCAATAGCGCGACGCTTTCTGCGCTTGCCTCCTCAGTATCAAGGCGCAGTGAATCTCGCATCGTGGTGCCCAGCAGCGGGCGAAGATCATGCACGCCCGAGATTGAAAGGACATGCATGATCCGATCCGCCACATGTTTTGGCAGAGCATCCTCACAGATCATGCGCGTGGCCAAATGCCCACCAGCCGAATGGCCTGTGATATGGATCGGGCCGCTGACATGATCTGCGGCGAGGCAAATGGCGCGCTCTACCTCATCCACAATCTGGGAAATCTGCGCTTCGGGGGCGAGGGTGTAATTGACCATGGCAACGGCTTGACCACGCGCCAAAGCACCAGCCGCAAGATGCGAGAAGTCACGGCATTGGAAGCGCAGCCAATAGCCACCGTGGATAATCACCGTCAGCCCTTGTGCGGCACCTTCAGCACCGAACAGGTCCAGAAACTGACGGGGGCCATCACCATATTGCAGGGTCTTGAAGGGATGTTTGGCACGAAAAGCCTCAGACTTTTCGGCCCATTCAAGCAGAAATCGGTCAGCCTCGGGAATATAGGCTGCATTCTGATAGGCATCATCGAAATCTGTAATCTGCATCCAAGCACCTCCCCGATGGGAAAGGGCTATCGATCGAACATGCGCATGGCAATATCAGCTTTTGCGAGTGACTCTCAATTGCATTGACTTTTTGAGAATTATTCTCATTATCAAGTCTTGGGTTTTCACAGGAGATATTCTGGAATGTTGCGCCTTTGGATTGCTACGATTGCCATACTGCTCAGCCTCTCTGCCGCCAGCCATGCGCAGGAGCGGCTTCAGGTTGTTGCGACCACGGGCATGATCGCGGATGCCGCGCGGCAGCTCGGCGGTGATCTAGTTGAAGTGCGCGCGCTGATGGGCGCGGGGGTTGACCCGCATGGCTACCGACAAACCCGCAGCGATATTGTCGCCATGACCCGCGCCGATCTGGTGCTTTGGCACGGCTTGTTTCTTGAGGCGCAAATGGAGGATTTCTTTGCAGATCTCGGGCGCAGCAGAAATGTGGTGGCCGTGGCCGATGCATTGCCGCGTGATCTGTTGCTTGGCCATGATGATTATCATGACCGTTTCGACCCCCATGTCTGGATGGACCCCGAGATTTGGGCCTTTGTTCTAGGAAACATTCGTGACGCCCTGATCGAAACAGCGCCAGAATATGCTGAGATGTTCCGCGCGAATACCGATGCGCATCTTGATCAAATTCAGGCTCTAAACAGCTATTCAGAGACTGTTTTAGTGAGCGTCCCAGAAGCCTCCCGCGTGCTGGTAACAGCCCATGATGCGTTCAAATATTTCGGGCGCGCCTATGGGTTCGAGGTTTTGGGCATCCAAGGCATCTCGACAGAAAGCGAAGCGGGTTTGGCGCAAATCTCGGCTCTGGTGAATACGCTGGTCGAACGGCAAATTGGCGCGGTTTTCGTCGAAAGCTCCGTTTCTGATCGCAATATTCGCGCGCTGATCGAAGGGGCCGCCGCACAAGGACATGAGGTGATCATCGGGGGTGAGCTGTATTCGGATGCTATGGGACCTGATGGCAGCTATGAAGGGACTTATCTCGGCATGATTGACCATAATGTAACGGTCATCAGCAGGGCCTTGGGCGGTGACGCACCCGAGCTTGGAATGACAGGTCAATTGAACGGGGCCATGTAGTGAAGAAGACATCCCATCTCAGTGTTTTGCAGGGCGAAACCAATGATGCTCTAGCCAAAAGCGCGCTGGCTGTGCGCGGGCTGACTGTTTCCTATGGGGAGAAACCTGCCGTCTTCTCGGTCGACATGACTGTGGAGGCTGGCTCCATGACGGCGATTGTCGGGCCGAATGGTGCGGGGAAATCAACCTTGCTCAAAGCGGTTCTTGGCGTGATCAACCCGCTCTCAGGGCAAACAACCGTTTATGGCCGCCCGCTTGAAATGGAACGCCACCGCATCGCCTATGTGCCCCAGCGGGCCAGTGTGGATTGGGATTTTCCAACAACCGTTGTTGATGTGGTCCTGATGGGGCTTTATCGCGAATTGGGCCTTCTTAAACTGGTGCGGGCGCGGCACAGGCAGGTCGCGACCGAGGCTTTGGAACGTGTCGGAATGGAAAGCTTTGCCGATCGCCAGATCGGGCAGCTTTCTGGTGGTCAGCAGCAACGCGTTTTTCTCGCCCGCGCCTTGGCGCAGGGGGCCGATATCTACCTTCTGGATGAACCTTTTGCAGGGGTCGATGCCGCGACCGAAAAAGCCATCATCGCGGTTCTGAAAACGCTGCAGTCGCAGGGCAAAACCGTTGTGGCCGTGCATCATGACCTTGCAACCGTCGAGACCTATTTCGACCATGTTTTCCTGATCAATCAACGCAAAATCGCCGAAGGCCCCGTAGCCGAGACCTTCACCGCGGATAATCTGCAATCCACATATGGCGGGCGGCTTGCAACAGCACAGCTCGACCGTTTGAGCGAGGTTGGATAACGGCCATGCTTTGGCAGGCCCTCACATTGCAGCTTGGCTATAACGCCACACTCGTCACGCTTGGGGCATTGCTGCTTGGGGTGGCGGCGGGCGGAACAGGGACGTTCTTGTTCTTGCGCAAACGTGCGCTGGTCTCGGATGCGATCAGCCATGCAACCCTTCCCGGCGTGGGTTTGGCCTTTCTGCTGATGGTCGCCCTCGGCGGCGACGGGCGCAATCTTGCAGGGCTTTTGCTTGGGTCGGCGATTACGGCATGGCTTGGGCTTTTGACCGTGCAATGGCTCAACAAACACACGCGCCTGTCTGAGGATTCAGCGATTGGCGCGGTTTTGAGCGTCTTTTTCGGCGCAGGTGTCGTGTTGTTGACCGTCATCCAAACCATGAGCCAAGGCCGCCAAGCTGGCCTTGATTCGCTGCTGTTGGGGTCAACGGCAGGTATGTTGTTCTCGGATGCCACGATGATTGCAGCGGGCGGCGCTGTGGTTCTGGCGCTGGCATTGCTGTTTCGGCGCCCCATGACGCTTGTGGCTTTTGATGCAAATTATGCGGCGGCCAACGGTCTAAATGTCAGCTGCATTGATCTTTTGACCATGGGACTGGTGCTGGCAGTGACGGTTGTTGGCCTGAAAATCGTGGGGCTGATTTTGATCGTGGCTTTGCTGATTATCCCACCTGTCACCGCCCGTTTCTGGACAGATCGGGCCGAGGAGGTCTGGCTGATCTCGGGCGCGATTGGCGGGGCGGCGGGCTATCTCGGGGCGGCGATCTCGGCGTCCGCGCCAAACCTGCCAACAGGGCCGATCATCGTGTTAGTGGCCTTTGCTCTCTTTACTGTCTCGCTGTTTTTCGCACCCGCGCGCGGCGCTCTGTCTTCCGTGCTGCGTCATCGCAGGTTCCAACGCCATGTGCATCGCCGCCAAGGCTTGCTGGCGCTGGCAAACGGCCTACCGATTTACGAGCGCTACACGATGCGGCTGTTGTCGCAAGAAGGCCTGATCCGCCCTGATGGAGTAGCCACGAAAACGGGCGAGAGGCAGGCGGCCTCGGCCATGCAAGATGAACACCGCTGGCGGCTTTTGCGCGAAATGCCTGCGCATGAAGACATTGCGGCGCGCTATGACGGCTTGTCAGGGCTTGAGACGATCCTGACCAAGGATCAATTGCGCGATCTCGACGCAAAACTGGCGGAGGGCAAAGCATGAGCGGTGCTGAATTCGTCCCGCTGTCACTCACACCAATGCTGATCGGGGTCTTTGCAGCCATTGCCTGCGCTTTGCCTGGGAATTTTCTTGTCCTGCGCAAACAGGCCTTGATCGGGGATGCGATCTCTCATGTGGTTTTGCCAGGAATTGTTGTGGCCTTTCTCGTGACAGGCAGCGTTGCGGCAGGCCCCATGATGCTTGGCGCTGCCGCGGCCGCTTTGGTGGCGGTTGTGCTGATCGAATTGATCCGTCGCCTTGGAAAGATCGAGACAGGCGCCGCGATGGGAGTGACCTTTACTGCGCTATTTGCAGGCGGCGTTTTGCTGCTTGAACGCAGCGATACAAGCCGCGTTCATCTTGATGTGGAACATGCGTTGATGGGCAATCTCGAAAGCCTGATCTGGCTGGATGCAACAGGGTGGCATTCCCTGTTGGACCCGCAGGCGCTGGCGGGTCTGCCGAATGAATTGCTTCGTATGGCAATCGTGCTGCTGTTCATCGTAACGCTGATGTTTGTTTTTTGGCGGCCACTGAAAATCGCCACGTTTGACGAGGGTTTTGCCCATGGTTTGGGTATTCCCACCAATGCCATAGGTCTTGGTTTGGTGATGACTGCCGCCATCGCCGCCGTGGCGGCTTTTGATGCTGTTGGCTCAATCATTGTGATCGCCATGTTCATCTGCCCAGCTGCTGCGGCGCGTCTGATGACCGACCATCTGAAAGCCCAAATTTGGTGGAGCGTGGGCTTCGCCACCCTGTCGGCGATCCTTGGCTATATCCTCGCAGGCTATGGCCCTTTGTGGATCGGTCGCAGTGATTCGGTGAGTGCCGCTGGCATGATCGCCACAGTCTCAGGCGTGATCCTTGCCCTTGCTGCATTGGCTGGACCCCGTCGAAAAGGGCTGACGGCCTAGGCGTTATTCGCTTTCCTCACAAAACTTGTCGCTCTGCACTCTTGAGCGGAGGCCATGAAAGGCGTATGCCGAATGGGCTTCGGTCTGGGCGTTTACGCGTCTGGTGAAAAGGGAACGCGGTGTGAAACCGCGACTGCCCCCGCAACTGTAAGCGGTGAGTGCGATCGGCATATGCCACTGCGGCCCATTCGGGCCACGGGAAGGCCCGATCAAACAATGACCCGCAAGTCAGGAGACCTGCCGAGGTGATCACCCTGTTCAGGGCGCGGAGGGCGTCATGGGCAACGGACCTGTCCGGCGTGGTGGCGACAATCACCGTCGACGGCAGGGGTATTCCCTCCGATGACCTATTCAAAACTTCGGTCTCATGACCAATCCATGTCTAGGGAATATAATGAAACACCCGATAACAGCCCTTTTGGGCTTTTTACTCAGCACCAGCGCCGCCGTCTCGCAAGAGGCTGGCGTCTTCACGCTGGATGAAATCATCTTTTCCGCAGGTCTGACGGAGATTGAGGAAGAACGCACTGGCGTTAGTGTTGAGGTCCTGACGGAAGAAGCCGTTGAAGATACTTCTGTCGTGCAACTCTCGGATGCTCTCGAAACCCTTCCTGGCGTGAATATCACGCAAAACGGGCCTTTAGGTACCTCCACCACTTTGCGGATTCGCGGCCTGAACGGGAATTACATCCCCGTTCTGATCGACGGGATCGATGTAACCGACCCCTCCAGCACGCAAACGAATTTCAACTTCGGCCCGCTCAACACAATGGGGCTTGGCCGTGTTGAGGTTCTTTATGGCTCGCAAAGCGCCATTTACGGCTCCGAGGCGATTGGCGGGGTTATCTCGATCTCAAGCCTTGCCGCACCTGAAGAAAACGGCACTGAACTGCGCTATGCTTTTGAAGGCGGAAGCTATGACACTTGGCGCGGAATGCTTGGCATTGGCACCCGTTTTGATCGGGGTGAGCTGTCCTTCAGCATCAACCGTGTGACCACAGATGGCTTCTCGGCTCAGGATGAAAACAATGGCAATACCGAAGCTGATGGGTTTGACTCCACTGCCATGAATTTCGCAGGCGCCTTTGACCTGACCGATAGCGTAACGATTGGCGCAAGCGCTATTGTGCAAGATAGCTACGTGAACTTTGACAACTTCAATAGCGAGTCTCTTACAAATTCGTCGACAACGAACCTGCGCGGTGCACGGATTTTTGCTGAGCTTGACGGTGCGACCGTCGATCATGAATTCGCCATTCAATACAGCGAGACCCTTCGCAGATTTCCAACCTATGCCACGACAACATATGAGGGTACACGCACGGGCCTATCCTATTTGGGCCAAGCTGAATTAAGCGCGACCCAAGCCCTTTCCTTCGGGGCGGAGCATGTAAGTGAGACCTATTTCTCTGGCGGGAACACGAGTTATCTAACGGCGGATTATTGGATCGGGTCTGCTTTCGCTGAATACACGAATAACCTTACACCCGATCTCGATCTTTCTCTCTCAGCCCGATTTGACGAGCATTCACAGTTTGGCGGGAACACTACAGGGCGTGCGGCTTTGGCGTGGCGCGCAGGACCCAATACAGTGGTTCGGGCCTCTCTCGCCACTGGCTTCCGCGCGCCATCATTGAACGAAATGTTTGGCCCTTTCGGTGCAAATGCAAATCTGAACCCAGAAAGAAGCCGCAGCGCTGAAATCGGGGTCGAGCATGATTTCGGGGGCGCTCAACTCGGCTTTGCTGTGTTCCGCACCGATATCGACGATCTGATCAACCATGTGAATGGTGGCTACAACCAAGTCGCTGGCACAACCACATCGGAAGGCTTTGAACTGACAAGCGAAATCGCGATCAGCACTGCAGTGTCCTTCTTCGGAAATTACACTTATACCGATGCCCGCAATCAGGCGAATATGCAGCTTAGCCGCGTCCCGCGTCACGATCTTACCTTGGGGCTTTCTGGGGAATGGCAAAATGATTGGTCGGGCCAATTCACAATGCGGCATGTCGCAGACCGCTTGGATGGGGCTGTGGAGATGTCGCGTTACACTGTTTCTGACCTTACCGTCGCGCGTCAGGTGAATGATGCGGCTGAAATCTACCTCCGCGTCGATAACCTCTTTGATAAGGAATACCAGACGACACGAGGTTATGGCACATCTGACCGCGCCTTCTATTTCGGTATCCGTGGGACGTTCTAGGATCATATCCCTCATCAGCGCCGCCCTGATCAGCATCGGGGCGGCGCATGCCGATGCGCCTTTGCGCGTTGTCTCGATGAATCTGTGTACCGATCAATTGGCCATGATGCTGGCCGCACCTGATCAATTGATCTCGATCTCCGATATCGCCTCGGATCCGCGCATGTCGCCCATGGCGGAACAGGCGGGTGATTACTTGACCAATCATGGCCAAGCCGAGGAAATCTATCTTCTTGCGCCTGATCTGGTTCTCGCAGGCGTCTATACCGACCCTGTGGTCATCTCGATGCTGCGCCGCCTTGGTGTCAGGGTAGAACAGATCGGCTTGGTGAATGCCCTTGATCAAGTACAACCACGGATCAGGGAAGTCGGGGCGCTATTGGGGCGCTTGGATATCGCCGAGGATGTCGTTGCGCAATATGAGGCGGATCTTGCCCGCATCACCCCGCCCAGCAGTGGCCCGCGAGCCGAGTTTTACTACCCCAATGGCTATGCTTTGGGGACGGGTACATTAAGCAATGATATCCTCACCACAGCAGGGTTTCGCCATATCGCCGCCGAGATGGGGCGCGGCCATAGCGGGCGGCTGGCCCTCGAATTGATGGTTATCGCCAACCCCGATGTGATGATCCATGCCGAGCTATACCCTGCCGCCTCCCGCTCCGAGGAGATCATGACCCACCCCGCCTTGCAGGCTCTGCCTGCGGCTGTCACCTCCAGCAATTCCGATTGGATTTGCGGCACACCTGCGGTTGTCTCGGCCCTGTCGCGGCTTGTGGCTTTGCGGCTTGAATTGGAGGGAAGCTGATGCGCGGATTGCTCCCTCTTCTTGCGCTTCTGGTGGCGGGGCTTTTTGCGGTCTCGCTCCTGATCGGCCCTGCAGGGTTTGGTGTGGGTGAAAGCCTCTCGGCGCTCTTTGGCAATGGCGGCGAGGCGATCACATTGGTAATGCAGGAAATCCGCCTGCCGCGCGCACTTTTGGCGGTGATGGTGGGCGTCAGCCTTGGCCTGTCTGGGGCCGCCCTTCAGGGGTTTCTGCGCAACCCACTGGCCGAGCCGGGATTGATCGGCGTCTCCTCCTCTGCTGCCTTCGGCGCGGTTTTGGCGCTGCAAACAGGGGTGGCGGCGGCCTTTGCGCTGGCATTGCCATTGGCAGCCCTTGCGGGCGCGGGCATGGCGGTGATGCTGTTGCTGGTACTGGCGGGGCCACGCGGCGGGTCCTTGACCCTGATCCTCGCGGGGATCGCAATCAGCGCATTGGCCAGCGCCCTGACCGCATTGGTCCTGAACCTGTCGCCCAACCCGTTCGCTGTCTCGGAAATTGTCTTCTGGATGATGGGCAGCCTTGCGGATCGCTCCTTCACCCATGTCTGGCTGGCGCTACCCTTCATGGCGATTGGCTGGGTGCTGATCCTGACGCAAGGGCGCGGGCTTGATGCCCTGACCTTGGGCGAGGATGCGGCAGGTTCGCTTGGCATCCGACTGTCGAAAATGCGGCTTATCCTTGTGACGGGTGTTGCGGCCTCAGTAGGGGCGGCGACGGCTGTGGCAGGGGCCATCGGCTTTGTGGGCCTTGTGGTGCCGCATATTCTGCGGCCTCTTGTGGGTGCGCGCCCTTCGGCGCTTTTGCCAGCCTCTGCTCTTGGCGGGGGGGCCCTTGTGCTGCTGGCCGATATTGCCGTGCGCGTGGCCCTGCCTGACCGCGACCTCAAGCTTGGCGTGCTGATGGCCATTGTCGGCGCACCCTTGTTCCTCCACCTGATCTACAAGACACGGAGGTCGATGGAATGAGCGGCCTGCGGCTGGAAAACCTGACCGTCCTGCGCGGCAAGACCGCGGCGGTAAATGACGTGAGCCTATCGCTACAGGCAGGTGAGTTGGTCGGGCTGATCGGCCCCAATGGGGCAGGCAAGACATCGCTGATGCGCGCGGCCCTTGGCCTTCTGCCGCATCGGGGCAAAAGCTCGCTAAGCGACCTCTCTCCTTTGGCGCGGGCCAAAGCGGCTGCTTGGATGCCGCAAGCCCGCGAAATTGCATGGCCCGTCAGCGTCGAGACCTTGGTGATGCTCGGCCGCGTTCCGCA
Organism: Rhodophyticola sp. SM2404; assembly: GCF_053570515.1. Classification (NCBI taxonomy): domain Bacteria; kingdom Pseudomonadati; phylum Pseudomonadota; class Alphaproteobacteria; order Rhodobacterales; family Roseobacteraceae; genus Rhodophyticola; species Rhodophyticola sp. SM2404. Next base: position 149,168 of record NZ_JBSEDL010000003.1, read on the forward strand.
TCTGGCGGCAGGTCAGCGCCCCAGTGAGGCAGATCATGACGCCGTCGCCCAAGCCATCGCTGCGATGGATTTGCAGGGCTTTGAGAGCCGCAGTGCCACCGAGCTTTCAGGCGGCGAGCAGGCCCGCGTTCTGATCGCCCGCGCTCTGGCGCAAGATACCGATCTTCTTCTCGCGGACGAGCCTGTCGCGGGCCTTGATCCCGGTCATCAGATTGCGACAATGCAAACCTTTGCCCAAAGCGCGCAGGCAGGTAAATCGGTGCTGGTCTCATTGCATGATCTAGGATTGGCCGCGCGGCATTGTCACCGTCTGGTTTTGATGAACCATGGGCGCATCATGGCAGATGGATCGCCAGAGACCGTCCTCACCCCCGACAACCTGCGCGAGGTTTTCGGGATAACCGCTTATTTGCAGAAATCCGAAAACGGCCTGATCTTCCTGCCTCTGGAGGTCTCGAAATGATCAGCGTGACGCTCGACCATCCTTGGCTTGACCTTGATCTTGGGCAAGAGATGCAAGTGCTGTCTTGGGCGCCCTATCGCGCGGGGTTTGTCACGGCGCGCCATATTCTGTGGCGCGAGGTTCGCAATGCCGATCTGACCGAGAATTTTGATGCGATTAGTTGGCTGGAGACAGAGGTCTCGACACGTGCCGAACAGCCCGCTGTTGCAATGCTCACCTCTCGGAATATCCGCATGAACAGTCTCAGAACCGCTGAATCGGCACGTTTCGAGGTCAGTTGCCTTGCGACCTTGGGCCTAACCAATGCTGAAAGGGTTGGCACCCGTCTGCCCCCAGAAACGCGCGATTACGGAACGATCAATCTGGCGCTCGTCATCACCTCTGGCCTGACGGAAACCGCAATGCTCGAAGCCCTAAGCATCGCCACCCAAGCGCGCACCGCTGCCGTCATGGATGCGGGCCATGATCTGCCCACGGGGCGCGCCACAGGGACAGGGACGGATTGCATCGCAATCGCTTGCCCAAAAGGAGATACCGCCTATGCAGGGCTTCACACCGATGTCGGCGAAGCCATCGGGCGCGCGACTTATGCGGCGATTGCCACCGAAGCAAAGCGGTGGATTGAAACGGAGGGCAAGGAATGAATGATCTATTGGTACAAGGCGGCCCTATTATCTGGATCATTGCCGCCCTCTCCGTTTTGACGGTGGCCCTTATCCTGTGGAAGATCTGGCAATTATGGAGCATGGGCGCGTGGTCGCATGGGGCAGTGACCGATGCTGCCATCCGCGATTGGGTCGGTGGACGCGCAGAAAGCGCGCACTCCACACTCTCCGAGCGCAGCTCGCTCAGGGCGCAGCTTGCTCTGGCCGCGATGACCGCCAAACAAGCCCTTCCAATCGAGGCCGCCCGCGAAGAAACCGCCCGCGTGGCGAAAGGGCTCCTGCATGAGGCCCGCTCAGGGCTGCGCGCGCTGGATCTGATTGCAACGATTGCGCCACTATTAGGCCTGTTAGGCACTGTTCTTGGCATGATCGCGGCCTTCCAAGCGCTGCAAACCACAGGCGCGCGCGCGGATGCAGCCGTGCTTGCAGGCGGCATTTGGGAGGCGCTTTTGACCACAGCCGCGGGCATGGCTGTGGCAATCCCCGCTTCCATGGCGCTGACTTGGTTCGACAGTGTGATCGAGAATGTGCAAACCGATATGGAAGACGCAGCAACGCGCATCTTTATCCAAGGGGGGAAAGAGTGAGCTTCGTCTTTGCCACCCAAACACACCGCCGCAAGCCGAGCCTGACACCCATGATTGATGTGGTGTTCCTGCTGCTCGTGTTCTTCATGCTGGCCGCGCGTTTTACGCTGGACGGCGCAATCTCGGTGTCGGGGCCAAGCGGGCAGCTTGAGGCCTATGCGGGCCCGCCCCGCTTGATCGATATTTCCCCCAACGACACGCGCCTCAATGGGCGTATGGTTGAAGATTTGGCGGTTGAGCTAAATGCGCTGACCGAAAGCAATGACGATACCATCCTGCTCAGACCTGTTGATGGTGCCCCATTGCAGCGGCTTGTTGATGTGATGGAACTGTTGGAAAGCGCAGGTTTCACGGGCATGGTTCTGGTGGAATGATGGATTTCGGCGCGCATATCACTACGCCGCGTGGATCACGGGACGGCAATATTGTTCCCATGATCAATGTTGTCTTTCTGTTGCTGGTTTTCTTCCTGATGACAGCGCAGATCACCCCGCCTGAGCCTATTGATGTGCGCCCCCCCAGCTCCTTGGCTGATCCATCGGAAACCCTGCCCGAGGGCATTCTTTTCATTGCCGCAGATGGCAGTCTTGCCTTTGAAACCACCCGAGGCGAGGCGGTATTCAGCCATCTTCCGACGGAGGCACCACTTGCAATCCGCGCTGATCGCGATGTCGACGCGCAGGCTCTCGCCGCCCTTTTGCCGCGACTGGCCGCCCTTGGAGTGAGCGATGTGACCTTGCTCACGGAGGCGCCATGATGCGGGTCTTGCAAGTCACCATATTCCTTGGCCTTTCCGCCGCTGTTCATGCAGCGGTCTTGGTCGGAGTGCCAGGGATGGGCGCTGAAAGCGCGGGCGAGAATGGAACCGCGCAGGCCAGTATCGCAGCTTCAAGTGCCCGCGCGCAGAGCATGGTGCAAAACTGGACCCGACCGCCCGAAACGGGCCAAATTCAAGGCGCGCTCCCACAGGCCGTTTCGGTTGCATCGCCCGCACTTCCCAGCCTGCCTCGCATTGACGAACAGGCGCTTTCGGCACTTCCCGTGCCGCCATCCCAACCAGAGCCAATGATCGATAGCGGCCCAATTGTGCATGATCCTTCGCCACAAATTGCGGCCCCTTCGCTGCGGCCCCAGCAACGCCCTGCAAGACCGCAACCTGCTGAAGCACCACAAGCTGCCCAAGTCGCACGCGGCTCAGGCGGGGGGCAGATACAAGGGGCAGCACCCCAAGCAAGCCCGACACCAGGGCTTTCGGCAGGACAGCGCAATACATTAATGTCGCAATGGGGTGCCGCGATCATTGCACGGGTCGAGCGAAACAGGCCCAATGTCGCGCAAAGCGGGGCTGTCAGCCTTCGGATCGCGGTCTCGCGCGATGGCACGATTGAGGGACTCATGATTATTGGCAGCTCAGGCGATGAACGCCTTGATCAAGCCGCCCTTCGTGCCGTGCAACGCGCACGCCGTTTTCCCGCAGCACCGGATGGATTGACAGATGCAAGCTACCGCTTCGATCTGCCAATCCGTTTCCAGTAAACGCGCTGAGATCAGCTTAGACGTAACGGTTTACGATATTTTCCAACCGTTCCTGCTGGCCCGATTTTGGCTGAGGATTGATATCTTCACGCTCGACCCGCTCGGTGATCGAGGCGAGATCAGATGACAGCATCGCCTGTGCTTCAGGCGAATTCCAGCCAGCATATCGCGCGTCGCGCTTGGCCTCCAACTCACCATCCTCAAGCATCTTTGCAGCAGCTTTCAGACCTGCCGCACAGACATCCATGCCGCCCACATGCGCAAGGATCAGATCCTCGGCATCAAGCGATTGCCGGCGGATTTTCGAGTCAAAATTGGTGCCGCCCGAAGTAAAGCCGCCCCCTTTGAGAATTTCGTAATAGGCCAAAGCAACCTCAGGCACAGAATTGGGGAATTGGTCGGTATCCCAGCCTGATTGGTAATCATTGCGGTTCATATCGATGGACCCAAAAATCCCAAGCGCCTGCGCCAATGCAATTTCATGCTCGAAACTATGGCCTGCAAGGATCGCATGGCCTTGCTCGATATTCACGCGGACCTCATCTTCAAGACCGAAATCCTTGAGGAAGGAATGAACGGTCGCCACATCGTAATCATATTGGTGCTTGGAGGGTTCCTGCGGCTTCGGCTCGATCAGGATCATGCCTTTGAAACCGATTTTATGCTTATACTCGACAACCATTTGCAGGAAGCGGCCCATATGCGCGCGTTCCTTGGCAAGGTCCGTATTGAGCAGGGTTTCATACCCCTCGCGCCCACCCCAGAGCACATAGTTCTCGCCCTTCAATTGCAGGGTCGCATCCATATTGGTTTTCACCGTCGCAGCCGAATAGGCGAAGACATCAGGGTCAGGGTTGGTCGCAGCCCCCGACATAAAGCGACGCTGCGAGAAGAGATTGGACGTGCCCCAAAGAAGCTTCTTGCCCGTTTCTTCCATTTTTCCCTGAATATAATCCGTCATCTCGCGCAGATTGGCGGTGTTTTCGGCAAAATTTGCCCCTTCAGGGCGCATATCCAGATCGTGGAAGCAGAAATAAGGCGCGCCCAGAATGTTGAACATGTCAAAGGCGCAATCAGCCTTCAGCTTGGCGTGGTCCATGGTTTCCCCGAACCAAGGACGCTCGAATGTGCCAAGCCCGAAAGGGTCACCACCAGGCCACGCGAAAGAATGCCAATAGGCCACCGCAAAGCGAAGATGATCCTCCAGCCGTTTGCCCATGACGATCTCGTCGGGGTTGTAATGGCGGAAGGCAAACTCATTGGTGCTGTCGGGGCCTTCATATTTGATCTGTGGGATGGCGTCGAAATACCTGCTCATGGCGTGGTGTCCTCATGGTCCAGTGTTTTGATGGCATGATAGGCGGCGCGGTATCGCGCGTGGCACTGCTTGAAATCGTCTCTAAACTGCATATTCGGCTCAAAAACACGAGCCACTGGCGGTTTGGTCACCACCTCGGAAACAGCCACGTCAGACGCGGCCAACATCCCCAAACGCGCAGCACCAAGGGCCGCGCCAAATTCTCCGTCATGGGGCAATTCCAGCGGGAAGCCCAAGACCGTCGCCAAAGCATCCAGCCAATAGGCCGAGCGCGACCCGCCGCCAAGCGCCAAGGCAGAGCGGATATTGGTGCCCGTCGCAGCCAGCGCATCATAGCAATCGGCAAAGGCAAAACTCACCCCTTCCAGAACGGCGCGCGCGGCCTCTTTGGCGTCCGTCACATGATCAAGATTGAGGAATTGACCACGGATCGAGGCATCATTATGCGGCGTCCTCTCTCCACCCAGATAGGGTAGAAACAGGCTGCGCGATGGCACTTGAAGCTCGCCCAGATCAGCGGTCAAGGCAGCAGCGCTCTGCCCTGTAAGCCGTGACAGCCATTCCAGCGCGTCCGTTGCAGCCAGAATAACACCCATCTGATGCCAACGCGCGGGCAAAGCGTGGCAGAAACTATGCACGGCGGTCTCGGGGTCAGCGCGGTAAGCATCATTTGCCGCAAACAGCACGCCCGAGGTTCCAAGCGACAAGAAAGCCTGACCATCCTCAATTACACCCGCGCCAATGCCCGCCGCCGCATTATCACCCGCACCACCCGCAACAGGCACAACGGGCAAACCCAGCTTTTCCGCCAAAGCGGGGCGCAACTTGCCCGAAACTTCCGAGCCTTCGACCAATTGCGGCATCTGGGCACGGCTAAGATGGCAAGCCGAGAGCAACTCATCCGACCAATCCCGCTTGCCTGTATCAAGCCAGCTTGTTCCCGCCGCATCCGACATCTCGGAGGCATATTCACCCGTCAGAAACAGGCGAAGATAGTCTTTGGGCAGTAGAATTTTTGAGATTTTGGCAAAAACCTCGGGCTCGTTTCGCCGCACCCATTCAACCTTGGGGGCCGTAAATCCCGGGAACACGATATTCCCAGAAATGGCTCTAAACTGCGGTTTAGTGTCGAACTCTTTGGCCTCGGCATGGCTTCGCGTATCGTTCCACAGCATGCAGGGCCGCAGCGGACGGTCATCAGAACCAACCAAAGTGGCACCATGCATATGGCCCGACAGCCCGATACCAGCCAGCGTGCTGCAATCAGCCTTGGAGGCCAAAGCCGACAGGGCCTCAATAGCCGCTATTTCCCAATCAGAAGCATCTTGTTCAGACCAGCCATCATGAGCACGCTGAACATTCAAAGCCACGCTATGCTCCGCAAGGATACGCTGCGAGGCATCAATAAGGATGGCCTTCAGCGATGAGGTGCCGAGGTCGAGCCCGATAAAACGTGTCATTAAATTTCCTCCGTTGCGAAGGCTAGTCGCATCGGAAGTATTGCTCAAGAGCTACTCAAAGAGTTCCCTGAAACAGAGGGAAAGTCGCAGCCAAAGCCCAGGCCAGAATCACCCCAAGACCCAGCCCCATCGCCATTGGTGAGCCTGTTCTGCGGCCCACGAAACTGCCCATGATGCCGAAGGTCAGATAGAAAAGCACGATGACAGGCAAGATGATCAGCAAAAACATCAGCCTTTCAAAATCAAGGGCAACAGCCACACCGAGCGACGCAAGAAAGGCCAATCTCAGGCCGAACCGCCGCACCCAGTGCGACGCCCCGCCCTGCAAAAGGGTGGCATCGGCCAGCATCGCCAAAACCGCGCCAGGCAGGATCGCGACGAGGACCAGCCAGCGTTGGCCGCTTGGCCAGAAACTCGCGACATAGCGATCAAGGATGCCACCAAAAAGCGCCAGTCCGAATAGGGCCAGCAAGAGGCCAGCCAGAATGCCACGGCGTTCAGGGAAAGCGCCCGCCATAAGCAAGCCGAATAGAACGAATGCGCCATACACACCCAAATGCAGCGCAAGGTAATCGGCCACAAGAACGGGCAGAAATTGCAGATTTACCCCCGACAGAATCAGCGGCGTCAGCCCTGCAGGCACCAAAGCCAAAATCCAGAAAACCCGCGCAGGCAAATCAGGCGCAGCTTGTCCTTGCGGCAAAACCTGCGCCATCGGTAATGCAAAAAGAACCACCCCGACCAAAGCCAGCGCAATCCAACCGCCAAGAGCAACAGCTGGAGCCTCAGGCCCGTCAATGGCAAAGCTTTGATCCAGCCAATTGCGCGCCTCGGTGATCCCCGTTGGCGAATAAAGCACACCGACATGCTCAACCATCGGGGCAACGGCCGCGCGACGGGCAAAAGCCGTGGCTGGGTCGCCAACAGTTATGCCTTCGATGACGCCAGCCTCGGCCATGATGCGGCGCGCCTCGGTTCGCAGCGAACCCTCCCATTGGCCATTAATGATCAGCAGGGATTGTGGGGCATCTTCGGTCACAGCCTGCGAGAATAGGGAAATCCCAACAATGGTTTCCACCCGCGTATCCGCGATGCCTTGCCTTACGACGATATCAGAGGCCATCGAATGCCCCAGAAGTGCGACACGGCCATCGGCGCGCGGCAGTGACACAGCCCAATCGGTGACACGGGCCGTTTGGTCCATCAGCAACCGCGTTGTGCCATCAAGCGAATTGACGTCGCCGCGCAGGGGTTGGCTATGCCGCCCATGCCCCTCAAAATCGAAACTCACCGTGATATAGCCCGCTCGGGCAAGGCCAATCTGATAGGCCGACATCAACTGGCGCGAGCCTGCAAAACCATGGGCGATAATCACAACAGGGCCAGCAGCATCCGCCCTTTGCATGAGAGTGACAGGGGTTTGGTCAACCATGTCATGGCTGATCTCCAACCCGATCCGTGGCTTCTCCAACATAACCACGCCCGCCAAGATGGCGGCCAAGCCAAGCACCAATGCCAATGCGAGCCATGGTTTCAACGGTTTCTACCCCAATAACGCTCCGTTTTTGCACAGTAGCGGATCAAGGCCCTATGCCAAGGGCTGGAATCGAAGGGCCGAACATGGTCTATGCCGAAGAAATATTATTTGGATAAGACCTATGCAGATCGTCACGCTTTTCACCAATTCCAGCATGCATCTTGAACCCGCTTTGGTCTCCTCGCTTCGCGATGCGCTTGGCGGGGGTGATGCGGTTTGGCTGGCCCCAGACCAAGCCGCTGAATTTGCCGTTGAGACGCTGCCAAACCATCTGGATGAAATTTGGAACAGCCTTCAATCCGAGGGCGTGGATCTTGTGGCGCAACCTGCGGAAGGCCGCCGCAAGAAGATGCTCCTCGCGGATATGGATTCGACCATGATCCAGCAGGAATGCATCGATGAATTGGCGGCTGAGGCAGGCGTCGGTGAACGCGTCTCTGAAATCACGGCTCGCGCCATGAATGGCGAGCTGGATTTTGACGGGGCCCTGACAGAACGGGTGGGCCTGCTCAAAGGGCTTGCTGAATCGGTGATTTCCGAGGTTTTGGAAAAGCGGATCAAGTTGATGCCCGGCGGGCCGGTTCTATTGGCAACGATGAAAGCAAATGGAGCTTATGCCGCGCTGGTGTCGGGCGGGTTTACCTCCTTCACCGCAGCGATTGCCGAAAAGCTCGGCTTTGATGAACATCGCGCCAATACCCTACTGATCGAGAATGGCGTTCTGACAGGCGATGTTGGCCGACCCATTTTGGGACGTGAGGCCAAGGTCGAGGCCTTGCATGACATCACCAATCGCCTTGGAATCGGTGTTGAAGATGTGCTGGCTGTCGGTGATGGCGCAAATGATCTGGGGATGCTGCAATTGGCAGGCACGGGCGTGGCGCTACATGCCAAACCTGCGGTTCAGGCACAGGCCCAACACCGCGTGAACCACGGCGATCTTACCGCTTTGCTCTATATCCAAGGCTATTCGAAATCGGATTTCGTGACAGGCTGATTTCCAAAAAGAAACCCCACCAAGCAGTTCCGCTTGGTGGGGCTTTTTCTGTCTTGGTCTCGGCGATTACTCCGCAGGGACCGCTTGGCTTTCAATGCCAATCGGATGCGCCAGTTTATTGAGCATCTCTTTGGGGCAAACCTGCACAAAATTGTCTTTCTCAATCGCCCAATTCTGCAAAATCTCCTCAGCCTTGCGGCTGTTGGTTTCTGCATAATGACGCTCGATCAGATCTTTGAGCTGTGCTTCCCAATGGTCAACGGTGACAGGGCAGGTGACCAAGGTTTCGGTGTTCATATTCACATCAGTCTGACCCTCAGGATCATAGAGATAGGCCATGCCGCCCGTCATCCCTGCACCGAAATTCGCACCGATGCTGCCAAGGATCACGGCAACCCCGCCTGTCATATATTCACAGCCATTGGTGCCGCAGCCTTCAATCACCACTTTGGCACCCGAGTTGCGCACGGCGAAACGCTCGCCCGCGCGACCAGCCGCAAAGAGGTATCCATCAGTTGCGCCATAAAGCACGGTATTGCCGATGATCACATTCTCGGAGGCTTTCAACGGGCTCACCTGCGCAGGCCGCACCACAACGGTGCCACCAGACAGGCCCTTGCCAACATAGTCATTGGCATCGCCCGACACCTCAAGCTTCAAGCCAGGTGCCGCGAAGGCCCCAAGGGATTGACCAGCCGAGCCTTCCAACTTGACCGTCAAGTGATCGGGCTGAAGCGAATTGCGCATGCCAAAGGCCTGAACGATATGGCTTGACGTACGCGTCCCGATGGTGCGGAGCGTGTTTTGCACCGCATAGGAAAGCTGCATCTTCTCGCCCTCCTGCAAGAAGCGCGCGGCATCCGCCACGATCTGCGCATCCAGCGTGTCAGGCACCGCATTGCGAGGCTTGTTGCAATCATAAACGATCTTGTCAGCCCCATCGACGGTGATCAGCATCGGGTTGAGGTCAAGGTCATCCAGATGCGCGGCACCACGGCTGACCTGCGTCAGCAAATCAGCACGGCCAATCACGTCATCAAGGCTGCGCGCCCCGATAGAGGCCAGCAATTCACGCACTTCCTGTGCATAGAAGGTGATGAGGTTCACAACCTTATCGGCATTGCCGGTGAATTTCGCGCGAAGGCCTTCATCTTGCGTACAGACGCCAACAGGGCAGGTGTTCGACTGGCACTGACGCACCATGATACAACCCATCGCAATCAGGGCAGCCGTACCGATACCGTATTCCTCGGCACCCATCATTGCGGCCATGACAATATCACGACCTGTGCGCAGGCCACCATCGGTCCGCAGGGTGATACGGCTGCGCAGGTTGTTCATCGACAAGACCTGATGCGCTTCGGTCAGGCCCATTTCCCATGGCAGACCTGCATGCTTGATCGAGGTCGCAGGCGATGCGCCTGTGCCGCCATTATGGCCCGAAATCAGGATCACATCGGCCTTGGCCTTTGCCACACCCGCCGCAATCGTGCCCACGCCCGAAGATGCAACCAGTTTCACCGTCACTTTACAGCGCGGGTTAATCTGCTTGAGGTCATAGATCAGCTGCGCCAAATCCTCGATCGAATAGATATCGTGATGTGGCGGCGGGCTGATCAAAGTCACGCCTTTGGTCGAGTGACGCAAACGGGCGATCAGATCAGTGACCTTCATACCAGGAAGCTGGCCACCCTCACCGGGCTTGGCACCTTGGGCGACCTTGATCTCAAGCTCTTCGCAATGGTTCAGGTATTCGGCAGTGACACCGAAACGGCCCGAGGCCACCTGCTTGATCTTGGCAGAGGGGTTATCGCCATTCGGCTCGGGGACGAAATGGGCGGGATCTTCACCCCCCTCGCCCGAGTCGGATTTGGCCCCGATCCGGTTCATCGCCACGTTCAGCGTTTTATGCGCCTCAGGGCTGAGCGCCCCAAGCGACATACCCGGCGTGACAAAGCGCTTACGGATCGAGGTGATGCTTTCCACCTCCTCGATCGGAACAGGCGCACCAAGCGATTTGATATCCAGCAAATCACGCAGATGGATCGGCGGGTTGCTCCGCATTTTGGCGGAATACTGCTTCCACATCTCGAAGGAGGCTTTGTTACAGGCCATTTGCATCAAATGCATGGTCTGCGCTTCCCACGCATGGGTCTCGCCCGAGCGGCGGGCTTTGTAGAAACCGCCAATAGGCAACACGCTTTCGCCGCGCAGCCAGCCCTTTGCATGGACCTCTTCGACCTTCTTTTGAAGGCCCGACACACCAATGCCGGAAATGCGCGAGGTCATGCCGGGGAAATATTCCGCAACCATGGCGCGGCTCAAGCCGACGGCCTCAAAGTTCAAACCACCCCGATAGGAGGAGATCACCGAGATGCCCATCTTGGCCATGATCTTCAACAGACCCTGATCAATCGCGTTGCGATAGCGTGCCATCGCTTCGGTCAGGGTGCCATCAATCAAACCACGCTCGATACGGTCCGCGATACTGTCTTGCGCGAGATAGGGGTTCACAGTGGTTGCACCACAGCCCACCAGTACCGCGAAGTAATGCGGATCAATACATTCAGCCGAGCGCACATTGATCGAACAGAAAGTCCGCAAACCTTTGCGTGTCAGCCAGCTATGAACAGCACTGGTGGCCAGAATGATTGGCATTGGCACTTTACCATCATCCTGAAAACGATCCGTCAGGATCAGATGGCCCGCGCCCGAACGTACGGCATCCTCGGCCTCGGCCCTGATGCGCGCCAAACCTTCGCGAAGGCTGCTCGCCTCGCCGCCCGCAGGGAAGGAACAATCGATGGTCACAACAGATTCACCGAAATTCTTCACCATCTCTTCGAATTGCGCATTGGCCACAAAGGGGCTGTCGAGGACCAGAATTTCAGTCTGGCTCGAATCCTCGTCCAACACATTCTTGAGGTTGCCGAACCGCGTCTTCAGGCTCATGACGCGGTACTCGCGCAAGCTGTCGATTGGCGGGTTGGTCACCTGACTGAAGTTCTGGCGGAAGAAATGGCTCAGCGGGCGATACATGGTCGACAGAACCGCACTTGGCGTGTCGTCACCCATGGAGGCCAGCGTCTCTTTTCCGTCCTCAACCATAGGCGCGAGGATTTGTTCCAACTCTTCGATGGAGTAGCCCGCTGCAACCTGACGTTTGCGCAGATCAGCCCCGCTGAAAATAGCGGTCTCGTTCAAGCTTTCGGTCTCTTTGGCCAGATCGGTGATCTTGCCGACCCAATCGCCAAAGGGCCGTGCCGAGGCAAGCGCATCCTTGATTTCAACATCATGGAACAAGCGCTGGTCCTGCATATCCACCGCGATGATCTGCCCTGGACCAAGCGCGCCTTTCTCGACAACACTGGCTTCATCGACAGGAACCATACCCGCCTCCGAGCCCGCGATCAGCAGGCCATCACCTGTCACGACATAGCGCATCGGGCGCAAACCGTTCCGGTCAAGCCCTGCGCAGACCCAACGACCATCGGTCATCGCCAAGGCGGCGGGGCCGTCCCATGGTTCCATCACGGAATTGCAATAGGAATACATATCCTGCCATGCTTGCGGCAATTCACTGGCGGTCTGGCTCCATGCTTCGGGGATGAGCATTGTTTTGGCCATCGGCGCATTGCGCCCTGCGCGTACCAGAACCTCAAAGACCGCATCAAGCGCCGCAGAATCCGAGGAACCTTGCGGGATGATCGGTTTGATATCCTCGGCCATCTCACCGAAATAGGTGGAGGCCATGCGGATCTCATGGCTTTGCATCCAGTTTACATTGCCTTTGAGCGTGTTGATCTCGCCATTATGGGCCAACATGCGGAATGGCTGCGCCAACCACCATTCAGGGAAGGTGTTGGTCGAATACCGCTGGTGATAGATCGCGAAGGCGCTTTCAAAGCGTTCATCCTTCAAGTCAGGATAGAACTCGGCCACATCCTGCGCCAGCATCATGCCTTTATAGATGATCGACCGGCAGGAGAGCGAGCAGAGGTATAGCCCCTGAATACCAGCCGCAGCCGCGGCCTTCTCAATGCGGCGGCGAATGACATAAAGCTCACGCTCGAAGGCTTCGTGATCGATGCCTTTTTCGTTGCGGATAAGAATTTGCTCAATCTCGGGGCGGGTCGCATTGGCCTTGTCGCCCAAGACAGAATTATCCACGGGAACATGACGCCAGCCATAGATGTAATGGCCCATCCGCAGAACCTCGGATTCCACGATTGTGCGGCACCGCTCCTGCGCGCCGAAATCCGAGCGTGGCAGGAAGACTTGCCCCACAGCAATCAAACGGTCGGTCGAGGGCTCATGCCCTGTGCGGCGCACCTGATCATAAAAGAAATTGACGGGAATCTGCACATGGATGCCAGCGCCATCGCCTGTCTTGCCATCAGCATCGACAGCGCCACGGTGCCAGATCGCTTTCAATGCGCTGATGCCACTATCGACAACCTGACGAGAGGCTTTGCCATCAATGGCCACAACAAGGCCAACACCGCAGGAGGAATGCTCCTCGGTTGCGTCATACATGCCATTTTCGGCCATCCATGCGCGCTTGGCTTCCTCGGCCGCGGCCCAGTTTTCATCATACTTGGTCATCTTCGTCACCTTTCCTTCGGTGCCCGCAATACTGGCGGGGACGTGCCTTGCTATGCTTTGCCTGTCCGATATCCGGATCAGGACATGATTTCTCCGCAGTCGTAGATCGGCTGCGTTGTCAGGAAACCGGGCTCACCGGGTTCTGCGAATTCTGCGGGGCTGTTATCGTACTCAAAGGTTTCGCCCGACGGCAAAGTTACCGTCTCGATCCCTCCGAAAAACAAACGCCATTCCCTGCTGACAAATTGATTGCCCGAGGTTTGCCGCGCGCCCTCGCCGGTGCCGTATTCATAGGCGAAACTGGTGACTTCCAGTTCATGTCCGTCGATCACGACTCTGTCCCCAGTCAGGGCATCGAAGCCCGTGTAGTCGCGCTGTTGAACCGCTCCGTCCTGTTCACGGATCAGGGAAAACACCATCGAATCCGCGCCCGTCTCAAGCAGCTCCGTCATGCTGGCCGGATCTTCTTCGGGTTCGATCAGCTCGCTTTGGCCGCCCGAGCGCAGATCCCAGCTTCGCAACCAGCGAAACTCGCTATCTGTATAGGACAGATAAAAGGGGCCATCGCCATCAGCCATCAAGCGCCAGTGATGGCCTTCTGGGTCTGCCTCGCAAATCCAGTTATGCGACACGGTGCAGCCACGGTTTTGCGTGGTCAGATAGGCGGTGCAACCGGCGGGTGGCGTAAAGGTCGAGGCCGAGTTTTGCGCCTGAACTTGCATGACCGAGGCCGCAAGACCAAGCACTGCGGAAAACCCCGCAGCGATTGATGTCTTGCAAATTGCCAAGTTCCAGTCAGCCATTTCGACCTTTTCCAAATCAGGTAGCGGGGCATCCCCCGCGGGAGAGTTGCTTATTCAGCAGCGACGCTTGCAGTGGTGAACACTTTTTCAAGGATCGCATCCGCCGCTTCACGACCATCGCGGATCGCCCAAACCACAAGGCTTGCGCCACGCACGATGTCACCAACAGCAAATACATTCTCGAGCGCGGTTTCATGCGTGCGGAAATTCGCCTTGATCGTGCCCCAGCGGGTCACTTCCAATTCAGGTGTATTCCACAGGCTTGGCAGCGCTTCTGGCTCAAAGCCCAAGGCCATCACTACGATATCCGCTTCTTCGACGTAATCCGCACCCTCGATAATCTCGGGGCTTTGGCGGCCTGTCGCGTCAGGCTGTCCAAGGCGCATTTTCTGCACCATCACGCCATCAACCTTATCACCGGTGAAGCCTTTGGGCGCAGTCAGCCAGACAAATTCAACGCCTTCTTCTTCGGCATTGGCCACTTCACGCTGCGAGCCGGGCATATTCGCGCGGTCACGACGATACAGGCATTTGACGCTGGACGCGCCCTGACGGATCGCGGTGCGAACGCAATCCATGGCCGTATCACCGCCACCGATCACGACAATCTTCTTGCCCTCGGCATTCAACTCACCGCTGTCGAATTCTGGCACATCATCGCCAAAGCTCTTGCGGTTCGAGGCAGTCAAATAATCCAGCGCGCGGATCACACCCTGCGCCCCAACGCCGGGCGCTTGCAGATCGCGGGATTTATAGACGCCCGTGGCGATCACGATAAAATCATGCTTGGCGCGGATATCTTCGAAACTGATATCGTCGCCGATATTGCAGTTCAAAACGAATTTCACGCCGCCATCTTCAAGCAGCTTGTTGCGGCGCATCACGACAGGCTTTTCCAGCTTGAAGCCGGGGATACCATAGGTGAGCAACCCGCCCGCACGATCATAGCGGTCATAGATCGTCACCTGCAGACCCGCGCGGCGCAAACGATCAGCAGCGGCGAGACCACCGGGGCCAGCGCCGATGATCCCGACCGATTCTTCACGCTCCACCGATGGGGCGATTGGCATGACCCAACCTTCATCCCACGCGGTATCGGTGATGTATTTCTCAACCGAGCCGATGGTGACGGTACCATGGCCCGATTGCTCGATCACGCAATTGCCTTCGCACAGACGGTCTTGCGGGCAAATGCGGCCACAAATCTCGGGGAAAGTGTTGGTCGCTTGGCTGATCTCATAGGCTTCCTGCAAGCGGCCTTCCGCTGTCAGTTTCAGCCAATCGGGGATGTTATTGTGCAGCGGGCAATGGCTCTGACAGTAAGGCACACCGCATTGGCTGCAGCGTCCGGCCTGTTCGGCCGCTTTCTCACGCGCATATTCCCCGTAAATCTCACCAAAATCCTGCTTACGCGCTTCGGCTGCGCGCTTCTCAGGTGTATCTTTGGCTACCGACACGAATTTCAACATGGGTTGCTTGGCCACGGAACTTCTCCCAAAATCTTCGAGCTGGTCTTATATCGGGCTGAAATACAATAAAAGACATAATTGCTGACCTATTAAAGAGTTTTATTGCGTTGTGGAACAAAAAGTCACGCCTGAATGCCAAAAATAGGTCAATAGGACTGCACTAAAATAAGAATCGCGTCTAAAAAACAACAAGTTACAAAAGCGAAAAACTGGGGTAGTTAACGAAGCTATGAGCATATTCCACCTTTTCCTTGTCGCCCTTATTCAGGGCCTGACCGAATTCCTGCCGATCTCCTCCTCTGGGCATCTCATTCTTTTGCCGAATCTGACGGGGATGGAGGATCAAGGGCAGGTCATTGATGTCGCCGTGCATATCGGCACGCTCGGCGCGGTTGTCCTGTATTTCTGGAAAGATGTGCGCGAAGCGTTTTTCGGCTCTTTCAGGCTGATCCAAGGCAAGGTCGATACCCGCGGTGCGTTTTTGGCCCTGTGCCTTTTGATCGCGACCGTGCCTGTGGTGATTGTGGGCCTCGTCCTCAAACTGACAGGGTTTGAGGATATGTTGCGCTCCATGGCTGTGATCGGCTGGACGATGCTGATCTTCGGGATCGTGCTGTATTGGGCGGATCGCGTTGGCGCGCAGACGCGCGAAGCCGAAAGCTGGACGCTGAAACATGCCCTGATCATGGGGCTATGGCAGGCAATCGCACTTATCCCCGGAACCTCGCGCTCGGGCATCACCATTACGGCAGGTCGTTTTCTGGGCTATTCGCGTGAAAGCGCCGCCCGCTTGGCGATGTTAATGTCGATCCCGACGATCATCGCATCAGGTGTGCTGTTGGGGGCAGAAGTGATCTCAACCGCCGATGCGGCGGTCGCGCGCGATGGTGCTATCGCAGCGGCCTTGGCGTTTGTGGCAGCATTGGCCGCACTTGTCTTCATGATGCGCCTGCTCAAAACCATCAGCTTCACCCCCTATGTCATTTACAGGGTGATCCTCGGTTTGATCCTATTGGGCATCGCCTATAGCTAGCCGCGCAGGTTACGCGCGCTTTCCTTAATGTCGGAATATTGCCCGCCCGAGCGATAGGGCCAGAGATATTCATCCAGCACCGCCTCGGCACCTGTCGGTGTAATGCCAAGATCCGCAAAGCCGCGCATTTCAGGGCCAACCACATTGTCATTGGCAAGCTGCACTGCCTGATCGCGGGTCAAAAGACCGTTCCTGATCAGGCCAAGGCTGAGCGTTTGAACCAGATCAAGCGATGTTCCCATAAGACGCGCCACAAAGAAGGGCACATTCAGGATAAGGCGGCGGCGGCGTATCACCTCCAGCATCATCTGCATCATAGCGCGGAAGCTGAGCACCTCGGGACCGCCCAATTCATAAACACCGCCCTCGGACGTGCCCAGAACACCTTTGACGGCGGCTTGGGCCACATCATCCACATAGACAGGTTGGAATTTCGTATCAGCCCCCACAACAGGCAGGATCGGGCCCATCCGTGTCATGCCTGCAAAGCGGTTGAAGAACTGATCTTCAGGGCCAAACACGATCGAAGGGCGCAAAATCATCGCATCGGGGAAGGCCTCAAGCACAGCCGCTTCGCCAAGCGCCTTGCTGCGCGCGTAACCGCTATTGCTACCCTCATCGGCCCCGATTGCCGAGATATGCACCAAACGGGTCGCGCCTTCTTCCGCCGCGATCCGCGCGATACTGCCTGCACCTTCGGCCTGCACCGCATCAAAGCGATTCTTTCCAGTTTCCGCCAGAATGCCTACGCAATTCACAACCGCATCCGAGCCCAAGAGCGCCGCACGCACCGAGGCATCATCACGGATATTTGCAAAAACAGGTTCGACCTGACCGACGACACCGTACGGGCGCACAAAGAGCGCTTCATTCGGACGGCGGACGGCAACGCGAACGCGCCATCCTTCTTTCGCCATACGGCGGGCCACATAGCGGCCAACAAATCCTGATCCGCCAAAGATCGTTACAAGTTTCGACATGGGGCAAGGTCCTTCGGTCGTAAGTTGGGGGAGTGATACGCCCGTGACGCCCATGGAACAAGGCGCAATTCGTCCCAAAAGCCCGCCTTTTTGCACCACCCAAGGGTTGAGGGGCCATAGGCTTGGGCCTGACATACATTCGGGCCAATCAGATGCGACCCGTACAGGCAGCTTTCGCGCCGATCAGCGCAGCCCGATCAGCGCATCCCTGCCAAAACGAATGAATTTGGCGCAACCTTACAAAACGGGCAAAGGTCCAGTTGACAGGGGGCGGAGGCCGCTATATCAGCCGCTTCCACGACACCTGCCCAGGTGGCGGAATTGGTAGACGCGCTAGCTTCAGGTGCTAGTGTCTGTATGGACGTGGAGGTTCGAGTCCTCTCCTGGGCACCACTCTTCTCGACCGAATTGAAAGAGAGGCTGTTGTGACAATCCATTTCTATAAAAACGACCTGCCAGATGGTCTGGACCTTGGGCCCAGTGTGGCGATTGATTGCGAGACGATGGGTCTTAACCCGCATCGCGACCGCCTTTGCCTCGTGCAGATGTCCTCGGGCGATGGCAACGCGCATGTGGTGCAGATTGCCAAAGGCCAGTCCGAGGCTCCAAACCTTGTGAAGATGCTCACCGATCCTTCGGTGTTGAAGCTTTTCCATTTCGGCCGCTTTGACATCGCTGTTCTCGATCACACCTTTGGCGCGCTCACCGCGCCTGTGTATTGCACCAAGATTGCCTCGAAAATGGTGCGCACATTTACCGATCGGCACGGGTTAAAGAACCTTTGTCAGGAATTGGTGGATGTCGATATTTCCAAGCAGCAGCAAAGCTCGGATTGGGGCGCGGATAACCTCAACGACGCCCAGAAAACCTATGCCGCGTCCGATGTCCTCTATCTGCACCGCATCAAGGAAGAGCTGGATCGCAGGCTTGCCCGCGAGGGACGCACCGAATTGGCGCAGGCCTGTTTCGATTTCCTGCCAACCCGCGCACGCCTTGATATCGCGGGATGGCCCGAAATCGATATCTTCTCGCATTAAAGCCAGATGCCGGGGTCGAACCGATATTCCCAAGTTGTGTCTTATGTGAAGATCGTGCTTCCGATCATCGCAATCGGTATTTTGTCGACCTTGTTCCTGCTGTCCCGCACGCCTGACCCTGAAAGGGCAATTCCTTTTGCCAATGTCGATCTGGAAGAACTGGCGCGGGAACAAAGGCTAGGCAGCCCGCGCTATGCTGGCACCACAAATGCAGGCCGCGAAGTGGTGGTTGTGGCGGAAACAGCCGTACCCGTGGATGGGCAATTGGACCTGATTTCCGTAGACAGCCTCGATGCAAGGGTCGAGTTGGATGATACACGTTTCGTGGATATCACATCGCTTCAAGGGGTCATCAACCTTGAGACAAATATCGCCGATTTATCGACAGATGTCGAAGTGGCCGACTCCACGGGATATACCCTCGATACAGAAAATCTCTTGGTTAATTTCAGAGAGTTTGCCATGTCTTCCCCTACAGATGTGGTGGTGGAAGGACCCGGATTTCATCTGGAAGCAGGCTCGATGGACCTTTCGGGCGCCGAAGGGGCGCAGGTTCTGATTTTCAACGGCGGTGTGAAAGTGCTATACCAGCTGGATAACTAAGGACCACCATGCGTATTTTATCCGCGACTATCGCTTTATCCCTGTTTCTCGCCAATGCGGCCCTCGCCCAAATCCAAGTCGGTTTCGGGGGAACAGAGCATAATTCCAGTGATCCTATTGAAATCACCTCCGACAGTCTTGCCGTTAATCAGGAAGATGGCACTGCAACCTTCATCGGCAATGTGATTGCCGTGCAGGGCGATCTGCGGATGGCGGCGGCAGAAATTCTGGTGGTTTATAATCTCGATGACCAAGGCAACACGCAGGATGTGCGTGAAGTGATCGGCAGCGGCAGCGTGTTGATCACCCGCGGAACCGAGGCCGCCGAAGGTGACCGCGCCGTTTATGAAGTGGCCGAAGACCTGCTGACCATGACAGGCGAAGTGCTGGTGACGCAAGGAACAGGGGCCGTCTCGGGCGAGCGCTTGGTGGTGAATATGCTCACAGGTGTTGGTGCCGTCGATGGCGGGCGCGTGCGCACAGTTTTGCAGCCACAGGATGCATCGGAGTGAGTGGAGCGCAAACATCGCGTCCCGAGTTGACGGTAGCGGAAGGCCAACAAGGCCTGCATGTCACCAATTTGCGCAAGAGCTATCGTAAACGGCCTGTCATTCGCGATGTCACGATGACGCTCAATCGTGGTGAAGTGGTCGCCCTTCTGGGGCCGAATGGCTCGGGCAAAACCACAAGCTTTTATTCGATCGCGGGTTTGATCAATGCCGATGGTGGCAGCGTTGTGCTTGATGGCAGGGATGTGACCTTGCTGCCGATGTATCGCAGAGCGAAAGCTGGCATCGGCTATCTCCCGCAGGAAATGTCGATTTTCCGTGGCCTTTCCGTGGAGGATAATATCCTCGCGATTCTCGAGATCACCGAGAAGGACCGCACCAAACGCATGGACCGTCTGGAGGAGCTTCTCTCGGAATTTTCCATCGGCCATTTACGGCGTGCCGCAGCGCTTTCGCTGTCGGGCGGCGAACGTCGCCGCGTCGAGATTGCGCGCTGCTTGGCCTCTAACCCGCGCTATGTGCTGCTGGACGAACCTTTCGCAGGCGTTGACCCGATTGCTGTTGGTGATATCCGCGCGCTGGTCTCCGATCTGAAAAAGCGCGGGCTTGGCGTATTGATCACCGATCACAATGTCCGCGAGACGCTTCAGATCGTGGACCGCGCCTATATCCTGCATGATGGCAAGATCCTGATGAGCGGCACGGCCGATGAAGTGGTGGAAGATGAAAACGTCCGCCGCGTCTATCTGGGCAAGAGTTTCCGCATGGGTTAACGGGTTTGTGCCGTTACGCGTTTTGGCCAGACAATCGTCTTTGCGTTGACAGACTCACCAATTTCATCGCCAAATGCTTGGGATGATCGACGTTGACCATCCCACAGCCCTCTCTCCTCACGGTCGCCAAAAGCGCCCGATTGGATGCAGTCAGGCGGATGATAGCCAAACATCATTATTTCCCAATCACAGCCTGACGCGTGTTTTGCGCTCGGGTTTTTATTTTTTGGAGGACACATGCGTTACCAGATCAGTGGCAGGCAAATCGATATCGGCGAAGCGCTTCAAATCCACGTAAAGGAGAGCCTCGATATTGCGGTTTCAAAATACGCAGGGCGCCCGACAGACGCCAATGTGGTTTTTTCCAAAAGCGGGCATGAATTTGTGTGCGAAGCGACCATCCATCTCTCGACGGGTCTCACCGCTTCGGCCAAAGCAAATGACAATGAAATCTATGCTGCGTTCGACAAATGCAGCGCCAAAATGGAGAAGCAATTGCGCCGCTATAAGCGGAGATTGAAGGACCACCACAAGGAGCGGCAGCAGCCAGTTGAACTTTTCGCGGCTTCCTCGTATATCCTCGCGGGAACAAACGAAGACGACGATCAGGACGACACTGGCTCAATGCAGCCCATCATCGTAGCCGAGATGGAAACCAAAATTCCGTCTCTCTCGGTGGGCGAGGCCGTTCTCCAAATGGAGATCAGCGGTGCACCTCTTCTTATCTTCCGGAACGAAAAGCATAATGCGGTGAATGTGGTCTACCGCCGAGATGATGGAAATTTCGGCTGGGTTGATCCCAAGTAGAATGAATGCGCCTGATTTGGCGTGAGTTAGAGGGTAATATGGAACTGGTTAATCTGCTTGAGCCAAAAGCCGTAAGGGTCATGGCGGATATTTCGAGCAAGAAGCGCTTGATGCAGTCCATTTCAGAAATCGCGGAAGGCCTGATTGGCCTTCCTGCCCCTCAAATCCTCGACGCCTTGCAGGAACGTGAAAGCCTCGGGCCAACTGGGGTCGGGCATGGCGTGGCTTTGCCACATGCACGCCTTCCCACACTGACCCGCGTAACTGGCGCGTTTCTGAAACTGGAAAAGCCGATCAATTTCGATTCGGCAGATCGCCAACCAGTCGATCTGGTCTTCGCCTTGTTTGCGCCAGTGGAAACAGGTGTTGAGCATCTCAAGGCCTTGGCGCTGGTATCGCGCACCTTGCGGGATCAGGCCCTTTGCGAAAAACTGCGGGCCAATTCCGATGCGGCGACCCTGCACACGCTTTTGACAAACACCGAAGCCGTCCAAGCGGCTTGAGCGGTTACTTCGCCTTCCAGCGAGAATACCCGAAATTCATGTAATCCCGCCGATAGGCCTCCATTGCGAGGTCTTCAATCTCTTTGTCATGGATATCGGCAAGCGGAATTGTGCTACTTGGCGCGGGGCCATCAAAGGACGCATCAGTATGGCCTTGCGCCATCGCAAGGGCGGGCAAAGCGAAAGGGGCTTCTTCCTCGCGGATCACGAGATCAGGGAATTTAACCTGTGACATTCCCTGCAAAATCGCTGTTTGAGACGCCCAAGCCTGTTCGACATCCAGACCTGTTTGCCCCGCCAGATTGCCTTTCAGGAAGGTCAGAAAAACCGTGAAGGCGGCTTTTTGCTCGGCAGCCGTGAAATCAGGGCCTGGGCCTTTCTCAGGAATGGGCAGGCCATATTTGTTGCGCAGCACACGGCGCGTATTGGCATAGGCTGGCTTGCCCTGCGGCAGGATATATTGATTGAACACGTCATAGGCGCGCACAAGCGGGTGCCGAATGACGGTAAAGCTCCGATACCCCGAATGGGACCGCATCCATTGACGAAGATCCTTTTGGTTCATCTTCGTTCTGAGTTGATCCTTGGACACGCTATCCACCGCAGCCAGCCAACCCGTCACCGCATCGGCCATGCTTCCTTTGATCGGCATATAGAGAAGCCCCGTTTTCGGCGCGGCGACATAACCCGGAACAGCGGCTTGGCGCGTGGGTTCGAAATTCGGCGTGCGCGTCAGATCAAATGTATCGATCTTGCCCAAATCCGCGACCATCTCATCATAGTTGGAAACCTTCTTTTCCAAGCTTTGCGGGTTTTGCTTTTTCAACTTGCCCGATGTGGCGGAAAGCTTGTGCTTTGACCCCAGAAAGCTGGCCAGACCATTAATGATATCAACATCATTGATGTCTTCATAACGGATGTAAAAAGCGCTCTGACCTGTGGTTTGGAGCCCACGCTGCACCTTCAACTGGAAGGCTTGCAGCTTGGCGACCATCTCCTCGAATTCATCGATCTTGAATTCGATCTCGGCGCTTTTCTGATGCTTCATATCAGTCAGGCGCCATTGCCCCGTTTCGCCCGCGATCTTGCGCGATACATAACTATCCAGCGGGTTTCGGGTGAGGATGATCTTGGCGACCTTCGGGTCTGGCAAAATACGCTCAAGAACGCGCGGGTCGTGATCGTGGAAGAACCTCAAACCGGGCAATCCGTCTGTATTGGCCAGCATCCCGTCGAACACTTTCAACGGGTCCTTTTCGCGGCCATCCATATCAATGCCGAACATCTCAAAGGTTTTGTGATGCCCCATAAAGCTGGGGTTATAGACCTCACCATAGGAATGAACATCTTCCAGCTCATTCAGGGTGGCTTCCAGATAATTGGACCCAGTCCGCATCTCGGCGAACATCACAAAAGCCTCAAAGCGATTGGACATAAATTTACCTTACCAAATAAGGGCGGCTGGCCTCGGAAATAGACTTAGGTTCCGCATTGTTGACGGGAAAATCACCCATGACGAATGGCTTCATGCCTTGGTTTTTCAAATTCTGGAGAAACTGCCCAAACCCATCAAGATTGGCCATTTTGGGCGCTTCGGTCAGCCGCATCGCGGCAGGTCCATCAATCGCATCCAGAATGGATTGCAGGTTCTCCATCGGCTCTTCAATAAATTCTGCCAAGGTCCAAATCCTGACCTCAGAGCGGTTTTGCACATGGCGCAGCAGGTTGAGGAATGCCACTTCCTTTTGCTGAAGGATCGCGGCTTCCTTGCGGATTTCATCAAAATTCTTGTTGGACGAAAAAAGAGGGATCGCCCAGGCGCCCGTGATCACCGAGATCTGCGCATTGGTGTCCGCCGCCATAAACTTCGTGATCTTCTGGTTGTCACGGGGGCTGAACTGAAAGCATTGCCGCTCACCTCGGGTGTTCCAGATCAGGCTGCATAGAAACGCGGGCGCGTTGTAGTCGCGCAGCAAAGGTGCGCTGCTCAAGCCACCTGCATAGACATCGGAATTTCCCGCAAAACGCGCTTTGACAGGGTCAAAGAGATTGCCATGAACACGGTTCCCCAAACGGCGCGACAGCCAAGGTTCGAAATCCTCGAACAGGTCATTAAAGCCTTGGAATACCGAATAGGGTGCACAGGTCTTGCCATTCTCCCAATCCCAATTGGGAAAGCGGCTTTGCATGTAAAGGCCCGCGCGGCCACGGGTGCGCCGCTCCAAGGCTTTGGCAAAGACACGGTCAATCTTGCTTGGCGCGGGCTCAGCCATTTGCGAGCCTGTATGCTCGGGGCTCAGGAAAGTATCAAAAAGCTTATTGGCATTAGGCCAGATTTTCCGCGCCACAAAACAATCCGAGCGTTTCAAAAGATGCAGGTGGTCATCATAGAAAACATGCGGTTTGCCCTGAAAGTCGAACTTCGACAGGGTCAGGGACCTGCTCTCGATATTGCGGGAATATTTGCGCGCCAAGGTCTGGAAATAACTTTCATCAGGAATCCAGGACAGCTTGAAATAGGCATCATGCACGCGGCGTTTCGGGTCGTGCAAAATGGCCGATAGGGTTTGGCGCGTCAGGCACCACCACTGGCTTCCCAAATGCGGGTGAACCCCGTCAGGGATCTTGCGTTTAAAGCCAATATTGCGTTGCAACTCGACATATCTGTCAAAAAGATAGCGGTTCTTTTTCCACGAGAACGGGAAACGGAACATAAAGCGTTCCTGATTGAGGCCGCCAACCGTCCATTCAACATCCTCGGTGGTCACGCTTTCGATGAAATCCGTTTTCGGACGCACCGCAAGATAGTCACGCAGCTCGTTCACAGGCCGCAGCGGAAGACAGGAGCCACTGGCCAGAAATACATGCCGAACGCTTGGAAACTCGGCCAGCATCATTTCGGAGGCGGTTTGCGATGCCGCAACCAAGGACCATGTCCCCCATTCGCAACGATGCCGCTTGGAGAACATCACATTCGACAAATCCGAAAGCTCGCGCTTGAATTCATTGAATTTCTGACGCGACACACGGCGATCCACATGGATGACCACGGGGCAGTCATTTTCAGCCCAGTTGCGCGCCACCTGTGACGCACGCCCCAAGGCGGTGTGACAAAGCATGATAAACCCGACGCTCATGCCCAGTTTCCTTTGGACATAAGCCCCAGAATTTCCAGCTGGCGCCAATTAATATACCGCTCGGACCATTTGGTCCAAAGATCAGGATGCTCGGCAAGACGCTCGTGATAGGCAAGGTATTCATGGCTATTTGCGTAATGCTGGCGGCGTTTGAGTTCTTCGCTGGCCTTATCACCAAAGGTGTCGATGAATTTGGCATGCATCAAAACACCAGACGTCTTCTCGCCACCCCATTCGTCATAAACGAGGTTCAAACCGCGCGGCAAAAGCATGTGGGTTGAGCTGGCAAAGGTGTAGGATTTGCTCCATTTCACCAAGGGGATTTTATTCAGCGCAGGCGCCCGTTTGGGGTTTTCGGTAAAGAAAGACCGCGCACGCGGGCCACCTTGAATCCACAGATTCCCGTAATCCCAATTTCGTTGGATCGTGTAATTTCCTGAATCGAACCAGCAGGCGATATTGAACGGGTTTTCGCCATCCTGATATGTCTGCGCGTCGATCGGCCCTTTGGGATACATATCAAGCAGCATTGCACCAAAAGACTTGACCGATGACGCATCCAGCCAATCCGTCAAAGCAGGGATCGGGCGCGTGTCATAGAAGGGGTAGACGAGGAATTCGTCAGGGTCGACCACAAGGCACCAATGCCCGTCGGCATAGTGGCGCAGAAGGTAATTCTGTCAATCAATCCCGAAACGAGATCGCTTATAGCTGGCATCCGTAGACCAAACCGAGCAATCGGGTTGTTGGGCCAACATCTCCCGCGTGCCGTCATTGCTTTGGTTATCAACAAAGAAAAAATGCGAGACGCCGCGTTCACGATAATATTCAAGGAAGTATTTCAGGCGGACTTTCTCATTGCGCAGGGTCACGAAACACAGCACATCCGTTTTCCGGATTTTGGACGTGCGATCAGCCACGCAAACCAACTGCCTGCCCTTACGTTGGGCACGCAGCAGATATTTCTTGCGTTTAAGGCGCAGTTTATAGCGACCAAGCGCCGACATTCATTGCCTTTCTAAGCGTCCCGCATAATGCCGCTGAGAGCGACATCCAGCTTCTCAAAATGATCATCCCAAGTCGGAAAATTCATATTCGATTCCACCGGTGCAAAAACAGTACCAGAACATAGTTGTGTAATCGTTTGCGCCCAAGAATACGTGTCCGTTACATCAAGGTAAACGGCTCTGTCACCGATGGTTTCTTTTAGCACTGGCAAATCAGCGCATAAGGGCAACACTCCGTCTTCCAGCGCCTCCAGCGGGGGGTAGCCAAACCCTTCGGCAAGGCTTGGAAAAAGCAAGGCGCGCGCATCCGCGATAAGAGCCCGCGCCTGACCGTCAGGCAGGGCTCCATGCTCGAATATCACCTTCCCTTTGAGGGGGTGATGATCAAGGCGATCAAAAACATCTTCATTCTTCCAGCCACGGCGGCCAATGATGTGCAAATACGGCAGGTCATCCGCATTCATCTCTTGCGCCAGCATATCCCAAATATCCAAGAGCAGCGCGTGGTTCTTACGTGGCTCAAGCGTTCCGAGAACGACGAAATAAGGTCTGTCCATAGGCGCATTTGGCGGCACTTCGCCCTCGGCAGGTCGGTCCACCATACCGAGATGGGCCACTGCGACGGGAATATCCAAATCAACAAAATAGTCTCTAATATGCTGTTTCGTGTCGTTTGAATTGGCAATGAGCAGATCAGCATGGCTGCGCAGATTGGTAAGCATACGTTCAAACCGCGCAACGGATCCGTCGGCAACCAAACTCGGATGCTGGATCGGAATAAGATCATGGATCATCGCGGCAATACCTGCGCCCGCTTGGGCCATGGCCGCCAAGCTGTTTTGGGAAAGATTACTCTGCCCGACATTCAGATATATAGTTTTGGGCGGCAGGCATTTGCGCAGAAGTCGCGGCAAAAACTGCGGCAATGTACTGCCGATTTTCAAAGGCCTCAGGCTGCCTTCGGTGCGGTGCCGCTCATTTCCGACCTTTCCGAACAGACGTGAGGCCAGATCAGCCTGACCAAGCGGTTCAACCCCATCGATCAGACGCGCAAGCTTTTCGCCCCCCTTGCGATCAAAAAGCAGATAGCCCCGTGTGGTCCGGCAGAAAAAATAAGGGTCCTCAACACGGGACAAAACCCAAGTCAGATAAGCCCGTTCAACACGGTCCACACCACTCAAAGCGCCAAGACCCACGCGGCTTACAAGCCGCGTGATGTCCAGACAAATTGGGGAATGGGACACTTCGGGAAAACCCTGACGACCTATTGGGCCGCGTTCTGCATCGCTGTGATTTCGTTCAGATACATTCCAAACTCATCACGCAGATCGGGGCGCGACAGGCCGAAAGCAACCGTAGCCTGCAAAAAACCCGCCTTGGAGCCACAATCAAACCGCTGGCCATGGAAACGGAAGCCATAGACATTGTCAGAGACTTCAATCTCACGCGCAATCGCATCCGTCAGCTGGATCTCACCGCCCGTGCCTGATTTGATCTTGTTCAGATTGCTCATGATATTTGGCGTCAGGATATAACGGCCAATAACCGCGAGGTTGGAAGGTGCCGTGCCTTCAGCAGGTTTTTCAACCATTCCACGCACCGACACGACCGAGCCCATATCTTCCTTGATATCCAAAACACCATAGGCAGAGGCCTTTTCAGGCGGCACTTCCATCGCAGCAACCATATTGCCACCTGTTTCGGCATGCGCTTCGACCATTTGCTGCAAGCAAGGCGTCTCGGCTGCGATAACGTCATCGGGCAAGATTACGGCGAAAGGTTCATTGCCCAAAAGCCGCCTTGCACACCAAACAGCATGCCCAAGCCCAAGCGCACGATGCTGGCGCAGATAGGCAATTGCGCCGCTTTCCATATTGGTGGTTTTGAGCGTCTCAAGCATCTCGGTCTTGCCCTTTTTGCGGAGGGCAGATTCCAATTCTGGAGAATGGTCAAAATAGTCCTCAAGCGCGCTCTTGCCGCGCGAGGTCACAAAAATGAATTCCTTGATGCCAGCGGCGCGTGCCTCGTCGATCGCATATTGGATCAGCGGCCTATCAACCAAAGTCATAATTTCCTTCGGGATAGACTTCGTTGCAGGTAAAAATCTCGTCCCCAGACCCGCAACGGGAAAGATCGCCTTGCTAACTTTTCTCTTCATTCTTGAACCGCCATGAGTGCTGTTTATCGGTCCACTTGCAGAGCCCCAAACACCACATGCAGACAGTTTATTATTCTTGCATCCATTAATACCTTCAAACCACAAAAGTTAACAGCAATTTGGACTGCGATTTTGTGAATATCTCATAAATTCGGCCTGAATTTTCTTATCCGCTCGATTTCGGCCTTCACCCGAGACCGAAAGCTCCAACACTGAACTCTGCGCTTTTGACGGTCAGATCGGCCGAATTGACCCCCTCTTTGTTCCCAATATCCAAGGGTTTCAAAGGTCAGATGATGCGCCAGGGGTGTCAATTGAAGCAAGATAACAGTTGGGCGGAGGCCTTGCGCAGCCATTTCTGCCGCTTTCTTACGCAATTCATGCCTGTGCCGCCATCGACCCGACAAAACTCGGGTCTCACCCACCACTTCCCCCTCTTCCCGAAAGGGGCGGAAAGCCTCCGGCTCAGCAAAGCCTGGATACTGCGCCGGATCACGAGATTTTCCATCATCGATTCCCGCCTCCAGATCATCCATGAGTTGGCCATGGCGCGACCCTGATAATTGACCCGCCTTTTCAAAGCGCGACAGGCGCGCTTCCTGTTCCTTTTTGAACTCAGACAGCCTCGGCTCCATCTCGGCTGAGGGCGCGTGTTTCCGCAAGAACACGGCCAGACTTGCCCCAATCTCGAACAAGGTTTTCGGAACACGGTTTTCTTGGCGCCGCGCGCTTTGTGCAAAGCCGTGATGCACGACAATATTAGTGTCAAACATGCAATTTAGAGACTGTTTTTGAAGGCGGATCGCCAGATCAGTCTCATCAAGATAAAAGCGCAGCGCCTCATCGAAACCGCCTAAATCACATAGCAGATTTCGGCGGATCGCGAGGTTTGTTCCATGAAGTTTCAGATAGGGGCCTTTGGCGCGCTCCGCGCCTCGGTAATCTCGCCCGAGATGATCAAAGCTCATCTCACCCCATTGCTCGGAAATTCCATTTCGTCCAAGCACTCTGCCCGTAACCGCGGCGACCTGCGTATCCGCAAAACGGGCAAGCAAGCGATCAGCCCAGTTTTGCTCGGGCACGGCATCATCGTCGATAAAGGCAACAACTTCCCCACCTGCAAGAGCGATCCCTTGGTTGCGGGCTTTTGAGATGTTGGGCTCACTCTGCTTTGCGGTCTTGATGCGCCCCGCAAAAGGCAGGGTTTTAATCGCGTCCAGACCAGCGCTATCCGCGACAACAACAATTTCGAACTGGGGCAAATCCTGCTGAGAAAGACCCACCAGACAACGACACAAAAGATCCGGCCGACCATGGCTTGCAACCACAACACTCAGCCGGAGAAGATCGCTCATGGTTGGTTCATGTCTTTCAGCATGGCCTCAATGCGTGGAACATCTTCTGGATTGTTCAATTCCCAGAACTTCCGGCCTTTTGCCTCCACCTCGACGCAAAGCACCTTATGGCCATTTTCCAGAAAACGAAGCTGCTCCAACCCTTCAAGCTGTTCAAGTGGCCCATGGCTCCAAGAAGGATACCCCGCCAGCGCATCAGGCCTGTAAGCATAGACCCCGACATGGTGGAAAACGGGCGTATCCGCATCATCAGGGTAGTCTTGGGACGTAAAGGGCACGACTTCCTTGGAGAAATAGAGCGCGTGATGATCACCATCAAAGACAGCCGTTGTCCCACCAACGCGGCCAGCGGCGCGATCAGCCTTCAGGGCTGACAATGTCTCGCCATCACAGCGCAACACAGGTGTAGCCAAACCAGCCTGAGGCGCATTGCGCAAACCCGCGATCAGATCTTCCAGAAACCAAGCGGGCGTCAGCGGCGCGTCGCCCTGCAAATTCACGATCATCTCGACATCACCGACAAGGCCCAGCGCCTCAGCACAACGTTCCGTGCCATTCTCGCAATCAGGCGAGGTCATCAGAACATCTGCGCCAAAAGCCTCTGCTGCCTCGCGGATACGATCATCATCGGTGGCGACATAAACAGCATCCACACCCGACACACCCTTTGCGGCATGCCAGCTTCTCTCTATCAGGCTTTGGGAAACACCTGTGGCACCGCGCAACATGGCCAGCGGTTTTCCAGGATAGCGCGTTGAGGCGTATCGCGCGGGGATAATGCAAACAACACTCATGGGGTCTTCAACTCCACACCCTCGGCATGGGCAATAAAGAAGGAATTCTCGAAGCCGGCTTTGCCATAGGTGAAGGTCGAATGATCATCGAAACGCACCATTTTCCCGCCCGCACCGCGCAAGACCGCATCCCCCGCTGCCGTATCCCATTCCATCGTGCGCCCCAGACGGGGATAGAGATCAGCCTCACCTGTGGCGACAAGGCAGAATTTAAGAGAGGAGCCAGCGCTGGTCATATCAGCCACCGCATATTTCGAGATGTAATCATCTGTTGCCTGATCACGATGGGATTTGGACGCCACGACCATCAAGTTCGAATTATCAGGGCTGCGCACAGATATTGGCTTTGTCGGCCCCTTGGTGACGGGATCAAACTCACCCGTTTCTTCAAGGCTTGCGCCCGTTGCATCTGTGTAAAACAAGCGGTCCTTAGCAGGGGCATAGACCACGCCACGCACCGGCACACCATCAAGGACAAGTGCGATATTCACAGTGAACTCGCCACGCCGTTTGATGAATTCCTTGGTGCCGTCCAAAGGGTCTACAATGATGAAGTCACGTGCTGTCTGGTCATGGCTCTCGGCTTGTTCTTCGGTCACAAGCGCGATCTGTGGGAAAGCAGAGCGCAAACCAGCCGAGATCAACGCATCGGCGGCCTCATCAGCAGCCGTCACGGGGCTGTCATCGGATTTTACTTTGACCTCAAAATCATCTGCTTCATAGATATCCATAATCTTTCTGCCTGCCTCAATCGCGAGTTGGCGAAAAACTTGCTCTATCCTCTCATAATCCACTTAATCTGCCCCTTCGTGGTCTTGATTGATCGTTTACGTAAATGCCGTTATCCTTTTCTAAAGCGAAAACAGCAAGAAATCCCTTCGTAATAACTGGGATCGGTTTGGCAGCGCTTCTCTTTACGGGTCAGGATCACCTCGATGTTTGAAACAAGGCAACAGAATTCAGCTTGGCGCATCTTTTTGCGCATGGCTGAAACAACCTTTGTTGCCTCGGCCCGAAAAGTGCGTGGGACGCATCGCAATGCGATCATCGCATTGCTGTTGACCATCTTTCAGGCAGTTCTGTTTGTTGGCAGTTTCTACCTGATTTTTGCCGTTATGGGCATGCGCGAGGCCGCCATTCGTGGCGATTACATGCTCTACCTGCTATCAGGCATCTACATTTACATGGGCCATATCAAAGCCTTGAGTGCGGTGGCGGGATCAGAAGGGCCCACATCGCCTATGATGCAACACGCACCGATGAACACAATTGTGGCGATTTTATCGGGGGCGCTGTCTTCGCTCTATACCAACACGTTGGCGTTGCTGGTGCAGTTGTTCATCCTGCACAGCTTGATCCAACCAATCGAAATCCATGATTGGTCCTTTGCCTTCATGCTGTATTTGCTTGGGTGGTTTTCTGGCTGCGCAGTCGGAACAATTTTCCTTGCGATGAAGCCTTGGGCACCTGATTTGGCCAAGATCCTCCAACAAATCTATGTTCGCCTGAACATGATCGCATCAGGCAAGATGTTTGTCGCCAATATGATGCCTGGCATCATTATCTCGATGCTCGACTGGAACCCTTTATTCCATATCATTGACCAGATGCGCGGGGCGATGTTCGTGAATTACTTCCCGCATCATTCCAACTGGCAATATCCTGTGATCATGTCGATTGCCTTTTTGATGATCGGCTTGATCGCCGAATTCTACACGCGGCAACGTGCCTCGGCATCTTGGGATGCTGGCCGATAAGCGGCTGGTGGTCCGTCAGGTCACAACCCTCAGCGTAAGGTTAATGCGCCCACCCTTAGGCAGCAAAGTGGAGCTTTCAGGTTTCACGCGGTCAATGCCGTGATATCGAAGCCGCGCCTCGCCACCCATCACCATCACATCGCCTGACCTCAGCCAAACGGATTCAGTCTTGCCGCCCCGCGTATCATTGCCGATCCGAAAAAGGGCCTCATCCCCCAGCGAGATCGAGACAACTGGTTGCGAGAAATCCTGTTCGTCACGGTCCTGATGCAGGCCCATGCGCGCTGCGTCCGAGTAGAAATTCACCAAGCAGGATTGGGGATCGCGGGCCTCAGGCACGACTTCCCGCCAGATGGACAACACCGATGCGGGGATGGCGGGCCAATTGACGCCCGTGGGGTGGGTTTTCTCGTATCGATACCCGCGACGATCAGAAACCCATCCAAATTCACCTGCCGAGGTCATCCTCACAGACATTTTTTGCCCCCGCGAGGTCTCAGGTGAAAATAAAGGGGCCTGCTCCACAATATGTCTGATAACGGCAACCAGTGCTTCCTGTTCTTCAGGGCTTAAAAACCCCGAAAACAGGTCGATTCCCCGAATTGCTGTCTTGTCGAATTGTCGCATGATCACCCGCTTTCGCTATCTCCCTAACCAAGATTGCGCAGTTTCGGGAATTTTCCAGTGCCCCCGCGGCTTGCAGGCCCTTTTTTGCATCCCTATATACGCCCAGAAACCTGCTGGAATATGCATTCCGGCAATGACTAGGGCGGTAAGGGGGCCATAACGGACCCAGCCCGCCAGTTCGCTTGAAGAAAAAGGGACCTAAGAGACATGGCCAAAGTAATTGGTATCGACCTCGGCACCACCAACTCCTGTGTTGCAATCATGGATGGATCGCAACCTCGCGTTATCGAAAACTCTGAGGGTGCGCGTACAACCCCCTCGATCGTTGGCTTCACAGATGATGAGCGTCTGGTTGGCCAGCCTGCAAAACGTCAGGCTGTCACCAACCCCGAAAACACCGTTTTCGCGGTTAAGCGCCTGATTGGCCGTCGCATGGGCGACGAAGCCGTCGAAAAAGATAAAAAGCTCGTGCCTTACAAAATTGTCGATGGCGGCAATGGCGATGCATGGGTTGAAGTGAATGGCGAGAAATTCAGCCCTTCGCAAATCTCGGCCAGCATCCTGACCAAGATGAAAGAAACCGCTGAGGCCTATCTCGGCGAAGATGTGACGCAAGCCGTTATCACTGTGCCTGCCTATTTCAACGACGCCCAGCGTCAGGCGACCAAAGACGCCGGCAAGATCGCGGGCCTCGAAGTTCTGCGCATCATCAACGAGCCGACAGCCGCAGCCTTGGCCTATGGTCTCGACAAGAAAGAAACCAAAACCATCGCGGTCTACGACCTTGGTGGCGGGACTTTCGACATCACCATCCTCGAAATCGACGATGGTTTGTTCGAAGTGAAATCGACCAATGGCGACACCTTCCTTGGTGGTGAAGACTTCGACATGCGGATCGTGAACTACCTCGCGGATGAGTTCAAAAAAGAGCATGGCGTTGACCTGACCGATGACAAAATGGCGCTTCAGCGTCTGAAGGAAGCTGCTGAAAAAGCGAAGATCGAATTGTCGTCCTCGTCGCAGACCGAAATCAACCAGCCCTTCATCTCAATGGGATCGAATGGTCAGCCTTTGCACATGGTCATGAAACTGACCCGCGCAAAGCTGGAAAGCCTTGTGAACGACCTGATCAAAGCGTCGATGAAGCCCTGCCAAGCTGCTTTGAAAGACGCGGGCCTGAGCAAAGGCGATATCGACGAGATCGTTCTCGTTGGCGGCATGACCCGTATGCCCAAGGTTATTGAGGAAGTGACCTCTTTCTTCGGCAAGGAGCCCCATAAAGGCGTGAACCCTGACGAAGTTGTTGCCATGGGCGCTGCCATTCAGGCGGGTGTTCTTCAGGGCGATGTGAAAGATGTTGTTCTTCTCGACGTGACGCCTTTGTCGCTTGGTATTGAAACGCTTGGCGGTGTCTTCACCCGTCTGATCGATCGCAATACAACGATCCCGACGAAGAAAAGCCAGGTTTTCTCGACTGCCGAAGACAACCAGAGCGCTGTTACAATCCGCGTTTTCCAAGGTGAGCGCGAGATGGCGGCCGACAACAAGATGCTCGGCCAGTTCAATCTCGAAGATATCCCGCCCTCGCCACGTGGCCTGCCGCAGATCGAGGTGACTTTCGACATCGACGCCAATGGCATCGTGTCGGTCTCCGCGAAGGATAAGGGCACGGGCAAAGAGCAGAATATCACTATTCAGGCATCGGGTGGTCTGGATGACGCTGATATCGAACGCATGATCCGTGAAGCCGAGGAAAATTCCGAGGCCGACAAGGAGCGTAAGGAACTGGTTGAAGCGAAGAACCAAGCCGAAAGCCTGATCCATTCGACCCAGAAATCGCTTGAGGAACATGGCGACAAGGTTGACCCGACCACCGTCGAAGCCATCGAATTGGCGATCAAGAACCTCGAAGAGCAGCTTGAGACCGAACAGGCCTCCAAGATCAAAGGTGGCATCCAGAACGTGACCGAAGCGGCCATGAAACTGGGTGAAGCGATCTACAAAGCTCAGGAAGAGGCGAATGAGGGTGGCGAAGATGGCCCTGCGGATGTTGATGATGATATCCTCGACGCCGATTTCGAAGATCTCGACGACAAAAAGAACTCGTAATCACATGGACTGACCCTGTGAGGCCGGCCTGGGACCCCCTTGGCCGGCCCATCTATTCAGAGAGAGGCAAGACCGAATGTCCAAGCGTGATTACTATGAGCTTCTCGGTGTTGAACGCGGCGCTTCCGCGGATGAGATCAAAAAAGGCTATCGCAAGAAGGCCAAAGAGCTTCACCCCGATCGCAATTCCGACAACCCGAACGCCGAAGCTCAGTTCAAAGAAGTTAACGAAGCTTACGAAATCCTGAAGGATGCCGAGAAGAAGGCAGCCTATGACCGTTTCGGGCATGCTGCTTTTGATGGTGGCATGGCTGGTGGTCCCCGCGCAGGTGGTGGACCTGGTGGAGGTGATTTCGCCAGCGCATTCTCGGATGTGTTCGAGGATTTGTTCGGCGATTTCATGGGTGGCGGCGGTGGCCGTGGCGGGCGCGGCGGTGGCCAGCGTGCGACCAGAGGCTCCGACCTTCGCTATAATCTCCGTATATCCCTCGAAGAAGCTTTCGCAGGTGTGAAACGCAACATCGTGGTTCCAACATCTGTCAGCTGTTCAGGCTGTTCAGGTTCGGGATCAGAAGGCGGGGCCGAACCTGTGACCTGCCCCACCTGTTCGGGTATGGGCAAGGTCCGCGCACAGCAAGGCTTCTTCACGGTCGAGCGCACCTGCCCAACCTGTTCGGGTATGGGACAGATCGTCAAAAACCCTTGCCGCACCTGTGGTGGTTCGGGCCGCGAGCATGAAGAGCGCAATATCACAGCCACCATTCCACCCGGCGTGGAAACGGGCACGCGTATCCGCCGCTCGGGTGAGGGCGAGGCTGGTCTTCGTGGCGGACCCTCAGGTGATCTCTATATTTTCATCGAAGTGACCGAGCATCAGATATTCAAACGCGAAGGCATGGATCTGTTCTGCGGGGTTCCCGTATCCATGGTGACCGCTACCCTTGGCGGTGACATCGAAGTGCCCACAATCGACGGTGGTCGCAGCCGTGTGAAGGTGCATGAAGGCTCACAATCAGGCCGTCAGATGCGCCTTCGGGGCAAAGGCATGCCTGCGGTGCGTGGCGGTGGTTCAGGTGATATGTATATCGAATTGCAGGTCGAAACGCCTGTGAACCTGACCTCCGAGCAGAAAGAAGTTCTCAAGCAGTTTGGTGAAAACTGCGGTCAATCGAACAACCCCCATGCAAGCGGGTTCTTCGATAAGGTGAAAACCTTCTGGGAAAATATGAAAAGCTGAATTGAAAACAGGCGGGCCGCACAACCATGGGCCCGCCTGTTTTAAGTCACTTGCCGATTTCGCAAGCCGCCATCACAGCCATATTCAAAATGTCATTCGCGGTCGAAACCGTGGAACACACCTGAACAGGCCGATCGAGCCCTGTCAAAATCGGGCCGATCACAGTCGCGCCCGCCATTTCCTGCATCAGCTTAACCGAAATCGACGCGGAATGGCGCGCTGGCACGACCAAAACATTTGCGGGACCCGAAAGTTTCGCGAAAGGGTAATTGGCCAGAACATCCGCATTCAGCGCCACATCGACAGTCATTTCACCATCAAACTCGAAATCAACACCTTCTTCAGCCAGAATTGCAGGCGCATGACCCATTTTTACTGCGCGTTCCGATACCGGATAGCCAAAGGTCGAAAAGCTGACAAACGCCACGCGTGGATCAAGACCCAGCGCTTTTGCTACGCCCGCACCACGCTTTGCAATCAGGGCCAAATCCTCGGCCTCAGGCCATTCATGAACCAGCGTATCTCCGATCAGCAAAATCTTGCCCTTATGCAGCAAAGCCGTGACACCAACCGCGCCGTCCTTAGCGCTCACGTCAAAGACATGCCCCAAAAGGCCAAGCACATGCGCTGATTTGCGGGTCGCCCCCGTCACCAAACCATCGCCATGGCCATGGGCCAGCATCAAGGCCGAAAAAACATGCCTGTCGCGCGCGGCAAGGCGGTGAATATCGGTTCGATCAAAGCCCTTCCGCTGCAATCGGGAATAGAGCAGATCCTTGTAGCGGGGCAGATGAACGGTGTTGGCTGCATTCACAATCTCCAGCTCACGCACGGCATCTGCTAGACCTGCCTCCTCCAGCTTTTCCTTCACATCTGCTTCTCGGCCAACCACCAGCGATTTGCCCAAACCATTGCGCTGATAGGCAACGGCAGCGCGCAGCACGCGGATGTCATCACCCTCGGCAAAGATCATCCGCGCCTGTGCATTGCGCGCGCGAGCATAGACGGATTGTAGGATGGAAGATGTCGGATCCATCCTTGCCTGCAAGCTTTCGCTATAAGCCTCCAGATCAAGGATCGGACGACGCGCAACGCCAGTATCCATCCCCGCCCGCGCAACGGCAGTAGGGATTTTATGGATCAAGCGTGGATCAAAAGGCGCGGGGATAATGTAGTCGCGGCCAAATGCCAGTTTGCGACCATAGGCCATTGCAACCTCGTCAGGCACATCTTCGCGGGCAAGCTCGGCCAAGGCACGGGCACAAGCGATCTTCATCTCGTCATTAATGGCGCGGGCGTGAATGTCCAACGCCCCACGGAAGAGGTATGGAAAGCCCAGCACATTGTTCACTTGGTTGGGGTAATCCGAGCGGCCAGTTGCAACAATCGCATCAGGGCGCACTTCATGGGCCTCTTCAGGGGTAATTTCAGGGTCAGGGTTGGCCATCGCGAAAATCACGGGGTTTTCCGCCATGCTTTTTACCATATCCTGCGTCACAGCCCCTTTAACCGAAACACCTAGGAAAACATCGGCACCCGCCATTGCCTCTTCAAGCGAGCGGAGTTCCGTTTTAACGGCATGGGCCGATTTCCACTGGTTCATACCCTCGGTACGACCTTGGTAGATCACGCCCTTGGTGTCGCAGGTGATGCAATTATCATGTTTCGCACCCATGGATTTCAGCAATTCAATACATGCAATTCCCGCAGCACCAGCGCCGTTGAGAACGATCTTACAATCCTCGATTTTCTTGCCTGACAGATGCAATGCATTCAAAAGCCCAGCCGCACAAATTACGGCGGTGCCATGCTGGTCATCATGGAAAACAGGGATATCCATGATCTCTTTCAAGCGGCTCTCAATAATGAAGCATTCAGGCGCTTTGATATCTTCCAGATTGATCCCGCCAAAAGTCGGGCCCATCAAACGCACCGCGTTAATGAATTCCTCAGGGTCTTCGGTATCCAGCTCAATATCGATGGAGTTGATATCAGCGAACCGTTTGAACAGAACCGCCTTGCCTTCCATCACAGGCTTGGATGCCAGAGCGCCCAAATTCCCAAGGCCCAGAACCGCCGTACCGTTCGAGATTACGGCGACCATATTGCCCTTGGTGGTATAGTCATACGCCGCTTCGGGGTTTTCGGCGATCACCTCACAAGGCACCGCAACACCGGGCGAATAGGCGAGACTCAGATCGCGTTGCGTTGTCATCGCTGTTGAGGCCTGTACATCAATTTTACCTGGCCGAGGCTCAAGATGATAAGAAAGCGCCTCTTCACGCGTGATCTTGAGTTTATCTGACATTTCAATGAATTCCTCTCTAATCCGAGGGTTTCATAACGTCAGAGAAGAAGAGCCACAACATCAGCCTTTTGCCGCTTCAATCCCGACGCGGGGCTTTGTAGGCTGTGCTCTAGAAAACGGGGGCGTTCATGACCGCGCAAGTCACACCAATGATGGCACAATATCTTGAGATAAAGGCGCAGCATCGCGATGCGCTTTTGTTTTACCGCATGGGTGACTTTTACGAGATGTTTTTCGATGACGCGGTCGCCGCATCCGAGGCTTTGGATATCGCGCTGACCAAGCGTGGAAAGCATGATGGCGAAGATATCGCGATGTGTGGTGTGCCACATCACGCTGCCGAAGGCTATTTCCTGACCTTGATCCGCAAAGGCTTTCGCGTTGCGGTCTGCGAGCAGATGGAAAACCCCGCCGAGGCCAAGAAACGCGGCTATAAAGCGGTGGTGCGCCGCGAAGTTGTGCGCCTCGTCACCCCAGGAACGCTGACAGAAGACAGTCTGCTTGATGCAAGACGGCATAATTTTCTTGCCGCCTATGCAGAAGTGCGGGGCGAAGGGGCCTTGGCTTGGACAGATATTTCAACAGGCGCCTTCCATGTGTTGGAATGCTCACCCACGAGATTGGGGCCTGAGCTTGCACGGCTCTCGCCGCGCGAGGTGCTTGTTTCTGACGGTTTGGAAGAAATGCGGATCGAGCTGATCGAAGAAATAGGGGCATCGGTAACCCGCCTTTCCCCCACCAGTTTCGACAGCGCCAGCGCCGAAGAGCGGCTGAAATCTCTTTTTAAGGTCAAAACCCTCGAGCCTTTTGGCGAATTTGATCGCTCCAGCCTCGCTGCCATGGGGGCCGTGGTGGATTACCTTGATATCACGCAAAAGGGGAACTTGCCCCTGCTGCGGCCACCATCACGGCAATTTGCAAGTCGCGTCATGCAGATTGATGCCGCAACCCGCCGTAATCTGGAACTGACAAGCAGCTTATCGGGTGGGCGTTCAGGCAGCCTGTTGGCCACCATTGATCGAAGCCTTACAGCGGCAGGTGGCCGTCTGTTGGAGCGTCGTATTTCGAGCCCAAGCTGCATGTTAGAGACTATTCTGGCACGCCATGACGCCGTTGAATTCGCGCTCTCTGACAGTCGCTTGTCAGCAGATTTGCGGGAAATTCTGCGCAAAGCGCCTGACATGGATCGCGCCCTTTCGCGGCTGGCACTGGACCGCGCTGGCCCAAGGGACCTGACCGCCATTCGCGCAGGGCTTGCACAAGCGCTTTCGATCCATTCCGCGATCCAAACCAAGGATTTGCCCGAGCTATGGTCAAAAGCCACTGATGCCTTGCTTGGCCATGATGATCTGGTCAGCCTTCTGGATGATGCGCTGATCGCAGAGCCACCTATTTTTGCCCGCGATGGTGGCTTTATCGCCTCGGGGTATCATTCCGAACTGGATGAAGCGCGGCAGCTTCGCGATGAGGGCCGAAGTGTCGTGGCCTCCATGCAGGCTGAATATATCGAGCTTTGCGGCGTTCAATCGCTGAAAATCAAGCATAACAACGTTTTGGGCTATTTCATCGAAACAACGGCGACCCATGCCGAGAAGATGATGAACCCGCCTTTATCCGAAACCTTCATTCATCGGCAAACCACCGCGAACGCGGTGCGGTTCACGACGGTTCCCTTATCCGAGCTGGAAACCAAGATCCTGAATGCAGGCAATCGTGCGTTGGAATTGGAAAAAGAACTTTTCCAAGACCTGCGAAATGCGGTTCTCGCTCTGCATGAGAAAATCAGTATGGCCTCATCTGCCTTGGCCGAGATTGATCTGTACCTTGCCTTGGCCGATCTCGCGCGGAGCGAGGATTGGGTCAGGCCAAGAATGGATGACAGCCGTGCCTTCGATATCTCGGGCGGGCGTCATCCTGTTGTCGAAGCCGCCCTTCGCAAATCAGGGGAGCCCTTCATCGCAAATGATACGGATCTGAGCGCTGACGGCTCTGAGGCTGCGATTGTCTTGCTCACAGGTCCGAATATGGCGGGTAAATCGACCTTTTTGCGCCAGAACGCTTTGATCGCGATTTTGGCTCAAATGGGCAGTTTCGTGCCTGCTCGGGCGGCCCATATTGGCTTGGTCAGCCAAGTTTTCACACGTGTTGGAGCCTCGGATGATCTGGCGCGGGGCAGGTCGACCTTCATGGTAGAAATGGTCGAAACCGCCACGATTTTGAACCAAGCCGATGCCCGCGCCTTGGTCATTCTAGATGAGATTGGTCGCGGCACCGCCACCTATGACGGTTTGTCGATTGCTTGGGCCACTTTGGAACATATGCATGATGTGAATACATGCCGCGCGCTTTTTGCAACGCATTACCATGAGATGACTTCGCTGGCAGGTCGTCTGCAAGGCGTGTCCAATGCCACTGTTTCAGTCAAGGAATGGGAAGGTGACATCGTCTTCCTGCATGAGGTTAAAGCAGGTGCCGCTGATCGGTCATATGGGGTTCAGGTGGCAAAGCTTGCAGGCCTGCCTGATGCTGTGATCCTGCGCGCGCAAGACGTGCTGGAAGCCTTGGAGAAGGGCGAGCGTGAAGGCGAAGATCGAAAGCAGACCTTGATCGATGATTTGCCACTTTTCTCGGCCACGCCAGCGCCCAGTCAGCCAGTTGGCGGCACTTCAGAGATCGAGGAAAAACTACGCGCGGTGCATCCCGATGAGATGACCGCGCGCGATGCTTTGTCTTTGATGTATGAGCTGAAATCCCTGCTGAAAGAGCAGTGATCAGCTTGCAGGTGTGGAAGACACGCCGACTTGCGCGGGGCGAAGCAAACGATCGTGCAACATAAAGCCTTCGGCCATCACCTGAATGATCTCACCCGCTTTCGTTCCGGGAACAGGGGCTTCGAACATCGCTTGGTGAATCTGCGGGTCAAAAACATCGCCGTTTTCAGGGGCAACCGGCGTAATGCCATGCTTTGAAAACACGCTGAGCAATTCGCGCAGGGTCAGTTCGACACCCTCAATCACGCCACCCGCCACTTCTCGCTGCGCATCATCGACAACATCCAGCGCACGGCGAAGATTATCGTAAACGGGAAGAAGATCACGCGACATTTTCGAGGAACCGTAATGCTCGGCTTCTCGGCGGTCACGTTCGGCCCGTTTGCGAACATTCTCTGATTCCGCCAGCGTGCGCAAAAGCTGATCTTTGAGTTGATCACGCTCTTCAATAATCGCGTCGACATTTGCAGAAGGAAGATCTTCCTCTTCAAGCTCGGCCTCATAGGCTGCCGCTTCTGCTTCTTCCAATGCTTCAACATCGTCCAGGAATGGATCTTCCTTGGGGTCTGCCATTTTTTAACCTCTTATCCGCGGTCGGAGATGAGTTTCCCGACCAGCTGTGCGGTGTAGTCCACAATCGGAACGATCCGGCCATAATTAAGCCGCGTAGGGCCAATAACGCCGACCGCACCGACAATTTTACGATCAGAGTTCATATAGGGAGATACCACCAGAGAGGAACCCGAAAGTGAAAATAACTTGTTCTCAGAACCGATAAAAATGCGCACACCATCACCTTCCTCGGTCAGTTCAAGGAAATCGGTGATATCGCGCTTGCGCTCAAGGTCATCAAACAGGGTTCTGATGCGTTCAAGATCCTCGGCTTCTTGGCTTTCGGGCAACAAATTGGCGCGGCCGCGCACGATCAAGCGTTCGCTTTGCTCGCCCGAACCATCCCAAATCGCCATGCCTGATTCGATGAGGTTTTGGGCGAGGGCATCAATCTCGTGCCGGTGTTTGGTAACCTCGGCCTCCATCACGCGGCGGAGTTCACTGATGGTCCGCCCCTCAGCCAGTGAATTTAGAAAATTCGCGGCTTCACGCATGGAACTGGGTGTGTGGCCCATGGGGGGATTAAACAGGCGGTTCTCGACATGGCCATCGGCGAAAACCAAAACA
Source organism: Rhodophyticola sp. SM2404 (assembly GCF_053570515.1). NCBI lineage: Bacteria > Pseudomonadati > Pseudomonadota > Alphaproteobacteria > Rhodobacterales > Roseobacteraceae > Rhodophyticola > Rhodophyticola sp. SM2404. The sequence continues at coordinate 191,292 of NZ_JBSEDL010000003.1, forward strand.
ACCAAGGCCCGATCAGGCGAGAGCGAGACAAATTCAATATGTTTGATCGGGGCCTCGTATTTGGGCGCCAAAACAAGGCTCGCCCCTTGGGTAATACCCGACAAAGCCGAGCCGATACGATCAAGCATACCGCCTACATTATCGGAATTATCACCAAGATTGGCATTCAGCCTGTCGCGATCTTCGGCATCGACATCACCAACCTCCAAAAGCCCGTCAACGAACATCCGCAACCCCAGCTGCGTAGGAACTCGCCCCGCAGACACATGCGGGCTGCCGACAAGACCCAACAGTTCCAAATCCTGCATTACATTGCGAACGGTTGCCGCCGAGACATTCTCGGACAGGCTGCGCGTCAGCGTGCGGGACCCAACAGGCGCGCCCGATTCCAGATAGGCTTCGACCACGCGGCGAAACACCTCGCGTGAACGGTCATTCATCTCGGATAATGTGGTCGACGGCTCTGTCATTTTAGGGGCTTTTCCTGAGCAAGCACATTTGAGGCAAGTGTCTTAGAGGTCAATCGGGGTTGCAACCTTATACCCACTGCGATTATCCCACTTAAATACCCTTACAGGAGATACCTATGCGTCCTTCCGGCCGAAACCTAGACGAGATGCGCCCGATTTCCATCGAAACCGGAGTGCTTGCACATGCCGAAGGATCTTGCTTGATCAAATGCGGTGATACGCATGTTCTTTGCACAGCATCCCTTGAGGAGCGTGTTCCCCCATTTCTGCGCAATACCGGCCTTGGTTGGGTAACCGCCGAATACGGTATGCTGCCCCGTGCAACCCATACCCGAATGCGCCGCGAAGCGGCTGCCGGCAAGCAATCAGGTCGGACGCAAGAAATCCAACGCCTGATCGGGCGGTCCCTACGCGCAGGCGTTGATCGCTCGGCCTTGGGGGAGCGGCAGATCACCGTTGATTGCGATGTCATCCAAGCCGATGGCGGCACGCGCTGCGCCTCGATCACAGGCGGTTGGGTTGCGCTGCGTTTGGCTGTGAACAAACTGCTGAAAGCAGGCGATATTGTCAGCGATCCGATTGTTGAAAATGTTGCAGCCATTTCCTGCGGTATTTATGCAGGCCAGCCCGTGCTTGACCTTGATTATCCTGAGGATAGCGAAGCAGGCACGGATGGCAATTTTGTCATGACAGGCGGCGGTCAAATGATCGAATTGCAAGCCAGCGCCGAAGGTTCGACCTTCTCACCAGATGAATTCGCGTCGATGTTGGCTCTGGCCAATAAAGGTGTGGCTGAATTGGTGGCCGCACAAAACGAGGCGGTTGCCTGATATGAGAAAATTCCTCGGCGATACGCTTTTGGTTGCGACCCATAATCAGGGTAAATTGGAAGAAATCGCCGATCTTCTCTCAGGGTTCGGGATCAAAGTGACCTCCGCCAAGGAACATAACCTTCCCGAACCTGAAGAGACGGGCACCACTTTCGTCGAAAACGCGCGGACCAAAGCGCATGCAGCCGCGAAAGCAACGGGTCTACCGTCATTGTCGGATGATAGCGGCATTGCGATCGATGCGTTGAACGGCGCCCCCGGTGTTTATACCGCCGATTGGGCCGAGACACCAAATGGTCGTGATTTCATCATGGCTATGGAGCGCACACATCGTGAGCTGGAAGAAATATCCGCACCTTACCCTCGGACAGCGCAGTTTTGCTGTACTCTCGTTCTTGCTTGGCCAGATGGACATGATGAAGTTTTCCCTGGCGTTATGCCTGGCCAACTGGTTTGGCCGATGCGGGGTGAGCAGGGCCATGGGTATGACCCGATTTTCCAACCGGATGGGTATGACATAACCTTTGGCGAGATGGATCGTTGGGAAAAGAACAAAATCAGCCATCGTGCTGATGCTTTCCGCAAGCTGGTCAAAGCCTTTGAACGCGACTGAAGATTGGATGAATGGGGGCTTTGGCCTCTACATCCATTGGCCGTTTTGTCAGGCCAAATGCCCCTACTGCGATTTCAACTCCCATGTTGTGAGCAGCATTGATCATCAGCGTTGGACAAAGGCCTATCTGTCCGAGATTGACCGTATTGCCGATGAAACCCAAGGACGTGTCCTGAATTCTGTGTTCTTTGGGGGTGGGACGCCCTCGATGATGCATCCCGACACTGTCGCTGCCATTATCGAAAAGCTCAAAAGCCGCTGGTCCTGTGCCAATGATCTTGAAATCACCCTCGAAGCCAATCCGACCTCCGTCGAGGCAGGGCGTTTCAAAGGGTATCGCGATGGTGGCGTCTCTCGGGTTTCGATGGGAATTCAATCCCTTAGGGATGAACCTTTACGGCTTTTAGGGCGCCTTCATTCCGTCGCAGAGGCCAAACAAGCCATTGATATCGCAAGAAAAACCTTTGATCGCATCAGTTTTGATCTGATCTATGCACGCCAATATCAAACGGCGGATGACTGGAAAGCAGAACTCTCTGAGGCGCTTGCGATGAGTGTTGATCATCTCTCGCTCTATCAACTGACCGTTGAAGACGGCACAGCCTTTGGAACCCGCTTCGCTGCGGGCAAGCTTCCAGGGCTACCTAGTGAAGATCTGGGCGCGGAACTATATGAAATCACACAAGAATTTTGCGAACAAGCTGGGATGCCCGCTTATGAGGTTTCAAACCATGCCAGTGATATGGCTTGGTCACGGCATAACCTGATCTATTGGCGTTACGGCGATTACGCGGGCATCGGGCCCGGCGCGCATGGTAGGCTGACATTGAACAATCAGCGCATGGCTACGACAACTCCGCTTGCTCCAACCGAATGGCTAAAGCGCGTAGAGGAATTCGGAAATGGCGAAGACCCCCGCGAATTGATCAAGGCGAAGGACCAAGCGCTTGAAGCTTTGCTTATGGGGCTTCGACTGAGCGAAGGGGTCTCTATCAGGCGAATAGAGACTATTTTTAACGGCATTCTTGACCCCTCAAAGCTGGAATATTTGGGTGATCTCGGCCTGATTTCCATTGATCAGGATCGATTACAGGTCAGCCACAAGGGCCGACCTGTTCTGAATGGCGTTCTTAGAGAATTAACCGCTTAATCGCGCTGCGATCCGTTCAAAAGCCTCATCAGATCATCAAGGGCTTCCAAGTCCTTGTATTCAATCGTGATTTTGCCTTTTCCCGTATCAGCGCTGTGATCAATTGCCACTTTGGTTCCCAAAGCAGCGGATAGATCACTCTCCAAGGCACGGGTGTCAGCATCCTTGTCAGAAGAAGCGTTTGCCTTTGTTTTCTTAGGCTTCTCGGCTGTCGTGCCGCTTACAGCCGCCAATTTCTCCGCGTCGCGGACAGAAAGACCTTTGGCAACGATTTCACGGGCCAATTCGGAAGCATTAGGCAAAGTGATCAAGGCTCGCGCATGCCCCGCAGAGAGCTGACCAGCCGTCAGCATAGCTTGCACATCTTCTGGCAATTGCAGCAACCGCATCAAGTTCGCGATATGACTGCGGCTTTTACCCATCGCAGTCGCCAATTTCTCCTGCGTATGACCAAAGCGGTCAATCAACTGGCGATACCCTGTGGCCTCTTCCACTGGATTAAGGTCAGCACGCTGAATATTCTCGATAATCGCAATCTCAAGAACTTCTGCATCGTCAAAGTCCCGAATGATGACGGGAAGATCATGCAATTGCGCAATTTGCGAGGCGCGCCAACGGCGTTCACCGGCAACGATCTGATATTGATCAGCCTGACCAGGAGCAGGGCGTACGATCAGAGGCTGGATTACGCCTTTTTCCTTGATCGAATTCGCCAGCTCATTCAGGGCTTCATCGGTGAAGCTGCGGCGGGGCTGATCGGGGTTAGGATGGATAGATTCAATCGGCAAACGCGCATCAGGCCGACGTGGGGAAGGGGTTGCATCAGAAGAAGGCGCATCGCCACTGGTTACATCGGCGTCGATATCGGACATTAGGGCCGACAGGCCGCGACCAAGACCCCGTTTTTCACGTTTACTCATGCATTTACTCCTTCACTTGCGCTTGCAGAATGGCGCGCGACAACTTCTTCCGCCAATTTCATATAAGCCTCACTGCCTTTGGAGGCTGCATCATATTCAAAAACCGACATCGCATAGGATGGCGCTTCGCTGAGGCGTACATTTCTAGGGATTTTGGTTTCAAACACCAATGATCCAAGCGTTTCGCGGGTATCTTCTTCGACCTGACGGCTCAGATTATTGCGCAGATCGAACATGGTGAGGACAACACCTTCGATCCTGAGATCGGGATTGGCCGTGTCGCGCACCTGCCGAACGGTCAGCATCAATTGCGAAAGTCCTTCAAGCGCGAAAAATTCCGATTGGAGGGGAACCAAAACAGCATGGGATGCGACCAGTGCGTTAACGGTCAGCAAACTCAGAGACGGCGGGCAATCAATCAGGATATAGTCATAGGCCGCTGTTGCCTCAGCAGAGAGGGCGTTTTTCAGCAAAAACACCTTCTTTTCATTATTCACCAGCTCAACATCCGCCGAGCTGAGATCGGTCGTCGCTGGCGAAATATCCAAGCCCTCAACACCGGTGGCTTGAATAACATCAGCCAGCGGCTGCCCTTCAAGGATCAGGTCATAGGTTGTGAGATCACGATCATCGATCCCAAGACCAGTTGACGCATTTCCCTGCGGATCAAGGTCCAGAATGAGGACTTTTTTACCCAGAAGGGCCAGACCAGCGCCCAGATTGATGGTGGTCGTGGTTTTCCCGACGCCGCCTTTCTGATTGGCGACCGAGATAATTCTGGGATGGGCTGGGTCAGACACGCGACAGATCTCCAATTTCAACTATGCGTCCGTCTGTACTTGTCAGACTAGGATGAGTTTCTAATGACATTTGCCAAATTTCTTTGGCTTCAATGATCTCTTGCTCAGCATTTGCGCCCTTAAGAAAAAGGCATCTACCGTCTGGCGCAAGATGAGGGAACGCCAAATCGCATAGACGTTGCAGATCGGCCAAAGCCCGCGCAGAAATGATGTTCGCGTTCTGCGCGGGCGCATCTTCCACACGCCGCGTCAGAACAGCAACCTTTACGCCGCATATACGGGCAACCTCACGAATAAAAGCGCCTTTGCGAAGGTCGGATTCAATAAAGGTGAATGAAAGGTCGGGCGCGAATTCACTGGCCATAATAGCGCAGACGAGGCCCGGAAAGCCCGCGCCGCTGCCGATATCCAACCAAGATCCACTATCTACATGCCGCAGCTTGAACACTTGCGCTGAATCAAGGATATGGCGTTCCCAGACATGAGGGATCGTCGAGGGAGCGATGAGATTGATCGCTTTCTGCCATTTCAGCAGCGCGGCAACGTATGACTCCAGCTTCTCCAATGTTTCACGTGAAACATCTGCCGCGATAATGCTCTGGGCGTCGTCTTCCGTCATGCGGATTTACGCTGATGCTGGCGCAATTTCACTAGCACGAGGCTCAGCGCTGCAGGTGTCATCCCGTCGATGCGGCCTGCCTGACCAAGCGTCGTCGGGCGTACAGCTGAAAGCTTCGACCTGATTTCATTGGAAAGGCCACCGATCGCGGCATAATCCATATCCTCAGGGATTTTCTGCGCCTCATCACGGGCGAGAGCTGCCACGTCACGCTCCTGACGTTCGATATAAGAGACATAAAGCGCCTCTCGCGAGATTTGATCGCGCGTGTCGCTGTCCAGCTCTGTCAATTCCGGCCAAATCGCATCTAGCTGGTCAAAGGTGATGTCCGGAAAGCCCAACAAATCTAGCGCTGTGCGGCGGCTGCCATCTTGATTGATGTTCAACCCATGCGCTTTGCCTTGGGTCGGCGTCACACTTTTTGAGGTGACCGCCTCGTATCCTTTGGAAAGGCGCTCCATTTTATCTTCAAACCGCACTTTGCGCTGTTCATCCACCAAACCAAGCTCAATCGCCCGAGGCGTCAAACGTTGATCCGCGTTATCAGCGCGCAGGCTCAACCGAAACTCCGCCCGCGAGGTAAACATGCGATAAGGCTCAGATACACCACGCGTTACAAGATCATCGACCATAACGCCGATATAGCTTTCACGGCGTGAGAATGTTTGTTCATCCTTACCCAAAGCCTTGGATGCCGCATTCAACCCTGCAACAAAGCCTTGCGCGGCGGCCTCCTCATACCCAGTCGTCCCGTTGATCTGGCCCGCAAGGAACAGGCCAGGGACTTCCCGCAATTCAAGAACGGGCGAGAGCGCGCGCGGATCAATGAAATCATATTCAATCGCATAACCAGGTTGCAGGATATCTGCATTTTCCAGACCTGTGATTGAGCGGACATAATCGATCTGCACGTCCTCGGGCAGAGAAGTCGAAATACCATTGGGGTAGATCGTATGATCCTCAAGGCCTTCGGGCTCTAGGAAGATCTGGTGCGAGGTTTTATCCGCGAAGCGCACGATCTTGTCTTCGATCGAAGGGCAATAACGCGGCCCGATCCCCTCGATATGCCCGCCATACATGGCAGAGCGATCGAGGTTATCGCGAATGATATCGTGAGTTTTCTCGTTTGTATGGGTGATGCCGCAGGATATCTGCCGCACATGCGGGCCATTGGACATGAAAGAGAACAGCGCTGGATCATCATCCGCGGGCTGCATATCCAAACCATCCCACGCAATTGTCCGGCCATCCAAGCGGGGAGGGGTCCCCGTTTTCAGCCTACCCATGGGAAGGTTGAACCCGTCCAAACGCTCGGCCAGCTTGACCGAGGGTTTTTCACCCATACGGCCACCTTCATGCGAACGGTCGCCGATGTGGATAACACCGCGCAAGAAGGTTCCTGTGGTTAAAACAGCTGACCTCGCGGGGATCTCGGCGCCATCGGCAAGGACAACACCCGCGAGAGACGCGCCATTCATCATCAGATCGGAGACTTCCCCCTCAATCACAGTGAGGTTGGGCACATCCCCCAGCAAGGATTGCATGGCGGATTTATACAAAGCGCGGTCAGATTGGGTGCGGGGGCCCTGAACAGCAGGCCCTTTCCGGCGGTTCAACAGACGAAACTGGATACCCGACATATCGGCGGCGATCCCCATAACGCCGCCAAGCGCATCGATTTCACGAACCAAATGGCCCTTACCCAAACCGCCAATAGCGGGATTGCAGGACATCACGCCGATGCCTGACTTGGACAGGGTAACCAGCGCTGTCTTGGCACCTGCGCGTGCGGAAGCATGAGCTGCCTCGCACCCCGCATGGCCACCGCCAATTACCACCACATCAAATGCATCATGTTTCACGTGAAACATTCCTATTTTCCAAGACAGAAGCGCGAGAATATCTCGCCCAATACCATTTCAACATCTACACGCCCGATCAGCGCATCAAGCTTTCTCAGCGCAGTTCTGAGATTCTCGGCCGCCAGCTCTGTTCGCTCAGCGCCAGCCTTTACCTCAAACACCGCCTGATCCAAAGCCTCTTTCGCATCCTCCATCGCGATGCGATGCCTAAGCTGCGTCGCGGTAGCGACCCCTGATGCTCTCTCTGAGAGCTGAGAAGCGATGTGCTCTATCAACTCATCGACGCCTTCGCCTGAGGCACCCGATACTGTGCCCACGCCACCACCGTGCATATCACCTTTGCCAAGCAGCGTAATATCGCCGTCTCGCAGAGTAACTGAGGGCACCTCCTGCGGATCAGACTTCAGGAAAACTCGCAGATCAGCACGCTCAGCCCGTTCCAGAGCACGGCCTACGCCGACCCGCTCAATCACATCGTCCGTGTCCCGCAAACCTGCTGTATCCAACAGCGTCACAGGCAAGCCTGCAACATCCATACGAACTTCGATCACATCACGAGTGGTTCCTGCGATTTCCGAGGTGATCGCAGCCTCACGGCCAGCTAACCTATTGAGAAGAGTAGATTTTCCTGCATTCGGCGCCCCAAGAATGGCCACCTCAAACCCGTCCCGAATACGTTCAGCGGCAAAGGTGCCCTTGATCTCCCGACCGAGCGAGTTTGATACCTCACCGATCAGTTCAAGAACTTCAGGGGCGACATCGACTGGAACCTCTTCATCTGCGAAATCAATGGTAACCTCCAGCAGGGCAGCCGCTCTCAGCAGCTTTTCGCGCCAGTCGGATACAACATCCCCCAAAGCGCCCGAGAACAGGCGCACGGCCTGCATACGCTGCGCCTCGGTCTCGGCATCGATCAAGTCGCCAAGCCCTTCGACCTGAGCAAGGTCCAGCCTGTCATTCTCCAAGGCACGGCGCGTAAATTCACCTGCATCGGCCATTCTGGCTTTGCCGCTTTCGCCGAGAAAACGCAAAACACGGGCCACCACAGCGGGGCTACCATGGGTATGCAGCTCAATCACATCCTCACCAGTGAAACTGGCGGGGGCGGTGAACCGCAGCACCAAGGCCTCGTCAATCAGACTGCCGGCTGTATCGCGCAGTTTACGCAGCGCAAAACGCCCCGCTTCAGGCGCGCGCTCGGCTAGGTCTTCGCAAATCTCGACAGCGCGCTCACCCGAAATACGGATGACCGACACCCCGGCCCGTCCGGCCGCAGATGCGAGAGCGAAAATCGTATCCATTGGTCCTCACGAGCCAAAGGGAAGCCTGACCTGACGCCAAGTTTCGCCTTATGTGTTCATCGAGTCAAAGAATTCAGCGTTGGATTTGGTCTGCTTGAGTTTCGAGATCAGGAAGTCGATCGCATCCGTTGTGCCCATCGGGTTGAGGATACGACGCAGAACATAGGTTTTCTGCAGATCGACCTTATCAACCAACAGCTCTTCCTTACGCGTGCCAGATTTAAGGATATCCATCGCAGGGAAGGTCCGCTTATCCGCAACCTTACGGTCCAGCACGATCTCGGAGTTACCAGTGCCTTTGAATTCTTCGAAGATAACCTCATCCATCCGGCTGCCCGTATCGATCAGCGCGGTTGCGATGATGGTCAGCGAGCCGCCTTCTTCGATGTTACGCGCGGCACCAAAGAAACGCTTGGGGCGCTGCAACGCGTTGGCATCCACACCACCTGTCAGAACCTTACCAGAGGATGGCACGACGGTGTTAAAGGCTCGGCCCAAACGCGTGATCGAATCCAGCAAGATGACAACATCGCGCTTATGCTCAACAAGGCGTTTTGCTTTTTCGATCACCATCTCGGCCACGGCAACGTGACGTGTCGCAGGTTCGTCAAAGGTAGAGGATACAACCTCACCCTTCACGCTGCGCTGCATATCCGTCACCTCTTCAGGGCGTTCATCGATCAGCAGGACGATCAGATAGCATTCCGGGTGATTTTTCTCGATCGAATTGGCAATATTCTGGAGAAGAACAGTTTTACCAGTCCGTGGCGGCGCCACGATCAGCGAACGCTGGCCTTTACCAATCGGCGCAACCAGATCGATAATCCGCGCAGAGCGGTCCTTGATCGTCGGATCTTCGACTTCCATCTTCAACCGCTCATCAGGATAGAGCGGTGTGAGATTATCAAAGGCCACTTTATGACGGGCTTTTTCAGGCTCTTCGAAGTTGATCTTCGACATTTTCGTAAGTGAGAAGTAATTCTCAGTCTCGCGCGGCGATGCAATCATACCTTCAACGGTATCACCCGTCCGAAGGCTGAATTGACGGATCATGTCAGGCGAGACGTAAATATCATCAGGGCCTGGCAGATAATTGGCCTCAGGCGAGCGTAGGAACCCAAACCCGTCCTGCAAGACTTCGAGAACTCCATCGCCAAAAATGTCCCAACCTTCCTCAGCGCGTTCCTTGAGGATCGCGAACATCATGTCGCCTTTGCGCATGGTCGAGGCATTTTCAATCTCAAGCTCTTCAGCCATCGAAAGAAGGTCTTTTGGGGATTTGGCTTTCAGGTCAGCCAGATTCAAGGAAGTGTCGCTCATCGAAAAAATACCGATCTCGCGCGGGGAAACCCACCGCGTCATACATCATTGGAATGGAAAATCAGCGCGCCGGACGGCCCGTTGGGTAACCAAGTAAAGTTCAAACCTGTTCAAGTCAACTCTTGGCAGGATTGTCAGCTCATCGGAGGGAAAGAGGCAAATCTTCTTTTAATATAAATATTAAGATTAAAGGATTGTTGTTGTTGTTATGTCGTTGATAACGAGGATAGCTCGGTTACGCGCAACCCGTCCAAAGCTTTATCCCCGTGCCGTATTTGGAAAAACTCAAGTGGTTTGATAACCCAAATATATCGATATTAGTGTTTAATAACATTGATTTAAGGAATTAAAACCTGTGCATAAGCCGGTGATAGATTTCGGGTAAGCCAAGTAAGTGATTTTTTCCAAACAGCGGTGCATGAAAACCTGTCCTTGGGGAAAAAACATGGTTTCAATCGGGTAAACATACCGAAACCCGTAGCCGCTTCGTCGGGATGGAAATATACAGGATTTTGTTAACAGAGCGTTACACGGGTTCTCCCACAGGCTTATCCCATGAAAAATTTGATCCTCGCTTCAGCTTCCCCAGCCCGACAGGGGCTTTTGTCAGCAGCTGGCATCGAGTTTACCTCTGTTCCAGCGCGAATTGATGAAGAATCGATCCGTCTTTCGCTGAGGGCCGAATCCGCCAGACCGCGCGATGTGGCTGATACTTTGGCCGAGTATAAGGCGCTCCGTGTGGCCGAGAAATTCCCTGATGCATTGGTTATGGGCTGCGATCAGGTGCTGGATTTCAAGGGCGAGGTCTTATCGAAGCCTGAAAGTCTTGCAGAGGCCGCTGATCAATTGCGTATGCTTCGGGGGGAGCGGCATAAACTTCTCTCGGCCGTGGTGATCTATGATGATGCTAAACCTGTTTGGCGTTTCATCGGTGAAGTTCGCCTTCTTATGCGTGACATAAGTGACAGCTATCTTGAACAGTATCTGGAGAGGAACTGGCCCGATATTGCTGAAAGTGTCGGAGGATACAAACTCGAGAAAGAAGGCTCACGGCTCTTTACTCGGGTCGATGGAGACTATTTCACTGTTCTCGGACTGCCACTGTTGGAACTGTCCGCATATTTAGTAACGAGAGGGATCATCGAAGGATGAGCGAAGACATTCATCTGGCAGGTGTCATAGGGGACCCGATCGGGCATAGTAAATCGCCCATTTTGCATGGTCATTGGCTCAAGCGGTATGGGATCAATGGGCATTACATCCCGATCCATGTCGCACGGGATGATTTTGCAGATGTTCTGAAAACACTGCCCAAAATGGGCTTCCGCGGTGTGAATGTGACCATCCCGCATAAGGAAACGGCCCTGCAAATCGCGGATACGATCACGGATCGTGCGGCTTTGATCGGTGCGGCCAATACCTTGACCTTCACAACATCCGGCACGGTTCAGGCGGATAATACCGATGGCATCGGTTTTCTTGCGAATATTAAGCAGAGGTTTCCGGATTGGAAAGCCTCGAACGGGTCCGCGCTGGTTCTCGGCGCTGGTGGTGCATCGCGCGCGATTGTCTCGGCTTTGCTTGGTGATGGTGTTTCAGAGGTTATTTTGGTGAACCGCACAAGATCCAGATCCGAGGCTTTGCGTGATCAACTCGGTGCGCGGATCAAGGTGGTGGATTGGACAAAAATTCCAGAAGTTCTGCCCCATGTTGCAACCGTCGTGAACACCACTTCGCTGGGTATGGTCGGGCAACCAGCGCTGAAAATTGACCTTACAGGGCTCAATAAAGATACGGTCGTCAATGATCTCGTTTATGCTCCTTTAATGACTGATTTTCTCCTGCAGGCTGAACGGGCTGGAGCCAATATCGTAGATGGTTTGGGAATGTTGCTGCATCAAGCAGCCCCAGGTTTTGAACGCTGGTTCGGTCAGCGGCCCGATGTGGATGATGACCTTCGCAAAGCGGTTCTCTCGGCATGACCTATGTTTTGGGCCTGACAGGCTCGATCGGGATGGGAAAATCAACGACAGCAGCGTTTTTCCGTGAAGAGGGCATCCCCGTTTGGGATGCAGACGAAGCTGTTCACTGCCTTTATGGGAAGGGTGGGAAAGCCGCCCCGAAAATTGCTGCTGTTTGGCCGAAAGCCGTCTATGACGGGCAGGTTGATCGGGCCGAGTTGAAGCGCTGGATCGCTGAAGAACCTGACGCTCTGAAAATCCTCGAAGAAATCGTGCATCCCTTGGTTGCCAAAGACCGAGCAGCATTTCTTGAAAGCCATAAATCGGTGGGTCTGGTGGTTCTGGATATTCCGCTGCTGTTCGAAACGGGCGGGGATGCAAAAATGGACGGTGTTCTCGTCGTGTCGGTTCATGCGGACATCCAACGCAAGCGTGTGCTGGAACGCGATACGATGACGTCTGGGATGTTTGAAAACATTCTCAGCCGTCAGATGCCCGATGCTGAAAAGCGTAAACGCGCTGATTTCGTTATCGAGACGCGAGAGATTGAACAAACCCGTGCAGATGTGAAAACCTTGATCGCAAAGCTGACCGGAGAGCCCCATGCGTGAGATCGTGCTTGATACCGAGACCACAGGTTTTGAACCAAACGAAGGTCACCGTTTGGTCGAGATCGGGGCGATTGAATTGTGGAACCATGTCGCAACTGGGCGGGTCTATCACCAATATATCAATCCGCAGCGATCGGTGCCTGTCGAGGCCTTCAATGTGCATGGTCTTGGTGATGACTTTCTGGCCGATAAACCCTTATTCGAGACTGTTGCGCAGGATTTTCTGGATTTCATCGAAGATGCGAAACTGGTGATCCATAATGCGGCTTTCGACATGAAATTTCTCAATGCCGAGCTTGGCTGGGTCAAAAAACCTTTGATCCCTAATGACCGTGCGATTGACACTTTGATGATTGCGCGCCGCAAATTTCCGGGCTCGCCCGCCTCGCTTGATGCGCTGTGCAGACGGTTCGGTGTCGATAACTCCATGCGTGAGAAACACGGTGCCTTGCTCGACTCGGAAATGCTCGCAGAGGTTTATCTTGAGCTGATCGGTGGCAAACAACCTGATTTTGCGCTGTCCATGTCAGGTGGGAATACGTCAAAATCGGGTGAAAGCAGCGCGTGGCGTGCGTTTCCACGCCCGCAAGCGCTGAAATCACGGATAACTGAAGAAGAAACCGCCGCCCATGCCGATTTCATCGATGGCTTGGGCGATGGCGCTTTGTGGAAAACCTATAGCTAAGGCGCTTTAGGCGTCCGGCTTTTTATTGGCCATCTGTTTTGCAACCTCATTGCGATAGATCGATACGAAATCGATCGTCTCGAGGTTCAGCGGCAAATACCCGCCATCGCGAGTCACATCCGAGACGATGCGGCGAATGAAGGGGAACAGCATCCGTGGGCATTCAATCATCAAAAACGGCTGAATCTGCGCTTCGGGGACGTTTTCGATGTGGAAAATGCCAGCGTAATCCAGCTCGATCAGGAAGATCGGCTCGGGCTTGTCGCCTTTGGTTTTTGCATCAACATTCAGCTTAACAATGACGTCATATTGGTTTTCTGTTGGGCGCTTGCGTGCATCCAGACCGACACGAACCTGCACATCAGGCTGCGTTGCACCCTGAACCGCTTTTTGGGCGGCTACGTTTTCAAATGATAGATCACGCACGAATTGCCCGAGGATTTGCATCTTCGGCATAACGGGTGCGGCTTGGCCTGCGCCATTGGTGGCGTCAGAAGTATTCTCGGCCATGAAACTCTCCGGTAAAAATTGTTCGGGGCGGTGTAGCAGTTTGACGGGAAAGCCTCAATGCCGTGTCCAGCCCGAAGGGCCATTGCGCGGCGGATCAATGATTTCACCCGTTTCGTCGATCACTTCGCCAGTCTGGGATGTGTTTTGTGTGCGTTGCTGGCTCTCTGACATAAAGGATTGAACCTTGATGCGCTTGCGCAGCTCTTGGAAAATAAAAGACCTGACAGGCGGGACCAGCAGCGCGAAACCCACAGCATCTGTGAAGAAACCGGGCGTTAGTAGCAAAGCGCCTGAGAAAATGATCATCGCGCCATGGGCCAGATGTTCTGTCGGGTCATTGAGCTGGTTGAAACTGCCACGAAGGTTGTTCAATGCCATCGCTCCTTGAGAACGCACCAATGCTGTTCCAATAACAGCAGTCAGAATGACAATTCCCAAGGTCGGCCATAGCCCGATCGCCTCACCAACCGTGATAAAAAGCCCGATTTCGATCAAAGGGACTGTCAGGAAAGCGAGAAAGAGCCACATATTGCTACCTCAATGCATAAACGGGTGCGACATCGCTGCGGGAAAGATGGACTTGAGCGTGCCTCGTGCCTACATATGTCTCAGACGATCAACAAAAAACCCCAAGACCCATTTGAGGGCCAATTTATGAACTCTTCACTGCTTTCTCTCCTTGTTCTGGCAGGTATTGCGATCTTCCTGATTTTGCGTTTGCGCAGCGTTCTTGGAACGCGGGAAGGTTTTGAAAAACCACCAGCCGCTCAGGCGCCGACACGGGCCAAGACCAAGCGTGACTTTGATGTCATCGAAGGTGGGCCTGATCGCGACATCACCGACCATGTCGAAGATGGAAGTGATGCAGCCAAAGCGCTCACCGCGATGAAATCTGCCGAGCCTAGTTTCTCGGTCAGTGAATTCTTGGGTGGTGCGCGCGGTGCCTATGAGATGATTCTGATGGCCTTCGAAAATGGCGATGTGGATGGTTTGAAGCCTTTCCTTGCCGATGACGTGATGGAAACATTCGAGTCCGTCATTCAGGCTCGCGAAGAACAGGGCCTGACCATCGAAGCCAGCTTTGTCGGTATTCGTGAATTGGCTTTGGCCGATGCAACATTTGATGCTGCAACCAAAGAGGGCGAAATATCGGTTCGCCTCATGGCTGAACTCACTTCGGTTGTACGCAATGCGGATGGCGAGATTGTCGAAGGTGACCCCAATGAGATCAAGCGCCAACGTGATGTCTGGACCTTTGCGCGCAGCATGGGGTCCTCTGACCCGAACTGGGTATTGGTCGCCACTGGCGAATGATCTATGGCGACGAGCGTTTGGAAAACCGCGCTCGTTGCGCTTATTTGTTTAGGAACACCTGCCGTGGCCGAGCCTGAAGCGCATCTTCTTGAGTTTCGGGATCTCGAAGGCTGGGCTGAGGATGATCATGCCGCGGCCCTTTCCGTTTTCCTAAACACATGTCCCGATCTGGATGAGCCGGAATGGGCAACTCTATGTGCCGTGGCAACCGACCATCCGTTGGAGCATGCCCGCAGTTTTTTTGAGCTGTTCTTTCGCCCCGTGATTACAGGTGGCGATAGCCCCGCCTTGTTCACAGGATATTACGAGCCGGAATTGCGCGGATCGCTGCGTAGGCATGGGCCTTATCAATACCCGATCTACCGCTTGCCGCCTGAAGTCAGCGGTATCTGGCGCACAAGACAAGAGATTGAGGAAAGCGGCGTTCTGGATGGCCGTGGCTTGGAGATTGCTTGGATCGATGACCCTGTAGAGGTGTTCTTCCTGCAAATCCAAGGCTCTGGCCGTGTTCGCCTTGATAACGGGGCGTTCATCCGTGTCGGCTATGGTGGCAGAAACGGGCATCAATATAGCTCGATCGGTCAGGAATTGGTGCGGCGCGGGGTGTATGAGCCGCATCAGGTTTCCGCGCAGGTGATCCGCAATTGGGTGCGCCGCAACCCGCAGCTTGGCCGCGAATTGCTGCATCACAACGATTCTTACGTTTTCTTCCGTGAGGTCGAGATTGATGATCCATCGGATGGCCCCCTTGGTGCGATGAACCGTTCGATCACAACCGAGAGGACCATCGCTGTCGATCCCGAATTCACCCCGCTGGGCGCGCCTGTCTGGATCGAGAAAGGCGGGCTTGCCCCGATGCGGCGATTGATGGTGGCCCAAGATACAGGCAGCGCCATTCGTGGGCCGCAACGCGCTGATATTTTCTATGGCTCTGGCGATGACGCGGGCGATGTTGCAGGGCGTATCCGTGATCCTGGGCGCATGATCACCCTGCTTCCGATTGAAATCGCGCATCGCATTGCCACGGATGTCTGAGGAATGGCTGGGCGCAGAAAAAAGGGCCTAACTCCTGATGATCGGGACCTTTGGGCGCGCGTTGCCAAGACGGCCACCCCTTTAAACAGCCGCCCCGCGAAAATCGAAACGCCACCGAAAGAGATTTTCGACAAGCCAAAACCCAAGACAACCGCCAAACCGATTGAACCTTTTCAACTTGGGGCGAAGGCCAAATCAGGCTTGAGCGGCCATGTTCTGACACCGTCAATTTCGGAAAGCGTCGCGAAAGATCCGCTTCGGATGGATCACCGCACTCATGGCAAGATGCTGCGCGGCAAACTCAAGCCCGAAGCGCGGATTGATCTGCATGGCATGACAGTCGCCGAGGCGCATCCCGCGCTGACCAGGTTCATTTTTGAAGCGCATGAGCGCGGTTTGCGGTTGGTTCTGGTCATCACAGGCAAGGGTAAGGACCGTGCCGATGATGGGCCGATGCCCGTTCGGCGTGGCGTGTTGAAACATAATGTTCCGACTTGGCTAAAAGCCCCGCCCTTGGGCCGCATGGTTCTGAATGTACGGGAATCCCACCTCCGCCATGGCGGAAGCGGGGCTTATTATGTCTATCTCAAGAAGTCCCGCTGATGCGGGGACGCGCGAAGGCCTAAAGCACGTAGCGGCTGAGATCAGCAGAACTCATCAAAGCGCCCAAATGTTCTTCGACGAAACTGGCGTCTACAACCACATCCTCGCCCGAGCGATCAGGGGCTGAGAAACTCAGCTCCTCGAACACACGCTCGAGAACAGTATAAAGCCGCCGCGCGCCGATATTCTCGACGGTTTGATTTACCTCGGCGGCAATCCTAGCGAGCGCCGCGATCCCGTCTTCGGTAAAGCTGACACCAACCTCCTCGGTTTGCATCAAGGCGGTGTATTGGCGCGTCAGGGCGTTGTCGGTCTCGGTGAGAATGCGAACAAAATCCCCTTCGGTCAAAGCGCGCAATTCAACGCGGATCGGAAGGCGACCTTGGAGTTCGGGCAACAGATCAGACGGCTTGGCGATGTGGAATGCGCCAGAGGCAATGAAGAGGATATGGTCGGTTTTGACAGGCCCGTATTTCGTTGAAACGGTGGTGCCTTCGATCAATGGCAGAAGATCGCGCTGAACCCCTTCGCGGCTGACATCGGCCCCGCGCGCATCCGAGCGCGCCGCGACTTTGTCTATTTCATCAAGGAACACGATGCCGCTTTGCTCGACCGCGTTGATGGCTTCGCGGTTGACCGTTTCTTGGTCGAGAAGATTATCAGCTTCTTCCTCGATCAGCAGTTCATAGCTGGCAGCAACACTCAATCGTTTGCGGGTTTTGCGGCCACCAAAGGCTTTGCCAAAGAGATCACCCAAATTCATGCCACCGGGCATACCGCCCATTCCCCCCATACCGCCGGGTTGGCCGGGAATTTCGAACATCGGCATCGGGTTGCTGGTATCGGCAAACTCTAATTCGATAATGGTGTCGTCCAGTTCGCCCGAGCGGAGTTTGCGGCGGAACATCTCGCGGGTTTGATCACGCGCATCTTCGCCTGCCAAAGCTTCGATCACGCGATCTTCTGCAGCGGTGTGGGCGTTGGCCTTAACCTCTTCGCGCATATGTTCGCGCACCATGATCAGCGCGGCATCCACCAGATCGCGAATGATCTGTTCGACATCGCGCCCGACATAGCCCACTTCGGTGAACTTTGTGGCTTCAACCTTGATGAAAGGCGCACGAGCCAGCTTGGCCAAGCGGCGGCTGATCTCGGTTTTGCCGACACCTGTGGGGCCGATCATCAGGATGTTTTTGGGATAGACCTCATCGCGCAGATCATCGCCAAGCTGCTTGCGCCGCCAACGGTTGCGAAGGGCCACGGCCACGGCGCGTTTGGCGTCATTCTGGCCGATGATAAAGCGATCAAGTTCCGAGACAATCTCGCGGGGGGTTAGATCAGTCACGAGGATATCTCCTGAGGTGTTTCGATTGCGGCCCATGGTGGAAGGCGGTCCTTGCCTTTGAACTCTGGCAAGCGGCGCATGATAGAGCCGCGAATGGCCTCCCATTTTGCGCCGAGCGTGATCAATCCCATGCCAAGAATGAGGATCACGGTAAAGGCTTGGCCCTCCATCAAAGTGATCGAGAGCGCAACGATATACCCCACACCCGAGACGAGGAAGGAACGCCGATCAATCACAATCGCCATCAAAGCGATGAAACCGATAAAGGCAATCAGCAGCATTTGCGTGGCGAAGGTATCAATATCAAGCAGCGAAAGCGCCACAGTGTTCACGATGGCAGGCGCCGCGATTACATGCAGCCAGAAGCCTGTGGCCGAGCGGCGGGTCAGACGATGCGGATCGCTCATGTCAAAACGCATGGCAACCGCGAAGGTTGCGATGCCGACAAGGATGGTAACCAAGGCAAAAGGCCCGTCAGCCGTCAGCAAGAACAGATCAGATATATTCCGCTGGTTCTGGTCGAGATTGCCAAGAAGGCTGAACAGCGTGACGAACACCCCGATCGCAATCAGCGCGGCCGCAAAGGGGACGCGGAACCAGAGGTAATACCCACAAAGAAGTGCGGTTCCCACCACACCAATGGTTATGAAAATACCGCCAAATTCCACATCGAAAGCAGCCGCCAAAGCCACCGAGAATTGCACGGCATTCAGCGCAAAAAAGATCACCAGCGCGATGGAGGGGGCCACCATTCTGCGGGTCAGGGTGAAATACCGCGCCAATAGAACCGAGGCGATCATGCCAATCACTGAAAAACCCAAGGCGCGGCTATAGCCTTGCTCAAGCGCCAAGATCGACAGGCCTGTCAGGCCCGCCCATCCCATATAAAGAATTGCCATGCCGACAACGATGAAAATCTCGTTGAAGCCACGAAACAACTCAAAGGGTTCATCAAGCCCCGACATATGAGAGCGCACACCACGCCGCGTATCAGCCAGCGATAACAGTGAGGCGGCCTGCGCTTCGCTCATCATGCCTGCGCCAACGGCTGCGCAAATATCATCGCGGGTGATGTCAGTCATGGCTGATCTGCTCAACAGTCAGGTTTCCATTTGTGTAGACACAGATATCAGCGGCAATCACCATGGCTTTGCGCGCGATCTCCTCGGCGGAAAGATCGCTATCAATCAGGGCACGTGCCGCGGCCAGCGCGAAATTTCCGCCCGATCCAATGGCAGCAATCCCGTGTTCGGGTTCAAGCACATCGCCTGCGCCAGTGATGACGTAAAGATCGGTTCCATCGGTCACGATCAGCATCGCTTCGAGTTTCTGGAGGTATTTATCGATCCGCCAATCCTTGGCCAATTCCACACTAGCGCGCTGCAATTGCCCGGGTGACGCTTCGAGCTTTGCCTCCAAACGCTCCAGCAAAGTGAAGGCATCAGCCGTCGATCCCGCAAAACCAGCCACGACATCATAGCCACCGGGGCTGAGCCTGCGCACCTTGCGCGCGCTGCCTTTGATGACGGTTTGCCCAAGGCTGACCTGACCGTCTCCAGCCACCACAACCTCGCCGCCTTTGCGCACGCCGATGATTGTCGTGCCGTGCCATCCGGGAAATTCGTTGGAACTCATATCGCCTCCATCATTTCACTCTATATGGACGGGGCAGAGTCTCGGAACAACCGCTAGAGGGGCCAATTTTTCCGACGCGGCACCCGCACCGCAAGCATTGGCATCAACCATGGCTTCCTGAACCGCGTCAGATCAAGCGCTTCATGGACGCCTATGCTTTCTTCACCATTTATGCGCGTTTTGACGGCTGAGCGGTTGTAAAAAGGCGCGTCTAGCATGGCTTTGACCTGCCTCGGCTGAAATCCGCCATCTGCGCGGGTTTCGCGGCGCACACCCCAAAACGGGCGTGAAATCTTGGCTTTGGGCGGGGCCTCCATGGCTTGCGCCTGCCCAGTTTTGTCAAAGCGGATGGCGGCTGCAAGCTCGGAGCCGTCCCGCCTTGCGGCATCATAGAAACAGGCCGCCCCTTTGGATGTCGGAAAGCGGCCCCATGTCCAATAATCGAAATCGGCCTCTAGGGCGCGGGTGCCGAAATTGGCATCGAAATAGCCATGCCCCGACCAATCCCAACCCGATCTGTTAAGTTTAACCTCGATATCCGAGACTGGGCCGAAAGGCCGCCAGATATGGGCACCATCTTCGGTCAGCGGTAGTTCAATGCCTGTAATGGCGGAGGGTCTTATCGTGACCGTTCCACGGATCGCCTGTGCATGCGGGGTGCTGATCTCATTGATATCGACGATCAGTTTATCGCCATCCCAATGCATTGAGGACGGACCGATCTGCAAAGTATCATCGCTGAGATCGAGCGCGTCTTCGCCCCGATCTGTCATTGTCCAGCGCCCGCCGCGCCCATAGGTGACGACATTCAGGCAGCAGTGATTTGCGGGGTTCTTTCGCCCTGACCACCGATACCAAGGCGAAAACACCGAGCCGATAAACCCGATGATCGAAATGGCTTTGCTGCCATCATGGCTTATGCCGTCGACATACCACCACGCGTAGCCATCTTCGGGGACATTGAGGTTGAAGTTAGGTCGCTCAAGATCGCCGCGGCCGCATGCTGCCCTGAGAGACAAGCCATCGGAATCCCCGCCCCCGGATGGACCCCGCCCCCCGCCAGATACAGACCCTTGAGCGCGCTGCGCACCGTGGGACGTTTGAAGGCGGCCATCATTCCATGTGGGCTCAGCCCGTAAAGGGATCCGCCCGATCCGGGAAACAGGCTGTTGAAGATCGCGGGCGTGCTCAGCGCGTGATCGGTTGGCTCCTCCGAGAAGGCCAGCCCCCTTTGGCGCAAAATCGGGAAAGTCGTGGCTCGACATAGGTCAATCTCCTCCTGCGAGCCCGGCATATTGGCCGGTGCATTCATGATAATCTCAAACCGCTCAAGGCCTGAGGGCGCGTCGCCCCCACGATCTTGCGCGCAGATATAAAGCGTCGGATCTTCTGGCATTTTGCCCTGTTTGATCGGGTCGAACTCACTGCGGGGGTCGTGCCCGAAAAAGACATTGTGATGGGCCAGATCAACGCCAGATGGTTTGGCCGCAAAACTCCAGACCCAAGCAGACAGGCTGCGTGGCTCAACGCTATCGGCGGGAATGGTGCTGGTGGCGGCCTCGCCCAAAAACCCTTGGGCCAAGGCGCGGGGGTCACCGTTGAACACCACCAGATCAGCGGGCAGTTTGCGGCCATCGCTCAGGTGAACCGCGCTGACGGCACTGCCTTGCTTTTCGATCCGCGAAGCGGCGATCCCAAAATGAAATTCCGCGCCGCGCGCCTTCGCCAGATCATGCATTGCTTGGGCAAGCTTATGCATCCCGCCCTCAACCCGCCAAACACCACGCGCCTCAGACTCCCAGATCAGCGAGAGCAGGCTGGGGCTTTGATAGGGAGAGCCGCCGACATAAGTCGCATACCGCCCAAAAAGCTGCCGCAGGCGCGGGTCGCTGAATTGCTGTGCAAGCGCGCGCGCGAGTGTTTTTCCCGGAGCCATCAAGCGCGCCAGATTTGGGCGGGTCACGACATGGCGCACCAATCCCGCAAAGGACGGGCTGGGCGCCATCATCATCGGCTGTTCAAACCCGTCAAACAACGCGCGCGCCTTTGATTGGAACTGCCGAAACTCGCGCTCGGACCGGTCGCCTGCGAAATTGCCAATCGCATTGGCTGATTTATCGGGGTCATCGAAAAGATCAAGCTGGCTGCCATCGGGCCAAAAATGTCGCGCGAGGGTCTCTTCGCGGTGAAGGGTCACGTGATCGGATAGCCGCTCGCCAATATCTTCAAAAAGCGTCTCGAAGACATGGCGCATGGTCATGACCGTTGGTCCTGCATCCACAGGCCCTGCATCAGATGGAACCGTGCGCATTTTGCCGCCGGGCTGGTCATGCAGATCAATGACCTGCACTTGCAAACCCGCATGGGCCAAGCGCATAGCCGCCGATAATCCGGCGATACCAGCTCCTATAACGACCGCGTTTTTCGGTCTTATGGGCAAAAGAGCCCTCCCCATCTGTAAAGATTAGTTGACACATATAGTTGACAGAAGGGCACACACTGTCCAGTGTAATTTACAGTATGAGGCGAATTCCGAACGCCTATTCTCTCATTTCTGGAGGCAGCATGCCCCTGAAGGCCCGTATAGAAACCGCGTTGAGCGCAGCCATCACAGCAGGCCAGCAGGGATCGACGCCCGCTAAGCTGGCCTCGGCCTTGGAGTATTCGGTTAGCCCCGGCGGTGCCCGCATTCGTCCCACGATCTCGCTCTCGGTTGCAAAGGCCTGTGGCGATCCAAACCCTGTTTTGGCAGATGCGGCGGCGATCTCGATTGAGTTGATCCATTGCGCCAGCCTTGTGCATGATGATCTGCCTTGTTTCGACAATGCCGATATTCGGCGCGGCAAACCTTCGGTGCATCGCGCCTATTCCGAGCCGCTTGCCGTTCTTGCAGGCGATTCCCTGATAATAATGGCCTTCGAGGTTCTGGCGCGCGCCGCTACAACCGACCCAGAGCGCGCGATTGCATTGATGCGCATTCTTGGCGCCAGCACGGGTATGCCCGGTGGCATTTGTGCGGGCCAAGGCTGGGAGAGCGAGAGCAAGATTGATCTGTCCGCTTATCACCGCGCCAAAACGGGGGCTCTGTTTACGGCGGCCACCTGCATGGGGGCCGCTGCCGCAGGCGAGGACCCTGAGCCATGGCGCGAGCTTGGCGCTCGAATCGGTGAGGCCTTTCAGGTCGCCGATGATTTGCGTGATGCGCTCTATGATGAAGAAAAGCTTGGCAAACCTGCACAGCAGGATGAAATCAATGGCCGACCCAATGCCGTTACCGAATTAGGCGTTCGTGGCGCGATCAGCCGTTTGGAAGATATTCTTTCAGGTGCGATTTCATCGATTCCATCTTGCCCCGGCGAGGCCGCGCTTTGCGAAATGGTGCGCGTTTATGCCGAGCGGCTGACGCCCGTTCTGCCCGCAAGATATGCGGCAGAATAACCATGGGTCTCACTGAGTATCCGGGCAATAGAGGCGGTGACCTCTTTGAGAAATTTCAACAATGGCGCAATAGCTTAGCAGGGTCTCGCAGGTTCCAATCTTGGGCTGCACGCTTTCCTTTGGTGAAATATCTTGCGCGCCGCGATGGTGAAAAACTGTTCGATCTGGTGGCAGGGTTTTCCTATTCGCAAACCCTGCAAGCCTTTGTGGCTTTTGACCTTGCAACGCATCTCAAGGCAGGCCCGCGCAGCGCGGCTGATCTGGCGTTGAGATGTGATGTGCCGCAGCGCCGAATGGAGGTGCTGTGCCAAGCTGCTGCTGCTTTAGGCCTGCTCAAGCGGTGCAAAGACGCCAAATTCGCGCTGGCCCGATTGGGTGCCGCGGTGCCTGGCGTGCCTGGCCTGCGCGAGATGATTTTGCACCACGATGTTCTCTACCGTGACCTGCAGGATCCAGTGGCATTTTTTCGGGGTGAGACGGATACGGAACTCGCGGGGTTCTGGCCTTATGTCTTCGGTGCGGCAGGCGATGTGGACCCTGAAATCGCGCAAACCTATTCCCAGCTTATGTCCGATAGTCAGGTGTTGGTGGCCGAGGAAACATTGAAGGCGGTTGATCTTTCTTCTTGTGGGAAACTGCTCGATATCGGGGGTGGAACGGGCGCATTTCTTTCGGCTGTCGGGGCCAGCTATCCCGACCTTGCGTTGCAATTATTCGATTTGCCCGAGGTCGCCCCCCATGCGCAAGCGCGGTTCGAGCGCGAAGGATTGGCGGATCGCGCCAGCATCACAACGGGCAGTTTCCGCGAGGATTCGATTCCCGAAGGGGCAAGCACCATCAGTTTGGTGCGCGTTCTATACGACCATCAGGACGAAACCGTTCGCGGATTACTGGCCAAGGTTTTCAATGCTTTGCCGGAGAATGGCAGCCTTATCATTTCTGAACCGATGTCGGGCGGCTCCAAACCTGATCGCACGGCAGATGCCTATTTTGCCCTGTATTGCATGGCCATGCGCACGGGCTGTGTCCGCTCGGCTGATCGGATTTCACAGCTGCTCAGCGAAGTTGGCTTTGCCGATATTTCCCAAAGAGCAACAGACCGCCCCTTCATTACCCGAGTGGTAACAGCGCGCAAACCGTCAAATCAGTTAGACAAATCTGTCAATAATATTTGACATACTAGAGTGTAACGGTAGATTGACACATAACGCGACAATCTGTCAGTTCATCAGACAGGCGCGTAATTGAGGGATGGAACATAAAGTGCAAACAAGCGCTGTCATATTGGAGGGTCCAAAAAAACTAGGCGTCGGCGACGTTCAGTTGAATGACCCCATGGCAGATGACCTGATTGTCCAAGTTAGCCATTCCGGAATTTCCACAGGTACCGAAAAGCTTTTCTATTCAGGGGAAATGCCCCCGTTTCCAGGCATGGGCTATCCGCTTGTGCCTGGGTACGAATCCGCTGGCGAAGTGGTCGAGGCGGGCGTGAATACGGGTTTCAAAACCGGTGATCGCGTCTTTGTTCCGGGTGCGAATTGCTACAGCGACGTGAAGGGCCTGTTCGGTGGTGCCGCGGCGACTTTGGTCACGGGTGCCGATCGCGTTGTTCGAATCGATAGCGCGCTTCAGGCCGAAGGTGCATTGCTTGCTTTGGCCGCAACGGCCCGTCATGCGATGGCTGGGCTTGATAAGAAATTGCCTGAATTGATTGTTGGCCATGGTGTGTTTGGCCGCCTTCTGGCGCGTCTGACCATTGCGGCTGGCGGCAAGCCTCCCACCGTATGGGAGATTAACCCAGACCGTGCGACTGGCGCGGTGGGTTATGAGGTTATCCACCCCGATCATGATGAGCGCCGCGATTACAATTGCATCTATGATGCCTCGGGCGTGTCTTCGCTGCTGGACAGTTTCATCGGCCGCTTGGCCAAGGGCGGCGAGATCGTTCTGGCAGGCTTTTATGCCGAACCCTTGAGCTTTGCCTTTCCACCCGCCTTCATGCGGGAGGCCCGTTTCCGCATCGCAGCCGAATGGACCCGCGACGACCTCGTGGCGACGCGCGACCTGATCGATCATGGCGCGCTGAGCCTATCCAACCTGATCACACATAATGTGCCAGCCAGTTCTGCTCAGGAGGCTTATCCAACAGCCTTTGATGATGCGTCCTGCTTGAAAATGATCCTCAACTGGGAGAACGCCGCATGACCCTCGATATTCCGAATCTCAAGGATTTCGACCAGCGCCTTCGTGACGAAGCCTCCGAGGAACCAACGCTGGAGGTTCCCCAAGGGGAGCCGACAAAGAAAACCCAGATCATCGCGATCTATGGCAAAGGCGGTATCGGCAAAAGTTTCACGCTGGCCAATCTCAGCCATATGATGGCCGAGCAGGGCAAACGCGTTTTGCTGATCGGGTGTGATCCGAAATCCGACACCACGTCGCTGCTCTTCGGCGGCAAAGCCTGCCCCACAATTATCGAGACCTCCACCAAGAAGAAGCTTGCTGGTGAGGAAGTGAAAATCGGCGATGTCTGCTTCAAACGCGGCGGAGTATTCGCGATGGAGCTGGGCGGCCCCGAAGTGGGTCGTGGCTGTGGTGGTCGCGGCATTATTCACGGTTTCGAATTGCTCGAGAAGCTGGGCTTCCATGATTGGGATTTTGATTATGTCCTGCTCGATTTCTTGGGCGATGTGGTCTGTGGCGGCTTTGGCCTGCCAATCGCACGCGACATGGCGCAAAAAGTGATCTTGGTCGCCTCGAACGATCTGCAATCGCTTTATGTGGCTAATAACGTGTGCTCCGCCGTGGAATATTTCCGCAAGCTTGGTGGCAATGTCGGCGTTGCGGGTCTTGTGATCAATAAGGATGACGGCTCAGGCGAGGCTGAGGCCTTTGCACAAGCGGTTGATATTCCGATCCTTGCTTCGATCCCGCAGGATGATGACCTGCGCAAGAAATCGGCGAATTACCAGATTGTCGGCACCGATGAGAGCCAATGGGGCGCGCTGTTCGCAGCCCTTGGCGAGAATGTTGCCGTTGCCCCGCCAATGCGGCCAACCGCGCTAAGCCAAGATGAGCTTCTGGCGCTGTTTGACGGCTCGGAAACGGGTGCGGGTTATGTGCTGGAACCCGCCACCGACAAAGACATGCGCGGCAAGAATGCCATGCCGCAAAAATCCCTCGAAGTTATTTACGACGAGGCATGAACAGATGACTGAAGAAATCAGATACGATACCGCAGCCGACGCCGAGGTTATCCTCGGCGAGGACCGCGACGCATCTGATCCTTCGGTGCAGGCCGTGGGCGTTGATGGCATGGGTTGCCATGCGGGCGCAGGCGAGATGGAAAAGGCTGCCCGCATGGCAGGCAAATCCGAAATCCTTGATCAATACGCCAAGGATTACCCCCAAGGCCCGCATGACAAACCTCAAAGCATGTGTCCCGCTTTTGGCTCGCTTCGTGTGGGTCTGCGGATGCGTCGCACAGCCACCGTTCTCAGCGGATCGGCCTGTTGCGTCTATGGGCTTACCTTCGTGAGCCATTTCTATGGTGCGCGCCGGTCTGTCGGCTATGTGCCGTTCAATTCCGAAACGCTCGTTACTGGTAAGCTGTTCGAGGATATCCGCGAGGCTGTCCACGATATGGCCGACCCTGATCGCTATGACGCGATTGTGGTCACCAATCTATGTGTTCCAACAGCATCTGGGGTGCCTCTGCGGCTTTTGCCGGACGAGATCAACGGAGTTCGGATCGTAGGCATTGATGTGCCCGGATTCGGAATTCCCACCCATGCCGAAGCCAAGGATGTCTTGGCAGGCGCGATGCTTAACTATGCCCGAAAGGAGGTGGAAGCCGGTCCAGTGCAAGCTCCTATCTCGGGTAAATCAGACCGTCCAACTGTCACTTTGTTGGGCGAAATGTTTCCTGCAGATCCTTTAGGGATAGGTGGGATGCTCGCGCCACTCGGTCTGGCGGCAGGTCCGGTCGTTCCCTGCCGTGAGTGGCGTGAGCTTTATTCAGCACTTGATTCCGAAGTTGTTGCTGCAATTCACCCTTTCTACACCTCTGCCATTCGTGAATTCGAAGCGGCGGGTCGCAAGATTGTGGGCAGCGCACCTGTTGGCCATGACGGCACGGCGGATTGGCTGTCTAATATCGGGCGCGCTTATGGCGTGTCCGAGGATAAAATCGGGGCGGCGCATAATGCCTTCCTGCCCGCGATCAAAGATGCATTGGCGGCAACGCCTATCAAGGGCACAGTTACACTTTCTGGATATGAGGGTTCAGAGCTGCTGGTCGCGCGTCTGTTGATCGAAAGCGGTGCCGATGTGCCCTATGTCGGTACGGCTTGCCCCAAAACCGAATGGTCCCGCAGCGATGTGGACTGGCTTGAAGCCCGCGGTGTGAAGGTGAAATTCCGCGCCTCGCTTGAAGATGATTGCGCCGCGATGGAAGCAATCAAACCCGATCTCGCCATTGGAACAACACCCGTTGTCCAAAAAGGCAAAGAGCTTGGTATCCCGAGCCTCTATTTCACCAACCTGATTTCAGCACGCCCCTTGATGGGCCCTGCTGGTGCAGGCTCTCTGGCCCAAGTGGTAAATGCCGCGATCGAGAATAAGGGCCGCATGGATCACATGCGCGACTTCTTCGAAGGCGTTGGCGAGGGCGATACCGCTGGCATTTGGGAGGGCAGCCCGAATGAGCGGCCCGAATTCCGCGCCGCGCATCAAAAGAAACTCGACAAAGCGGCCCGCGCCGCCAAAGCGCAGGAGATGATCTGATGCTCGTTCAAGATCATGATCGCGCGGGTGGCTATTGGGGGGCGGTTTACGCCTTTACGGCTGTGAAAGGTTTGCAGGTTGTCATCGATGGCCCTGTGGGCTGTGAAAACCTGCCTGTGACATCTGTGTTGCATTACACCGATGCCCTGCCGCCGCATGAATTGCCGATTGTGACGACAGGTCTGGGCGAAGAAGAGCTTGGCCGTGACGGTACCGAGGGCGCGATGAAACGCGCTTGGGAAACGCTTGATCCTGCACTGCCTGCGGTTGTTGTCACAGGCTCCATCGCCGAGATGATCGGCGGTGGCGTGACGCCCATGGGCACCAATATCCAGCGCTTCCTTCCGCGCACCATTGACGAGGATCAATGGGAAGCGGCTGATCGTGCGATGACATGGATTTTCACGGAATTTGGCATGACCAAAGGCCGTATGCCGCCTGAAAAGAAACGCGAAGACGGGGCTGCCCCTCGGGTCAATATTCTTGGGCCGATGTATGGCACTTTCAATATGCCTTCCGATCTGCATGAAATCCGCCGCTTGGTGGAAGGCATCGGGGCCGAGGTGAATATGGTCATGCCGCTTGGCAGCCATCTGGCCGAGATGCGCAACCTCGTGAATGCCGATGTGAATATTTGCATGTATCGCGAATTCGGGCGCGGATTGTCGGAGGTATTGGGCAAGCCCTATCTGCAAGCGCCAATCGGGATAGAATCAACCACGAAATTCCTTCGGACATTGGGCGAGATGCTCGGCCTTGATCCCGAGCCCTTCATCCAGCGCGAGAAGCATTCCACCATCAAACCTGTTTGGGATCTCTGGCGCTCGGTCACGCAGGATTTCTTTGCGACCGCCAGTTTCGGCATTGTCGCCAATGAGACTTATGCCCGTGGTGTTCGCAATTATCTTGAAAACGACATGGGGCTTCCCTGTGCCTTTGCGGTCGCGCGGACCGCTGGCAAAAAGACCAATAATGACGAAGTGCGCGCCATGATCCATGGCAAGCGGCCTTTGGTCCTTATGGGGTCGATCAACGAGAAAATGTATCTGGCCGAGATGTCGGGTGGCTTTGGCCCGCGCCCGAATTTCATCCCTGCCAGCTTCCCTGGCGCTGCCATCCGGCGCGCAACGGGAACCCCCTTCATGGGATATGCAGGGGCCACTTATATCATGCAAGAAGTCTGCAACGGCTTGTTCGATGCCTTGTTCCACATCCTGCCTTTGGGCAGCGAGATGGACAGTGTCGAGGCCACGCCCACCACGCTCCGCCGTGATTTCCCATGGGATACGGATGCGCAGACCCTTCTGGACAGAATCGTCGCCGAACATCCGATCCTGACACGGATTTCGGCAGCCAAGAGTTTACGTGACGCCGCCGAGAAAGCGGCCCTCGAAGAGGGCGCTGAACGCGTTGTCCGTGAAACTGTGGAGAAGCTCGCACCAGCGAACCTTCCCATGGAGAACGAGGGAAGAGAGAAATGACTGATTTCACATCAGATACCCACGTCACACGGCGCAAGCCGCTGAAGACGGAGTTCATGTTCTACTTTGGGATCATTTTCCTAGCGACATTGCCATTGGCGACCCTGACTTGGGCGCTGGCGGCAATCCGTTCGGGAAGCTTGACCACCAAAGGACCCATTAAGCGCGCGTTGAGCCAAGCTCGGATCATCACACCGATGATTTTCGCCGCCTAAACGTCTCTAACTATGCTGTTAGAGCCTGATTAGACCCAGGTGAGGCATAACAAGAGACGCATAAAAACCTCGGCGTGACGACCGGAGCCGATACCGAATTCGCCAAATGTCCAGCAGGGCAGTTGGCGGAATGCCGGCGGGGTATGAGACCCTTGCCGGAGCCCGGCCGCAGGGTGTGCGGCATCGGTCTAACATTCCGGAGGAAAGTTAATGGCTGATAACACCGACCTGTCCTTCACGGGTCTTACCGACGAGCAGGCGCAAGAGCTGCACGCGGTCTATATGAGTGGCCTTTGGCTCTTCGCAGGCATTGCCCTGCTCGCTCATATTGCCACGTACATCTGGCGTCCGTGGTTCTGAGGGGAAACAAGATATGTCCAAGTTTTATAAAATCTGGCTGATCTTTGATCCGCGCCGCGTTTTCGTGGCTCAGGGCGTTTTCCTCTTCTTGCTTGCAGCGATGATCCACCTGGTGGTTCTGAGCTCGGGTCTCAACTGGTTTGAGGCGGCGGCAGCAGCCGGCATGTAAGAGTGTCGGCACGCCCCGGGGCGTGCTGAAGCGCAAAAGAATGCTGCGGGCGGTGCGTGCCTCCGCCCGCGGCCATTGGAACTTAACTGACGGCTGAACGCTTCGCGAATAGGCCGCCAAACGCGGGGATAGATGCATGGCTTTGCTTAGCTTTGAACGAAAATACCGCGTCCGCGGAGGGACGCTAATTGGCGGCGACCTGTTCGACTTCTGGGTGGGGCCTTTCTATGTGGGCTTCTTCGGAGTTACGACAATCTTCTTTGCTGCCCTTGGAACAATTCTGATTTTTTGGGGGGCTGCCATGGATGGCAATTTCAACCCCTGGACGATCAATATCGCGCCCCCTGACCTGAGCTATGGTCTGGGTATGGCGCCGCTTATGGAGGGCGGTTTATGGCAGATCATTACGATCTGTGCGACGGGCGCCTTTGTAAGTTGGGCGCTGCGTGAGGTGGAAATCTGCCGCAAACTCGGGATGGGCTATCACGTGCCTTTCGCCTTCAGTTTCGCGATTCTCGCCTATGTCACGCTGGTGATTTTCCGCCCGCTTTTGATGGGCGCTTGGGGGCATGGCTTTCCTTACGGTATCTTCAGCCATCTCGATTGGGTTTCCAATACGGGCTATGCCTATCTGCATTTCCACTACAACCCTGCGCATATGATCGCGGTGACCTTCTTCTTCACCACGACGCTGGCGCTGGCGCTGCATGGCGGTTTGATCCTGTCAGCGGCGAACCCTGAAAAGGGTGAGGAAGCCAAGAGCCCTGATCATGAGGACACATTCTTCCGTGACCTCATCGGCTATTCGATCGGCACATTGGGCATCCACCGTCTGGGTCTTTTGCTGGCGCTGAATGCGGTCTTCTGGAGTGCGGTCTGTATCATCATCTCTGGTCCCGTCTGGACGTCTGGCTGGCCCGAGTGGTGGAACTGGTGGCTGACGCTGCCAATCTGGCCCGATCCAAGCCCCGTCGCCTCGAATATGGGAGGGATGTGAGCCATGGCTTACTTTGAATATCAAAACATCTTCACGCAGGTGCAGGTTCAAGGCAAACCCGAGATGGGTATGGATGATGCCGGCACCCTGAGTGCGGAGCGCACCCAGAAGGCCAGTTTCTCGACCTTGGCAGGTCTGGTTGGTAACGCGCAGCTTGGCCCGGTTTATCTGGGTTGGGCGGGCACGATCAGTCTTGCAACCGGTCTGGTGTGGTTCAACATCGTTGGCTTCAACATGCTGGCGCAGGTTGGTTGGAGCATTCCGGAATTTATCCGGCAGCTCTTCTGGTTGGCGCTTGAGCCACCCAGCCCTGAATACGGCCTGTCGATGCCACCGCTCAATGATGGGGGTTGGTATATCATCGCCAGCTTCTTCTTGTTGGTGAGTGTCATGTCATGGTGGCTCAGAACCTATCTGCTCGCGGTGGAGCATAAGATGGGCAAACATATCGCTTGGGCTTTCTTGTCTGCGATATGGTTGTTCCTTGTGCTGGGTCTGTTCCGTCCTGTCCTGATGGGACAATGGAGCGAGGCGGTGCCTTACGGTATCTTCCCGCATCTCGATTGGACGACGGCCTTCTCCATCCGCTACGGCAACCTTTACTATAACCCGTTCCACTGTCTCTCGATCGTGTTCCTCTATGGCTCGGTGCTGCTCTTTGCGATGCACGCTGCGACCATTCTCGGTGTCAGCCGCTTTGGTGGCGACCGCGAGTTGGAGCAGATCTATGACCGCGGAACAGCTTCTGA
This sequence comes from Rhodophyticola sp. SM2404, assembly GCF_053570515.1. Taxonomy (NCBI): domain Bacteria; kingdom Pseudomonadati; phylum Pseudomonadota; class Alphaproteobacteria; order Rhodobacterales; family Roseobacteraceae; genus Rhodophyticola; species Rhodophyticola sp. SM2404. The sequence goes on from NZ_JBSEDL010000003.1 coordinate 223,070, forward strand.
GCGTGCGGCTCTCTTCTGGCGCTGGACCATGGGGTTCAATGCCACGATGGAAGGGATTCACCGTTGGGCTTGGTGGTTTGCGGTTCTCACCCCAATCACAGGCGGTATTGGCATCCTGCTGACCGGCACTGTGGTGGATAACTGGTTCATATGGGCACAAGAGCATAACTTCGCTCCGACCTATCTCGAACCTTATGGCTATGACGCTTACGGTTCCTACGAAGGCTTCATCGGTCAAGACGCGGGAGGTAACTGATATGTTTCCCAAGTGGTTCGGCGACTGGAATACCAAGAATCCAACCAATATCTTCGGCCCCGCCATTCTGGTGGGGGCCGCAGGTGGCGCGGTATTCGCGGCGGCAATGCTGGTCTCTTTCGGTCAGCCTTTCGCAACGGATAGCCTGCAAACCGGCCCTCGCGGGACGGGGATGAGTGTGCCTGAATTCGAGGCAGCCCTCGCAGCAGGTGATCCGACCGTGGCGGATTACTATTTTGACGAGCCTTTTGTTCCTGAGCCTGGTGAAGAGCTGGCGGGTGATATCTACGAGAATGTTCAAGTTCTCGGCGGTCTGACCGATGCCAATTTCAACAGGCTGATGAACGCGATGACCCAATGGGTCGCGCCCGAGGAAGGCTGCGTATATTGCCATGGTGACGGCGATCTTTCGACCTATGGGTCGGATGATCTCTATACCAAGGTCGTTGCGCGTCAGATGATCGAGATGACCCAATCCATCAATGAAGGATGGGGCGGTCACGTCAACGCAAATGCCGAAGTCGGTGTGGTGTGCTACACCTGTCACCGCGGCCAGCCGGTTCCGAATAATATCTGGTTCCGGATGGGGGATGTGAACGAGAACATGGCGGGATGGTCTGCAAACCAGAACCGCGCGACCTTGGTCTCGAACTCGACATCGCTGCCGTCTGACTATCTCGAGACATATCTTCTCGCCGCAGAGGATGGCTCCTATGCCCGTATCGGCGTGCATGATCTGGAAAGCCGTGTGCAGCAACAGCCCGGTGATCCGCTGATCCAGCATACCGAGCGGACCTATGCCTTCATGAACTATTTTGCCAACTCACTGGGTGTGAATTGCGTGTTCTGTCACAACAGCCGCGCCTTCTATGACCCAGGCCAGGTGACCTTGCAGTGGTCCACGGCAAGCCTTGGTATCTTGATGGTTCAGGAGATCATCGAGCAGCATCTTCTTCCACTGCAAGATGTGTATCCGCCCGAGCGGCTTGGCCCTGTCTTTGGCGATGCTCCATTGGCAGCTTGCCGCACATGTCACCAAGGGCAGCAACGCCCGATGCGTGGGATGAATGTCATCGTCAACTACCCCGAGCTTGCGACCACCTCGGGTGAGCCAGACTACTCGGCCTTCCAGTAATGGGTCGGGCCACTGGCCATATGACTTTCTTCAAGGGCTGTGCCAGCCACGGCCCTTGGAGCGCTTTTTCAGACCTAGGTCACCTAACGTCCCCTCGTGGGTGACTTGCGCTGCGGTCGGGTTTTCTCCCCCTGCCGCAGCGATCTTCTTCTCTGGCCGAGGAGGACCAGATTATGAACAGACCGACCACCCCTTTGCTTGATAAAGTTCACAGCCCTGCCGATATGCGCCGCATGAGCGATGCGGAATTGACCCGCCTTGCCGATGAATTGCGCGCCGAAACCATCAGCGCGGTTTCCGAGACGGGCGGGCATCTTGGCTCCAGCCTTGGTGTCGTGGAACTGACCGTCGCGATCCATTCGGTATTCAACACGCCTTATGACAAGCTGGTCTGGGATGTGGGGCATCAATGCTATCCCCATAAGATCGTAACGGGCCGCCGTGACCGGATCCGGACCTTGCGCCAGAAAGACGGGTTGAGCGGTTTCACCAAACGTGCCGAAAGCGCCTATGACCCCTTCGGTGCGGCCCATTCCTCGACCAGTATTTCAGCCGCACTTGGCTTTGCCATGGCACATGAATTAGGCGAGGCGACGGGTGATGCAATTGCCGTGATCGGCGATGGCTCGATCAGTGCGGGCATGGCCTATGAAGCCCTGAATAATGCGGGTGATCTGAACCGCCGTCTTTTTGTGATCCTCAATGACAATGACATGAGCATCGCGCCGCCTGTCGGGGCGATGTCGCGCTACCTCAATGATCTGTCCAGCAACTCGCCTTTGGCCGCCTTGAAGGATATCGCTGACGGCATGGCCGAATTCCTGCCCGAGCCTTTGCGCGCAGGCGCTGAACGCGCGCGGGAATTGGTGACGGGGCAGCAGGCCTCGGCCACCTTGTTCGAGCATTTGGGCTTTACCTATATCGGCCCTGTTGACGGGCATAATGTGCCAGAACTCCTCAATGTCTTGCGCAGCGCGAAAGCGCGTGCCGAAGGGCCTGTTCTGATCCATGCGGTCACCGCGAAGGGCAAAGGCTATGCGCCTGCCGAAGGGGCCGATGATTGCTATCATGGTGTGGCGAAGTTTGACCCTGAAACGGGTATTCAGAAGAAATCGGTGGCCAATGCCCCGAGCTATACGGGTGTGTTTGGCGCGCGGCTGCTGGCCGAGGCCGAGCGCGACCCCAAAGTGGTAGGTATCACCGCCGCCATGCCAGGTGGGACGGGGCTGAATGTCATGCAAAAAGCGATGCCGTCCCGTGTATTCGATGTGGGCATTGCCGAACAGCATGCCGTGACCTTTGCGGCTGGAATGGCGGCAGGTGGCCTCAAGCCGTTTTGCGCGATTTACTCCAGTTTTCTGCAAAGAGGTTATGACCAGATCGTGCATGATGTGGCCCTGCAAAATCTGCCTGTCCGCTTTATGATTGACCGTGCGGGCCTTGTGGGTGCGGATGGCCCGACCCATGCGGGGGCGTTTGATATCGGCTATCTCGCGGCCCTTCCGAATATGACCGTGATGGCCTGCGCTGATGAGGCCGAGCTGGTCCATATGATGGCGACCTGCGTTGCCCATGACAGTGGCCCCATCGCCTTGCGCTATCCAAGGGGTGAGGGCACGGGTGTCGAGATGCCCGAGCAGGGCGAGGTTCTTGAGATTGGCAAAGGCCGCGTTCTGCAAGAGGGGCGCGATGTTGCGATCCTGTCTTTCGGGGCGCATCTGATCGAAGCAACCGAGGCTGCGCGCGAGCTTGAGGTGCGAGGATTGAGTGTCACCATCGCCGATGCCCGTTTTGCCAAACCCCTTGATACCGGTTTGGTCGAGCGTTTGGCGGCAGATCATTCAGCACTGATTACGGTTGAGCAAGGCGCGATGCTTGGATTTGGGGGCATGGTCCTTCACCATCTGGCGCGTGCAGGGAAGCTGGATGGTGGCTTGGCCATTCGCACCTTATGCCTGCCCGACCGTTTCATTGATCAGGCCAGCCCCGCCGATATGTATGCTGATGCAGGTCTCTCTGCCCATGACATTGCCAATGCCGCGCTGGACGCGCTTGGTGTGACGGTTGCAGGGTTCGAACAGAAAAGCCGCGCCTGATTGGCGCGGCGATGGCCCGTTTAACACGTGGTTTCGCTTAAACGGCCGCTTCCCCGAAAATCTTTGCGGCGTGTTCACGCAGGTAAATCTGTAACCAAGGCGTGAAGCTTTTCGGGCGGGCTGAAACCTCATCAGCCAAGCTGCCAAGAGGATGCCAGATCGTATCCATAACCTCGCTTGGTTCGGGAACGGGTTCATGGCCCGCGGCCAGTTCACCGATAAAGATATCAACCACCTCATGCTCGATCAGGCCATTGCCGACATCGGCGCGGTATTCGACGGTGTCTTTATAGATCAGCGATACCTCAATCAGCCCAAGCTCCTCAGCCAAGCGCCGCGTCGCACAATCCAGCGCGTTCTCGCCCCAATAAGGATGGGTGCAGCAGGTATTCGCCCAAAGGCCAGGGGTGTGATATTTTGATAGCGCGCGCTGTTGCAGCAGCACCTGATCGCCACGCATCAAAAACACCGAAATCGCCTTATGCCTGAGACCCTTTTGATGGGCCTCGAGCTTTTCCACTGGCGTTAGGGTGCCATCCACCCATGTTGGGATCATTACTGTCATGCGCGTGTCGCTGGTATCAGCCCTGTTAGATGGGCGAGGTTCTTAACGCCGATTTTAAGATGTGCAAGCGGGCGGGCTTTCACAAGCTCTTTGTTCATATAAGCCTCGAAGGTCAGGCGCTGCACATCCACATCATGGCAAAGCGAGACAAAGCGTTCGCGTCTATCATCGGATTTGTAATAGGCGTTCTGCATCGCACCCAAGACCTTGAAGACGCTTTTATGGTCGCGCATGAACATTTTACGGGCCAGTTGCAGGTCCTTGATCATGCCTGTTTGCAGCTTGGCGGCAGCGGCGGTGGCGGCAACGCGGCCCCCGAGCATGGCATAGAAAATACCTTCACCAGATGAGGGGGCAACAACACCTGCCGCATCGCCTGCCAGCACAACATCGCGCCCGTTATCCCATTTATCCAGAGGTTTCAGCGGGATTGGCGCGCCTTCGCGGCGGATTGTGGTGCAATCCTCAAGCCCCGAGGCTTTGCGCAGATCGGCGGTGGCCTTCTTGAGATCAACATCCTTCACCATTGAACCCATCCCGATTGAGGCAGATTTCCCATGTGGGAAAACCCAGCCATAGAAATCGGGGCTGATCCGCCCGTCATAGATGACATCGCAACGGTCAGGGTCGTATTCGCCGCGTGGGCCAGGCGCCTCGACGATCTCGTGATAGGCGATCACGTAAGGAATACGGTCTCCGCCCTTGATCTCGGTCCGCGCCACATTGGAGCGCGCGCCGTCAGCGCCGATCACAAGATCGGTGTTCAGCCGCCGTTCCTCGCCGCTGGTTTTGTCGCGGTAGATTACATTGGTTCCTGTCTCGCGATCACGCTCGATCCTGAGATAGGTCCCTGTCAGGCGCTCGGCCCCTTCTTCGGCGGCACGGCAGCGCAGGAATTCATCGAAATGTTCCCGATCCACCATGCCGACATAGCCATTCTCGATGGGAATATCGACGCGCCGCCCTGTGGGCGAGATCATCCTTGCGGTGGTGATCTTGGCGACAAGCTGGTCTTCGGGAATGTTGAAATCGCGAATGGCACGAGGCGGGATCGCCCCGCCGCAGGGTTTGATCCGCCCCGCCCTGTCGATCAGCGCGACCTTATGGCCAGTACGGGCGAGATCTTCGGCAGCCGTGGCCCCAGAAGGGCCTCCACCCACAACAACTACATCATATTTCATCGTCATTCTCCCGGTACTGGAACACCATTTGGCGTTTGGGCCGAAGGGCGGCCCTCCATCATGCGGAGGGCCATGAAAGCAGAGGCGAGATAGAGAGCCGCCTCGAAGATAAAGACGGAGCCGAAGGCAGAGGCATCGCTCAGGCCGATGCGGGCCAGATCAACAAGGGCTGCACCTGCCAATCCGCCGAAACCAGCCGCAATGGCTTGGGCCGCGCCCCAAAGTCCCATGCGGGTGCCTTCGCGCGCATCGCGCCCCACGCCGGCAAGCGCCATCATGGAACCGATGGCCGCAACGGCGAACATGCCATTGAAAAAGCCCAAAGCCACAACTGTTGGCAAAAGTGGTGCCGATGGTCCGATCTGGCCAAGCGCCGAGATTACAACCAGCATCGCAGCCGAGCCGATGCAGCCAGTCACGACCCATGACCGCAGCGTGCCAAAGCGCAGCGCGGTACCTGCCAATCCGACCAGAACCATACCCAGAAAGACGCCGCCATTTTGCGCGCCTGACAGGGTTGTCGACTGACCAGGGGTGAAATTGAACACAAGGCCCGAATAGGGCTCAAGGATCAGTTCCTGCATGAAATAGGCGGTCATGCTGAGGAAAACGAAAATGGTGAAACGGCGGGCTTTGGGTTCGGCCCAAACTTCGCGCAGGCCGTCCATGAAGGGCATGGCTTCGGCTTCGCGCCGCGCTGTCACGCGCCGCTCGATGCCCCAAACGGCCAGCGATGTCAGAAGAACAGCACCGCCTGTGACAACTGCCACCACCTGCATCAGGCGTAGCGGCGTGTAAGGGTCAAGGAATTGGCCCGACACACCAGCCGTAATGGCGATGCCGAAAATCATCATCAGCCATGTGATGGTGGCGGCGGCAGGTCGGCGGTGCTCGGCCGTGGCTGTGGCCAGCAAGGCCAGTAGCGAGGTGCCCGAGGCCCCCACCCCTAACCCGATCGCGGCATAAGCGAGAATGGAAACCGCCATGCCTAGGGCGAAAGAGGTTTCAAGAAGTAAGACACCATAGGCGGCTGTCAGCCCCCCAAGGGCAAGCACGGCCATGCCGCCAATAATCCAACGGGTACGATGCCCGCCCATATCGGATTTATACCCCCATTGTGGCCGCGTGATCTGGATGCCGTAGTGAAGGGCGACCAATAGGCCAGGAAGAACGGCGGGCAGGGACAATTCCACTACCATCAATCTGTTCAGAGTCGATGTTGTCAGAACCACGATGGAGCCAAGCGCCATCTGCACCAGCCCCATGCGGATAATCTGAAGCCAAGACAGGGTCATGGCCATGCCTCAAAGCTTCGGATCGCAAAGGCCGCAACCATCATGCCTGACACATAGAGCGTGATGCCTGTGCCGTTATACCATGGGGCTTTGCCTTTCGGATCACGCAGCAAAACGGTCATGGCAAGGAATTGGGCCATAAGGGCGGCAGTGATGAAGAAGGCAAACCAAGGCCGATCCCAGTAAAACAGCAGGCCGATCACAGCCACTTGCGGCAGGGCCATGACCCAACAGGCCAGCTTTGCCGCGCGTTCGGGGCCGAGGGTGACGGGAAGGGAATTGACGCCCGTCTGGCGGTCGCCCTCCAATGCTTTGAAGTCATTCAGGGTCATGATGCCATGCGCCCCGATGCCATAAAGCAGCGCGATGATCACAACAGGCCAAGATGGTGCCCCAGCCGATAAAACAGCGGCCCCCGTGAACCATGGCAAGGTTTCATAGGACAGGCCCACCAATCCTGGCCCCCACCAGCCTGAACGCTTCAGCCGGATCGGTTCAATCGAATAGGCCCAAGCCGCAGCAACCGCTACGATGGTGGCCCCAAACCCCCAAGGGCCGAGGGCCGTCGCCAGCAGCAATGCACCAGCCGACATGATCAGGGCAATCCACAACCCCCAACGCCCCGGAATACGGCCTGAGGGGATCGGGCGATTTGGCTCGTTGATCGCATCAACATGGCGGTCGCACCAATCATTGGCCGCTTGGCTCATCCCGCAAACAACGGGGCCTGCCAATATCACACCAAGCCCCAAAGCCAGCCAATGCCCCGAAGGCGCAACGCCTGCGGAAATCACCCCACAGAGATAGGCCCACATCGGCGGGAACCATGTGATGGGTTTCAGCAGCGTTAGAACTGCCTTTGGCTCCGGTAGGGTGCGGGGCGGTATATGGGTCTGAACATGGGTCGTTACACTCATACTGTCAGATTAGAATGACAATATGAGTCTGAGCAAGTGTAAACTTAGGTTTACATCGTTTCAGCTCTCTTCGTGCCGATCCAGAATATCGTATTTCCGGAGTTTCACATAGAGAGACTGCCGCGACAGCCCGAGCATCTCGGCGGCGGCCACACGGTTATTATTGGTCAGGGAAATGGCTGCTTCGATACACATCTTCTCAATGACATCGGTTGTTGCGGCCAGAATTTCCTTCAAGGGCGCGGAGCCTACAAGCCCAACCACATTCTCAACGGCTTCATTAGATGGCTGCCCATCAGCTGAAACGATTGCGGCGCCAGATTCACGGATAACCTCAAGCCGCGAGGTATCGCGGATCGAGAAGGCAAACCCGTTATCGATTGGCGCGCTCAGCTTGGTGACCGAAATCTCGACGGTGACCTTGGAGCCGAAAGCCGTCGATATCCGTGTTGAATAATTGCGCATCTGGCCTGAGCGGGATGCATTATCCATCATGACTTTCAGATCGACGCCACCGCGCACGAAAAAATCGGCCAGCGAACGGCCACGAACCTCGGAAACCTGACCGATATCGCAGATGGACAGGAAGCTTTCATTGGCCGAACGGATCACGCCATGTGGATCAGTGATAGCAATGCCATCCGCCCCGTTGCGGAACATCGACAAAAGGGTGCCAGCCAGTTCATTGGCAACAGCTTCCGAGCTTCCAACAGTCTCTAATCGGCATAATAGTGTCTTTGTGCCACCTGCGCGGAACAGGGTTGGATAGACAACAATATCGCTGCCGAGACGCTTTGTTCCAACAATAATCGGCTTGTCTTCTCGGTCGGTAGAGCCATCGACCAGCATCGCAATAAGATCAGTGCTCGACTGGCTGATAAATTCCTGCGCAACCAAAAGCCCGCTAAGCGCCTCGGACTCGGCACCGAGCAATTCAGTGGCAGAGGTATTCGCCTCGGTGATCCGGCCTGATTTTACATCCACCAGAATGAAGGCATCACGCGTGGCTTCCATAACGGCGCGGAAGCGGGTCTCGTAATCGCGGTGGCTCTCGTAATCCTTTTCGAGCGCCATCTGCGCCTTGACCAAACGCTGCTGCAATTCCGCAACGGGGCGCATATCGCGGCCAAGCATGAGAAAGAGGTTCTCGTCATTCGCTTTGTGCAAGGTGTAGCGCACGGGGAATTCCCAAGCGCCGTTATCGCTGTGATTGATCTCAATCCCGTCGACGAAATCGACCTCGCCCGATGAAAGGCGTGCCAGCTGCTTTTCAACCTTTGGCTTGCTATCAATGGTTAGAAAATCGCGTACATCCCGATTTTTCCAGTGATCGAATTTGCCCAAGGTCATGTTGAGAGGGTTCGCCAGAACATCCTGAATGATACCGTTCTGGTCCAATACCAGAGCGATATCGGCAGCGGTCGCAACAATGTCGCTGAATTGCTTCGGAGCGATTTGAAAGCCAGTGGCCTCACTCCAGAAGTCGCCGCGGCTGTTCATTCTCGAAATCCCGTCCCCAAAAGTGAATAACAATATAGATCAATCAAGCTCATTCTGCTTCTGCCTCAATGCCAAATTTGTTTTTTGACTGTAGGTTACACATACTTAAAACTTGCTGGATATCAGAGCCGACATGGTCAGAACCTGTATCACCTTGCACATCGATGTCGGTCAGTACGATTGGCCCGCCAACTACGATTGGCACTCGCCATGGAACACCCGTACGTACCCTTTCAACTAAAACCTTAATTTCTGCAAGGGTTTTAAGCCTTGCTGCCGTTATTCCAACCAGAGAATAACGATTTTGCCGCACCATTTCGAAAATCTGAAGCGCGTGCTTTCCGACCACGAGGTCAACCTCGTAACCGTGCCGCTTGAATTGATCGGCCGCAATCACCGCACCCAAGGAATGATCCTCGCCTTTGGGAATGATCAACAGCACCGTTCCAAGCGGGTCGACAACGCCTTGCGGACCCTCTGACATCAGGGAACGGGCGGCATCTTGGAGCCGCATCGTGGCAATCGTCACATCCGCGAACCCGATCTCGTCATTCACCCAACGCTCGCCGATCAATCGGGAGGCGGCGGGGATGATGTGATCTATGATTTCTGTTGAAGAAATATTCTCGCTTAGAATGCGCTGGATGGTTTTCTCTCGGAGGGACGGATCATCCGAGAGAAACGCGTCACATAACTTGTCCAAATGCTCAGCCACACTGCCTGGCGCAAGGGTCTTCTCCTTGGCCAGTATTTCGAGCGCTTTCCGCGCCAAGGCCGCGATATGGGAGCCATGGGTATCAGAAACGCGAGTGGTTGGGTCGTAATCGGCTAAGGTCATGTGCAACCCCTCCGAGGGTTCCGTACCCGCATTACAGCAGAATTTCGAGCACAAGGCGAGTACAGCCTATGGAGTCAGTGTCCACTATTGCTTGGGTGGTGTCAAAGAAAACTGACAGTAAATCGGGATTAGGCCCACCTTTGCCAGAAAACAGCAGGAATTACTTTTCTAACTATATGAAAATAATACAATAAATGGCTTTCTCTAAAGGGTCGTTTTCAGCGGGAAAGACTCGAGAATAGTGTAAATATAAATTGACACTTTGCCCTTCACACGCGTAGCTTTGACTTAGCGGCACTATAAATGCCCAAAGGAATCGTGTGGAATGACTGCTCAGACGCTAACCAGCGCCCCGTCACGGAGGCTGTACACCGCGCAAGAACGTGCACGGCGTGACGCTACGGTGTGGACGCTGGTTCAGGGCATTCTCGCACCCGTTCAATTCGTCGTATTTCTTGTCTCTCTCGCGCTGGTGCTGCGCTTCATGTGGACGGGGCTGGGCTATGAGGCCGCGACGATCTCCATCATCCTCAAGACAGGCGTTCTGCTGGCAATAATGGTGACTGGTGCCATTTGGGAAAAGGTCGTCTTCGGGCAATACCTCTTTGCGCCTGCCTTCTTCTGGGAAGATGTCTTTAGCTTTGCCGTGATCGCGCTGCACCTGACCTATGTCTGGGCGCTGATCGTGGGCTGGCCGCATGAGCAGCAAATGGTCATCGCGCTGGCTGCCTATGTTGCCTATGTGATCAACGCTGCCCAATTCATCTGGAAGCTGCGCATGGCGCGGTTGGAGGGTGAGCTGTGAACAACCCCGCCCCGATTGCCGCCAAAACCTGCCGCGATGCGCCCGTTCTGAAGGAGCGGGGCCAGCGCGAGGTGTTTTGTGGCCTGACGGGTATCATCTGGTTGCATCGCAAAATGCAGGATGCGTTCTTCCTTGTGATCGGAAGCCGCACCTGTGCCCATCTTCTGCAATCCGCCGCTGGCGTGATGATCTTCGCCGAACCGCGCTTTGGGACTGCGATCCTTGAGGAAACCGATCTGGCTGGTATGGCCGATGCCCATGAGGAGCTGGACCGCGAAGTTGCACGCCTTCTGTCGCGCCGTCCCGATATCAAGCAGCTCTTCTTAGTGGGCTCCTGCCCCTCTGAGGTGATCAAGCTGGATCTGGCCCGCGCGGCAGAACGTCTGACCATCGAACATGCGCCTCATGTGCGGGTACTGAATTATTCCGGCAGCGGGATCGAGACGACCTTTACACAAGGCGAGGATGCCTGCCTTGCCTCGATGGTGCCTGTTCTGCCCGCCAGTGACACGCGTGAGTTGCTCCTTGTTGGTGCTTTGCCCGATGTGGTCGAAGATCAGGCGCTTGGCCTGCTTGAGGCGATGGGCATTGGTCCTGTTCGCGTTCTACCAGCCCCGCGCGCAGGTGAAATGCCAGCGGTGGGAAGCAATACAGTGTTTGCCTGTCTCCAGCCGTTTTTGGGCGATACTGCCGCAGCGCTTGAGCGGCGTGGCGCACGGATGATCCAAGCGCCTTTCCCATTCGGCGAGGAAGGCACAACGCTTTGGTTGCGCGCCATTGCCGATGAATTTGGTGTCAGCGACGATCTGTTTGAAAAGGTCACCGCCGCACCACGCGCCCGTGCGCGCAAGGCCATTGCCTCGGCCTCTGCTGTCTTGAGCGGCAAATCCGTTTTCTTCATGCCTGATAGCCAATTGGAAATCCCGCTTGCGCGTTTCCTGACCCGCGAATGCGGTATGGACGCGATCGAGATTGGCCAGCCTTATATCCACAAAGGCCTTGTTGGCCCCGACCTTGATCTGATGCCCGCAGGCCCTGTGATCTCGGAAGGTCAGGATGTCGATCTTCAGCTTGATCGTGTACGTGCCGCACGGCCCGATTTGACGGTATGTGGCCTCGGCCTTGCCAATCCGCTTGAGGCGGAGGGGCTGACGACGAAATGGGCGATCGAACTGGTCTTCACCCCTGTGCATTTCTACGAGCAAGCTGGCGATCTGGCTGGCCTCTTCTCGCGCCCTGTGCGCCGCCGCGAGCTTTTGAAGCTGGAGGCCGCAGAATGAAGCTGACGGTCTGGACATATGAAGGCCCGCCCCATGTCGGCGCGATGCGTGTCGCCACCGCCATGAAGGGCCTGCATTTTGTGCTGCATGCACCCCAAGGCGATACCTATGCCGATCTTCTCTTTACGATGATCGAGCGCCGCGACCACCGCCCGCCTGTCAGCTACACAACATTTGAAGGCCGTGATCTGGGTGCCGATACGGCGGGTATTTTCAAGAAGACCTGTCAGGAGGCCTATGATCGCTACAAGCCGCAGGCCCTGATTGTTGGCGCGTCTTGCACGGCGGAACTGATTCAGGATGATCCAAGCGGTCTTGCCGAAACCATGGGGCTGCCCGTGCCCGTCATTGGGCTGGAACTGCCATCCTATCAGCGCAAAGAGAATTTCGGCACGGATGAGACCTTCTACCAGATCGTCAAAGCATTGGCGCGCCCGATGGAACGCACGCCTGAGGTTACGGCGAACCTGATCGGACCATTGGCGCTGGGCTTTCGCCACCGCGATGACATCGAGGAGATCAAGGCCCTGCTTTGGGAAATGGGCGTGGGCATCAATGTCGTCGCGCCTTTTGATGCGACACCGCAAGATATCACCAAGATGGGCCAAGCCCATTTCAATGTTCTGATGTATCCTGAACATGCTGAAACCGCCGCGCGCCATCTTGAGCGCGTTTGCGACCAGCCATTCACGAAGACAGTTCCAATTGGTGTGGCTGCGACGCATGATTTCGTTGCAGAAGTGGCACAAATCTGCGGAATAGAACCTAAAAAAGACCTCAGCCGACTGCGCCAGCCTTGGTGGAGTAAATCGGTTGATTCTACATATCTTACGGGTAAACGGGTTTTCCTGTTTGGTGACGCGACCCATGTTCAATCTGCCGCCCGCATCGCGCGCGACGAGATGGGTTTCGAAGTGGTCGGTATGGGCTGCTATAACCGCGAATTCGCCCGCCCGATCCGTGCTTTGGCCAAAGAATTCGGTTTGGACGCGCTGATCACGGATGATTACCTCGAGGTTGAAAAAGCCATCGAGGATGCCGCGCCCGAGATGATCCTTGGGACCCAAATGGAGCGCCATATCGGCAAGCGCCTTGGCATTCCATGCGCTGTGATCTCGGCGCCTGTGCATGTGCAAGACTTCCCTGCGCGCTACTCGCCCCAGATGGGCTGGGAAGGCGCGAATGTGATTTTCGATACATGGATCCACCCGCTTGTGATGGGGCTGGAGGAGCATCTACTGGCGATGTTCCGTGAGGATTTCGAGTTTCACGATGCGGCGGGCCCCAGCCATCATGGGGGCCATGCGCCTAAACCTCTGACGGCAGCGGATATGGCCGATGGGGATATTCGTATTTCTGGAAAGATGAAGGACGCCGCAGCGCCTGTGGGGGAAGCGGAGGGCCTTAGTGGTGATGTAATGGTGTGGCTTGCTTGCGCCGAGCGTGAATTGAAAAAGATCCCCTTCTTTGTGCGGGGCAAGGCCAAGCGTAATACCGAGAGCTATGCCGCCGAGCGCGGGGTCGCGGAAATCAGCGTCGATACGCTTTATGAAGCAAAGGCCCATTATGCGCGGTGACGGTGATCATATCCCCGGCTACCGCGTCGTGATTGTGACGATGGACAGCCATGTTGCAGGACCCGCCGCGCGGGTTTCCGAGCGTTTGGCGGCCGAGTTCCCTGGCCTGAATGTCTCGGTTCATGCCAGCGCGGAATGGGCGGAGAACCAGCAGGCGCTTGAAGAGGCGCGGCTGGCGATCAGGCATGGCGATATCATCATCGCGAACCTTCTGTTTATTGAAGAGCATATCACGGCGATCCTGCCTGATCTGCAAGCGCGCCGGAATGAGTGCGATGCGATGATTGGTATGGTGTCGGCCAAAGAGGTCGTGAGCATCACGCGCATGGGCGATTTGGATATGTCCAAGCCCACATCTGGCCCGATGAAGCTGCTGAAGAAGCTGCGCGGGGCGAAATCGCCCTCTGCCAGCAGCGGTGAAAAGCAGATGCGGATGCTGCGCCGATTACCGAAGATTTTGAAGTTCATTCCAGGTAAATCGCAGGATTTGCGCGCTTGGTTCCTGAGCATGCAATATTGGCTCGGTGGCTCGGATGACAATGTCGAGCAGATGGTCCGCTTTCTGATCGGGCGTTATGCCAAGGATGAGGCCTTGCATGGCGCGACCGCCAATGCGCCGATCGATTACCCTGAAGTGGGTCTGTATCACCCCGATCTTCCTGGTGGTCGGATCACCACTGAGGTTGCTGACCTGCCGCAGCCTGAAAACCCGATTGCTACGGTCGGTTTGTTGATGATGCGCTCTTATGTGTTGGCATCGGATGCCGCACATTATGATGGCGTGATCCGCCAGATGCAGGAGGCAGGGCTTGCGGTTGTTCCTGCTTTTGCGGGTGGGCTTGATGGGCGCCCTGCCATTTCGAAATATTTCGCAGGCGGCAAGGTTGATGCAATGGTGTCGCTGACGGGGTTTAGCCTGATCGGTGGACCTGCCTATAATGACAGCCCCGCTGCGGTTGAAGTTCTCAAAGAGTTGGATCTGCCCTATATCGCGGCGCATCCGATCGAGTTTCAAACCTTGGGGCAATGGGCGGCCTCATCAGGAGGTTTGGGGCCTGTTGAGACGACGATCCTTGTGGCTCTGCCTGAGATTGACGGCGCAACCAATCCGACTGTTTTTGGCGGGCGTCATGGCACAGATGGGTGCCAAGGCTGTCGCCATATGTGCCAGAGCACTTCCTCAACCAAAGCGATGGCGCCTTGCCATGAGCGGATCGGCAGCCTGGTCGAAAAGACCAAGCGCATGGCGCTGCTGCGGCGCAAGGAAAACGCCGAGAAGAAGGTTGCGGTCGTGTTGTTCGGCTTTCCACCTAATGCTGGCGCGGTCGGGACAGCGGCCTATCTTAGTGTGTTTGAAAGCCTTTGGAATACGCTCAACCAGATGAAAAGTGATGGCTATTCGCTTGAGGTTCCCGCCAGCGTTGACGATCTGCGCGATGCCATTTTGAACGGCAATTCCAAGCAATACGGGCAGGATGCCAATGTCGCCGCTCATGTGGATGCGGATACGATTGTGCGCACCACACCGCCGCTTGCCGAGATCGAGGCCGTTTGGGGCCCCGCGCCCGGAAAGGTGCAATCTGATGGGCGCGGCGTTTTTGTGCTTGGCCATCAATTCGGTAATGTCTTTGTCGGGGTCCAGCCCGGCTTTGGGTATGAAGGCGACCCGATGCGCCTTTTGTTCGAGCGCGGCTTTGCGCCCACCCATGCCTTCGCGACCTTCTATCTGTGGCTGAGAAACAGCTTTCAGGCCGATGCGGTTTTGCATTTCGGAATGCATGGTGCTTTGGAATTCATGCCTGGAAAACAGGCGGGGCTTGGGGCGCAGGATTGGCCTGATCGTTTGATCGGCGCGATGCCCAATATCTACCTCTATGCATCCAACAACCCATCCGAGGCGACGCTGGCCAAGCGCCGTTCGAACGCGGTTACGGTTACGCATTTGACGCCCCCTCTGGCGGCGTCGGGGCTCTATAAGGGCCTGCAGGATCTCAAGGATAGCCTGATGCGGTTCCGCTCCATGGCGCCTGACGCGCATGAGCGTGCTGAGATGCTTGATTTGATTGCCATGCAGGCGGAAGCCGTGGATCTGGAGGGGCATGATCCTGATCGGTTATGGCTCAAGCTGCTGGAAACCGAAGATGCCTTGATCCCTGATGGGTTGCATATTGTTGGCCGCCCCATGGCCGAGAGCGAGATCACCGAGCATCTGCGCGTTATGGCCGATCAGACCCCTGAAACGCAGATAAAAATGGCTGAAATGCTGCGTCAGGAAACCGAGCTTTCAGGCCTGATGCGCGCGCTGTCCGCGCGCTATATCGCCCCTGTTCCGGGTGGTGATTTGATCCGCTCGCCCGAGGTTTTGCCAACCGGTCGTAATATTCACGCCTTTGACCCTTACCGCATGCCAACTGCCTTCGCGCTGCAAGACGGGGCGAAACAGGCGGATCGCTTGCTGGAGGCCGCAGGTGCCATGCCGCGTTCGGTGGCTTTGGTGCTTTGGGGGTCGGATAATATCAAATCTGATGGTGGCCCTATTTCGCAGGCGCTGGCGCTATTGGGGGCGACCCCCCGCTTTGACGGATATGGCAGGCTTTGTGGCGCTGATTTGATACCGCTTGAGGCGCTTGGCCGTCCGAGGATTGATGTGGTGATGACCCTTTCGGGGATTTTCCGTGATCTGCTGCCACTCCAAACCAAGATGCTGGCCGAGGCGGCGTTCAAGGCGGCAACCGCTGATGAGCCTTTGGAGATGAATTTCGTTCGTGCCCATGCGCTCGATTATGTCGAGAAGATGGGCTGCTCCATGGAAGAGGCCGCGCTGCGTGTCTTTTCCAATGCTGAAGGGGCCTATGGCTCCAATGTGAATGCCTTGGTCGATAGCGGTGCATGGGGCGAGGAAGACGAGCTGGCGCAAGCCTATGAGAACCGCAAAAGCTTTGCCTATGGCTGCGATGGAAAAGCCCATAAAAACGCGGGCCTTTTGCAAGCGACCCTGCGCGATGTCGATCTTGCCTATCAGAACCTTGAATCTGTTGAATTGGGTGTGACCACCGTTGATCACTATTTCGACACGCTTGGTGGCATTTCGCGCGCTGTGAAGCGGGCAAAGGGCAGTGAAGCGCCCGTTTTCATCGGTGATCAGACACGCGGTGAAGGCAAGGTGCGCACATTGCAAGATCAGGTCGCGCTTGAGACCCGCGCGCGCAGCTTGAATCCCAAATGGTTCGAAGGCCTGCTCAAGCATGGCCATGAGGGTGTGCGCCAGATCGAGGCGCAGGTGACCAATACGCTTGGTTGGTCGGCCACCACAGGACAGGTCGAACCTTGGGTCTATCAGCGGCTCAGCGAGACCTTTGTTCTGGATGAAGAGATGCGCCGCCGTCTTGCGGAGTTGAACCCGCAGGCCTCGGCCCGCATGGCAAATCGCCTGCTCGAAGCGTTCGAGCGGGATTACTGGCAACCCGACGAGGCAACGCTTGCCGCCCTTCAGGCTGGGGCAGATGAGCTGGAAGACCGCCTTGAGGGCCTCACAATGGCTGCAGAATAGGAAGTAATGACCGATGTTGGATGATAAACACCCCCCTGCGGCACGTGCCAATAGCCGCGAGCAAGACGGGCTCCGCGCCAAAGGTCTTGGTGCTCCGCCTGTTTTGACCAAAGGCGAAGATGGCGAGGGATCGCTTCAGGTCCATCAAGACGCTTCGATGAAGATCGAGGGCGCCACCGTTTTCGCGGTTTATGGCAAGGGCGGTATCGGAAAATCGACGACCAGTTCGAACCTTTCGGCGGCCTTCTCCAAATTGGGCAAGCGGGTTCTGCAGATTGGCTGTGACCCCAAGCATGACAGCACATTCACGCTTACAGGGCATTTGCAGCCAACGGTGATCGATATCCTTAAGGATGTTGATTTCCATGCCGAAGAACTCCGCCCCGAAGACTTCGTGGCAACAGGCTATAACGGTGTGATGTGCATCGAAGCAGGTGGCCCGCCTGCGGGAACGGGCTGTGGCGGCTATGTTGTTGGCCAGACGGTTAAGCTGCTCAAACAGCATCACCTTTTGGAAGACACCGATGTCGTGATTTTCGATGTCTTGGGCGATGTGGTTTGCGGCGGGTTCGCGGCACCCTTGCAGCATGCTGATCGCGCGGTGATCGTTACGGCGAATGATTTTGACTCGATCTATGCGATGAACCGCATCATTGCCGCGGTTCAGGCCAAATCGAAAAACTACGGCGTCCGCTTGGCGGGCTGCGTGGCCAATCGCAGCAAGGATACCGATGAGGTTGATCGCTACTGCGATGAGGTTGGCTTCAAGCGCATTGCGCATATGCCTGATGTGGATGCCATCCGTCGGTCACGTCTGAAGAAAAAGACATTGTTTGAAATGCCCGATGAGGAAGACATCGTGCAATGCCGCGCGGAATATATCCGCTTGGCCGAGCGTCTTTATGCAGGCACCGACCCCTTGGCCCCTGCGCCGCTGGAAGATCGTCATATCTTTGAATTGCTGGGGTTTGATTGATGGTTGCAACGCCAACATATGGCGCAACGCGCGATCGGGTTGAGGATTATTTCGACCGGACGGCCACCAAGACATGGGAGCGTCTGACCTCGGACGCGCCCGTTTCTGGTATTCGGCAAACGGTGCGCGAAGGGCGCGACCGTATGCGCGGCATCATGTTGGGGCGTTTGCCACAGGATTTGCGCGGGAAACGCATTCTTGATGCAGGCTGTGGCGCTGGCCAGATGACAGCCGAGCTGGCCGCGCGCGGTGCGGAAGTGGTTGCCATCGATATCTCGCCGCAATTGGTCGAGATCGCGCGCAAGAGATTGCCTGCGCATTTGTCCGATCAGGTGCGTTTCACCTCAGGCGATATGCTGTCGGAAAGCTTGGGCGCGTTTGATCACGTCATGGCGATGGATTCGATGATCTATTACGAGGCTGATGATCTGGGCCGTGCACTGGCAGGTCTTTGCCCGCGTGTTTCGTCCTCCATCATCTTTACAGTGGCCCCGCGCACGCCGTTCCTGATGGCGTTCTTTGGCATTGGAAAACTCTTCCCACGCTCGGATCGCTCACCCACCATGATCCCGCATGCACCGCGTAGTCTCGCCAAAAAAACGGCTCTAAACGGCGCAACAGGCACTATTTCAGAGATTGAGCGCGTCAGCCGCGGCTTCTACATCTCCACCTGTCTGGAGTATGCGCGATGAGCAAGATGTCCCGCGTCTCAACCAGATATCTGCCCTTCGCGGATGCCGCGAGCGAGGGTCTGCCGCTGGATCAAATCTTGCGGTTGAGCCTGTTCCAGATCTCGGTTGGTATGGCGGGTGTTATGCTGCTTGGCACTTTGAACCGCGTGATGATCGTGGAGCTTTCGGTGCCTGCCACTTTGGTTGCGATGATGGTGGCCTTGCCCGTGTTGATCGCGCCCTTCCGTGCGCTTTTGGGCTTCAAATCTGATCACCACAAAAGCGCCATCGGCTGGAAGCGCATTCCCTATCTCTGGTTCGGGACGCTTTGGCAATTTGGTGGCCTTGCGATCATGCCTGCCAGCCTTTTGGTTCTGGGGGGCGATGTCGTCCATAATGTTCCTTTCGCAGGCGAAGCGCTTGCGGGTGTTGCCTTTGTGATGACGGGTTTGGGCATGCATATGACCCAAACGGCAGGTCTTGCCCTTGCAGCGGACCGCGCGACCGAGGAGACCCGCCCGCGCGTTGTGGCTTTGCTTTATGTGATGTTCCTGATCGGGATGGGCGCATCGGCGCTGATCATCGGGTATCTGCTGCGTGATTTCTCGGGCCTGACGCTGATCAAGGTTGTGCAAGGCGCGGCTGTCGCCACCTTGGTGCTGAATACAATCGCCCTTTGGAAGCAGGAGCGCGTGCGCCCCATGACCAAAGAGGAGCGCGCCGCCCCCAACCCGAAATTCCGTGATGCTTGGAATGATTTTGCCAAAGGTGGCCCCGCAGGGCGGCTTTTGGTGGTCGTGTTCCTTGGCACGATGGCTTTCAATATGCAGGATGTTCTGCTTGAGCCTTATGGCGGCGAAATCCTTGGGTTGTCGGTGTCGAAAACCACGATGTTGACCGCCACTTGGGCCGCCGGTGCCTTGATCGGATTTGGCTTTGCCTCGAACTGGCTGTCAGATGGGATCAACCCCTACCGCATGGGTGCGCGCGGCATTCTTGCAGGTGTGATTGCCTTCTGCGCGGTTATCTTCTCGAACCCGATGCAATCCGAGGTGCTGTTCTTTGTCGGGGCCTGCATCATCGGTTTCGGGGGTGGGCTTTTTGCGATCTCGACGCTGACCGCCGCGATGACCATGCCGGCCAAGGGCCGTGCAGGGCGCGGCCTTGCCTTGGGCGCTTGGGGCGCTGCGCAGGCGACCGCCGCCGGTCTTTCCATCGCGATTGGCGGTGCGATGCGCGATGGCGTGAACCAATTGGCGATCTCGGGCACGCTCGGGCGCGCCTTGGAGAGCCCCGCGACGGGTTATTCCGTCGTCTATCATTTCGAAATTCTGTTGCTCTTTGCAACGCTCGTTGCTCTCGGGCCGCTGGTGCGGACCGTGCGTGAATCCAGACCTGGGGAGGCCGGCAAGATCGGGCTCGCCGACCTACCCACTTAGTAAACGCCGCATTCGGAGGACATACTCATGGAAGCTACATTCTTCGGCAATTTTGATCTGGCTAGCCTGTCTATCTGGCTATTCTGGGTCTTTTTTGCCCTACTCATCTACTATCTCCAGACTGAAAACATGCGGGAAGGTTACCCGCTTGAAAATGATGACGGCACGCAGGCCGCCAATCAGGGGCCATTCCCGCTGCCCAAGGAAAAAACCTTCAAGCTTATGCATGGTCGCGGTGAAGTGACCCTGCCCGGCGAGGATTTCCAGAGCCGTGGTGACGTTGCCTTGCGTCAAAGCAGCCAGACCAACGGGTTCCCCTTCGATCCAACCGGTGACCCGATGATCGATGGTGTCGGGCCTGCGTCATGGGCAAAGCGCCGTGACCTGCCCGAGCTTGATGGCCATGGCCATACCAAGATCGTGCCAATGAGCCATACCGAGGACTTCCAGATCAGCGCAGGCTACGACCCGCGTGATTTGCCAGTTGTCGCGGGCGACGGCGAGATTGTCGGCAAAATCTGCGATATGTGGATCGACGCGCCCGAGCAATTGATCCGCTATCTGGAGGTTGAGCTTGATGCCGCAAATGGCGGTGGCAAGCGTTTGATCCCGATGCAGATGGCCTTGGTACGCTCGAACCGTGTGAAGGTGAATTCGATCTTCGGGAAGCATTTCAAAAATGTGCCCACGATCAAATCACCCAACCAAGTCACCTTGCTCGAAGAGGATAAGATCTCCGGCTATTATGCTGGCGGCATTCTCTACGCATCTCAGGAGCGGACAGACCCGCTTCTCTAATACTGTTGTTAAGAAGGAGAATGACCAATGTCCCACGACGACTTTCAGACCGAGCCTGTCCGTGGATTACCCGAGAACCTCCCTTCGGGTGAAGAGATCCTTTGGCAGGGGCAACCGGAATGGTTTGCTCTTGCCAAGGATGCTCTGAACTTCTGGTGGGTTGCAGGGTATTTCGGGTTTCTCTTTGCGTGGCGAACCATTGCTGGTGCGGCCACAACAAGCTGGACCGAAAGCGCAACGGCAGCCTCCTTCTTTCTTGTTCTTGGTGCGCTTGTTTGCGTCCTGCTTTTGGTGGTTTCCATCGTGCAAGCCAAGTCAACAGTCTACACGATCACCAACCGCCGCGTTGCCATGCGCATCGGGGCGGCTTTGACCATGACCTTGAACCTGCCCTTCAGGCAGATTTCCAACGCGACACTTGCCCTGCGCAAAGACGGCACAGGGACGATCGCGATGGAGCTTGCTCAAGACAATGTGCGCCTGTCCTATATCTATACATGGCCGCATATCCGCCCTTGGCGGATGAAACAGCCCGAGCCTGCTCTGCGTTGCATTCGTGATGCGCAGAAAATTGCAGGGATTCTTGCCCAAGCAGCAGAAACCGAAGTGAACACGCCCCGTGTGGAACGTGTGACCTCGGGTGATGCTGTGGCTGCGGAATAGGGGGGGTCTCATCATGGCAAATGTTGAAGAACAAAAGCTCGTCACACGCGACAAGGAGATGATTCCAACTCTGCTCGTGCGGGCGATGTTTATTTTATGTGTCTGTGTAATGATCATTGTGGCTTATGCGCGGCTGACAGACCGGCCGCTCGAAGCCATGCCACCAAGTGTGGCCGAGGTTCCAATCGCGCAAGAACGTCTGATCCGCATCTTCGGATCAATGGACGGCTCGGCCCGTGTGCTGGATCTCGACGGCAATGTGATCGCTACACTTGATGAAGCCGAAGGTGGGTTCATCGCGGGTGTTTATCGGGTTCTGGAACGCAATCGTGCCCCATTGGGCATGACTGGGTCCGATCCGATCCGCCTCGTGCGTTTTAGCGATGGGCGTCTTGGCCTTCGCGATGACTTCACCGATTTCCGAGCCGAGCTCATGGGTTTTGGCGCGGATAACGAGCGGGCCTTTGCCCGCCTGCTGGAGGAATGACCAATGGGATTGTTTACAAGAGAGATCGAGACGGCTCCCTGCCAAGTGGAAGTGAGCCATAAATTTGAAAGCCTATATGCGCATGTGAAGTTTCTGAACGGCGCAACCATCAATCCAGGCGATGAAGTGCAAGTGCATGGCGCGCCCGTGATGGCGCCTTATGGCGAGGTCGTGATCGAGGATCGCATGGCGACGATCAAGCGTGCCTCGAAGCTGGAACAGCTCTGGACCCGCGCCACAGGCGATTTCGAGTTCATGGAGCTTTGCGAGTTCAGTTTCTCCGAGGAGGTTTCGGTATGAATGTTCAAGTCAACCACTCCGCCGATGCAAGCACTGTCGAAGAGGCTCTGGCCGCCAAGAATTACGACCAGCCCATCACCGATAGCGAAAGCGCAACAGCACTTGCCTTGCAGAACACCCTTCTGACACCGCGGTTTTACACCACCAATTTCGATGAATTGGACGCGGTCGATGTCAGCCCTGTTCGCGAGGAATGGGACGCGCTGATCGCCCAGATGAAAGCAGACCCGAATAAGGGGCATTTCAAGAAAACCGAGGATTGGGACAAGGTTGATTGGGACGGGATGGAGCCCAAACTCAAGGCCGAATTCATCGATTTTCTGGTCTCGTCCTGCACGGCCGAGTTTTCGGGCTGTGTGCTCTACAAGGAAATGAAGCGCCGCGGGTCCAATGAGGATATCACCACATTGTTCCAACTTATGGCCCGCGATGAAGCGCGCCATGCGGGTTTCATCAATGATGCCCTGCGCGAGGCTGGGATTGCGGTTAATCTCGGCTTTCTGACTCAGGCTAAGAAATACACCTATTTCCAGCCGAAATTCATCTATTACGCGACATATCTGTCGGAAAAGATCGGCTATGCGCGCTATATAACGATCTTCCGCCACCTTGAGCAGAACCCTGAATTGCGCTTCCACCCGATTTTCAAATGGTTCCGTGAATGGTGCAATGATGAGTTCAGCCATGGCGAGGCATTTGCCCTGCTGATGAAGACCGACCCCAAACTGACCAGCGGCAGGAATGTCCTTTGGATCAAGTTCTTCCTGACGGCGGTCTATGCAACGATGTATGTGCGTGACCACCAGCGCCCTGCTTTCCATGAAGCGCTTGGCGTTGATCCTGATTGGTATGGCCAAGAGGTCTTCCGCAAAACCAGCGCGATCTCCACGCAAGTGTTCCCGATCACGCTTGATATCGATCATCCGCGCTGGATGAAGGGGCTCAAAGCGTTGCAAAAGGCAAATGTCGATCTGGCCGAGGCCAAGAAGAACGGCAATTTCCTGAAACGCGGTTTCGCAAGCCTTCGGGCGGGTATGGCGTTTGTGTCGCTTTATTTGATCCCCGTCAAAAAGCATGAGCTTCCCGAAAGCGTCCGCATGGAGCCCGCTTACTGATGCTGCATTCGCCCTGGATCGCGGCCCTCGTGGCCCTGTTTCTCTGGTGGTTCTCCACCGGAGCGATCCTTGTGGCGGTGCGGCGTGCGGATAAGGAAGGCCCGCATGCGCGGGTTTGGTCTGTGCTGATGAACACGCCTTTCCTGATCATCGGCGCGATCGGCATTATCGAGACTCTGGAGGATGGCTCGGTCACGGGCGCCTATATCGGCTTTCTCTCGGCCCTTGCCCTTTGGGGCTGGGTCGAGCTGGCCTTTCTGGCGGGTGTAATCACGGGCCCAAACCGCAATATTCTGCGCGACGGTGTCCCTGAATGGGAACGTTTCATTCGCGCTTGGGGCACCATTGCCTATCATGAATTGCTGCTGGTCTTTATGGTGGTGGCGCTTGTCCTGATGTCCTTCGGGGCTGAAAATCAGGTCGGTGTTTTGACCTTCACGCTGCTATTTGTGGCGCGCATCAGCGCCAAGCTGAATCTTTATCTGGGTGTGCGCAAAATCAATCTGGAGTTTATTCCAGATCATCTCCATCACCTGCCATCGCATTTCCGTATCGCGCGGATGAATTGGCTTTTCCCGATCTCCATAACTGGCCTCAGCCTTGCACTTGGCTTGGCGCTGGCAAGCTGCCTTTCGGCGCAAGACCAAGGTGAGATCGTGGGGTATGCCCTGATTGCCGCGCTGACTGCGCTGGCCTTGTTGGAGCACTGGTTCATGGTGCTCCCCCTGCCTGATGAACGCCTGTGGCGCTGGATGCTGCCGCAGCGAGAGACAGGGGCGATAAGCCCCCCAAACCTAGCACGACTACACAGCGAGGATGCCCGATGAAATTTGACACACTGTTCCAGACGCAATTGGACAAACTGAAAGAAGAGGGCAACTACCGCGTCTTTGCTGAACTTCAACGCAAATGCGGGGCGTTTCCGCGGGTTCAAAACCATGGTGACGGCCAAGATGATGTGACGGTTTGGTGCTCGAATGATTACCTCGGCATGGGTCAACATCCTGATGTCGTGCAGGCGATGGTTGATACCGTCAAGGAATGTGGCACAGGTGCGGGCGGCACGCGAAATATCTCGGGCAATGCGCATCACCACAAAATCCTTGAGCGTGAACTCGCTGATCTGCATGGCAAGGAAGAGGCGCTGCTGTTCACCTCGGGCTATGTGTCGAACTGGGCGGCTTTGTCGACGCTTGGCAGCCGTTTGCCCAATGCGGTGATCCTGTCGGATGCGTTGAACCATGCCTCGATGATCGAAGGTATCCGCCATGCGCGCTGCGATAAGAAAATCTGGAAACATAATGATGTCGAGGATCTTGACCGCCAGCTTGCGGCCCTTCCCGCCAATGCCACCAAGATCGTCGCCTTCGAGAGCGTCTATTCCATGGATGGCGATGTTGCCCCGATCAAGGAGATCGTGGAGGTCGCCGAAAAGCATGGCGCGATGACTTATATTGACGAGGTTCATGCGGTTGGCATGTATGGCCCGCGCGGCGGCGGTGTGGCCGAGCGTGAAGGCCTGATGGACCGTATCACCTTGATTGAGGGCACCCTTGGCAAGGCTTACGGCGTTGTCGGCGGTTATATCACGGGCTCTCATGCCTTGGTTGATTTCATCCGCAGCTTTTCAAGCGGTTTTATCTTCACCACTGCCCTGCCGCCTGCGGTTGCGGCTGCCGCCACAGCCTCGATCCGTCATCTCAAGACCTCGAGTTTTGAGCGCGATATGCAAAAGCGGCAGGTGGAACGCCTGCGCGCGCGTCTGGATGCCGAAGGCATTCCGCATGTTCATAACCCCAGCCATATTATTCCGGTGATGGTAAAAGACCCTGTGAAATGCAAAATGCTGTCAGATATCCTGATGGAGCAATTCGGCATTTACGTGCAGCCGATCAATTACCCCACCGTTCCAAAAGGCACCGAGCGTTTGCGCTTTACACCAGGCCCGCTGCACACAGATGAGGATATTGAATATCTTGTGATGGCGCTCAAAACCCTTTGGAAACAGTGTGCAATCGCACATGCTGTTGCATGATTACAAAAAAACCTCTGGACCTTCTTTAAAACGGGTTACCTATAGTGACCGTGAGCTAGATGAATTGGGAGATTTCTAAGATGACGAGCAAATTGATGATCGCGACCGCAGCTATGCTGCTAAGCGCACCGATGGCGATGGCCGATGGCCATGCCGCAACTGGCGATGCCGAAGCGGGCGAGGCTGCGTTCCGTCAATGCATCGCATGCCATGTCGTTGTGAATGACGCAGGCGACACATTGGCTGGCCGCAATGCGCGCACTGGCCCGAACCTCTATGGTGTCGCAGGACGTGGATGGGCCAGCATCGAGGATTTCCGCTGGTCCCCTGGCCTGACGGCTCTGGGTGAAACCGGCGGGACAATCACCGAAGAGTCCTTCGTGGCCTATGTGCAGGACCCGACTGGCTATATTCGGGAAGCAACGGGCGATAGCTCGGCGCGCGGCGCGATGGCCTTCCGTGTTCGCTCGGAAGAAGATGCTGTGAACCTTTACGCCTATCTTGCCAGCCTCTCGGCTGAGTAAATAGCGCTTTAATCTACCTCAACGGGCGGTCCTTTGGGCCGCCTGTTCTGTTTCGGCAATCTGGTCGGTAAAGGCCAAGATCGCCTCAATCACCTGATCGGGTGCCTCTTCCTGAGCTAGATGACCAACCCTTTCGAGGATCTGGAGCGTCGCATTCGGCATTGCCTGAGCTGCACGGCGGGCAACATCAGGCGCAACGGCGAGGTCTTTCGCGCCATGCAAAAACAAGGTCTGGGTCGGGATATCTGGTAGATTTCGGGTCAATTCCTCCAGCGACCATTGCGCCATCATGGCCAAGGTGGCCTCAATATGGCTGCGTTGCGACATCAGCCGTTGATACAGCATGATCCCGTCTTCATCGATTTTTGCCCCTGTCGAGGATAGCAATTGGCGGATCTTGGCGTCACTTGCCCCGCGCGACAGCAAAAGCCCTGTCAGCGGATTAAACACCAAAAGCTTGGCCAAGAAGGGAAACAACCAGCCTGTTGCACCCTTGAAATTCTCCAAAGCGCCATTGATCGCGATGATCTGGCGGGGTGGGGTTGGTAGATTACGCGACAGGCTCAAGGCCAAAGCCGCCCCTGCCGAATGGCCAATGATCACCTTGGGCTCAAGCCTCAAGGCCAATACAAGCGCTGCGATATCCTCGGACATCAGAGGCAGGGAGCATCGGCTGCGCGTTCCCGCGCGGGTATAGCCTTGGCCTGGAAGATCAAAGGCCGTGACACGAAACTGCTTTGAGAGGGGACCGATCACATGCCGCCACGAATGGGTCGAAGCACCCGCCCCATGGATGAGCAAAAGATCAGGCCCCTCGCCCATGATCTGCACATGCCAGCGATGAGGCATTACCTGCAAAATCTGGCTCATCTCAGCATGGGGCCAATCTGGTGGAGGCTTCGTCATTGGATCGAAAGCGCTGTTTCCACGGCCGCAGAGAGTGACCGTGCATCAGCGCGGGGCAACGGCAGATAGGGCGCGCCCATCTCACTGGCCAGTTCACCCAAGCCTTTGGTCGGGCGAAGCCCTGTATCAATCACCAGACCTGAGAAGGCTTTGACCCGAATGGCCCGCGCCATGGCGGTTGCATCCTCGGCCGCTGTGACGCGGTTGGCCTCACCCATGAGAGAGACATTCGCGCGCCCGTCCGTCAGAACTGCAACAGATGGCGTCATGCCTTTGCTGCGGGCCAGCTCGCCCAGTTCCAGCGCCAGTTTCAGGCCAGCAGCCAGCGGTGTGCCGCCCCCGCCCGCAAGGGCCGAAAGGCGCTTTTTGGTCTGCACAAGCGAGCGTGTCGGTGGCAGCAACACCTCCGCCCCTGTTCCGCGAAAGGCAACAAGCGCCACATGATCGCGGCGGGAATAGGCCTCGGCCAGCAGGATTTCGATGGCACCCTTGGCCTCTGACATACGCGCCATGGCCGAGGAACCTGATGCATCCACCACAAAGATAATCGCGCGTTCGGAGGTTTCTTCATAATGGCGAATACGGAGATCCGAGGCGCGGATATGCAAGCGCTCAAACTGGCCCGATGCGGCCCGCCGCATTTTTTGCCAAGGGGCGGCGGCGCGCAGGGTTGCCACAAGATCAACCCGCGCGCCATTCCCGATGGAACCCGTGCGCGATGGCAGCGGGCGGCCCCGATTATTCCCCTTTTTCTTTGCGCCAGACCCTGAGGAGGATTTCGCAGAGCGCGCGGCCCGCGCCGCACCCAGACGCGCCAGAAGATCGGGTGGCAACATCGCTTTGGCGGCCTCCAGCAGCATCTCTGTCGGGGGCAGGGCTGGCTCTTCCTGCTCGGAGGTTTCCTCTTGATCCTCCTGTTCAGGCGGATCGGGAGGAGGGTCAGATGGGCTGTCTTGCATGTCCGCTTCGTCAGGGGCGGGAAATTGCGTGGCGCGCGGTGCAAGGACGAGTTCAACCGCTGTCTGAAGATCGGCTGGTCCAACCTCGACGTCCCCTGACAGCGCCGCAGATGCGCGGGCAACGGCCAATGCCAGAAGCGGGGCGCGAAGGGAGGTGACGCCAAGCCGTGCCGCAACCTGCGTCAATTCCGAGATCGCTTCATCAGGCAAAATGACCTGAGGAAGAATCGCGCGGGCGTCCTCTAAACCGGGCAGATCAAGCTCCAGTTCAGGTGCATCGCCAATGGCCAAGCCGTCCAGATCAAGATGGATCGCCAAACGCTCGGTCAGACCATGCCCAAGGCGTTCTTCCTCGCCTGCACCTTCATCCAAGGCCACCAGAACCAGATTGGCATCCGCATCCAATGCACCCGAAAGCCGCGCAACCAAACCCGCTTGGGCGCGTTCCGCCATTGGCAGGATCACCACGCCAGATTGCCCAAGCAGCCCTTGCGTTCTGACAACCGCGCCCTGTGCCAGCGTTGCCGTCAGATCAACGCCCCCAAACAGGGCATCATCGCCCATAGCGGGATGCAAGCGCCGCGGTTTGGTGCCGTTCAACCCTTTGGTCAGCCCGTCAAGAAACCGATCCCGAACAGGGCCAAAGCGTGCCCTGAGCCAAATGCCGCCAAGCGCGCTCGGGTCCACAAGGAAACAGGCCAAGGCAAGATTGGCCCTGATCCACCGTTCCTCGCCCTGCTCGCTCATGCAAGCACCTCCTCCACCGTGCGGGTCACACGCGTGTTCGAGCCTGCCTCATCCAGAGGATCACGGCGCAGACGATGGCTAAGCGCCAAAGGCGCGATGGAGCGCAGATGGGTGCGGGTGATGGCTTTGGCCCCTTCAAATGCGGCCAAGGCCCGCGCCGTGCGCAAAAGCGTCAACTCTCCGCGCAACCCGTCCGAGCCGAGCGCGATACAGAGCGTTGCACAATCGCGCAACACATCATCGCTTGCCTCAAGCGAGGCCAGATGTTTGCGGCCCTCAACGATTTGGTCGCGAAGGGCGGCATCGGCTTTGGCCCATGTCGCAAGAAAGCCTTGGGGGTCGCTGTCAAAGGCATCACGGCGGCGAACCACCTCGATGCGCGTTTCAATGTCTTTGGGGCTGGTGACCTCGACCGATAGGCCGAAACGGTCCAGAAGCTGGGGGCGCAATTCGCCCTCCTCGGGGTTGCCTGACCCGACCAAGACAAAGCGTGCGGCATGTCTGATCGAAAGGCCTTCTCGCTCGACCACGTTTTCACCCGATTGTGCGACATCCAAAAGCAGATCGACGATATGATCCTCAAGCAGGTTCGCCTCATCAATATAGAGATAGCCACGGTTTGCGCGCGCCAATAGGCCAGGTTCAAAGACCTTTTCGCCATTGCTCAGCGCTTTTTCGATATCCAGAGCGCCGACCACACGGTCCTCGGTCGCGCCAAGGGGCAGATCGACAACAGGGGTCATCTTTTCAATCAGATCGGTTTTGGTGACCTCTGCCCAATCGGGAATATCGTCTTGAGTGGCGGAATTCACGGGGCATCCCTCGACCGCTGTAATCGGGGGAAGAAGGGCTGCCAGCCCGCGCACCGCCGTAGATTTTCCTGTGCCACGGTCGCCAAACACCAAAACGCCACCAATGCCAGGATCAACGGCGGTCAATATCATCGCCCGCTTCATATCCTCTTGGCCGACGATGGCGGAAAATGGAAATGCATGTCTCATTCTGCGGCGATATCCTTTGGTTTTATGTCTTGGCTCAGGGCTGCGTGGCCATCCCATTGGCCTTCTACCGCATCAACCTGAAATCGTGCGTAGAGCTCTTCCGAGAACCAGCCCTCATAGCGTACGGCGGAAATTGCGCGCGCATGCGGGCCATCGGCACGGGCGAATTGCGCCATGCTGTGGGTGTCGGGCCAGATCGAGAATGTCACTTGGTGCAGCCAAGGCATCTCGCCGATGCCGATCTTGAACATGACATTGGGGTCTTGCCCGATCACCTGTGAAATCGCGGGAACCCGCCCCCAGAAGCGCAACAGAATTTTCGGACGAATCGTGGCGCGCGTGAGCGCAGCGATCGGACCGTTAACTGTTTTGACCAGCGGTTTGAAAGGGGTTTGCCCCGCCCATTCTCCGCGTGCGGATTGCGCTGTCATAAACAGGGTCATCGCCTCGCTGGCTTTCGCGTGATAGCGGCGGAAAATGCGCGCGCTTTGCATGACGCGCCGCGCGGTATCCTGATTGGGCCAAGTGGCGAGAATTGCATAGACTTCCGTATTGGGCACAGGTGTGAATCCTTCGCCCGTGCCTGAGCCGCAAAGTTTGAAAAAGCTGATCTCGGGGATCGCTTTGAGGGCGAATCGTGCGGTCGCCATTTGGCCAAAAGCCCAAAGACGCGCTGAAACGCTGCTGAATCTAAACAAACTAAGTGTCACAGATTGCATGGCCGGTCTTTCCATGTGTCAACTTATACTTACAGAATTGAGCCGCTCTGGATAGTCTTATCAGAAAAAACCAAGCAATTTCTGTGGTGAAGATATCTTATGTTGTAAATCAAACTAGACAGTCTACGATAATTGCATGGAAAACATCACACATCTGCGTGCAGCGCCAGCAAAGGCCCCCGCAAAGGCCATCGTCATCGGCGCGGGCCTTGGGGGCTTGGCATCGGCCATGCGGCTTGGCGCCAAAGGCTATGACGTCACGATAATCGATAAGCTGGATATGCCAGGTGGGCGCGGATCGGCCATTCACAAGGATGGGTACCGTTTCGATCTCGGCCCAACCATCGTGACGGTGCCGCAGGTTTTCAAAGAATTATGGGCCGCTTGTGGCCGCGATTTCGAGGCCGAGGTCGATCTTCGCCCGATGGAGCCTTTTTACGAAATCCGCTGGCCGGATGGGTCCAGTTTTACCGCCTGCCAAGACAGTGATGCGATGCGCGCGGAAGTTGAACGCCTCTCGCCCGGCGAGGGGAAGGGCTATGACCGTTTCCTCAAGGATAGCGAAAAGCGGTACTGGTTCGGGTTTGAAGATCTGGGCCGTCGTTCCATGCATAAGCTCTGGGATCTGATCAAGGTCCTGCCCCGATTTGCCATGCTACGCGCCGACCGTTCGGTCTATGCCCATGCCGCCAAGCGCTTCAAGGATGAACGCCTGCGCATGGCCTTCAGCTTTCACCCGCTTTTCATCGGTGGCGACCCGTTTCGCGTGACCTCCATGTATACGTTGGTCAGCCATCTCGAGAAGGAATTTGGCGTGCATTACGCCATGGGTGGTGTTGCTGCGATTGCCAAAGCGATGGCCAATGTGGTTACCGATCAGGGCGGCTTGCTGCGTATGGGGGAAGAGGTGGACGAGATCCTCTGCACCAATGGTCGCGCCACCGGTGTCAGGCTGGCAACGGGCGAGCAGCTTGATGCGGATATCATCGTGTCCAATGCCGATGCGGGCCATACCTATTCGCGTTTGATGCGGAATATTCCCAGCAAACGCTGGACGGACCAGAAACTGGACCGCACGCGTTGGTCGATGGGGCTGTTTGTCTGGTATTTCGGCACCAAGGGCACGCGCGATAAGTGGAAGGATGTGGGCCATCACACCATTCTGAACGGCCCGCGCTACCGTGGTTTGGTGGATGACATCTTCATCAATGGAAAGCTGTCCGAGGATATGAGCCTCTATGTCCACCGGCCCACAGTCACTGACCCTAGCTGCGCCCCTGAGGGTGATGATACATTCTATGCCCTCTCGCCTGTTCCGCATTTAGGCTTTGATAACCCCGTCGATTGGGCCGAGATGGCCGAGACCTATCGCAAGAAGGTTCAGGCCGTGCTCGAAGATCAGCTTTTGCCGGGATTGGAGGCGCATATCACCGCGTCAGAAATGCTCACACCTGAGGATTTTCAGACCCGCTATCTCAGCCCCAACGGTTCGGGCTTTTCGATCGAACCCCGCATCCTTCAAAGCGCCTATTTCAGGCCGCATAATGTGTTGGAAGAGGTACCGGGCCTCTACCTTGTGGGGGCTGGAACCCATCCTGGTGCGGGCTTGCCGGGGGTGATCTCGTCTGCAGAAGTATTGGATAAATTAGTGCCTAATCTGCGCAATAGAGCCGTTTCAAAGCCATTTAAGGTCGCTGCAGAATGATTGATAATGCCGATCTTAAATATTGCCGTGATGCGATCAGGGAAGGGTCATACTCCTTCCATGCGGCATCCAAGCTGTTGCCCGCAAAGGTCCGTGATCCAGCCTTGGCGCTCTACGCGTTTTGCCGAATTGCGGATGATGAAGTTGATCTAAATGATCAAAAAGCGGCCGCCGTTTTGCGTCTGCGCGACAGGCTTGACCTTGCCTATGCGGGCCGCCCCCAGAATGCGGCGGCTGATCGTGCTTTTACGGCTTTGATCGAGGCCTATGACATGCCCCGCGCGCTTCCCGAAGCGCTGCTGGAAGGGCTTGCATGGGACGGGATGGAGCATCGCTATGCGACGCTCTCTGATCTGAGGTCCTATTCGGCGCGGGTGGCTTCGGCTGTCGGCGCAATGATGTGTGTTTTGATGAAAGTGCGCGATGCCGATGCCTTGGCCCGCGCCTGCGATCTTGGTGTTGCGATGCAATTGACCAATATCAGCCGCGATGTCGGCGAGGATGCGCGCGCAGGCCGTCTTTATTTGCCGACAGATTGGATGGCCGAGGAAGGACTTGATCCTGAGGCCTTCCTTGCCGACCCCAAAGCTTCGCCATCAGTCAGGCGTATCACGCGGCGTCTTTTGGCCGAGGCGACGCGGCTCTACCAACGTTCTGAGGCCGGGATCGGTGCTTTGCCGCTTTCCTCCCGCCCTGGAATCTTTGCTGCGCGGCATTGCTATGACGCGATTGGGCGAAAGGTTGTGCGCAACGGGCATGATAGTATCACCCAACGCGCCTTCACGACCCGAGGGCAAAAGCTGGGGCTGCTGGGGCTATCTGTTTTGCGGGCTGGAATAGTGTCTATAATGCCAAATAGTGCCGTTTTACATGCAAGGCCTTTGCCCGAAACAGCTTTCCTCGTGGAGGCTGCCGCGCGTCAAGCGCCTGCAAAATCTGCATGGGGTGAAAACGTGATCTCGGTGCTGGCCCAATTGGAGGCCCGCGACCGAAGCGATGAAGGGCTGGAAAGAAATGCCTAAGAGGGCTATCTAACCTCTTATGGAATTTTCAATATTCATTATCTTCTTTGGGGCATGTTGCGCGGCAGCAGCCACTGGGTCCCTGTTTCCACCGGGGGCGTGGTATCGCGATCTGTCCAAGCCTGTATGGACCCCGCCGAACTGGTTGTTCCCCGTTGCTTGGACCGTGCTTTATCTCAGCTCCGCCTATGCGGCGTCCCGCGTGGCGGTTTTGGACGACAGTGCTTATGGCATGGGTTTCTGGGCCCTACAGATCGCATTGAACACGCTTTGGACGCCCGTTTTCTTCGGGCTTCGTCGTATCAAAGCGGGGGTTGTGGTGATTGCCTGCCTTTGGGCGGCGGTCTTGGGCACTATGCTGAGCTTTTTTCAGCTTGATCCTCTCTCAGGGTGGCTTTTTGTGCCTTACCTGATCTGGGCCAGCTATGCAGGCGCGCTCAACATCGCGATTTGGTGGATGAACCCTGAGCAATCCAACCAGATGGTCGATTGAAAAAGGGCGCCGCAACGGGCGCCCTTATGGTGTTTTCTCAGTAAGAAATCAGGTTCTAGGCGAGTGAGCGTTCGACTTCCTCGCGCTCGAAAATCTCGATGACATCGTCTTTGCGGATATCGTCGTAATTCTCGAAAGCCATACCGCATTCCTGACCGGACTGGACTTCTTTGACCTCGTCCTTGAAACGCTTGAGCGTTTTGAGCGTGCCTTCGTGGATAACCACATCGTCACGCAGGAGACGCACACCTGCCGAGCGGCGGGCAACGCCTTCGGTGACAAGACAACCAGCCACTGTACCAACACCGGTTACGCGGAACGTATCCTTGATGGTGGCATAGCCGATGAAGTTCTCACGCACCTCAGCCGAGAGCAGGCCAGAGGCGGCCGCTTTCACGTCATCCACAAGGTCATAGATCACGCTGTAATAGCGGATCTCCACGCCCTTCTGGTTGGCGGAGTTACGCGCAGAGGCATTTGCACGCACGTTGAAGCCGATCACGGGCGCGCCCGAAGCTTCGGCAAGGCCGATATCTGATTCCGTGATCGCACCAACGCCATAATGCAGCACGCGCACGCGCACCTCATCATTGCCGATCTTTTCCATCGCCTGAATGATCGCTTCGGCAGAGCCCTGCACGTCCGCTTTCACCAAGATGGGCAGTTCGTTCACGGTTTCATCGGCTTTGGCCTTGGCCATCAGCTGATCAAGCGTGGTTGCAGCGCCCGCGGCGGCACGTTTGTCCTTGGCTGCTTGTTTACGATATTCTGCGATCTCACGGGCTTGCGCCTCGGTTTCGACCACGTTGAGAACATCGCCTGCTTCAGGTGTGCCGTTGAGGCCGAGCACTTCGACTGGAACCGACGGAGCGGCTTCCTTCACGCGTTCGCCCTGATCATTGATCAGCGCGCGGACCTTACCCCATTGCTCGCCCACAACGAAGATATCGCCTTGTTTGAGCGTGCCGCGCTGAACCAGAACGGTTGCAACAGGGCCGCGACCCACATCAAGCTGCGCCTCGATCACAGCACCTTCGGCGTTGCGATCAGGGTTGGCTTTCAGTTCAAGGATTTCCGCCTGAAGCGCGATGGCTTCGAGCAGTTGGTCAATGCCCTGACCCGTATGGGCCGAGACTTCGACATCCTGAACGTCACCCGACATCTGTTCGACGACGACTTCATGCTGAAGCAGATCGGTGCGCACTTTCATCGGATCGGCCGCGGGGCGGTCAACCTTGTTGATGGCAACGATCATTGGCACATTTGCCGCTTTCGCGTGGTTAATCGCCTCGACGGTCTGGGGCATCACGGCGTCATCAGCCGCAACGACCAAGACCACGATATCAGTAACTTGCGCACCACGTGCACGCATCGAGGTAAAGGCCGCGTGGCCAGGTGTATCGAGGAAGCTGAGCACCGCGCCGCCTTCGGTCGTGACCTGATAGGCACCGATATGCTGGGTAATGCCACCGGCTTCCCCAGACACAACATTGGCGCGGCGGATTCGGTCCAGCAGCGAGGTTTTGCCGTGGTCGACATGGCCCATAATGGTGATGACGGGTGGGCGCGGCTTAAGCGTGCCTTCATCATCTTCAACGGCCTTGATCACGTCTTCCACATCGGCATCGGAAACCCGCGATACGCGGTGGCCGAATTCTTCGACGATCAGTTCTGCGGTATCAGCATCGATTGTCTGGTTCTGCGTGACCATCATTCCCATATTCATGAGAGATTTCACAACATCAGCCACACGCTCGGCCATACGGTTGGCCAGTTCCGATACGACAATCGCCTCGGGCAGTTTTACGTCGCGCACGATCTTTTCGCGCTCGACCATGCCGCCCATTGCTTTTTGACGTTGGCGTTCCTGCTTGCGCTTCATCGCGGCCATGCTGCGCTGACGTCCACCTTCCCCACCGGTGAGGGCTTGGTTCACGGTCAGCTTGCCTGAGCGACGCTCACGATCAGCGGCGGCAGCGCGGCCACGGCCACGGTCGTCTTCTTCTTTGCGACGCGGCGGCTGCTGCGACGCGGGGGCCGCCTTGCCGCCACCCCGAGGCGCGGACGCTCCGACAGGTGCATCGGCGGGATCGGGAGCCGCAGGCGCTGCAGCGGCAGGCGCGTTGCGACGGGCCTCTGCTTCTTTCTTGGCGCGTGCTTCTTCTTCTTCCTTGGCGCGGATCGCTTCTACGCGTTCACGCTCTTCACGTTCTTTGGCTTCGGCCTCCGCACGACGGCGGGCGCGTTCTGCTTCGCGCTCCTCTTCGTCCTGCTTGCGCTTCAGATGATCCTCGGCCTCACGGGCTTTGGCATTCTGAAGGGCCTTCATACGGCGTTCAAGCTCGGAATTCGCGACATTGCTGCTGCCACCATCCGTGCTTCCGCCGCCCGAGCCGGGTTTGGGTGCTACGACCCGCTTGCGCTTGGTTTCCACCACAACAGTCTTGGTACGGCCACGTGAAAAGCTCTGGTTCACGCGTCCGCTGCGGGCACCGCCCGACAGGCCAAGGGGTTTCTTTCCGTCTTGATCGCTCATGCGTCTTTCTGTTCCTTCCCGGCGGTATCACCGCCGCTCGCCTTACGCAGGCCTTGCAACTTTGCTGCTTCCTCTACAACACGGTTGCCGAGTCCACCAGTCGCAAGCGCGCCATGTATCACACTTTGGCGACCAAATGCCAAACCCAATTCATCTGAGCTCAAGCAATCGAAATAGCGTGCGCCTTCGGGCGTCCAAAGCTTTGATTTCCCCCGAACGGACCCGTCCGAGGCTTGTAGCAGCACCCGAACAGGTCGGGAGGCCAGCCAGTCTTTCACTTTCTCGAACCCGACGACAGCGGCGCCAGATTTGCGCGCCAAGGCCAAAAGGTCGGTCACACGGCGCAAAATGCCCCGTTCAACCAGGTCAGCCAGATCATCAGGCAATTGCACCTGCTGCTTGGCCGAGCGCGAGAACAAGTTCTTTTTAATCGCGAGGGCCAAAGCATCAGCATCGGCGCTGACCCAAATCCCCCGCCCGGGCAGTTTCTCAAGCACATCCGGCACGACCAACCCGTCAGGGCTAACCACGAAGCGGATCAACCCTGCCTTTGGCTGGGTTTCGCCTGTAGCGATGCAACGACGTTCTGCGTCATCGCTTGATTTGGGTCGGCCACCTCTGGACATCGGGTGCGTCCTCTACCGGCGCCTGCGCTCAGGCTCCGGCTTCCTCTTCTTCGCTGTCGCCAGCTGCGGCGGCCGAAGCGGCTGCTGCATCTGCTTCCAGCTCTTCGATGGTGACCCAGCCAAGCTGAACGCGGGCTGTCATGACCATGTTCTGGGCTTCTTCAAGGCTCACATCGAAAGATTCAAGCAAGCCTTCATCCTTCACACGCTCTCCACCGACCGAGGTCCAGCCACCAGCCAGTTCCCAATCCGCACAGGTCGCGAAATCCTCAAGCGTTTTCACGCCGTCTTCGGCAAGCGCCACCAGCATCTGGGGAGTGAGACCGTCGAAATCAATAAGCGACTGCTCGACGCCCTTCTCTTTGGCGGTTTCCAGAGCTTTGCGGTTTATCTCTTCGATATGGTCGCGGGCACGGGCCTGCAATTCGCCAGCGGTGGCTTCATCGACACCATCGATGGTCAGCAATTCCTCGGCTTCGACAAAGGCAACCTCTTCGAGCGAGCTAAAGCCCTCGGAGACCAGAAGCTGTGCGAAGAACTCATCAAGGTCGAGCGCATCCATGAACAGCTTGGTGCGTTCCGCGAATTCGGCCTGACGGCGCGCGCTTTCTTCTTCCTCGGTGAGGATGTCGATATCGAGACCAGTCAACTGGCTGGCCAGACGCACGTTCTGACCACGACGACCGATCGCAAGCGAAAGCTGCTCATCAGGAACGACAACCTCGATCTTGCCTGCGTCTTCATCCAGAACAACCTTGGAGACCTCGGCAGGCTGAAGCGCGTTCACAAGGAAAGTTGGCGCATCGTCATTCCATGGAATGATATCGATTTTCTCGCCCTGCAATTCGTTCACAACGGCCTGCACGCGGCTACCACGCATACCAACACAAGCGCCAACAGGATCGATGGAGTTGTCATAGGAGATCACGGCAATTTTGGCGCGCGAACCAGGGTCGCGGGCGACGGCTTTGATCTCGATGATGCCGTCATAGATTTCAGGCACTTCCATCTTGAACAGCTCGGCCATGAAATCTGGCGCGGTGCGGCTTAGGAAAACCTGCGGGCCGCGCGCTTCGCGGCGGACATCCTTGATGAAGCAACGGATACGGTCATTCGGGCGATAGCTTTCGCGGCCGATTTTTTCGTTGCGGCGCAGAACGCCTTCACCGCGGCCGATATCCACGATCACATTGCCATATTCCTCGCGCTTGACGACACCATTGATGATGGTGCCAGCCCGATCTTGGAATTCTTCGAATTGACGATCACGCTCGGCTTCGCGGACCTTTTGCAGGATAACCTGCTTGGCCGATTGCGCCGCGATCCGGCCCATTTCAACGGGGGGAACTTCGTCGATGATTTCATCACCAACAACGGCACCTTCTTTATGCGCGCTGGCATCGCGAACGGTCATTTCGATGAAATGGTTCTCGACCTCTTCGACAACGGTGCGCACACGGGTGAAGGTTGCCTTGCCTGTTTTGCGGTCAATCGAGACGCGGATATCAAGCTCGGAACCATAGCGCGACTTGGCGGCCCGTGCGAGGCTCTCTTCCATCGCTTCAACCACCAGTTCGGGGTCGATCATCTTTTCGCGGGCTACAGCCTCGGCTGTTTGCAGAAGCTCCAGCTGGTTTGCTGATGTAATCGCCATGTCTCAGTCCTCCGCCTGTGTAGGCTCTTCTTCGATATCGTCGAATTTGGTCTCGTCTACAATTCCGGCTGCCTTGCGTTGGCGCAGCATTTCCGAAATCAGTTCATCTGTCAGAACCAGCTTTGCATCTGAAAGCCGGTCAATATGCAGGCCGATGGTCACGGTCTCTTTGCCCTGTTCGAGATTGATTAGAACCTCGTCACCTTCAAACCCCGCCAAAACGCCTTTGAAGCGGCGGCGGCCATCGATCATTTCGGTCGTCTCGAGCTTGGCTTCATAGCCTTCCCAAGTCTCGAAATCCTTGAGGCGCGTCAGCGGGCGGTCGATGCCGGGGCTGGAGACCTCAAGCGCATAGGCATCCTCAAGCGGGTCTTCGACATCAAGAATGGCAGAGACCGCATTGGAGACCTGCGCACATTCATCGACATCAATGCCGCCATCGGGGCGCTCGACCATGATTTGCAGGGTTTTGGTTTCCCCACCCATCACGCGAATGCGCACAACCTCAAAGCCCATACCCTCGATTGACGGGGTCAGGATCTCGGCCATGCGGCGGTCCATTGTGGTTTTGGCGATTAGTTCAGACATATCTCTAAGCACAAAAAAACGGGCACAGAGCCCGTTATACGTTTCCGGTGGAGCGTTCGGTTTGGACCCGCGCGCGCCTGTGTTGAAATGCATATAGGTGGAATCGGGTGATCCTGCAAGAGATATACTTTGCCACCCTCTATTTGAGGTTGCGCTGGCCTGCCGTTTCCATAATTTGAAATTCAATTACATACTGGGAGGGACTTTAAAATGCGTACACGTGCCGCCGTCGCCATTGAGGCCGGAAAACCGCTTGAAGTGATGGAAGTGAACCTTGAAGGCCCGAAAGCGGGTGAGGTTCTTATTGAGATCAAGGCCACAGGTATTTGCCACACAGATGAGTTCACGCTGTCGGGCGCGGACCCTGAAGGGCTTTTCCCCGCGATCCTTGGCCATGAAGGGGCTGGCATCGTCATGGAGGTTGGTGAAGGCGTCACAACCCTCAAGCCCGGTGATCACGTGATCCCGCTTTATACGCCTGAATGCCGCGAGTGCTATTCCTGCCTGTCGGGCAAAACCAACCTTTGCACCGCAATCCGCAATACCCAAGGTCAGGGCCTTATGCCTGATGGAACCACGCGGTTCTCTATGCTCGATGGAACGCCGATCTATCACTATATGGGCTGCTCCACCTTCGCGAACCACACTGTGATGCCCGAGATCGCGCTGGCCAAGGTTCGCGAGGACGCGCCTTTTGACAAGATTTGCTATATCGGCTGTGGCGTGACCACGGGGATCGGGTCGGTGATCAATACTGCGGGGGTCGAGATCGGCTCCACCGCCGCTGTCTTCGGTTTGGGTGGCATCGGCTTGAACGTTATCCAAGGCCTGCGCATGGCGGGCGCGGATAAGATCATCGGTGTCGATCTGAACGATGACAAAGCCGAGATGGCCAAGAAATTCGGCATGACGCATTTCGTGAACCCGACGAAAATCTCGGGAACGGTTGTGGAAGAGATCATGAAGATCACCAAGACCGATATCGACCAGATCGGTGGCGTGGATTACTCCTTCGATGCGACGGGCAATGTTCAGGTCATGCGTGACGCGTTGGAATGTTCGCATCGCGGTTGGGGTGTCTCGGTGATTATTGGCGTGGCGCCAGCAGGGGCCGAGATTTCCACGCGGCCCTTCCAACTGGTCACAGGGCGTGTCTGGAAAGGCACCGCATTTGGTGGCGCGAAAGGCCGGACCGATGTGCCGAAATTTGTTGATTGGTATATGGATGGCAAAATCGAGATTGATCCGATGATCACGCATCAGCTTTCGCTGGATAAGATCAATGAAGGGTTTGACCTTATGCATGCGGGCAAATCCATCCGCGCCGTGGTGGTGTACTGATCATGCAAATCCGTCCCCTGCGGGATACCGACAAACCGGCTCTGGGCGATATGCTCGAGCCGGTTTTTCGCGCGGGCGATACTTATACCGTTGATCCCGATATCTCGCGCGGTGATGCGATCGCTTTTTGGACAGCAGCTGAGAAATCGGTTTTCGTGGCCGAGGATGGGGATGTCTTGCTTGGCACCTATTACATCAAACCCAACCAAGCGGGCGGGGGCGCGCATGTGTGCAATTGCGGCTATATCACTGCATCGCATGCGGCAGGCAAAGGCGTCGCGCGGGCCATGCTTGCCCATTCCTTGGATGAGGCCAAGGCGCAGGGTTTCCGCGCGATGCAGTATAATTTCGTGGTGTCCAGCAATACCCGCGCCGTCGAGACATGGAAGCGCGCAGGGTTCGAGACGGTTGGCCGCCTGCCCAAAGCCTTCAATCACCCAAAGCTCGGTTATGTCGATGCTTTGGTGATGTTCAAATCGCTGGAATAGGCGCAGGGCATGCGGGCTGCGGTATTCGCAATTCTTGGTTTGGTTTCAGTGCCGATCTGTGCCGCCGCCCAAGAGATCGAAAACCCAAGCCTGCCACGGGACTATGACCCTGTTGTGAGCTTTGTTTTGCCTGAAGCGGCTTTGCCGATTGGCCCCCGCGAAATCACCGCGATCGAGATGTCTGAAAGCGGCGGGATCACTGATATATTCTTCCGTTTCAAAACCACTGCTGCCATGCGTTTTGATCGCTTTTTGACGAATGCGACAGGTGAGGTTCTGGAGGTGCGGGTATGTGGCTACCTCATGCAACGCATCACCGTGCCTGAACAGCCTGTGGCGGGCGCCTTTTACCTAAGCGGTACAAATGCCCTGCGCGGTGAAGCAATCCGCGCGCTATGGCACGGGCGTGCGCAATGTAATGATTTTGAGGAAACGCTATTCCCGCAGGCTATTTGAGCATAACCGCTCAGCCCCGACGGTAGCGCGCAAGAAAGGTTGTGACGGCTTCGGATGCCGTGTTCTTGATCTCAGTTTCGCTTGGAGCGCCACTGACCCGCATGAGGCGTTGCAGCATCAAATCCGTGCGGCAAAGCTGCATGAATGTATCGGCCGCTGTCATATGGTCTTGGATATCCAGAAAGGCGGCGGCTTTCTCGGTTTGGAGATATTCAGCCACTTGGCGCTGCGCCGTGAGGGGCCCTGTTTCGTAGAAGGCCTGACCAAGCTCGGGAAAGCGGTTCGCCTCGCCCACGCAGACCCTGAACATCGCCAAACCTGTTTCGGAGAGCAGGAATTGCATCATCGAACAGGCGAGGTGGTGCAGCGCATCAGGCACATCGCGTTGGAGAAACTCGATATCCATCTGTGCGCGGCGTTGCAGGTCACACTCCATCTGGAGGACGGCCATGAATAATTGTTGTTTATCTGGGAAGTAGGAATAGAGCGTTGCTTTGGATACGCCCGCATCGCGTGCAATCACATCGACGCTGGCCCCTTCATAGCCTTCTCGCATGAAAACATCGCGCGCACCTGCAACAACTTGGTCGTATTTCCGACCTTTCTTAATTTGTGGCTCGATATTCATATGCGCGGTGTCCTTCCCTCCATCCGTATATAGACTGAACAGTTTAGTTACAGCAATAGACATGAACCATCGCCCCGCCCTTGCGGAGTGTCCAGCTTGGCTGAACACTCCGGTCTGGCAGGTATAGCGGTTGCCAGAGGGGGTGGATGGCGTCCCTCAGGGGCAAGGGAAAGGCGAGATATAACACTGGGGGGAGCAGCTCTCGCCCTGCCACCCACAAAACAGAACTAAACTGTTTCGTTTGCTTTTCAAGACGCCGCTGCGGGTTTTTCGCCCTCGCAATTTCTGGACAGTCCCTCGCCATTGGACTAGCCAATTTCTATGATAGATATTTTCCTCAAGACTTTGCCCTTCTTTGCGCTGATCGCGCTTGGCTTTCAGGCAGGTCGAACAGGGTTCTTCAC
The DNA here is from genome assembly GCF_053570515.1 of Rhodophyticola sp. SM2404. Lineage (NCBI taxonomy): Bacteria > Pseudomonadati > Pseudomonadota > Alphaproteobacteria > Rhodobacterales > Roseobacteraceae > Rhodophyticola > Rhodophyticola sp. SM2404. Next base: position 265,346 of record NZ_JBSEDL010000003.1, read on the forward strand.
CTCTGAGGCCACGGCCTATCTCACCAAATTCGTATTCTATTTCGCACTATCGGCGATGCTGTTCCGCTTTGCCGCAAACCTGTCCTTGGCCGAGATTCTCGATTGGTGGTTCGTCGCGGCCTATTTGACGGGGTGTTTTGTCGTCTATTTCCTAGCGATGGGGGTCGCGTTTTTGCGCAAACGCCCCATCACAGAAGCCGCCATCGAAGCGCAATGCGCCGTGATCGGCAATACAGGCTTTCTGGGCGTGCCGATGTTGATCGTGCTGCTCGGGCCTGCGGCTGCTGGCCCTGTCTTGATGGTGCTGTCGCTGGATCTGATCGTGTTCTCCAGTCTCATCGTGATCCTGATCACGGGCAGTCGCGACGGGCGCATGTCTTTTGGTATTTTGAAAACGGTTGGCATGGGGCTTGTGAAAAACCCGATGATCATGTCGATGGTGGCAGGCTTGGCCGTCTCGGGTGCCGAGATAGAGCTGCCCGCAGTGGTAGATGAATTCGTTGCCATTCTCGGGGCGGCAGCGACACCAGGTGCGCTTTTTGCAATCGGTGCATCGCTTGCAGGCAAATCGGCCGAACGTGTCTCGGTTGCCGCTTGGATTTCATTTTGCAAACTGGCCCTGCATCCTTTGGCAGTGGGGATTGCGGCCTTGCTGATATTCCCCTTGCCGTTGTTTGATGCGGCTGTGATGATCTCTGCGGCGGCGCTGCCAGTGGCGGGCAATGTCTATATGCTGGCGCAACATTACGGGGTGGCGCCGCAGCGGGTCTCGGCCTCGATCCTGATTTCAACGGCGATCAGCATTGTGACGGTCTCGCTGGTCATTGGCTGGGTGTCGGGTGTTGCGGGCATCGTTCTGCCCTAAGCGATGCTTGCCGCCTTTGCCTTGCCGCGTTACCCCTTGGCGCAACAGATGGAGGGTAGAATGGAAACCATTTCAGAGAACCGCTGCTTTGGCGGCATGCAAGGCGTGTATAGCCATGCCTCAAAGGCCACTGGCACGGATATGACCTTTGGCCTGTTCCTACCAGCCGAGGCGCAGGATGGCCCCGTTCCTGTCTTGTGGTTCCTCTCCGGCCTGACCTGCACCCATGAAAACGCGATGGTCAAAGCGGGTGCGCAGGCATGGGCCGCGGAACAGGGCATTGCGCTGGTTTTTCCCGATACTTCACCGCGTGGCGAAGGTGTTCCCAATGACGAGGCCTATGATCTGGGCCAAGGCGCAGGCTTCTATGTGAATGCAACGCAAGCCCCATGGGCCGAGCATTTCCAGATGTGGGATTACATCACCAAAGACCTGCCCGAAGCCCTGTTCGAGACCTTCCCGCTTGACGAAACACGCCAAGCGATCACGGGCCATTCCATGGGCGGGCATGGCGCACTGACCATCGCCATGAGCTTGCCTGACCGTTTCACCAGCGTCTCGGCCTTTGCGCCGATCTGTAACCCCACCGAAAGCGATTGGGGCCGCAAGCAGTTCACCGCCTATCTCGGCGAGGACACGACCCAATGGGCGAAGCATGACGCGACGCTTTTGATGCAGGAGACGGGCTTTGCTGGCCCTGTCTTGATCGATACGGGAACGGCGGATCAATTCGGTGACCTGTTGAAGACCGAGGCCTTGGCGCAAGCCATCGCCGCCCGACGTCAAAACGCGACCCTGCGTTTGCAGGAGGGGTATGACCATTCCTATTTCTTCATCTCGACCTTCATGGAAGATCATATCACCTTCCATGCCGAGGCTTTGTACGGAGCGCGCGAATGACCAAGATCGATGCCGTTATCTTCGACATCGGCAATGTGCTGATCGAATGGCAGCCCGAGCGGTTCTATGACCGCGAAATCGGTGAGGCCCGCCGCAAGGCCATGTTTTCCACGGTTGATCTGCATGGCATGAATGACCGTGTGGATCTGGGCGAAGGGTTCCAAGATGTCATTTATGAAACCGCCGAGGCCTATCCCGAGTTCCGCGATGAAATCCGGCTTTGGCATGACCGCTGGATCGAGCTTGCGCAGCCCGTTATCCCCCACTCCGTCAAGCTGATGCGCGTATTACAGGGCAAAGGCGTGCCTGTGTTTGCCTTGACGAATTTTGGGATCGAAAGCTTCGCCTATGCCCAGACCCATTTCGACTTTCTCAATGAATTCGACCATGCCTATGTCTCGGGTCATATGGCCGTGATCAAACCCGCCGCGCGGATCTACGAGATGGTGGAGGAGCATTCAGGCATCGCGCCTGACCGCCTGCTGTTTGCGGATGACCGTGTGGATAATATCAAGGCTGCCCGCGCCCGTGGTTGGAATGCGCATCTCTTCGAGACCCCTGAAGGGTGGGCCAATGAATTGGTCGCCCATGGTCTGCTGACCGCGCAGGAAGCGGCCCCATGAGCATTGAGATCGTCGGACCAGAGGCGGAAGCCTGCCTTGACTGGCGCGCTTTGACCGATGCTTTGGAGGCGGGCCATTCCCTGCCGCGTGCCGAGATAGGCGATACGTTTCTCTACCGCGATCCCGATACCCTGCTGTCGCGGGCGGCATGGATCGACGGGATGGGCCAATTGGTCAAAACCGCCACGATTTTCCCTCAAAACAAGGCAGCGGGAAAGCCGACGGTTAATGGCGCGGTGAACCTTTATTCTGATCTGGATGGTGGGTTGGAGGCCTTGGTTGATTTCCACCTTGTGACCAAATGGAAAACGGCAGGTGACAGTCTATTGGCAGCCCGCAAACTGGCCCGCCCTGACAGTGATACTATCCTGATCGTAGGCGCAGGAACTGTGGGGCGCTCGCTTCATGCGGCCTATGGCGCTATCTTTCCCAAGGCGCGCTTTTTGATCTGGAACCGCTCAACCGAAGGGGCCGAACGCTTTGCCGATAGCCTCGAGAATGTGACCGTAGCCCCCGACCTCGAGGCGGCGGTTGCGCAGGCGGACATCATCACCTGCGCCACAATGTCGACCGACCCCGTGATCAAAGGTGACTGGCTGCGCGCGGGGCAGCATCTGGACCTGATCGGAGCCTATCGCCCCGATATGCGCGAAGCGGATGACACAGCGCTGACGCGCGCAACCGTCTTCGTGGATAGCCGCGCCACCACCATCGGGCATATTGGCGAGCTGAAAATTCCCTTGGCCGCAGGCGTGGTCTCGGAGGGGGATATCAAGGCCGATTACTATGATCTGCCAAGCGGCGGTTTCACCCGTAGATCTGATGACGAGATCACCTTGTTCAAAAATGGGGGTGGTGCGCATCTCGACCTGATGGCGGCCCGCTATATCCTCGAGGCGTGGAGGCAGAGGTAAGGCGCGCATGATCTGGCTGCTGCTCATATTGATCACCTTGATGGCGGGCGCGTATTTGCTGGCGCATGTCACCCTCGTGCCGCTATCCGCACGCAAAGAGGTGTCGCTTGGTCAATTTGTGCAGCTTCAAGATGGCGAGACGCATTTCCAATGGCATGGGCCCGAGACAGGGCCGATCATTGTCTGCATCCACGGATTGAGCACGCCATCCTATGCCTTCGCACCGCTGATCCCGCTCTTGATCGATCAGGGCTACCGAGTGCTGAGCTATGATCTTTATGGGCGCGGTGGCTCGGACCGTGTGGAGGGTGAGCAGACGCGCGAGTTTTTTATGCGCCAATTGCGGGAATTGCTTGCCTCACAAGGCATCACGGATCGTGTCACGCTTTTGGGGTATTCCATGGGTGGTGCCTTGGCGACTGCCCGCGCAGTTGAGGCGCCTGAAACCGTTAACCGCCTGATCCTTCTGGCCCCAACGGGCCTCGGGGTCGAGCTTGGCCGTTTCTATGATCTTGCCGCCAAGCTCCCCTATCTGGGCGATTGGATGATGGAGGTGATCGGGCCTTTGCTGAGCTATTGGCAATATGGCCGCACCACCTCGGACATCCCGTTTGAGGAAGATATCAACGCGTGGATACGCGAGGATTTGCGCGTGGAAGGCGCTCTTGAGGCGATCTTGTCGAGCCAGCGGAATTTCCTTTCCGAGGATATGGCCGAAGACCATATGCTGATCGCGAAAACGGGCATTCCGATGCTGGTGATGTGGGGCGAGCAGGACAGGGTCATCCCGATTGAAGCGCTCACCGCGCTGCGCAAGATCAACCCCAAGGCCCGCCATGTGATCTTTGACTGGGCCGACCATCGCCTGCCCTATCTTTGGCCCGAGGATGTCGCCGCCGCGATCGAGGATAACCTTTAGGCCGCAACCTCGCGTGCGCCCAATGGCTTTTCCTTGATTGGCAGATGCACAATCGCCGAGAGCGCGCCAACCCCCACGCCGACCCACCATACGGCAGTGTAATCGCCATAGATGTCATAGAGCCAACCGCCAAGGAATACGCCCAGAAAGCCGCCCAATTGGTGGCTGAAGAACACGATGCCATAGAGCGTGCCCATATAGCGAAGCCCGTAGATATAGGCCACCAAGCCCGATGTCAGCGGCACGGTTGCCAGCCAGAGCGCGCCCATAACAATCGAGAAAACGATCACCGACATGGGCGTAATCGGCATCATGATAAACAGGCCCGCCGCAACGGTCCGCGCCACATAGATGCCCGCAAGCAGGTATTTCTTGGTATAGCGTTTGCCCAACCAGCCCGCTGTGATGGTGCCCACGATATTGGCCAAACCGATCAATGAGATCGCCACCGCCCCAAGGGCCGAGGTTGTCGTGATGCCAATGCTATGCAGCATTCCACCTGGTGCGATTGGGCCGCAAAGCTCGGTCACGAAAGCAGGGAAATGCGCGGTGATGAAAGCCAGCTGATACCCGCAGGAGAAAAACCCGATAAACATCAGTGTAAAGGATGGATCGCGGAACGCCTTCTTGAGGACGGTTCCCATGCTCTCTTCCAGTGCGGCTTTCGACACGGGCTGGGGTGAGCGCATCATTGGCAAGACCAGAAGCGAGGCAAGGATGATTCCTGCAAAAATCAAAAACACAGTTTGCCAAGGAAATTGACCCAGCAAGAACTCGGCCATGGGTGCGCCGAAAACCTGACCAGCCGAGCCTGCCGCAGTGGCGATGCCCAAAGCGAGGGAACGGTTTTCATCCGACGCCGCCCGCCCAACCACCGCGAGAATAACGCCAAACCCTGTACCAGCGATGCCGAAGCCCACTAATATCTCGAGGAATTGGTGCTGTTCTGGGCTGACTGCGAAAGAGGACAGAACGAGACCCGCCGCATAGAGCAAAGCCCCCAGAATGATCGCACGGTGATCACCAAACTTTTCGGCAAAGGCCCCAAAGAGCGGCTGGCCAATGCCCCATGCAAGGTTCTGGATGGCAATCGCGAGCGAAAACTCGGCGCGCAGCCAACCGAATTCCTCGGCAATTGGAATTTGGAAAACGCCAAAACTCACCCGAATAGCAAAGCTGAGCATGATAATAACGCAGCCGCCGATCAAGACGGGCGTAAAAAGCGTGTTTTGACGTGTCATATGCCGTTTGTCCTTTTGAGTAGCGCGACCATGATGTGGAACGGCATGCAGGTCAAATGAGAGATTCTTATTCGACACTTAAGATACCGTTATCTATGTCATGGAGGAGCCAAGCACGGATGACCAACAAACCATGACGCAGCATCTTCAAGCGATCTATGACACCCGCGTGTCGGAGGGCCTTTTGCGGCCTGATCCCGAGCAGCGCGCGATCCTGCTGCAACTGGATGCGTTGCGCGAGAAACTGAACACATCTCAGCGCAAAAGCTTTCTTGACCGTTTCCGCAAAGCAGAAACATCCGAGCCGTCGGGGTTATATCTCTGGGGCGGGGTCGGGCGCGGGAAATCCATGTTGATGGATTTGTTCTTTGCCCATGCGGGCATCACCGAAAAGCGTCGCGTCCATTTCCATGCCTTCATGCAGGAAATCCAGTCCGAATTGCATGAGGTCCGCAAAACAGGTGTGGATGACGCGATCAAACCCGTGGCCGATAAGATTGCCAAGACTATCCGCCTTCTCTGTTTCGATGAAATGCAGATCACTGATATCGCCGATGCGATGATCGTGGGGCGCTTGTTCGAGCGGCTTTTTGAGGCGGGGGTGATGGTGGTCACCACCTCGAACCGCCATCCAAGCGCGCTTTATAAGGACGGGTTGAACCGCCAGCTCTTCCTGCCTTTTATCGCGCTGCTGGAGGAACGGCTCAATGTCGTGCAACTCGATGCCGATACCGATTACAGGCAGGATCGTCTCTCGGGCGAGGATGTTTATTTCTCGCCCCTGTCCAGCGACGTGACGCAAAGGCTTGATCAGCTTTGGCGCGATCTGACGGGCGCGAATGAGGAGGCTCTAACCCTCGAGGTCAAAGGCCGCCATGTCGTGCTGGAGCGGTATTGGGCAGGCATGGCGCGCGCATCCTTTTGGGAATTATGCGGCAAGGCTTTGGGCCCTGCGGATTACCTTGCCCTGACGGGGGCTTTGAAACTGCTGATCCTTGAAGATGTGCCGCAATTGGGCATTGAAAACTTCAACGAGGCCAAGCGCTTTGTCACCCTGATTGATGCGCTGTATGAGGCCAAGACACGCTTGGTCGTCTCGGCGGCTGATACGCCTGAACGGCTCTATCTCGAAGGCACAGGCAGTTTCGAGTTCGAGCGCACGGCCAGCCGCTTGCGGGAAATGCAAAGTGCGGATTGGGGCAATGATGCTTGAGCGCTCAGGCCTCTAGCTCAGGTTCAGCACGGCTTCGCAGCGGATTTCCACACCTTCGGGAAAGGCGGGCAAAGGCGTGTCAGGGATGATCGAGCTGTCTTCGATCCAAGTGTTGTTGATGCAGACATCCTGCGCCCAATTCCCACCATTGAAGCCGAACCCGCCTTCGCCGCAATCATTCACCTCACCATTGGCGTTCCATGCCTGATAGCTTTGATCAAGCGCGATACCGCCCATGGGAAACTCCAACGCGGTCGTGTCGAAATACAGCTCCCAAGTGGTTTGGGTTGTGCGTTGATCAAGCCGCCAACTGCCAATCGGGAAATTGTCGAGATATCCGTAAATCGCAAAATCCGTGACCTCGTCCTGCGTGATGATCCCGCTATCCAGAAGCGTGTCAGGAAAGCTGATGGAACCGCGCATTGTATAGCCCGAACTTCCAATCCAGCAGAACTGGAATTTGGCGGCCTGAGCGGGATTGGCCGCGACCAGCAGGGATAGAAAAAGGGCAGTCAGACGCATAAGCGAAAAGATGGGTCGCTTGGCTGTTGGGGTCAAGGGCGGGCTCACCCGTTTTCCTTGAGGATCTCACCAGCAAGATAAAGCGATCCGCAAATCAGAACCCGTGCCGTGGCATCTTCGGCAGTGATCTGGGCCAAGGCCTCGGCCACGGAGGCCGCTTCCACCGCTTTGATGCCCACGCTTTTGGCTGCCGCAACGGTTTCAGCGGCAGCAAGGGTTGCCGCCTGACCCGGAATCGAGACCGCATGCAACGATTGAGTGAACGGCGCCAGCGGGGCCATAAAACCCGTCACATCCTTGGTGTTGAGCATGCCGCAGATCAAATGGGTCGGACGCTCAGGCAGGCCTTCAAAAGTACGTGCAACGGCGCGCGCGGCATGCGGGTTATGCCCGCCATCAAGCCAAAGCTCGGCCTGTGCTGCCGCCTCGACCAATGGCCCGTTTTGCAAGCGCTGCATTCTTGCGGGCCATTGCGCACGGGTCACAGCGGCCTCGCAGGCGTCTTCATCAAAGCCAAGATGACGAAGGGCCGCCAAGGCGCTGCCTGCATTCTGCATCTGGTGGGGGCCTGCAAGATTGGGCATCGGTAAATCCAGAAGGCCGTTTTCATCTTGAAAAATATAGCGGCCACGTTCTTCCCAGAAATGCCAATGCTGGCCATGCACCAAAAGGGGTGCGCCAAGGCGGGCGGCGGTGGTCTCGATCACCTCCAGCGCCTCGTCCTGCTGTGGCCCGACCACGCAAGTCACACCGCGCTTGATGATGCCCGCCTTCTCACCTGCAATCGCGGTGATGGTATCGCCCAAGAATTGTTGATGGTCGAGATCGATCGGGGTGATCACGCTGAGCGCAGGCGCATCGACCACATTGGTCGCATCAAGCCTGCCGCCAAGCCCGACCTCCAGCAAGGTGTAATCGGCAGGGGTTTCTGCAAATGCGACGAAGCCAGCGGCAGTCGTGATCTCGAAATAGGTGATGGGATCGGGGCCATTGGCGGCCAAACACCGATCCAGAATATCCGAAAGCTTCGCCTCATCGATCAGCGCACCTGCAAGGCGGATGCGTTCATGAAACCGTGCCAGATGCGGCGAGGTATAAGCATGGGCGGTCTTGCCAGCCCCCTCAAGCCCCGCACGGATCATCGCTTGGGTCGAGCCTTTGCCATTCGTACCTGCAACATGGATCACAGGCGGAATGCGTGTTTGTGGATTGTCCAAAGCAGCAAGAATGCGCCACATCCTGTCCAGCGTCAGATCAATGACCTTCGGGTGGAGCGACATCATCCGATCAAGGAGGATGTCCGAGGATGCCGCGCTCACGGCTTGTCAGGCTCGGCTTGTGTTTCGTCGGCTTCAGGCAATGCCACCGGATCAGCTTTTGCATCGCTGATCTCGCCGCCAGCGGGCGCGGGCAACTCGCCCGAAATGGCGGGCGGCTCACCTGTTAGCATCCGCAGGATCGTAATCAGCTCATCGCGCATTTTGGTGCGATGCGTCACGCGGTCCAGCATGCCGTGATCAAGCAGATATTCCGCGCGCTGGAAGCCTTCGGGCAGTTTCTCACGAATGGTCTGTTCGATCACACGCGGTCCCGCAAAGCAGATCAGGGCATTGGGTTCGGAAATCTGGATATCGCCAAGCATCGCGTAAGAGGCCGTCACGCCACCCGTGGTCGGGTGGGTCAGCACAACGATATAAGGCAGGTTCGCTTCTTTGAGCATTTGCACGGCAACCGTTGTGCGCGGCATTTGCATCAGCGAAAGGATACCTTCCTGCATACGCGCGCCACCCGCAGCCGAGAACAGCACCAAGGGGCGTTTGAGTTTCACCGCACGCTCGGCGGCAGCAATGATCGCATTTCCCACATACATGCCCATGGAGCCTGCCATGAAGGAGAAATCCTGCGCCGCCGCCACAATCGGCGTGCGCCCTATCTCACCCTCGGCCACCAGCATCGCTTCGGCCTCACTGGTTGTTTTCTGCGCGGCTTTCAAACGGTCAGGGTATCTTTTCTGATCCCGAAAATTGAGCGGATCCGCGATTGGCTTGGGAACTTTCACTTCGGTGAAAATACCGCCATCAAACAGAGCTGTAAAACGGTCGCGCGGTGTGATCGCCATATGGTGATCGCACCCTGTGCAGACATTGAGATTGTCCGACAATTCGCGGTGGAACAGCATCGTTCCGCACTCGCTGCATTTGGTCCAGAGGTTCTCTGGCATCTCGCGGCGCGAGAAAATCGAGTTGATCCGCGGGCGGACGTAATTGGTGATCCAGTTCATGGAATACCCTGCTTGGCCGGTCTTTCGGTGGAGATATGATGCTCAGCGACAAATTGCAATCAATGTCGCATCTGGTGCCCTACCTCGTCACGGCATAGCGGATCGCGGCCCAAGCCGTGAATGTGATCCCCATATCCATATAGATCAGTGGCCGCAGGATATCAGCGCTGGTGACGCTGATCGGGATAACATAAAGCGCTAGACCCGAAAGAGGACCATCGAGAGATATCAGCAAAAGCGCCAGAACATTATTGGCAAAATGCAGCCCCCAAGCCGCGCCGATATTGCCTGTCTTTGCGGTCAAATCCGCGGCAAGAATGCCGAACAGGCCAGTGGCCGCCACGATCAGCCATGCATTCGGGCCATAGGTTGTTGGGTCCAGATGGGCCAAGGCAAAAAGAACCGATGGCAGAACCATCCAGATAATCGGGTTGGAGAAACGCGCGGCAAGCTGTTGTTGGATATAGCCGCGAAACAGGATCTCCTCGGCCCCTGTCTGGATAAGGACACCCACAAGTGCCAAGGGCATGAAAGAGGCCCAGATGGCCAGCTCAAGATTTGATTGCAGCATCAGATCAGTCGGGATCAGCATGGAGGCCGCAAAAACAATCGCGGCCACTCCGATCGCGATCAGGAACTGACGCTGCATGGTGGCAAGGGGGCCAAAAAGACTTGCGATGGGGCGTTTGTGCAGCAGTTTCGTGGCCAGCATTGCGCCGCCGCCCATGCCGATAAAGGTTCCCAGAATAAGCAGCGTGGCCGTTGGTGTATCGGCGACCTGTATCCGCTGCATCCAAGGCTGGAGGCCAGACAGGCCGCCATTGAACAATGCGATAAGCCCCATAAGGGCAAAAATACCCAGAGCGTAAACCCCTATGGCAAGCCCTAGCCCGACGACAAAGCGCCAAATCTGCGGGTAGCCCTTGGCGGGGGCGATAAAGGCATCATGTGCCGCGTAATACATAGACCTGCTCGATTTGCTTTTTCTTATTGAGCCAAGTCTACCCTAAAACAGCCCCAAACGGCAATCTCGCTTGTGCCATTTGACAGGGGCGTCTATTCCAAGGGAAATTTGCGAATGACTTAAGGGAGAGACGTCATGTTGAAGGGTAAGATGGACAAGTCCAAACTTCCAAGCCGCCACGTAACAGAAGGCCCTTCGCGCGCGCCGCATCGGTCTTATTTCTATGCCATGGGCATCACCGAGGAAGAGATCAATCAACCCTTCGTCGGCGTTGCAACCTGCTGGAACGAAGCCGCCCCTTGTAACATCGCGCTGAACCGTCAGGCACAATCGGTGAAAATGGGTGTGAAACATGCCAATGGCACACCACGCGAATTCACCACAATCACTGTAACAGACGGCATCGCTATGGGCCATGAGGGCATGCGCTCATCCTTGGCCAGCCGTGATGCGATTGCCGATACGGTCGAGCTGACAATGCGTGGCCATTGCTATGATGCGCTTGTGGGCCTTGCGGGGTGTGACAAATCCCTTCCCGGCATGATGATGGCGATGGTGCGCCTGAATGTTCCTTCGGTTTTCATCTATGGTGGCTCGATCCTTCCGGGTCGGCTTGAGGGCAAAGACGTCACGGTTCAGGATGTTTTCGAGGCTGTTGGCCAGCATCAGGCGGGCAATTACAGCGATGAACAACTCGCCGTTCTCGAGCGTGTGGCCTGCCCCTCTGCTGGCGCTTGTGGTGGTCAGTTCACGGCCAACACGATGGCTTGTGTCTCCGAGGCTATCGGCCTTGCGCTGCCGAATTCCTCTGGCGCGCCAGCCCCCTATGAAAGCCGTGACCAATATGGTGTCGCCTCGGGCGAGGCGGTGATGAACCTGATCGAGAAAAACATTCGCGCGCGCGATATCGTCACGCTGAAATCCCTGCAAAACGCAGCGCGCATTGTGGCCTGCACGGGCGGCTCGACCAATGCGGGCCTGCATTTGCCAGCGATTGCACATGAAGCGGGCATTGATTTTGACCTCTTTGATGTCTGCGAGATTTTCAAGGACACCCCCTATTTTGTCGATCTCAAACCAGGTGGTCAGTATGTCGCCAAGGACCTCTATGAGGCAGGCGGCGTTCCCGTTGTGATGAATGAATTGCGTAAAGCGGGCCTGATCCATGAAGATTGCATGACCGCAACAGGCCGCAGCATGGGTGAGGAGCTTGATATCATCGTGCGCCAAGCCGATGGCAAAGTGATCCATGAAGTTGCGGCACCGATCTCGGATACAGGCGGTGTTGTGGGCCTCAGCGGCAACCTTGCCCCTGACGGAGCGATCGTGAAGGTCGCGGGCATGTCCGAGGAAGAGCAGGTCTTCACGGGCCCCGCGCGCGTTTTCGAGAGCGAAGAAGAAGCTTTCGCTGCGGTCAAGGCACGCACCTATGAAGAGGGCGAGGTTCTCGTGATCCGCAATGAGGGCCCCGCAGGCGGCCCCGGTATGCGCGAAATGCTGGCCACAACCAGCGCGCTGAGCGGTCAGGGCATGGGCAAGAAAGTTGCCTTGATCACCGATGGCCGTTTCTCGGGCGCGACCCGTGGATTCTGTGTTGGCCATGTCGGGCCAGAAGCGGCCCATTGCGGTCCGATCGGTTTGCTCGAGAATGGTGATATGATTACGATCAACGCCATTTCAGGTGAATTGAGCGTGGCCCTTTCTGATGACGAACTGGCGGCGCGTAAGGCAAATTGGAAAGGCCCCAAGGAAACCATCTATGCGTCAGGCGCCTTGTGGAAATATTCACAGCTTGTCGGGTCCGCCCGCTTTGGCGCGGTCACCCATCCCGGCGCCAATGAGGAGAAACATGTCTATATGGACCTGTAATCTTTTCAAAGGTCTGGGCCTTCTGGCCCTGACCTTGACGCTTGCGGCCTGTGGAGGGCGTGGCGGTGGTGGCAGTTTCGGGCCTCCGCCGCAGGCGGATACTGAAATTCAGGTCACCTCTGACAGGCTGACAGTTGGCGGCCCTGACGGGTTTTGTGTCGATCCTGAGGCCACCCAAGATCGCGGCGTAACCGCCTTTGTGCTGTTGGGCAATTGCGCAGCCATCGCCAATTCCGCGCGCCTGCCGCAACCCGCTGTCCCTGCCTTGCTGACGGCCTCAATCTCCGAGCCGTCCGAGGGGTCATCCTTGCGGGAGTCTATCCCAAGTCTGGGAAGCTTCTTTTCATCGGAAAACGGCCGCCGTCTGCTCAGCCGTGATCAAGACCCCGAAACCGTAGAGGTGTTGGACAGCTTTCACCAAGCGGATGTGTTCTTCTTGCATGCCCGCGATAGCAGCACAGGCAGTATCGAAGGCGTGCGCGAGGATTACTGGCGCGCCTATCTGGATCTGGGCAACCGCATCGCAACGCTCAGCGTTTTGGGGTTGGCCGATCAAGAGATCACCAATGATCAAAGCCTCGAGACACTGCGCAGTTTTGCGATTGCAGTTACCTCCGCGAATGGTCCCGGGGCAGACCTGCCTGGCCAAAGCACGGAAACGACACAAACAGTTGAAATTCAGAGCGAGCCAGAGCAGAGTTTTGAACGGCCACAACCTGCGCGTGAACCTGCCAGTGTGACGGGTGGACGAATTCTCAGGAATATTGGCTTGTTTCGACGTATATTTAACTAGAAACCTGCAAGTATAAGCACTCAAGATTTAAAGAAACGCGGAGCACCACCGATATGGGGCTGGATTTTGATGGATTTTTTGCCCGCAAGCGGCTCGACCGCGTTATGCGGAGCTTTGGGCAGGTGACCCAAAAGGCAAAGGATTTGCCTGCGCATAACCTGCGTGAAGCCAATGACCGCGCCCGCGGGCTACAGACCGAGCTCGCGCGAATGCAGGTTGCCACCGAAAAAGCGCTTCTGAAAAAATCTCGGCAAGACGACAGGATCGAACGGCCCGAGCAATGCGACTGGAGCTATCGGCCCGCCACTTGGACAGAACCCATGGCTCCGAAAGGGCAGGTGCAGGTCGGCTCGCCGCAAAAGCTGGTCGGTGGGATGAGCCTGTTCCATGATTGCGCACGTTCTGAAATTTCCTATCGACAGCGTCAGAATTCTGGGCCGCATCACGCTGCCCCTTACGGGCTGGAACTGGAGGTTTATCGGTTTGATGGCTCGTTCATGTCACTGGTGCAGGATTTGCCCAATGACGGCTTAGTTGGCCTGACCCGTGGGCATTTCATTTCGATGACCATGTATGCCGATATGGACCGCCAGATTGAAATCTATGCGCGGCTCAACGTCCAGCATGGGCCGAATACGGAACAAATGGTGCGCCAGCTTTCGGGACAGGACGGGAAATTTGTTGCCGAATTTGACTTGGCCTATTCCAAGATCAATGAAAAACGTCTTGAGAAGATGTGGCTTGATCTGATCTTTGAGGGGCCACAGATGAATCGCATCATCATGTGGGATATGTATCTGACGCGCGCACCGCGCGCAGATCTGTAGTCGGGGGACAATCCATTGAGCGCCATGACGCTTACAAAAATCCGTTTGGTCGGCGGGCGATATGAGGGCATCCTTGATGCAGGCGATGCAACGCCGATCATTGAAGCCGTCCATATGGAACGTGTTGTTGGCACCGCCAAACTCACGCCCAGTGATGAAGGACCGGGCCGTTTTCAGGTTGATTTCGAGTTGCCGGTATCGGTGCTTAGCGATGGTGTGCAGGTTGTAAGCCTACGCACAGCTGATGAGGGCGATGTGCTGGACCGGATCACCTTGATGGCAGGACAGGCGCTTGATGAAGATATTCGCGCCGAAGTTGCGCTGATGCGCGATGAGCTTGAGATGCTCAAAGTGGCTTTCCGCCGCCATTGCGCAGAGACCGAGCAAGACTAACCCTATCCTCCGAGAATGACGCGGCGTTGGGAGGTGACAAAATACCCCCCATGCCTGTAGCTGTGAATGCGGGAGGATTTCTTATGCCACATTCGCTTTATCCGCATGTATTCGAACCGCTGGATCTTGGGTTCACCACGCTGAAAAACCGTGTGTTGATGGGCTCCATGCATACCGGCCTTGAAGAGACACGCGATTGGCCCCGCGTGGCGGCCTTTTATGCGGCGCGGGCCCGTGGTGGTGCGGCTTTGATTGTCACAGGCGGTATGGCCCCCAATAAGGAGGGCGGTGTCTTCCCCGGTGCGGCAGGTCTTTTCACCGATGCTGATATCGAAAATCACCGTACCGTCACCGATGCCGTGCATCAGGCAGGCGGTAAGATCGCGATGCAAATCCTCCATGCAGGCCGCTATGCCTATAGCCCCGATTGTGTCGCGCCCTCGCCTGTCAAATCCCCGATCTCGCCCTTTCCCCCGAAGGAATTGGATGAAGAGGGGATCGAAAAGCAGATCGCCGATATGGTGACAGCGGCCGCGCGCGCCCGTGAGGCTGGCTATGACGGGGTCGAGATCATGGGCAGTGAAGGGTATTTCATTAACCAGTTCCTTGTGACCCATACCAATAAGCGAAGCGATCGCTGGGGTGGCGCTTACGAGAATCGGATGCGCTTGGCGATTGAGGTCGTGCGCCGTGTGCGCGAAGCGGTTGGTCCCGATTTCATCATTATTTTCCGCCTCTCCATGATTGATCTGGTGCCCAATGGCTCCACCCATGCCGAGGTCGTGCAATTGGCCCAAGCCGTCGAGGCAGCGGGGGCTACGATCCTGAATACAGGCATCGGCTGGCATGAGGCGCGTATTCCCACCATCGCCACCAGCGTTCCGCGTAAGGGCTTTGCATGGGTTACCAAAAAGCTGATGGGCAAGGTCGGCATTCCCGTCATCACCTCGAACCGCATCAATATGCCTGATGTGGCCGAGGATATTCTGGCCGAGGGTGCCGCCGATATGGTCTCGATGGCGCGGCCTTTCCTTGCGGACGCTGATTTCGTGGTGAAGGCCGAACAAGGGCGCGCCGATGAAATTGCGCCCTGCATTGCCTGCAACCAAGCCTGCCTTGATCATACCTTCTCGGGCAAGTTGACAAGCTGCCTTGTGAACCCCCGCGCCTGCCATGAAACCGAACTCAGCTATGACGCTACTGATGCCGCAAAAACCATCGCCATTGTCGGTGGTGGTGCGGCTGGTCTGGCGACTGCGATGGTCGCCGCTGAGCGTGGGCATAAAGTGACCCTTTTCGAGAAATCAGCCTCTCTTGGCGGACAGCTCAAGATGGCGCGCGAGATACCGGGAAAAGAGGAATTTAAGGCTCTAACCCGCTGGTTCGAGACGATGATGGAGCGCCACCAGATTGATGTTCGTCTCAATGCTGACCCTGAGGCTGATGATCTTGGCAGTTATGATGAAGTCGTCATCGCCACGGGCGTGCGCCCGCGTGATCCAGAAATTGAGGGGCAGAATGGCCCCAATGTGCTGAGCTATATTGATGTCTTGGCAGGCAAGGCCCCTGTCGGAAAACGGGTTGCTGTGATCGGGGCTGGCGGCATCGGGTTTGATGTGGCCGAGTTTCTTGTCCATGAGGGGCCAAGCCCGACCGAGGAGCCGCAGCTTTGGCGCAAGGAATGGGGTGTCAGCGACCCCGAGATTGACCGTGGCGGCTTGGCCCCTGAAGGGCCGCAACCTGATGCTGCGGCGCGTGATGTTGTCTTGCTACAGCGCAAGCCCGAGAAGCCGGGTAAGCGCTTGGGCAAAACCACGGGCTGGATCCACCGCGCGGCTTTGAAGATGAAAGGTGTGAAGATGATCGCGGGCGTGAATTACGAACGCATCGATGCTGATGGTCTGCATATCACCTTTGGCGAGGCGCGCGAGCACCCGACCCTGATCGAAGCGGATACGGTGGTGCTATGTGCAGGCCAAATTCCTGAGCGGTCGCTGGCTGACGTATTGAGCGCCAATGGCCGTGCACCCCATGTGATCGGTGGCGCGGATGTCGCCGCTGAGCTGGATGCGAAGCGCGCGATTGATCAAGGTGCAAGGCTGGCCGCGACCCTATAGGGCGGCCAGCTTTGGCACTTACCCTTTGAGGCGACGGTTCCGCGCGGCCAGAAGTTTGAGGCGCAACGCGTTGAGCTGAATAAAGCCCTGCGCGTCTTTCTGGTCATAGGCACCTGCATCCTCTTCGAAGGTCACATGCGCTTCGGAATAGAGGCTGTGATCGGACCACCGCGCGACACTGCGCACCGAGCCCTTATAGAGCTTCAGACGCACTGTGCCTGTGACATGCTCTTGGCTTTTGTCGATCAGGGCTTGCAGCATCTCGCGCTCGGGCGAGAACCAGAAACCGTTATAGATCAGCTCGGCATAGCGAGGCATGATCGAATCTTTCAGATGGCCTGCGCCGCTATCCAGCGTGATCTGCTCGATCCCACGATGCGCCTCAAGCAAGATCGTGCCGCCGGGTGTTTCATAGATACCGCGTGATTTCATACCGACAAAACGGTTCTCAACGAAATCCAGACGACCAATGCCATGCTTGCCGCCATATTCATTCAGCTTGGTCAGGATCGTTGCAGGTGACATCGCCTCGCCATTGATCGCAACCGCATCGCCCTGCTCGAAGGTGACTTCGATCATCTCGGGCTCATCGGGCGCATCCTCGGGGTGGACACTGCGCTGGTACACGTAATCGGGTGCTTCCTCGGCAGGGTCTTCCAGAACCTTACCCTCGGAGGAGGTGTGCAACAGGTTTGCATCGACGGAGAAGGGGGCCTCACCGCGCTTGTCTTTCGCGATGGGGATCTGGTTTTCCTCAGCAAAGGCCAGCAATTTGGTGCGCGAGGTCAGGTCCCACAAACGCCAAGGCGCAATCACCTTAATATCGGGGTTAAGCGCATAGGCCGACAACTCGAACCGTACCTGATCATTGCCTTTGCCTGTGGCACCATGTGACACGGCATCGGCCCCTGTTTCAGCGGCGATCTCAACCAGACGCTTGGAGATCAGCGGGCGCGCGATCGAAGTTCCCAGCAGGTAGAGCCCTTCATACAGCGCATTGGCGCGGAACATCGGGAAGACAAAATCGCGCACGAATTCTTCGCGGATATCTTCAATATAAATATTCTCGGGCTTGATCCCTAGCAACTCTGCCTTCTTGCGTGCGGGCTCCAGCTCTTCGCCTTGGCCGAGATCGGCGGTGAAGGTCACCACCTCGCAACCATATTCCGTCTGCAGCCATTTCAGGATGATCGAGGTGTCGAGACCACCGGAATAGGCAAGGACGACTTTTTTGGGCGCAGACATGAGGCAGCTCCGAATTGGGGGTATGACGGTCGGGCGGATAACGGGTTTTACCAATGGGCGCAAGGTAAGGCGCGGGGCAAAAGGGGCGGAGTGGCGCGGGTTTTGCCCATGATCGGGCGCATCTGTCACTGGACAGGATGGCTACATTGGTGCAGGCCAGAGGGCATGAGTGATTTTGCCGAAAAAGCCCGCGCCGCCGAAGCGGCCATGCGAACCCTGTTTCCAGCCACGCCCTTGCAGCGCAATGCCTATCTATCCGAGCGCTACGAGGCCGATATCTGGCTCAAACGCGAGGATCTCTCGCCTGTGCGCTCCTATAAGATCAGGGGCGCATTCAATGCCATGCGCAAGGTGCTGGAGATGGATCCGACCCGCTCGCAATTCGTTTGCGCCAGTGCGGGCAATCATGCGCAGGGTGTTGCTTTTGTTTGCCAGCATTTCGGTGTGAAAGGCGTGATTTTCATGCCCGTGACCACCCCCCAACAAAAGATCGACAAGACCCGTGTGTTCGGGGGTGAAAACGTCACTATTCGGCTGATTGGTGACTATTTTGATGAAACCTTGGCCGCCGCGCAAAGCTATTGTAGCGATGAGGGCGCGCATTTCCTATCTCCCTTCGATGACCCTGATGTGATCGAAGGCCAAGCCTCGGTCGCGGTTGAAATGTTGGCGCAAATGCCAAACCTGCCTGATGAGGTGATCTTGCCTGTGGGTGGCGGCGGATTATCCTCAGGGGTGACAAGTTATTTCAACGCGGCTGGCGTAAAAACCCATATCAGCCTTGTCGAACCTGTGGGTGGCCCAAGCCTGACAGCAGCGCTTGAACATGGCGCGCCTCATACGATTGCGATCAAAGATACGTTTGTGGATGGCGCAGCCGTGGCACGGATCGGTGCGAAGCCCTTCGCCATTCTAAAATCGGTGAAGCCTGAGGATGTGCATCTTGCGCCTGAAAATCGCATCTGTGTGACGATTCAGGAAATGCTGAACATCGAAGGCGTTGTGCTTGAGCCTGCGGGCGCTTTGTCGATTGATGTGCTGCGCGACCTTGCCGAAAGCATAAAGGGCAAGACGGTTGTGTGCCTGACATCGGGCGGGAATTTTGATTTCGAGCGTCTGCCCGAGGTCAAGGAACGCGGCATGCGGTATCAGGGTTTGAAGAAATATTTCATCCTGCGTATGCCCCAACGCCCCGGAGCCTTGAAGGATTTCCTCGGGCTACTTGGGCCTGATGACGATATTGCACGGTTTGAATATCTGAAGAAATCTGCGCGGAACTATGGCTCGGTTCTGATTGGGATCGAGACGCGAGATGAAAATCATTTTCCTGATCTCTTTGCGAGGATGGAAGAAAACGGATTTGCCTATCGTGATATCACCGATGATGAGGTGCTTTCAGAATTCCTGATCTAGGCTGAAGCGTTCAAACAGCGTCAGGCCGCCCCTTTGATAAGCAGGGGTTGGGCTTTTTGAAGTTCTGCGAAGGATTTCTCGAACACCTCCAAGAGGCTTGCAACCTCGGGAAGAGCGCCTGATTTGACGGTGTTTTCCCGCTCCAGACAGGCTTTGGCCAGATCGATAAAGCCGAGGTTCAAAGCACTTCCTCGCAAAAAGTGAAAATCGTCAGCCGTTGCGGTATTGGGCCTGCGCGCAAGATTGCCCAACATCTCGGACATTTCCTCGGTAAAGAGTTCCGCCACTTCTGCAAAATCCTCTTCACCGATATCTGTTCGCAATTCGTTAAACCTATCCCAATCGATCATGTCTCACCTGTTTTGCAACCTAGCGGGACAATGCAGCTTGAGAGTTAACGAGTGGTTCACTTCTCAACTCGGATTAACGCGCATTTTATCTTTCACACCTCGTTAAAGCTGGTCGCTTAGATCATGCGGAATCACAGGAGTTTCCGAATGATCGCGGCCGAGCATAGCCAAAACCACCCCACCCCGAATTTGCGGGCTTTGGTGCTGGATGACAGCCGCGCGCAATGTGCCATGCTGGCATCGCTGCTTGGCGGTTGGGGCTATGACGTGGTGACCTTTACGGATCCTCGGGAAGCGCTCGCTTGTCTGGCTGACACGGATATCAATCTGGTGATCAGCGATTGGGTCATGCCCGAGATGACGGGCCCTGAATTCTGCCACCGTTTTCGGGAGATGCAGCGCGGCGCATATGGCTATGTCATTCTTCTGACCTCGAAATCCGAGAAGGCGGCGATTGCCCAAGGCTTGGATGCTGGCGCGGATGATTTTCTCGCAAAACCGGTTCATGCCACCGAATTGCGCGCGCGCTTGAATGCAGGTGAACGCATCCTCGCGACGCAGGCTGAATTGCAGGAAAAGAACCGCCAGATCAGTGGCGCCTTGAGTGAAATCCAATCGCTTTATGCCGAGATCGAGCGTGAACTTCAGGAAGCGAAACGCTTGCAGGAGTCCCTTTTGCGGGAAGAATTCGTATCGCTTGGCGGTGCCAATCTCTCCTTCTTGCTGGAATCATCGGGCCATGTCGGGGGCGATCTGGTCGGGTATTTTCCCGCAGGTCGGCATCGGGTTGGCGTGTTTTCCATCGATGTGTCGGGGCATGGCGTGACCTCGGCCATGATTGCCGCGCGGCTTTATTCTGTTTTGGGGGCCAGTTCCCCATCACGCAATCTGGCCTTGCGCAAAGGGGCGTTCGGCCCCGAGGCGCGACCCCTTGATGAGGTCGCCAAGCGGCTGAATGATCTGATGATCAGCGAGGTTGGTGGTGATCAGTATTGCACCTTATGTCTGGCAATCCTGAACATTCGGGACGGGACCTTGGACATGGTTCAGGCGGGTCACCCACACCCCATTCTACAGCGTCGCAACGGATCTATGGAGATGCTCGGGAAGGGCGGCTTGCCGATCGGGCTTATTGGGCAGGCCAGTTGGGAAATGGTTCAGATTACGCTTCAAGCGGGTGACAAACTGCTCATCCATTCCGATGGGTTTACCGAATGCCCCGCTCCCAATGGTGATCTGCTTGATGATGGCGGGCTGATGCGGCTGTTTGGAAAACTGGCCTCGAAAAAGGATCTGGATTTGCTCAAATCCCTTCAGAGGGAGGTGGAGCTTTACTCAGGCACGAGCGATTTCCCTGATGATATCTCAGCGGCGCTGATCGAGTTTACAGGGGCCGATTAGAAAACCGACCGTCCAAAAGTTGCGAGACGAAAAAGCGGTCACCCGAAACGGCCAAGCGCGTTAGGGCCTCCTCCCAATCCAGAAATACGGCCGTATGCCCCGCTTCGGTCGGGTCAGATAGGCGCGGCCCGATATCAGCCAGATAGATATGGCACAGCTTATGCGCGTGAAAGCCGTAATCGGGCATAAAGGTGTAGCGGTGGAACATCCCCAAACGCCGTGGTGAGTGGATGCGGTAGCCCGTTTCCTCGATCACCTCGCGATAGAGCGCTTGCAATGTCGTCTCACCCTCATCAATGCCGCCGCCAGGCAATTGCAGCTCAGGCGTGGGGTTTTCTTGAAAGCTTGCCAGAATGCCTTCGCCGGTTCGAATAATTGCATAAACCCCTGGCCGTGTGCGGTAGGTCAGTTTTGGGTCGGGGGTTTTTCCGAAACGGCGGTTCATCTGAATATCCCATCACAACATATAATATTGCAGCTATGACAGTGCTTAACTCAGATGAAAAGCTGCCCACTGTGCAAGAGCATTCGCTTGCGGTATTGGAGCGTCATGACAAAAGACGAAAAACAAACCATTCGTGAAACAGCGGCGCGCGTCCTCAAGATTGAAGGCGAAGCCGTATCGGCCATGGCGGACAGCCTGCCCGAAGATTTCGAGGCCGCGATTGAAGCCATTCTTGCGGTTTCGGGGCGCGTGATCCTCTCGGGTATCGGGAAATCGGGTCATATTGCGCGCAAGATCAGCTCGACCCTTGCCTCAACAGGCACGCCCTCGGCCTTTGTGCACCCCGCAGAAGCCAGCCATGGTGATTTGGGCATGATCACCCCGAATGATCTGGTGATTTTGATCTCGAATTCGGGTGAGACAGCCGAGTTGCGCGATATCGTGGCCCATGTTGCGCGGTTTTCCATTCCGATGATTGGTATTTCTGGCCGCGTTGAAAGCACCTTGATGCGCGCCGCCGATTTCCGCCTGACCTTGCCCGATGCACCCGAGGCCTGCATCATCGGCATGGCGCCAACAACCTCGACCACCCTGACATTGGCTTTGGGCGATGCGTTGGCCGTGGCGGTGATGGAGCGTCGCGGCTTCCTGCCCGAGCAATTCCGAACCTTCCACCCCGGTGGCAAACTGGGCGCGCAACTCTCGAAGGTTTCGCAACTGATGCATGATGGCGATGCGTTGCCCTTGGTTTCGGCGGATCAGCATATGTCCGAAGCTCTGCTGGTGATGAGCGAGAAGAGTTTCGGGATTGTTGGTGTCGTCGAAGAAGGCACCCTCGTCGGGGTCATCTCCGACGGGGATTTGCGCAGGAACATGGCCAATCTGATGGAACAAAGCGCAGGCGATGTTGCAACAAGTAACCCGCGCACAACCCAGCCTGATACCTTGGCAGTTGAGGCTTTGGCGGTCATGTCCGAAAACAAGATCACCGCCTTGTTTGTGGTTGATGCCGCAGGGCGCCCCATCGGCCTGCTGCATTTGCATGACTGCCTGAGGGCGGGTCTGGTTTAATGACCCATGCCTTTTTTGTGATTTATCCGCGACCTACAGCGTCATAGGCTTCAAACCCTGCCCGCTTGGCATCGCGTGGTGAATAGATGTTGCGCAAATCGGCCATACGAGGCTGTGCCATCTTTTTGGCCAAGCGCTGCAGATCAAGTGCGCGGAACTCGTTCCATTCGGTCAAAATCACCAGCAAATCGGCTTTGTTAGCCGCCTTATAGGGATCATCCTGCCAGATAACACCGGGGAGCAGGGCCTCCCCCTCACGCTGCCCTTGCGGATCAACCACGCGGACCTTGGCGCCACCGCCAACCAAGGCGGGCACAATGGTCAAGGAGGGCGCATCGCGCATATCATCGGTATTGGGTTTGAACGTTACGCCAAGCACCGTGATGGTTTTGCCGTTGAACGACCCATCGCAGAGATCGCGCAGCTTTTCGATCATGCGGAGTTTGACCTGATCGTTTACGCGGATGACTGTCTCAACGATGCTTTGTGGCATGGCATTATCCTGCCCGATCCGTGCCAAAGCTTGCGTATCCTTTGGAAAGCATGACCCGCCATAGCCCGGACCGGCATGGAGGAATTTATTCCCGATGCGGTTATCCAGACCCATCCCTTTTGAGACCTGTTTGATATCCGCGCCAACACGCTCACAAAGGGCAGCGATTTCGTTAATGAAGGTGATCTTCGTCGCGAGGAAGGCATTGGCGGCATATTTGATCATCTCGGCGGATTCGAGATCCGTGGTCACAATCGGGAAGTCCCGCAGATAGAGCGGGCGGTAGATATCGGCCATAACTTCGGCGGCACGCTCGGACTGGACGCCAACGATCACGCGATCGGGCTTCATGAAATCGTCAATGGCCGCGCCTTCGCGCAAAAATTCAGGGTTGGAGGCCACATCGAATTCGGCATTTGGATTGGCCTTGGAAACGGTCTGGCGCACCTTGCGGTTGGTGCCAACGGGCACCGTCGATTTGGTGACGATCACGGCATAGCCCGTTAGAGCTTGGGCCACGTCTTCGGCTGCTTGCATCACATAGGTCAGATCAGCATGGCCATCACCACGGCGCGTGGGCGTCCCGACAGCGATAAACACCGCATCCGCCCCGTCGACAGCCGATGGAAGATCGGTGGTGAAGGATAGGCGACCAGCCTCGACATTCTTGGCCATCAGAAGGTCAAGACCGGGCTCATAGATCGGAACCTCGCCACGGTTCAGCCGTTCGATTTTTTGCGGGTCTTTGTCGACGCAAATCACGTCATGTCCGAAATCCGAGAAACAAACCCCAGAAACAAGGCCAACATAGCCTGTGCCAATCATTGCAATACGCATGGCTAAACTGCCCTTTTTAGAAATCCTGTTTCGACTTTACCGCCGCTTTTTCCTGCTTGTAGCAGCGGGCCATCGCTATGGCTAGAAATTCAAACCTGAAAATAATCCCGATACCAATCGACAAACTGCGCCACGCCGTCTTGCACTTGGGTTTGGGGGGTATAGCCCGTCAAACGCATCAACAAGGATGCATCGGCCCAAGTGGAGGGCACATCGCCCGGCTGCATATCCATGAAGTTCTTTTCAGCGGTAATGCCTGTCTTGTCTTCAATCGCTTTGATAAAATCCATCAACTGAACCGAATGGGAATTGCCGATATTCACCACGCGGTAGGGTGCAACGGGGGAAAGGCTATCCCCCTCAACAATATCATCGGGTGAGGCAGGGCGTTCTGGCACAGCATCAATGAGCCGCGCGATGCCGTCCACAAGATCGGTCACATAGGTAAAGTCACGCGCCATATCGCCATGGTTGTAGACATCAATCGGATCCCCCTCGAGGATCGCCTTGGTGAATTTGAACAAAGCCATATCGGGCCGACCCCATGGTCCGTAAACGGTGAAGAAACGGAACATTGTGGTCGGGATATCGAAGAGATGCGCATAGGAATGCGCCATCGATTCATTTGCCTTTTTCGTTGCCGCATAAAAGGACATTTGCGTGTCGCATTTCTGGGTTTCGATGAAGGGCTGCTCGGTATTTGCGCCATAGGCCGAGGAGGTTGAGGCCATCAGAAGATGCGCGGTTTTGTGGTTTCGGGCCGCCTCCATCACGCGGAAGGTGCCGATCAGGTTTGAAGAGACGTAGGATTCAGGGTTCTCGATAGAATACCGAACACCCGCTTGCGCCGCGAGATGGATGATCGCATCGGGCTTTGCCTCGGATACAATCGCCTCAACAGCCCCCTCATCTTCGACACGGGCATGGATGACGCGGAAATTCGGGTTTTGCTTCAGCATGCCCTCGCGCCGCTCTTTCAGCGTCACGTCATAATAATCGGTCATCGCGTCTAGGCCGATAACCGTCCAACCGTCCTGCAAAAGCCTTTGGCACAGGTGAAACCCGATAAAGCCGGACGAGCCGGTTACAAATGCGGTGCGATTAGAGGATGCCATTGGATTTTGCCTCAAGGAGCTTCAGATCATAATGGGCAACACCTATCAGGCTTGCTGTAGAAAAGGGAAGTCAGGCCACTTGGTTTTGCCGGCAATAAATGAGGTCTAAGGCTGCATCCACTCGGCGCGATTATTGGCCTTTGAGTTGGCCCGAAACCCATTTCCAACTTGAAGCGCAGATCTCGTCCAAACCATATTTGGCTTGAAATCCCAGAACCTCTTCGGCCTTTCCCGTTTTCGCGCAATAGATCGGCACATCGCCAGGCCTGCGTGCGGTAATGCGATAGGGCAGGTCTTGGCCACAGGCTTGCGAATAGGCTTTGATCATCTCCATCACGGAATAGCCGCGGCCAGTGCCGATATTGACCAGATGCCCCTCATGTTTTTCGAGCAATGATTTCAGTGAGAGCAGATGCGCATGGGCCAGATCATCGACATGGATATAGTCACGCACGCCCGTGCCATCGGGTGTTTTGTAGTCGTTACCAAAAACCTGAATTTCAGGAAGCTCGCCCAAGGCAACCTTCGCGATATAGGGCATAAGGTTATTGGGAATATCGCGAGGGTTTTCGCCAATCAGGCCCGAGCTATGCGCGCCGACGGGGTTGAAGTAGCGCAGAATCCCAACGGACCATTCAGGATCGGCCCGCATGATCGCCTCGAGCATTTCCTCGCTCATAATTTTGGTCTGACCATAAGGGTTCATAGCGCGGCGCGGTGCGGTCTCGGGCGTGGGCGCTTCATCGGGTTCGCCATATACGGTGGCAGAGGATGAAAACACGATCGTCTTGCAGCCATGCTCGGCCATGACAGTTGTCAGACTGAGCAGGCCACCAATATTGGTATCGTAGTAAAGCAGGGGTTTGGCGACGCTTTCACCGACAGCCTTTTTCGCGGCGAAATGGATAACGGCATCGAATTCGTGATCTGAAAAAATCTGCCTCAGACGGGCTTCATCACGCACATCGGCGTGAAGCACAGCCACGGCTGTACCAGAAATCTGCGCTAGCCTGTCGGGGACATCTGCATTTGCATTGCTGAAATCATCGAGGATGATCGGGTCATAGCCTGCTGCGCGCAAAGCCAAGAATGTGTGAGAGCCGATATAGCCCGCACCGCCTGTCAAAAGTATTCGACCCGCCATGTCGCCTTTTCCCTACCCAAGCTGAATGGCTTTGTGCTGTCATGTTTCCATTGTCTGGTCAAACGCCAAAGCCTGTTGCGAGGGGAGATCCCAACCCATTTTCCTGCCGTTCTCATGATCAGGGCCAGATCCAACAGCATCGAGGCCCGCCTTTGATAAATCAGATCAATGCGCGCCTTTCGGGGCAGGCATCGCGAGACATAAAGGGCATCGGTTTCTTGTGCTGAGCTTGTTTCGCGCAAAAGCTGATCTTCATATTGATGGCATGTCAAAGTGGCCAGCCCCGTCACCCCGGGGCGGTTTTTGAGGACAGCGCGATAGATTTCGGGAAATCGTTCGACAAATTCTCGCATCGGCGGGCGGGGGCCGACAAAGCTGATATCACCGATCAGAATATTCCAAAGCTGAGGAAGCTCGTCCAAACGACTTCGTCGAAGCCAATGGCCATCCCGTGTGATGCAGGATTGCTTTTCGCCGCCCGTGACACCGCAATCGGGCATTTTGGCGTCCATGCTTCGGAATTTATAAAGCGTGAAGGCCTCATCAGGGGTTTTCATCCTTTCGCCCCTGAAGAAAACGGGCCGCCCCTGCCGCAGCAAAAGCCAAGCAGACAGCACAGCGATACAAGGCGCAAACAGAATGATCAGCGCGAACGCCAGCACGAGATCGAAGATACGTTTCTGAAAACTCATCACACCCCGCCAAAACCAAAAGACATTCCCAGTTTTGCGCAGAGGTGTTTCGGAAGGTTTAAGCCAGCATCACTTTTTCGATTTTGGCAGAGCAATCGCTTTGGATTGTGGAACGAGGCTGTTCATCCGCCTGATATGCTCAGGCAGGCAAACTGTTTCGAAATCGTATTTGTTCACAATCTTATTGCGTGCGGCGCGCCCCAGTTTTTCATAGGCTTTCGGGTTTTCCAAAACCTTGATGACTTGCGCCGCAATCGCCTCAGGATCAAAGTAATCCACAAGAAGGCCGTTCTTTTCATGTGCGATCACTTCGCGCACAGGGGCGGTGTCAGACGCCACAATCACAGCTTCCATCGCCATGCTCTCCAATAGGGACCATGACAGGACGAAGGGCGCGGTCAGGTAGATATGGCAGCGCGTGAGCTGGATGATTTTCTGATATTCTGCATAAGGCACGCGGCCCACAAAACGGACGCGGTCCCAATCCACGCGGTCGCCGACTTCACGCTCCATCTGGGCGCGATACCCGCCTTTTTCGGTGCTTTTCTTGCCATAAGACGCCTCGTTTCCGCCAATTACAATCGCGCGCGCATTGGGGCGGGCATCCAGAATTGAAGGCAGGGCACGCATGAATTGGTGAAAGCCGCGGGTGGGCTCCAGATTGCGGGCCATATAGGTGAAAATCTCGTCATTTTTGGTGACATTGCGCCCCAAACGCCCCAGCGGGATCGAGGCTTTGGGGTTCGGCTTCAACCGATCTGTCCGGATACCATCATGGCAGCGATAGAGTTTCTTTTGCAGGCTTTTGGGAAAGCTGTCCTGCTGCCATTGGGTGGGCACCACACCCAGATCAACAGTTTCGATATTGCTGAAATTCACTGCATTGCGCGCATGCATGATGAAAGGCGCATGAGCAGAGGCGGGATATTCAGGGTCAAACCCGACAGGGCCACCTTGAGCGAGATAGAAATATTCGAAATAGCCAAGCACAGGCACATCAGGCCAGACCTGCTTGGAAAAGGTCAATTCGCCCCAGCCCACATGACCCACGATTAGATCGGGCTTGAACCCTTCTGCTTCCAATTTCTGAAAGGCCTGTGCCGCGCCGAACCCATTGCCGGTACATTCTTCCCAATAGGCCGTCAGCGTATAGGCATCTTTGGCGGGTTTGCGATGGGTTTGATACTCGACAACGCGAACTCCGTCTCTCGGGGCCACGTTTTTGCGTTGGGTCAGAAACACGATTTCATGGCCACCTTGCGCAATCAGCCAATCCAGTATCTCGCGATACTGACCAGCAAAATTCTGGTGAACAAAAAGGAGTTTCATAGCCTGTTGCCTGTTCTATACGTTTTTTGAGTTTTGCCGAAACCAATCATGGGCACAAGGCACCCATAGGGCAATGCGATGGCAAGGTTTGGGTATTGCGATAAGGTGACCTATATGGGACCAGACCGCCAAGCTAAAGGCGTTGCCGTTTCGCAAGGATAGATGATGACACTCGGTACCAAAATCGCGTGGGACGATACCGTTCTGCCGTTTCAACTCGACAAATCCGACATTCGCGGTCGGGTCGTTCGGCTCGACACGACGCTCGACAAGGTTTTATCGCAGCATAATTACCCCGCAGGTGTTGAGGCGCTGGTGGCGGAAATGGCGCTTTTGACGGCTTTGATCGGCCATATGATCAAGCTGCGCTGGAAGCTGTCGCTGCAAGTGCGTGGCGATGGCCCTGTGCGTTTGATCGCCACTGATTATTTCGCGGCCACCGATGAGGGGGAGCCTGCGCAAATCCGTGCCTATGCAAGCTATGACGAAGACCGCTTTGATCCTGCGGCTGATCCTTTCTCGCAGGTCGGTAAGGGCTATTTCGCGGTTTTGATCGATCAAGGCACTGGCACCGCGCCCTATCAGGGCATCACGCCGATTGCGGGTGGGTCTCTCAGGGCCTGTGCTGAGGCTTATTTCGCGCAATCCGAGCAGCTTCCAACGAAGTTCTCGCTGAGTTTCGGACGTTCGCAGGAGCCAGGTGCTGATGAAAGCTGGCGTGCTGGTGGGGTGATGCTGCAGCATATGCCCAAAGCGCAGCCACGCGTCAGCGGTGAAGGCGGCTCGGGCGAGGATGGCTTGCTCAATGCCGAGGATCTTTATGATGGCGAAGATGGTGAGAACTGGAAGCGCGCGTCGATCCTGCTGGATACGGTCGAGAGCCTTGAGCTGATTGGCCCGAGCATCTCGCCAACCGATCTTCTGGTGCGCCTGTTCCATGAAGAGGGCCCCCGTATCTTTGAAACGCAGCGGGTCAGGTTCGGCTGTACCTGTTCTGATGATCGTGTCCGCCAAAGCCTCAGCATCTACTCGGCCAAGGATATCGCCTATATGACCACCGATGAGGGGATCGTGACGGCGGATTGCCAGTTTTGCGGCGCGCACTACGCCTTTGACCCTGCAACTTTGGGGTTCGAGGCCAGCAAACCCGTGGAAGACCCTGATGGGCCAACCAACTGATCTGGAAAACATCAAGGCCGCGCTGGCCCGACCTGCGCGGCCGTCCTCAGATTATGATCTGAACCCTGAGGTCGTTCTGCCCGAAGGGCGCAAATTGCGGCCTGCAGCCGTGCTGATCGCGCTGGAAGAGGGGCCCGCTGGCCCGACCGTGCTTTTGACCAAGCGCGCCTCTCATCTCAAACATCATCCGGGCCAGATCGCCTTTCCAGGTGGCAAGATTGACGAGGGCGATAGCGGGCCACGTGCCGCTGCCTTGCGTGAGGCGTGGGAGGAGATCGGCCTTTTGCCCGAAAATGTCGAGGTTCTGGCCGAGCTTCCCTGCCATGAAACCGTCACGGGCTATGATGTCTTTCCGATCCTTGCTCGGGTGAAAGCACCGTTTGATCCGATGCCAGAAGCGGGTGAAGTGGCCGAGGTGTTTCGCGTGCCACTATCCTTCCTGATGGACCCGTCGAATTTCAATATCGAAAGCCGCCGTTGGCGCGGCACAAGGCGGCATTTCTTTACGGTTCCCTACGGGCCCTATTACATCTGGGGCGCGACGGCGCGTATTTTGAAATCCTTGGCCGACAGGTGGCAGGCATGAAGCTTGAGGCGGAGTGGCTGCATCACGCGGGAACCGTGGCGCTTTGCACGGCTCTTGAGCAGGCTGGCTATCAGGCGCTTTTTGTTGGCGGTTGTGTGCGCAATGGTCTGATCGGGGCCGATGTGCAGGATATCGATATCGCCACAGATGCGCGCCCCGAGAAGGTGATTGAGCTGTCGCAAGCGGCCAATCTGCGCCCCATACCCACGGGGATCGAGCATGGCACGATCACTGTCATCGCCCAATCCCGCCCACTTGAAGTGACCACCTTCCGCCAAGATATCGAAACCGATGGCCGCCGCGCTGTTGTGGCCTTCGCTGATGGGATTGAGGAAGACGCCAAGCGCCGCGATTTCACGATGAATGCGCTTTATGCAGGGCGTGACGGAGAGGTGCTTGATCCAACTGGGCAGGGCTTGGATGACCTGCAGGCACGCCGCTTGCGTTTTATCGGCCTGCCCGTGGATCGCATCCGCGAAGACTACCTCCGTATCCTACGCTTCTTTCGGTTTCACGCATGGTATTCCGACCCGCAGGGCGGGTTTGATGCGGATGGATTGGCCGCCTGTGCGGCTCTATCAAGCGGAATAGAGACACTTTCACGCGAACGCGTGGGCTCCGAGATCAAGAAGCTCCTCGCGGCCTCTGACCCTTCGATGGCGGTGGCCGCGATGGAGCAGACAGGTGTTCTGGCGCAAACCCTTGCTGGCGCATCCGCGCGCCTTTTGCCGATCTTGGTCCATCTTGAGGCGGACACCCCCACCGATCCGATCCGCCGTTTGGCCGCCATTGCCAGTGCTGAACAGGCTTCGGCCCTGCGGCTAAGCCGTGCGGAGGCCAAGCATCTGACCATTCTGCGCAAGGGCATGGAAAGCGATACAGGCGCGGGTGAATTGGGGTATCGCCACGGGTTCGATTTTGCGCGCGACATCATCTTGCTGCGCGCCGCCCTCTTTGAGGCAGAGGTTGATCAAGCCGCGATCGAGGCTGCGCGGAGTGGCGCCGCGGCCCAGTTTCCAATCAGGGCCGCTGATTTGGACGCGCAATTTGAAGGGCCTGCCTTAGGGGCGGAGCTTGCCCGCCTTGAGGGGCTTTGGATCGGTTCAGGGTTCCAACTCTCCAAGGCTGAGCTGTTGGCCTGAGGCCATCCCTTGGCGACTTCTTGACATAATGGGCGCCTCGCTATTGGCTGCATTAACCGTGATCGGAGGCGTAGAATGGACCCGATTTATGCCTTCGTTTTCGCAGGCCTCTTTTCCCCAGGGCCGAATGTAATTCTGCTGACGGCCTCTGGTGCCCGTTTCGGGTTCCAGCGCACGCTTCCCCATGTTTTCGGCGTTGCTTTTGGTGTCGGCATAATCGCGGCTTTGGCGGGGTTGGGGGTTGCAAGCCTGCTGCGCGCCGAGCCTGTTCTGACCTTCGGTCTCAAGATCGTCGCTGCCGCGTGGATCTTGTGGATGGCGTGGAAGCTGTGGAACGCCGATCTGTCCCAGACCAACCAAAGCGAGGCCGAGCGGCCTTTCACCTTTTTGCAAGCGGTGCTGTTTCAATGGGTCAATCCCAAGCTTTGGGCTGTCGCGCTTGCCGCCGCCGTGGGCTATTCGGCGGGGCTTTCCCCGATTGGCGAGGCGCAGCGTTTGGCGATGGTTTTTGCGGGTATAAACCTATTTGTCTGCCTGTTCTGGAGCTTTGCGGGTTCGCTTCTGGCCTATCTGCTGACCTCACCCTTTGCGGCGTCGATCTTTACCAAAACCATGGCGCTGGCCCTTGCGGTCTCGGCTGTCATGGTCTTTGCATGAATGGCGCTCTATATGTGTGGTGATAGAACGCTCCCCACAAAGGCCAAACATGTTTCGATTTTTCGAAAATCTGGTCGACCCTTACACGCCGTATCCCGATAACGATACGCCGTCCCGAAAGCTGTGGCCGTTTCTGTGGGACTATGCGCAGCCCTTCAAAAAGCTTTTCGCGCTGACAGCGTTCATGTCGGTTGTTGTTGCTGCCGTCGAGATTTGGCTGATTTTCTATATGGGCCGCGTTGTCGATATTCTGTCATCGGATGCGCCCTCTGAGGTTCTTGCCAATCATGGGTGGGAATTTCTGGTCATGGCCGTTTTCGTCCTGACCCTTAGGCCACTTTTGCAGGGATTGGATGTTGCCCTTTTGAACAATTCGATCCTGCCGAATTTCGGCGCTTTGATCCGCTGGCGAGCGCATCGGCAGGTCTTGCGCCAATCAGTTGGCTGGTTCGAGAATGATTTCGCAGGGCGCATCGCAAACCGTATCATGCAAACCCCGACCAGTGCGGGCGATGCGATTTTTCAGGTCTTTGATGCCATTACCTTTGCGCTTGCCTATCTGATCGGTGCCGCGATCATTCTGGCCGAGGCCGACCCCCGCCTTGCTGTGCCGCTGATCATCTGGCTGGTGCTTTATGGGTTGCTGGTGCGCTGGACGATGAAGCATGTCGGCCCTGCATCCAAGGCCAGTTCCGATGCGCGTTCCACGACCACGGGGCGGGTTGTGGACAGCTATACCAATATCCATTCGGTCAAGCTGTTTGCCCATACCGAGACCGAGGTCGCCTATGCCAAAGAGGCGATTGAGAATACCCGCAAGACCTTCGCGCGCGAGATGCGGATTTTCACAGTGATGGATGTGGTGCTGGTCGCGCTGAATGGTTTCCTGATCGTGGCTGTTGTGGGTTGGGCGATATGGCTTTGGGCGCAGGGTTCCGCCTCGGTCGGTGTGGTGGCGGCGGCGACCGCGCTGACCTTGCGGCTGAATGCGATGACAGGCTGGATCATGTGGGCGCTTTCCACCTTCTTCCGCTCGCTCGGCGTTGTGGCCGAAGGGATGGAGACGATCGCACAGCCCATCACCCTTGTAGACCGGCCTGATGCAACTGAATTGCAACTCAGCAAGGGCGAGGTCACCCTTGATAATATCAGCCACCATTACGGGCGGGGCGCGGGCGGGCTTGATGGCATTTCCCTGACTATCAAATCTGGTGAAAAGGTCGGGTTGATTGGCCGCTCGGGTGCTGGGAAATCGACACTGGTCAAGCTGCTTTTGCGCTTCTACGACACCGAAAACGGGCGCATCCTGATTGATGGTCAGGACATCACCAAAGTCACCCAGAACAGTTTGCGCCATGTCATCGGGATGGTGCAGCAAGACAGCTCTCTGCTGCACCGCTCGATCCGCGATAACATCCTGTATGGCCGCCCCGATGCTACTGAAGACGACATGCTTCTGGCCGCAAAACGGGCCGAGGCGCATGAGTTCATTCTTGATCTGCAAGATGCTGAAGGCCGCCAAGGTTATGAGGCGCATGTTGGCGAACGGGGTGTGAAATTGTCAGGTGGGCAAAGGCAGCGTATTTCGCTTGCACGGGTGATCCTGAAAGATGCGCCAATCCTTGTGCTGGATGAAGCAACAAGCGCTTTGGACAGCGAGGTGGAGGCCGCAATTCAGGACACGCTTTATGGTGTCATGGAGGGTAAAACCGTGATCGCAATTGCGCATCGCCTCTCCACCATCGCGCATATGGACCGCATCATTGTTCTGGATGACGGCAAGATAGTCGAAGACGGGGATCATGAGGCATTGCTGGCCCAAGGCGGGCTCTATGCCAGTTTCTGGGCGCGGCAATCGGGCGGGTTTATCGGGATAGAAACCGAGGCCGCAGAATGAAATTCTTAACGCCTGTACTAAGCTGGCTTGGCGGCATGATTGCGCCGTTTCAACATGCTGAAATCGCCCCCCCCAATACGCTTTGGCCCTTTGTCAAATGGTGCCTCGCGGGGGCTTGGCCTGTCATCATTCTGGCGGCTGTGCTGTCAGGCGCGGCAGGTATGCTGGATGTCTTCTCGGCCTATCTTCTGGGGGTGTTGATCGACACCACCGTCCAGAGCGCTGATCCCTCCGCCTATTTCGCACAGAACGCTTTGATCATCGCGGGCTATGTCACCTTCTATTTGCTGCTCAGGCCTGTGTTCTTCGGTGTCTCGGCGGCGTTTAATGGCATCGTCTTGCCGCCCAATCTTGCACCCCTGATCCAGAGCCGCCTTCACCGCTGGTCCTTGGGGCATTCTGTCAGCTTCTTTGACGATGATTTCGCAGGTCGCATCGCGCAAAAGCAGATGCAGACAGCCACGGCCTTGGTCAATGTCGTGACCGAGGTGATCAATGCCGCCGCTTTTGCGGTGGCAACCCTGATCGGGGCGGTTGCGATGCTGGCCTTTATCGATTGGCGGATTGCGGTGTTTCTGCTGGTTTGGCTAGGGCTCTATTTCCTGATGATCCGTTGGTTCATGCCGCGCATCAGGCAACGCTCCAAGGCGCGTGCTGCGGCGCGTGCCAATGTGACGGGCCAGATCGTCGATACGATCACCAATATCAAGACGGTCAAGCTTTTCGGTCATACCGATCATGAGGATGAAGCCGCACTTGAGGCGATGGGGGGCTACCGCGAAAAAGCGCTCGATTTTGGCTATCTCTCTACAGGGTTCCGTTTTGCATTGATGACGGTCGCGGGTGTTTTGCCTGTGTTTCTGGTTTTGGGGGCCGTTCTGCAATGGCAGGCGGGCCTTGTCAGCGCAGGCGAGATCGCCGCAATCGGAGCGATCGCGATGCGGATATCGCAGATGACGGGCTGGGTCAGTTTCACGCTTATGGGGATCTATGCCAATATCGGCGAGGTCGAGGATGGCATGCGCACCCTCACCCCGCCC
The DNA here is from genome assembly GCF_053570515.1 of Rhodophyticola sp. SM2404. NCBI lineage: Bacteria > Pseudomonadati > Pseudomonadota > Alphaproteobacteria > Rhodobacterales > Roseobacteraceae > Rhodophyticola > Rhodophyticola sp. SM2404. The sequence continues at coordinate 299,823 of NZ_JBSEDL010000003.1, forward strand.
CATCGTCTGACCGACCGTGAAGATGCGCACGAAATCGGGCAAGTGACGGGCCGTATTTCCTTTCAGGATGTCAGTTTCGCCTATGGTCAAAGAGCAGGCGGCGTCGAGGGGTTGAGCCTGACGGTCGAGCCGGGTGAAAAGCTTGGCATTGTGGGCGCCTCTGGGGCGGGAAAATCAACCTTGGTGGCCCTGCTCCTGCGGCTCTATGACACCGAGGAAGGCCAAGTCACGCTGGATGGCACAGACCTGCGGGACGTGACCCAAGACAGCCTTCGCCGCCAGATTTCCATGGTCACGCAGGAAACCGCGATGTTCAACCGCTCCGCGCGGGACAATATCCGCTATGGCTGCCCCGATGCGAGCGATGAGGAAGTCTTTGCCGCCGCCAAAAGGGCCGAGGCGCATGAATTCATTCTGGGCCTGCGCGACCATATGGGCCGTGAGGGATATGACGCTCATTTGGGGGAACGGGGTGTGAAGCTTTCGGGTGGTCAAAGGCAGCGCATCGCCTTGGCGCGCGCCTTCCTCAAGGATGCGCCTGTGCTTGTGCTGGATGAGGCAACAAGCGCCTTGGACAGTGAGGTTGAGGCCGCTATTCAGGATGCCTTGTCAGATGTGATGGATGGCAAAACCGTGATTGCCATCGCGCATCGCCTCTCGACGATTTCCGAGATGGACCGCATCATCGTGCTGGATCAGGGCCGCATTGTCGAGGACGGAACCCATGAAGAATTGCGCGCTTTGGGCGGGCTTTATGCACGATATTGGGAGCGGCAATCAGGCGGATTTATCGGCATTCAGGACGCCGCCGAATAGCGCGAGAAGGGTTTGGTCATGGATTTTGAAACCGTATCCGCCGATGAATTTGGCCGCTCGCTTCAAGGTCTTGGTGTCAATCTGCTTTGCGCGGATGTTCGGGCCACAGCCGCATTCTTCGCTGAGGTTTTCGAAGTGGAGGCCTATCGCCTCTCTGATGATTTCGCGATCCTGCGCCATGCAAGCTCGGTCTTTCAACTGCATGCTGATGGAACCTTCGCGGCGCATCCGCTCTTTGCGCATATTCCTGAAAATCCGCCGCGCGGGGGTGGCGCGCAATTCTACCTTTTCGGGCTTGATCCCGACCTCTGTGTCGCCCGCGCCGAGGCGCGTGGTGACCTCGTGATCGAGCCTGCCCGCGATAAACCGCATGGGCTGCGCGAGGCCACAATCCTCAGCCCTGATGGTTATGCCTGTTCGCCCGCCATTGCGTTGCAGCAGGGCGAGGGCTAAGGCCAAGCCATGGCTGAAATTTCAATTCATCGTTTGGGGCATTTGGGGGATGGCATTGCGCATGATCCTGAATTGGGCCCTGTTTACGCGCAACTGGTTCTCCCCGGAGAGGTCGTGTCAGGCGAGATCATCGGCGACCGCATGGTTGACCCCAAGATCGTTACGCCTTCGGCGGATCGTGTTGCCGCCCCGTGCCCGCATTTCAAGGCATGTGGTGGCTGCGCTCTGCAACATGCCTCAGATCATTTTGTGGCCGAGTGGAAAACCGAAGTGGTTCGCAAAGCCCTGACAGCCCATGGATTGGAGGCCGAGATGCGGCCGATCCAGACATCGCCTGCCCGCTCAAGGCGGCGTGCGACGCTGGCAGGCACCCGCACGAAAAAGGGCGCGCTGATCGGCTTTCACGCCCGAAAATCAGACACTATTGTGCCGATTAGAGACTGTTTTTTGCTTGATCAGGCCTTTCTGCCCCTCTTGCCAGTTTTGGAGGAGATCACCCGTTTGGGCGGCTCGCGCAATGCAACCCTGTCCTTTCAGATCACCCGCGCCGAGGCGGGGTTTGACCTTGCGGTCACAGGCGGCAAACCGCTGGATGCCGAGCTGCTACAACAGCTTCCGAAATTCGCGGCGCATTTCATGCGGCTCGCTTGGGAGGGGGAGCCTGTCTTTGCCGATGCACCTCCCTATCAGCGGTTTGGCACGGCGCAGGTCGCGCCGCCTTCGGGTGCTTTCCTGCAAGCCACCCGCGAGGGCGAAGCCGCCTTGCTTGCCGCCGCGGCCGAGGCCGTGGGGGATGCCAAGCGCATTGTTGATCTGTTTTCAGGTTGCGGGACCTTTTCCTTGCCTTTGGCGGCCAACGCTGCGGTCCATGCCGTTGAAACATCGGCCGAAATGCTGGCCGCGCTTGATCACGGTGCGCGCTTTGCCACGGGCCATAAGGCGGTGACCACCGAGGCGCGGGATTTGTTCCGCCGCCCGCTTCTGCCCGATGAGTTGCGCCGTTTCGATGCGGCTGTCATCGACCCGCCCCGCGCGGGTGCCGAGGCACAAACCAAAATGCTGGCGGAAGCGCTGGTTGCGCGCATCGCCTTTATCTCTTGCAACCCAGTGACCTTCGCGCGTGATGCCAAATTGCTCATCGAGGCGGGGTATCGGCTGAATTGGGTGCAAGTGGTCGATCAATTTCGCTGGTCCCCCCATGTGGAGCTTGCAGCAAGCTTCAGCCTTGCCCATATCGACGCGTAAAGGTTCTGAGGGGCAACATGACGCAAGATTCTGGGTTTCGCGCAAAACTGGCGGATTGGCTGGAGACGGCAAAAGTTCGCTTCACCATTATTGGGGTGATTATCTTCAATGCCATCATTCTGGGGCTGGAGACATCACCGACAATCATGGCGGTTGCAGGCCCTTTGATCACGGCGCTTGATTGGGCCTGTTTGAGTATTTTCGTTCTGGAAATCGCGCTCAAGCTCATCGCGCATGGAACACGGTTTTTCCGCTCGGGCTGGAATGTTTTCGATTTCATCATCGTCGGCATCGCGCTGGTACCTTCGGCGCATGGTTTGTCCGTGCTGCGCGCGATGCGGATATTGAGGGTTCTCAGGGTAATCTCGGTGGCCCCTAGCCTGCGCCGCGTGGTCGAGGGCTTTGTCACCGCCCTTCCGGGAATGGGCTCGGTGTTTTTGCTGATGGGGATCATTTTCTATATCGGCGCGGTGATGGCGACGAAGCTGTTTGGCGGGGCCTTCCCTGATTGGTTCGGGTCTATCGGGGCATCGCTTTATACGCTGTTTCAGGTCATGACGCTGGAATCGTGGTCCATGGGCATCGTACGCCCTGTGCTTGAGGTTTACCCCTTTGCATGGGTGTTTTTCGTGCCCTTCATCATGGTCACGACCTTCGCGGTGGTGAACCTGCTGGTCGGTCTGATCGTGAATTCGATGCAGGACGCCCATGCCCAAGAAAGCAATGCCGCAACTGATGCCTATCGTGACGAGGTATTGGAGCGCTTGCGCAAGATCGAAGAGCGGTTGGAGAAGTGAGGCTCTAGGCCCTCTTCCCGATCACCTCGACACCCAAGGTGGTCAGCACCTTGGCCTCGATATCTTCGGCGTTCATCTGGGCCACTGCATACATATCTGCAGGGCTGGCTTGGTCGATGAAGATATCGGGCAAAACCATGGAGCGGTATTTCAGCCCTGTATCAAACACGCCTTCCTCGGCCAGCAATTGCGCCACATGCGAGCCAAAGCCGCCCACGGCCCCTTCCTCGATGGTGATCAGCGCCTCATGGTGGCGGGCCAGTTGAAGGATCAATTCGCGGTCCAATGGCTTGGCAAAACGCGCATCCGCGATGGTCGGAGTGATGCCTTTTTGGGCCAGCGCCTCTGCGGCCTCGCGGACCTCTTTGAGGCGGGTGCCGAAACTCAGGATCGCAACGCGGTTCCCCTCGGCAATCATGCGGCCTTTGCCGATCTCAAGCGCTGTGCCGCGCTCGGGCATTTCAACGCCGACACCTTCGCCCCGCGGGAAGCGGAAGGCAGAGGGGCGGTCATCAATCTCGAGGGCCGTGCGCACCATATGGACAAGCTCGGCCTCATCCGCGGCGGCCATAACCACAAAACCCGGCAGATTGGTAAGGAAAGCCACATCATAACTGCCCGCATGCGTCGCGCCATCCGCCCCGACCAAACCTGCGCGATCAATCGCAAAGCGCACAGGCAGGCGCTGGATGGCGACATCATGCACAACCTGATCATAGCCGCGCTGCAGGAATGTCGAATAAAGCGCGCAGACGGGTTTGAGACCACCCGCCGCCATCCCCGCCGAAAAGGTCACGGCATGCTGCTCGGCGATGCCGACATCAAAGCAACGATTGGGAAAGCGTTCCGCAAAGAGGTTCAGCCCCGTGCCATCGGGCATTGCCGCGGTGACGGCAGTGATATGGCTGTCTTCCTCGGCCTCTTTGATCAGCGATTGCGCAAATACTTTTGTGTAGGAAGGCGCATTGGAGGGCGCTTTTTGCTGCTTGCCCGTGACCAGATCGAATTTCGCCGTAGCATGGCCGCGATCAGGGCGGTCTTCGGCATAGCCTTTGCCCTTCTGGGTGATCGCATGGATCAGGATCGGGCCATCGGCGCGGGCTTTGACAGTGCGCAAAACGGCCAATAATTGCTCCATATCATGCCCGTCAATCGGCCCGACATAGGAGAACCCAAGCTCCTCGAACAAGGTGCCGCCAACGGTGACGGATTTAAGCAATTCCTTCGCCCGCCGCGCGCCTTCCTGAAACGGTTCGGGCAGAAGCGAAACCGCGCCTTTGGCGGCGGCCTTGAACTCCTGAAAGGGGGCGCCTGCATACAGCCGCGACAGATAGGCCGACATTGCGCCTGTTGGCGGCGCGATGCTCATTTCATTGTCGTTCAAGATAACGATCAGCCGCTTTTTCAAATGCCCTGCATTATTAAGCGCCTCATAAGCCATGCCCGCCGAGATCGAGCCATCGCCAATCACCGCAATGGCATCGCCATGGCCCGTGGGGCTATCCCCGCCCAGATCACGCGCCACGGCAAAACCCAAAGCGGCCGAGATCGAAGTGGAGCTATGGGCCGCGCCAAAGGGGTCATAGGGGCTTTCGCTGCGTTTGGTAAAACCCGAGAGTCCGTCCTTCATCCGCAAGGTGCGAATACGGTCGCGCCGCCCTGTCAGGATTTTATGGGGGTAGCATTGATGGCTGACATCCCAGATCAGCTTGTCGCGTGGGGCGTCGAACACGGCATGCAAAGCCACGGTCAGTTCAACCACACCCAGCCCTGCGCCCAGATGGCCGCCCGTCTCAGAGACCGCGCTGATCGTCTCGGCGCGCAATTCATGGGCCAGACGCGTCAGATCCCCATCGCTGAACTGTTTCAAATCAGCGGGTGTTTTGACGCGGTCAAGAAGCGGTGTGTCTGGTCGCTGGCTCATGGCTGGCCCTCCCTTGGGCGCAATTACTTGTCGCGGGCGATAATATAGCGCGCGAGCGCCTTCAAGGTCTGGGCCTTTTCTCCATAGGAAGAAAGCGCAGTTTCGGCCTGCTCGACCAAGGCCTGCGCCTCGGCTTTTGCGCCCGCTAAGCCCATAAGGGATACAAAGGTGGCCTTGCCTGCATCCGCATCTTTCCTCAGCGCCTTGCCCGCCGTTTCGGCATCGCCCTCAACATCCAAGATGTCGTCGGCGATCTGGAAAGCAAGGCCGATGGCATTGGCATATTGTAGCAGCGGCAGCGGGTCCGCGCGGCCCAAAATGGCCCCTGCACGGGCGGGCCATTCAATCAGCTGACCTGTCTTGTTGCGCTGTAAATCGCGGATTTCATCAAGTGTAAGGGCGCGCCCCGCTGTCTCGGCGGCAATGTCTTGGGCTTGCCCCAGAACCATCCCTTCGGCCCCGCAAGCCTTGGCAAGGGTCTGGACCAATTCAATCCGCTGCGTGGGATCGCCCGCGCCGCGACGCGATAGCAATTCAAAAGCAAAACCCTGCAAGGCATCGCCGACCAAAACGGCAGTCGCCTCGTCCCATTTCTTATGGACGGTCGGCTGGCCGCGGCGCAGGTCGTCATCATCCATGCAAGGCAGATCGTCATGCACAAGGCTGTAGGCATGCAAGCATTCGACGGCAGCGGCAGCAAACAGGGATTGTGAGGCAGGCACATCAAACAGACGCGCCGTTTCAATCACCAGAAAACCGCGCAGGCGCTTGCCGCCAGTTGTGGCGTAGCGCATTCCATCCGCGATGGTGTTATCCCCAAGATTGGTCAGGCTTTGCTCGAGAAACTCACCTATCTGAGCCTGAGCATCGGTCAGCGCAGTTTGAAACACTCACAGCCCCTCGACAGGGGTGGTTCCATTGGGCTGGCCATTGCCGTCGAGCGTGATCTTGGCGACCTTCTCCTCGGCTTCTTTCAGCTTGGTTTCACAGCGCTGTTTGAGGGCCGAGCCGCGCTCATAAAGGGCGATTGATTCCTCAAGTGCCACATCGCCCCGATCAAGCTTGTTCACCACGGCTTCCAATTCGCGGATCGCATCCTCGAAGCTCATATCTTTGATCGCTTTTTCATCGCTCATCAGGCGTGCTCCATCAACTCAGTCACATGCGCGGCGACACAAGCCGCCAGCGCAGAAAGATCATAGCCCCCTTCGAGAGTCGAGACCACGCGCCCCTCGCAATGGATATTTGCGACCTCGCAAATCCGCCTTGTGAGCCAGACAAAATCTTCGACCTGCCAGTTCAGATTGGCCAAAGGGTCATCGGCATGTGCATCAAACCCTGCCGATATCAAAATGAGTTCGGGTTCATAAGCCTCAAGGCGGGGAAAAACCTGCGCCTCATAGGCCTGCCGCATCGAAGCCCCGTTCGAGTTCGGGGCGAGTGCAACATTAAGCACATTATTCGATCCGCCCCTCTCCGACGGGCTGCCCGTTCCGGGATAAAGCGGAATTTGATGCGATGAGATGAATAGCGCGCGCGGCTCGTCCCAGAGCAGATCTTGGGTGCCATTGCCGTGATGCACGTCGAAATCCACAACAGCCACGCGTTGCAGGTGGTGGCGTTCCATCGCATGGCGGGCTGCGATGGCGATATTGCCAAACAGGCAAAACCCCATCGGCCTAGCCGTTTCACAATGATGACCAGGCGGGCGGGTCGCGACAAAGGCATTGCGCGCTGCGCCTGACATCACCTGATCCACGGCAAGAAGATTTCCCCCCACACCTTTCAAAGCGGCTTCCCATGATCCGGCACTGACATGGGTGTCAGGGTCAAGGGCGGTCATGCTTTGCGCGGGGATCGCGCCTTTGATTGCATCAATATGATGCTTTGGATGGCACAGGGCGAGGTCGTCCTCCTGCGCCATTGGGGCATCCATACGGGTAAGCGCATCATGATCGGCCGAGGCAAGAGCATCGGTGACAGCCTTGATCCGTGCGATCTGTTCGGGATGGCCCTCAGGAGTCACATGAGTGATGGCCGAGGGGTTTTCGATGAGCAGAGTTGCCATGACCAACCCTCAATCAGGGGAGAGCATATAACCCGCGCCGCGCACTGTTTGCAGATAACGGGGTTGTTTCGGGTCTGCCTCGATTTTGCGGCGCAGGCGCGTGATCTGGACATCTACCGCGCGTTCCTGCGCCTGTTCATTGCCAGCGCCTTTGTCGCGGCCAAGGTCTTCGACCAATTGCAGGCGCGAGACAGGCTCGTTCGGGCAGGCGGCGAAAATCCGCATCAAGGCGGCCTCGGTGGCGGTCAGGCGCAACGGGGTTTGGCCTGCCCACATTTCACCACGCTCAAGATCATAGCGGATCGCGCCCAGATGCAGCACTTTTGGGGTGCCCTGCGGCTCGTTCACCTGTGGCACACGGCGCAGGATTGCATTGATCCTGAGCAGCAATTCCTTGGGTTCAAACGGTTTGGTGAGGTAATCATCCGCACCCGCCTCCAAGCCTGCGATACGTTCATTCGCCTCGCCTTTGGCGGTCAGCAAAAGGATGGGTGTAGTCATTTTCTCCCGCAATGCTTTGGTCAGGCTGACACCATCTTCGCCTGGCAACATCACATCAAGCACGATCAGGTCGAATTCCAGCCCGTCCAGCAAGCGCCGTGCATGGGCCGCGTCCCGCGCAATCGTGGCGATGAAGCCGTTCCTGATCAGGAATTTTTGCAGCAGGCTGCGAATGCGTTCATCATCATCGACGATCAGCAGATGGGCGGCGGGGTCGATCATGGGCCTTGCTCCGATCCGGTTCCGTAATGTTTACGCATTTCAGGGTCCATCATCTGTTCCAGCACCGCGCGAAACCCCGCAACGGCATCGGGGCCTGCCTGCCTATAGGCGGCGCGCATGCGGTTGCGCTGCGCCTCGGATAATTCACGTTCAAGTGCCGCCCCTTCTTCAGTCAGGAAAAGGTGGCGTTCGCGTTTGTCGCGCTTGCCGACGCGGCTTTCGACCAAACCATCCTCGATCAGGGCGCGCAACACACGGTTGAGCGATTGCTTGGTCACCCCAAGGATGGCCAGCAGGTTATTGACGGTGGTGCCGGGGCTGCGCTTGATGAAATGGATGGCGCGGTGATGCGCGCGGCCATAGGTGTAATTGGCCAAGATACGGTCGGGATCGGCCGTGAAGCCGCGATAGGCGAAAAACATCGCCTCAATGCCCCGCCGCAATTGCTCATCGGTTAGGAACAGGAGGCTTTCACCGCTCCCCATTGCGTTTTGTCCTGCGCGCTCGGCCATTGTTCTCCCTTCCATCTCCGACATCACTTTATGTCAGCCTTGTTGACTTTCCAAGAATCTATTGCTAGCGAATGGCAGGTTTTACGAAACATTATGTCCGTATCGGCCATAGTTGGGTAATAATCGGAAAAATGTCACGCTGCTTTGCAGCAAAAACTTCGAGGACGGGATGATGAGCGCTACCTTTGATGATCGCGACGGAATGATATGGATGGATGGCAAAATGGTGCCTTGGCGCGATGCCAATGTGCATATTTTGACCCATGCAATGCATTACGCCTCGTCGGTATTCGAGGGTGAGCGCGCCTATGGCGGCAAGATTTTCGAAAGCCGCCGCCATTCTGAGCGTTTGCTGAAATCGGGCGAGATGCTGGATATCACCATCCCTTGGACAGTCGATGAGATCGAAGCGGCGAAATACGAAGTCATGAAGGCAAATGACCTCAGTGACGCCTATGTTCGCGCGATTGCATGGCGTGGTTCGGGCGAGGATATGGGTGTCTCATCCGCGCGCAACCCAGTGCGCTTGGCGGTCGTTGCTTGGGCTTGGGGCAGCTATTACGGCGATGCGAAGATGAAGGGTGCCAAGCTCGACATCTCCAAATGGAAACGCCCCAGCCCTGAGACGATCCCCGTTCATGCAAAGGCCTCGGGTCTTTATATGATCTGCACAATGTCCAAGCACGCGGCCGAGGCCAAAGGCTGCTCGGATGCGCTCTTTATGGATTTCCGCGGTTATGTGGCCGAAGCGACGGGGGCAAATATCTTCTTCGTAAAGGATGGCGAGGTTCATACACCCAAAGCGGATTGCTTCCTCAATGGTATTACCCGCCAGACTGTTATCGGCATGCTGAAAAAGCAGAATGTCACCGTGCATGAACGTGTGATCATGCCTGATGAGCTGGCTGATTTTGAGCAATGCTGGCTTACGGGTTCAGCTGCCGAAGTGACGCCTGTTGCCCAGATCGGGGATTACAATTTCGAGGTCGGCGCCATGACCCGTGACATCACCAAAGGCTATGACGACCTCGTTCGTGCGTGATGAAAAATCGGGCCTTCCCGCGATGCGGGAGGGCCTTTGCCCATTCCGCGCTTGATTTGCGCGGCGGCAACGGCCAGTCTCGGGGGTATGGTGGTTCATTATCAACCCTTCGCCCCGTCCAATATCCGCGAAAATATCGCCTTTGATCGGCGTGAATTGGGCATCGTCATGCAGCTTTACGGGCGCATGGTCGCCGCGGGCGAATGGCGCGATTACGGCTTGTCGCATCTGCGTGAGGTCGCTGTCTTCTCGATTTTCAGGCGCACGGCCGAGCACCCGATCTATACCGTCGAAAAGCGCCCCAAACTTGCCGCCAAGCAAGGCCAATACGCGGTTATCGGCATGGATGGGCGCATTCTCAAACGCGGCAATGATCTCAAGGCGGTTATGCGGGTGCTCGAGCGGAAATTGATCCGCGCCGTGCAGGACTGATCATTCAATCAGAACATGTCGCCGTGAGGTGATCGGGCCGCCGCCGCTGGCTTTGATCCGCGCCTCGGCCTCTTCCAAGGGCTCATAGGCCACGGCCATGTGATGGGCATTGGCATGGAGCAACATGCTCTCGCTCGACATGATCCCGACATGCCCTTTCCAGAACACCAGATCGCCCCTGCGCAGCGGCGCGTCCTCGGCCAGTTCTTCGCCAAGCACGGCTTCCTGCTGGTCGCTATCGCGGGGGCAGGGCACGCCACAGGCTAGCATCGCGGCCTGTATCAGGCCCGAGCAATCAATACCCCAGCGGCTGGTGCCACCCCAAAGATAAGGCGTGCCCAAGAAAAGATCCGCCACGCCAACACTATCTGAAAAGCGGGATGTGGTTTTCATCAGATGTCCGCGCGGAATGTGATGGCCCGTATGGATGCGGCAATAGTCTTTGCCCTCATGGGTGACAGCCACGCGGGATCCAAAAAAGATCGAGACATCCGCAGGCGCTTTCAGCTTGGCTTGCGGGTAGAGATGGGTGGCAGGCGCGACCACCCAATGCGTTGGCTCAACGAGGTTGGATAAAGCACGTTCGGGGATATAGCCACATTGCCCGTCCCGCATGGCCTGCCCGAAGGTCATGCCATCGACAGTTTCAAGAACGAGGAACGTCTCTCCGAATAGAAGTTGGGAGGCGCGATTGCCTTGAGGCTCCTGAGAGATATTCGCAACCGGCTGTTGAACGACCATCGCGCGGCCTTCGACAAATTTCTTGGCAGGCACCAAGCCTATCAAGGACGTATGGGCCACGCGTTCATTCGCAGGCGTAATCCGCGGGTCGAAATCATTCATAAATCAAGCACCTCGGGCAATGCATCAAGGATGGCGCGTGACGCTTGGCCGACCCCGCCTTTGGGCCGTGCGGGAGCGTTCGCGGGTTGCCATCCGTAGATGTCAAAATGGACGAATCGTGGGCTATCTACCGCGAAGCGCCGCAAGAACAAAGCGGCTGTGATCGACCCCGCCATTCCGCCTGAGGGCGCATTGTCCAAATCCGCTATGCCGGGTTCGATCATGGTCTCGTAAGGGTCATGGAAGGGCATGCGCCAGACCGGATCTTTGACGCGGTCCGCCGCCATGCTCAGCGCCGAGGCGAAGCTGTCATCATCGGTGTAGAAAGGCGCGATATCAGGCCCGACGGCCACGCGCGCGGCCCCCGTCAGGGTTGCCATGCAAACCATCAGATCCGGCTTGGCCTCGGAGGCCAGCGCCAAAGCATCGGCCAAAACAAGCCGCCCTTCGGCATCTGTGTTGTTGATTTCAACGGTTTTGCCATTGCGCGCTGTCAGAATATCACCAGGTCGGAAGGCATTGCCGCTGACATTGTTTTCAACGGCAGGTACCAACACATGCAGGCGCAGGTTCAACCCAAGCGACATAATCATATGCGCGAGGCCCAAAACCGTTGCGGCACCGCCCATATCCTTTTTCATCAACCCCATTGAGGCACCCGGCTTGAGGTTCAACCCGCCTGTGTCGAAGCAAACGCCCTTGCCCACTAAACACAGCGACGGGCCGCTTGTGCCCCATGTCATCTCGATAAGGCGGGGGGCTTGTTCGGCGGCGCGACCGACAGCATGGATCATGGGGAAATTTTCGGCCAGAAGATCATCACCTTCGACAGTGGTGACCGTGCCGCCATGTTGTGCGGCAAGCCGTTTCATCGCCTCTTCCAGCTGGTCTGGCCCCATATCTTGCGCAGGCGTGTTGATCAGATCACGGGTCAGCATTTCGCCTGCGGCGATGGCTTCCAGCCGCGCGATATCAACACCGCTTGGCGCGACAAGCTTGGCCTTTGGCATGGATTGGCTGTGATACCGATCAAAGCGGTATTGAGCGAGAAGATAGCCCAACCCCAGCTCGTTCAGATCGGGCTCGTCACCGCGTCCTTCCTGAAGCTCATATCTGCCTTCTGGCAGAGCAGCTATGGCAGCGCCAATTGCAAAGCGCTTGCGCTTTTGACTTTTCTCTGAGCCCAAGCCCATCAAGACAAGGGCCATGCTGCCATCGCCATCGGGCAGCAAACAGGCCTCGCCCAAAGCGGCTGAAAACCCTGTCTGGCGCGCCCAATTGGCATGTGCTGCGGGCAGATCAGCCATGACGCTGTCCAGACCGTCTGGTGCCACCAATTGAATTGGGGTTGCGGGTAAACCCGGTAGGGCAAATCTTGCGTCGCTCGGCATAAAGGCAGGCCTCAGAAAATTCAGGTCCCGCGCAGCCTAACGCCGTGAGTTGCCTCTGCAAGCGGCATCAGCGTGAAACGCCATCGATATCGCAAGTTTCATAGATGGATTTCTCACCAACGCGTTGCAGCCGTGCCAAGGTTGCGGCCAGCGCGGCTTCCCCTCCGCTATCAAGACAATTGCGAACATCACCCGCAACCCGTGCAAGCGTGGTCATCCCGATGCGTTCGGCGGTAGGGATCAGCTTATCAAGCGGCTTGGCAATATCGCCGCGCGGCGCGCTTGCGGTCAGTTTGCTGAGCGTTGAAAGGTAGAGGCCCATGGTCTGAAGCCCACGCGCCAATTCCCATTCCGCACGATATTCCCCAATTTCCACGCATAATTCCTCAAGCCGATCCGGATCGAAGGTTGCGCGGTCATGGATTTTTAACACGGTCACCAAATTCGTCATAGTTCACCTCACTCTCGCCCCCTCAGGCAAATGCAAACTGCCAAAAGGTTCTGAACAAACGATTGATCTATGAGGAAATAAAGCTCCAAATTTCATTGAATGCAGGGTATTGGTACGGACTACTGCAATTGGAGTGCCCATGCATCGGATTCATCATCTCCCCGACTATCTGGTGGAGCGCTACAATAACTGGCGGCAAGCGTCTTTTCCTGAAAGCCGTGAATGGTTTCAAAAGCTGGCAGAAGAAGGCCAGCACCCGCAGGCCATGATCATCGCCTGTTGCGACAGCCGCGTTGCGATTTCGGCTGTGTTCGGCCAGCGGACTGGCGAATTGTTTATTCACCGCAACATCGCCAATCTGGTGCCGCCCTATACGCCTGATGGCCAACACCACGGGACGGCGGCGGCGGTTGAATTCGCGGTCAAATATCTAAAGGTCGCGCATATCGTGGTCATGGGGCATTCGCATTGCGGCGGTGTGCGGGGCTGTATCGATATGTGCTCAGGCGCAGCACCTCAGTTTGAGGCGCAAGAAAGCTTTATCGGACGTTGGCTTGATATCCTGCGGCCTGGCTATGCGCGCGTATCGAGCATTGACGATGACGCGAAACTCCAAACTGCGCTGGAGAAAGAGGGCATTCATGTCTCTTTGGAAAATCTGATGAGCTATCCCTTTGTCAGGGATGCCGTCGGGGCGGAAAGCCTGTCATTGCATGGCATTTGGGCCGATATCTCCGATATGGATATCGAGGCATTTGATGGCAGCAGCAACAGCTTCGTAGAGATCGGGCGGTAAGGCAGACCTACTCCACCGCCCGTTTGCTCAGGGTTGCCAGAACAGCGTCTGGCCCTCGGGCCACGCCATATCAACTGTCATTTCGATGGTCACGGTCTCGCCTGCGGGCACGTCCAGATCCCATGCCATGACACCACGCCTGCCTTCGATATCCTGTTCATCAGGTGCGATGGACAGGGTCAGGTCCAGCTCAAGATCCTCCTGTTCGGAGAAGGGCGTTGCATAGACAAGGCGCAGGTTTTCATCAGAAGAAGAAGTGTTTTCGACGCTGAACTGGATGCGGCGGTTTTGGGTGTTCGAACTGGTGAATATCCCTCGGTCCCCCTCGTCACGCGATAGGTCCTGCCAGTCGAGCCGCAGATGGTCGAGCGCGCCAAAGGCCATTTCCTGTGTGGCGCCATCGGGGATCATATCGATCCAACCCTCGCCGACCAGACCTCCATCTAGGTAGAAACGCGTCTGTCCTGGAAGGATGGGTTCGCCTGAGTTGTTTTCAAACTCGGCCATCAGGAAACCCGTGCGCTCAAAACGGGGTTGGGCCAGTTGGGTCAGCGCGGCATCGAAGGCGAGAGTATCAAAGGGCAGTGTGACACGCCCGTCGCCCGAGACGGAAACGGGGCTTTGATAGGCATAGCTGATATCGAGACCTGTGACATTCATGACGGCTGTGGCGTCTTGCTCCATCACGCTGGGGGCCATGACGGCTTCCATCGCGACCCTGCCTTGGCTGTCTTGCAAGGCGATAGGCCGCTGCGGCGGTGTTTCACCGATCCGCACAGGGCTGGGATAGACAAGGCTTGGCTCGCGTTGGCGGTTTGGATTGGCGGTCGAGAAGGTGACATCGACATCGCGCCACGGCTCCCCATTTTGCACATTCAGAACGATGGAGCGCGCTACGTCCAAGCTCTCTCCCTCGCTATCAAGGCTGATCTCATAGAGGGGCGACCAGCCCGCCATTGCGCTGAAATGCGCGATATCTAGGGTAAGCTCGGTCGCGGCCTCGGCGCTTATCTCGACGGCTAGAAAATCGGCAGAGGTTCCAAAGGGGCGAAGGCGGTCCAATTCGGTCTGAGCATCGCGCAGGCTGATCTGCTGCTCGGCCAAGTCATCGGTCAGGCTGCGGCGGGCGATTTGGGCTTGGTGTTGCTCTGTGGCAATGCGGTTCATTTCTGCACCAAGGGTCGCCAATTGCGCGGTAAGGGCGCTGGCATCACTGGGCATGGAGGCACCTGCATCACCACCGCGCGCGATGGCTTCAAGTAGGCTGATTTGCAGGTCCATCGCGCGGATCGCTGTATCCGCCAAATCGATCTGGTCCTGAACTTCCTGAACGGCGTCTTGGGCCAACTGCACAGCGTCGCGCGCGCGGGCTTGCTCGGCTGTATCCAGCGCACCTTCTGCCACAGGTATATTGCGCAGGAGCGTTGGTGTTCCAATCTCAACGCCATCGGGGCCCGAAACCTCAGGCAGGATGATGCCATCGGGATTATGCAGGGCAAGGAGCACGCGGTGATCCCCCGCAGGCAGCGCAAGCGTGGCGCTGCGCCCGATCTGTGCTCCAGAGAGAAAAACGGTCGCCTCAGTGATGTCGGCGCGAAGTTGGAACTCTTCGGCATGGGCGGCACTTGCCGCCATCAGGGCGAGAAGGGATAGGGTGAAACGCATTCGGGGGAAGCCTCGGGTTGTTTCTGATGCCCCAAGCTTCCCCCGCTGTCACAGGTTATTCAATAACCGTTTTGCCCTCAGCCTTTTTTCAGCACCCGATTGCCAAGGGTCTCCGCGATCTGAACAGCGTTCAAAGCAGCACCCTTGCGCAGGTTATCCGAGACGCACCACAGGTTCAGACCGTTCTCGATGGTGCTGTCCTGACGAATGCGGCTGATGAAGGTCGCGTAATCGCCAACGCATTCGACTGGGGTGATATAGCCACCCGTCTCGCGCTTATCGATCACCATGATACCAGGCGCTTCGCGCAGGATATCGCGGGCCTCTTCTTCATCGAGGAAATCCTCGAACTCGATATTGATCGATTCGGAATGGCCAACAAAGACGGGCACGCGCACACAAGTGGCGGTGACCTTGATGGAGGGATCGACGATTTTTTTGGTTTCGGCGACCATCTTCCATTCTTCTTTAGTGGAGCCATCCTCCATGAAGACATCGATATGCGGGATCACGTTGAAGGCGATCTGCTTGGGATAGACGCTCGGGGCGACCTCTTGGCCCGGAACATACATGCCCTTAGTCTGGTTCCACAGCTCGTCAATCGCGTCCTTGCCTGTGCCCGAAACCGATTGATAGGTCGAGACAACAACCCGCTTGATCGTAGCGCGATCATGCAAGGGCTTGAGGGCGACAACCATCTGCGCGGTCGAGCAATTCGGGTTCGCGATGATGTTTTTCTTGTGGTAATTATCCACGGCTTGCGGGTTCACCTCGGGCACAACCAGCGGCACATCGGGATCATAGCGATAGAGCGAGGAGTTATCGATCACGATACAGCCCGTTTTCGCCGCTTTGGGCGCATAGGTTTTCGTTGCGTCCGAGCCAACGGCAAAAAACGCGATATCCCAGCCCGTGAAATCAAATGTATCAAGGTCTTGGGTTTTCAAAGTTCGGTCGCCAAAGCTGCATTCGGTGCCAAGCGATTTGCGCGAGGCAAGCACGGCGATCTCATCAACAGGGAACTGGCGTTCCGCAAGAATGTTCAGCATTTCGCGGCCCACATTGCCCGTGGCGCCAGCGATGACGACTTTATAACCCATAGTCCTTGTCCTTTGGTCGGAGAATGAAGCGGCTCATACTGGAACTTGCTGTTGAGCGAAAGACCAAGCCGCCCCCTTCGCCTGCGCTGACGAAAATATGTGGCGCTTGTGTTTACCGAGAGGGGGGCAACATGGATGTTTCTGGGCGGATGATTGCGGGTTGAACGCATTACCTGATCAAAACTATCAGATATACCTTGACCACTGGTTTCGGGCATGCTTGAAGACACTCATGTAACCGACTAAAACAGTCAGAAATTCAAATTCAACCATGGGGTGATCCATGACCAAAACCTTCACGCTTCTTCTGGGTGCAACGATCCTCGCCAGCACGGCCACCGCCTATGCGCAGGAGGTCAATATTTATTCTTCGCGCCATTATGACGGTGATGAGCAGCTTTATCAGGGTTTCACAGATGCCACGGGCATCACGGTAAACAGGATTGAAGGCAATGCAGACGAGCTTTTGGCGCGGATGCAGGCCGAGGGCGATAACAGCCCCGCTGATGTCATCCTGACCGTGGATGCGGGCCGTATCTGGCGCGCTGATGAAGCGGGCCTGTTGCAGCCTGTCGTGTCAGATTACCTTGATGAGCGTATCCCCGCGCATTTGCAGCACCCTGACAACCACTGGTTCGGCTTCTCGCAGCGTGTGCGCGTGATTTTCTACGATAAGGATGATGTCGCGAACCCGCCGCAAACCTATGAGGACCTCGCCAGCCCCGAATATGAGGGCATGATTTGCATCCGCTCCTCCTCGAATGTTTACAACCAGTCGCTGCTGGCCTCGATCATTGATGCAGATGGCGAAGACGCCGCCGCTGAATGGGCAAGCGGCATTGTCTCCAATATGGCGCGCGCCCCGCAAGGCGGCGATACGGACCAGCTCCGCGGCATCGTCTCGGGTGAATGCGATATTGCAGTTGCCAATACCTATTACTTCCTGCGTGCGCTGGATGGTGGTGTCGACGGCCTGTCAGGCGAAACGGATGGCATTGGTTGGGTTTTCCCGAACCAATCTGATCGCGGAACCCATGTGAATGTTGCCGCTGCTGGCGTGGCCGCACATGCGCCTAACCAAGAGAATGCGGTGGCCTTCCTTGAATATCTCGCGACGGATGAGGCGCAGAGCTATTTCGCCAATCAGAATAACGAGTATTCGGCTGTTCCCGGCCTTCCTATGTCGGCCAATTCGGCAAGCATGGGTTTGTTCCTGATGGATGACCTGAACCTCAGCGTCTTGGGTGAAAACACCCCGCTGGCGCAGCAGGTCTTTAACCAAGCTGGTTGGGAGTAAGTCCTTCCAACACCTCCCCGGAAGGGCGCTCAGGTTCTGAGCGCCCTTTTTTTATGGGCTGCGGGCAGCATCAGGTTCGGGCACAAAGCCCCGCGCGGATGACTCCTTCCGCCCCATCCCCCAACACAGCAGCGCAACTGGCAAGAGCCCGACCGCCCCGATCACAAGGCTTGGCACAGCAGCCTCGGCAAGACGCTCATCCGAGGCCAGCCTATGGGCCTGCACGGCGAGCGTGTCGAAATTGAAGGGCCGCATGATCAGCGTGGCGGGCAGCTCCTTCATCACATCCACAAAGACAATCAAGAGCGCTGTCAGCAGGCTTGGCTTGAGGATCGGCAAATGCACGCCGCGCAACATCGCAGGCGGGCTGCGCCCCAAAGTGCGCGCCACGGCATCCATATTCGGGTTGATCGTTGCAAGGCCTGCATCATAGGCCGAAAGGGCGGCTGCCATGAAACGCACGATATAGGCCATGATCAGCAACCAGATGGAACCCGTGATCAAAAGCCCCGTATCAATGCCGAAATGCGCCTCCATCAGGGCATCAACCGCATTGTCGAAAGCCGCGAAGGGAACAATAAGCCCCACAGCGATTACCCCACCAGGAACAGCATATCCAAGCCCTGCGACACGCACCGCCGCCTTAGACGCATTGGAGCGTTTGAGCCGTGCATTGAACCCCAGTGAAACCGCAGCCAGCACGGTCAGAAGCGCCGCAATCACCGCCAAGGTCAGTGAGTTCTGGAAGAAGCCGATATAGCGGCTGCTCAGCAAAATCTGGCTCGATCCCCAGCCCATGGTGATCAACAGGATGGCAGGCAGCAAAAACCCGAGCGCCACGGGAAGCCCACAAAACAGCATCGCGCCGAAGGCGTGCAAGCCTTTCAGGCGGGCGGGTTCCATCTCTTCAAAGCGGCGACCTGCACCATGATGCCGTTTGCTCTTGCGTTGTGCATGTTCAAGGCTGGCAAGGATCAGGGCAAAGGCCAGAAGGCAAAGCGCAAGCTGCGCGGCAGCCGCGCGATCGGCGAAGGAGAACCAGCTTTGATAAATGCCTGTCGCAAAGGTCTGAACGCCGAAATAGGAAACCGTGCCGAAATCCGCGATGGTTTCCATCGTGGCCAATAACATCCCCCCTGCAATAGCAGGGCGCGCAATCGGCAGGCTGACGGACCAAAAGGCGCTGAACGGCCCATGGCCAAGGGTGCGCGCGGCAATATAGGCGGTGGCGCTTTGTTGCAGGAAAGCCGCGCGCGCCAAAAGGTAGACATAAGGGTAGAGTACAAGCGTCAGCATCGCGGCGGCCCCGCCAAGCGAGCGGATTTCGGGGAACCAATAGTCCCTCGGCCCCCAGCCTGTCAGATCGCGCAGCGTGGTCTGCACCAGCCCTGGATGGTCGAGGAAATCGGTATAGGCATAGGCCAGCACATAGGCGGGAAAGGCCAAAGGCAGGGCCAAGGCAATTTCGAATAGCTTGCGCCCGGGAAAGCGTGTCATGGTCACAAGCCAAGCCGCACCCGTGCCGATAACAGCCGTAGCAAGGGCCACAATCACCACCATCAGCAGCGTGGTGCCCAGATAACGCGGTAAAACCGAGCTGATCAGCGAAGTGACCGTTTCTGCCCCGCCGCTAAAGGCTGAAATAAGCACGGCAACCATAGGCAAAAGGCATAGCGCGGCCGCTATCCATGCGATCCAGCCAAAAGGCGAGAAAAATGTCTTGCTGCGAGTGCCAATCATGGGGTCGGTCTATGCCATCTCCTGTGCCGCGCCAAGAGTGCCTTATAAAAACACTCAAGGATGTGACAGCAGCGTTTCGCCTTTGCGCCAGACATGGGCCAGTTGCCAATCTGCAGAGAGATGGATGAAATCCGCAGGCTGCCCTTGGGCAAAGGCGCTGCCCGCCCCGATCAGCTTGGCAGGAATGCTTGTAGCCATCGCAAGCGCATCCGCAGGCGCCCACCCGAGCGAGACAATATTCGAGACCGCGCGCGCCAGATCAAGATCAGCCCCTGCAAGGGTGCCATCCTCCAATGTCAGCCGCCCATCTTGGCGCGTGATTTTACGGGTATTGAGCGTGAAGCTCTTGTGAGCGGTGCCCGCAACCGCCATCGCGTCCGAGACAAGGAACAGCCCCGTCTTGGGCTTTGACCGCTGCGCGATGCGGATCATATCGGGGTGGACATGGATCAGGTCCGCAATAAGCCCTGCCTGCAAACCATCCGTGCTCAAGGCTGCACCCACCAACCCCGGCTCGCGCGGCGTTATCTGGCTCATGGCGTTGAACAAATGGGTGACGCAAATTGTACCCGCTTGATGCGCCTCAAGGGCCTGTTGCGCTGTGCAATCAGCATGCCCAAGCGAGACGATAACGCCGGCCTGCGCCAAGTGCCTGATCTGCTCGGATGTCACCGAGACGGGTGCAAGGGTCACTTTCAGAACAGGCAAGCGCGCGGCTGCATCCAGAAGCAGCGTAAGGTCGCCGTGATCCATCGGCCTGATCAGTGAGGGCAGATGCGCCCCTGCACGACGCGGGTCGAGATGGGGCCCTTCCAGATGCAGACCTGCGATGCCCTGAATGCCTTGCGCGATGGCGTGTTCAACGGCGTCAATTGCTGCGCGTGTTTTCTCAAAACTATCCGTGATCAGCGTGGGCAGAATGGTTGTTGATCCAAGGCGGGCATGGGCTTCAGTGATCACTCTCAGCGTGGCTACGGTTGGGTCATCATTGAACATCACACCGCCGCCGCCATTGACCTGAAGATCGGTGAAACCAGCAGAAAGAACACCTGCCCCAAGATCGATGAATTCGGCTCTAACAGGCAGGTTAGTGCCGGTTTCTAGGCCCAAGACCTTCCCATTCTCAACCAGAAGCGCATGGTCGGACAGCAGCGTTGTGCCATCGAAAATCTGATCGGCTTTATAGGCGAAAAGGGTCATGTCAGGCTTGCCTCACGTGCCAGATCAAGCGCGCCATCAAGGGCTGTTCCTTTTGCTAGAACAAGGCGGTTAGCGAGGGGCGCAGGTAGTAGCGGGAGATAGGCATTGGCCAATCCGCCGATCAGGCAGAGGGGAAGGGACGCCTCAGGATCAAGCGCTGTGACGGAGGCGGCTAGATAGGCCAAGCCGCGATCCAGAATGGCTTTTGCGGATGGGTCATTTTCGTTTGCGGCGGCAAAGACCTTAGGGGCGAGAGCCGCAAAATCAGTCTGTTTGGGGTGGCTGACCAGATCGGTAAGGCGCGGCCCCAGCATGCGTAAAAACGGCGTCTCCTGCAGCAGCCCGTCTTGTACGCGCAAGGCGTCAGCAACAGCTTCCCGCCCGAGCCAAGCACCCGATGCTTCATCGCCCAGAATGAGCCCCCAGCCACCGATCTTGCGAAACTCGCCGCCAAGCTGGCGCACGATGAAGGAGCCTGTCCCGAGGGAGATTACGATACCATCATCCCGCCCCAAAGCGCCGCGAATGCTTGTGGTTTGATCATCGGAATATCGGGCATGTGGCATTGCGAGCGCAGCACTGACGCGCTCTGCATCCTTGGGTGAGACAATCCCCGCCAATCCGAAATGCGCCGGTGCATCAAGAAGCGTCTCAAGGGGTAGAACTGCGCTTTGGGCCAGCTCGGCCAACCCCGCCTTCAGAGTTGCAATTGCCCCGTCAAAATCGCTGGTGACATTCGTAGGCCCCGTTTCAAGCTGATGCCTTTGGCCTGCAAGCTCTACGGCCAGACGGCAGCGGGTTCCGCCGCCGTCAATACCGATCAAAATGCTGTGCCGTTCCGCCATACCACAGGCCTACACCACAGAATTGGCTTTGGGCAGAGGCTACTCCGACAGAATTTGCGTGGCGATGGGTTGGTAGGCCGCTCCAAGGGCGCCTGCCATATTCCCCAGACTGCCTTCCTGTATCACCGGCGCGCGAATACCGCGGAGGTCCGCGCCTTTCATTTCGTCTTCGACCATGCTGATCAGACGTGTTCGAATTTCAGGTGGCATGCTCCCGTCAATGACAATTGCAGGCACGTCATAGGCAGCCACGGCCATCACGATCGCATAGGCCAGATTGGCGGCGGTTTCTTGCAGCCACGCCTCGAGCAGGTCATCGAACCCTTGCCATTCGCTTGCCTGAAGCATGTGCTGAGCTTGATTTGGAAAGCGATCTTCAAGCTTGTTTTCAAGCAAAACAAGGGAGGCTTTGCCAATCAATTGCCCCCAATTCCCGTCGCTATCGCGGATTGGGAAAGATCCGAAGGCAGCCGCATTCCCGCTTTCGCCAAGATAGAGACGGTTATTCAGAACAACGCCGCCACCGATGAAGGAGCCGATGTAGAAATAGGCGAAATTCGAGAGGGATTTTGCACTGCCGAAGGCGTGTTCCCCCATGCTGGACATGGAACTGTCATTGCTCACGATAATGGGCAGGTCGGTCAGGCTTCTGAAATCGGTGACGAAATCAAAGGTCTTCCAAGCCAGCATCTGATCCTTGGGTGCGGAGGTATCGTCAAGCCAGTTCCACAATTCAAAAGGCGCGGCGATGCCAATGCCCGCGATGCGGTTTTGAAGCTCATCCTCCAATGCACCGACAAGTTTTCTGATGCCGCTCCGCGCGAAATTCACGATGACCTCGGGCGTGGGGAACTTATAGGTCTGGCGCAACTCGCCCCTGATCTCGCAGGTCAGATCAATCAAAACCAGATCAGCCGAGCGCCGTCCAATCCGCAGCCCGATTGAAAACGCACCGTCGCGGTTCAGCATGATGGGCACAGAAGGTTTGCCCACACGCCCGCGCACAGGCTCGCCCTTGATCACGAGGCCTTGGGTTTCGAGAAGCCGAGAAATGACCGACGCTGACTGTGCAGAAAGGCCTGTTTCCTTGGCAATTTCCGAAGCAGGAAGCTCGCCATATCTTTTGATCAGGGTCAGGATCAAACGTTCATTATCGCTCCGCGCAAACAATGATCTATCCTGACCAGGCAAGGCGATGCCCTGCGCTGTGTTTGTCTGCATGCTCATGCGATCTCCTCCCCACCGAAATTTTCATCACATGGTATTTAATAAGTCAACTTGATTTACTTATTGACGCCAGAGCGAAAATGGATTGTGTTAAGGTAACTTGCTTAAACAGTGAGTCGTTCGGAACGTGGAGGTCCGAACAAACTTTAGGGAGGAACTATCAATGAAAAAGCTTCTTGCAGGTACTGCACTTGCTCTTATGGCATCTGGTGGCGCGGCGATGGCTGATGGCCATGGCGTAACCGCTTGCCTGATTACTAAAACTGATACCAACCCGTTCTTCGTAAAAATGCGCGAAGGTGCGATGGCTGCTGCTGAAGAGCTCGGCATCACCTTGAACGCCTATGCGGGTCAGGTTGATGGCGACCATGAAACACAAGTTGCCGCGATCGAAACCTGCATTGCAGACGGCGCGTCGGGCATCTTGCTGACAGCGTCCGATACATCCGCCATCACTACTGCCGTGCAGCAAGCACGTGATGCGGGCATTCTTGTGATCGCACTCGATACCCCTCTGGACCCAATCGATGCAGCGGATGCGACCTTCGCAACCGATAACTTCGAAGCTGGCCGTCTGATCGGTGCATGGGCAGCCGCGTCCATGGGCGATGCAGCCGCAGATGCGCGCATTGCGATGCTCGACCTTGCTGTTAGCCAGCCAACCGTTGGCGTTTTGCGTGACCAAGGCTTCCTTGAAGGCTTCGGTATCGACCTTGGCGATCCAAACCGTTGGGGCGATGAGGAAGACCCACGTATCGTTGGCAATGCTGTCACAGCAGGCAACGAAGAAGGTGGTCGTACAGCGATGGAAGAGCTTCTCGCCATCGATCCGATGATCAACGTGGTCTACACCATCAACGAGCCAGCCGCTGCCGGTGCTTATGAAGCCCTGCGCTCGATCGGTCGTGAAAACGATGTTCTGATCGTGTCGGTCGACGGTGGCTGCCCTGGTGTACAGAACGTAGCAGATGGCGTTATCGGCGCGACATCGCAGCAATACCCGCTGTTGATGGCTTCGCTCGGCATCGAAGCGATTGCGCAATTCGCGGCTGACGGCACTGTGCCTCAGCCTTCTGAAGGGCTCGATTTCTTCAACACTGGTGTTGCACTGGTTACAGATACGCCTGTTGATGGCGTAGACTCCGTTTCGGTTGCCGAAGGCACCGATCTCTGCTGGGGCTAAGCCCTTTTCTGAACGGGGCAGGCGACTGCTTGCCCCGTTCATGCTACAATTTCCAAAATCGAGGGAGACGACGCGATGAACGCGCAGGACGATTATGAGTCCGCCGCGAAGGATGCGGCAACAAATGTTGCCGAATTCGCGGATACAAGGAAGAGCCCGATCCACAGGATCCAGCATGCCCTTCATGTGACCCCCTCGCTTGTGCCGCTTGTTGTGCTGCTCGCCTCCTTGGTGATGTTCGGCATCTTCGCGAACAATTTTTTCACGCCCTTTGCGCTGACATTGATCCTGCAGCAGGTTCAGATTGTGGGCATCGTGGCCGCAGCCCAGACCTTGGTGATCCTGACCGCTGGTATCGATCTTTCGGTTGGCGCGATCATGGTGCTGTCTTCGGTGGTGATGGGGCAGTTCACCTTCCGCTATGGTCTGCCGCCCGAAGTGGCGGTTGCCTGCGGCCTGATGTGTGGTGCGCTATGCGGCTTTATTAACGGCTTTCTTGTGGCCGTGATGAAGCTGCCGCCTTTCATCGTGACGCTTGGTATGTGGCAGATCGTTCTGGCGACGAATTTCCTGTATTCCAAGAACGAGACCATCCGCAGTCAGGATATCGAAGCCAATGCGCCGATACTGCAATTCTTTGGCACGCGCTTCGAGATTGGCGGGGCTGTCTTTACCTATGGCGTCGTCTTCTTGGTCATTTTGGTGATGGTGCTGGCCTATGCGCTGCGCCACACGGCATGGGGGCGGCATGTCTATGCTGTGGGCGATGACCCTGAAGCGGCGGAGCTGTCAGGGGTGAATGTCCGCAAAACGCTGATCTCGGTCTATATGCTTTCGGGTCTGATCTGCGCCTTTGCGGGATGGGCCTTGATTGGCCGGATCGGATCGGTGTCACCGACATCTGGTCAATTCGCAAATATTGAATCGATCACGGCTGTGGTGATCGGGGGTATCTCTCTCTTTGGGGGGCGCGGCTCGATCTTGGGCACCTTCTTTGGCGCATTGATCGTGGGCGTGTTCACGCTTGGTCTGCGCCTGATGGGGGCAGACGCGCAATGGACCTATCTGTTGATCGGTGTGCTTATCATCGCCGCTGTCGCAGTGGATCAATGGATCAGAAAGGTATCGGCATGACGCAGGAACCCATTCTCAAAGGCCGTGGTCTGACGAAACGTTATGGCCGTGTGACCGCTCTGGATAATTGTGATTTTGAGCTTATGCCGGGCGAAATTCTGGCAGTGATTGGCGACAATGGCGCTGGAAAATCCACCTTGATCAAAGCCGTTTCGGGGGCTGTGCAGCCTGATGAGGGCGAGGTCTGGCTGGAGGGCAAGAAGGTCCGCTTCTCTTCCCCTAATGACGCGCGCGGATCGGGCATCGAGACGGTGTATCAAACGCTGGCGATGTCACCTGCTTTGTCGATTACCGACAATATGTTCATGGGGCGCGAATTGCGCAAACCAGGCATATTAGGGTCTGTTTTCAGACAGCTCGATCGGCCCGCTATGGAGAAATTCGCCCGTGAAAAGCTGAATGAACTGGGGTTGATGACCATCCAGAACATTAACCAAGCGATCGAGACCCTCTCGGGTGGTCAACGCCAAGGTGTTGCTGTGGCGCGTGCTGCGGCCTTCGGGTCCAAAGTGATCATTCTGGATGAGCCGACCGCCGCCTTGGGTGTCAAGGAAAGCCGTAAGGTTTTGGAGCTGATCCAAGACGTAAAAGAGCGTGGTATTCCGATCATACTGATCAGTCACAACATGCCGCATGTCTTTGAATTGGCAGACCGTATCCACGTGCATCGTTTGGGCAAGCGGCTATGCGTGATCGACCCGAAAGACCATTCCATGTCGGATGCTGTAGCCTATATGACAGGTGCGAAACTGCCCGATCAAGAAATCGCCTGAGCCTGTGTCAGGGGGTTAGCTATCATCCGCATCTCGGGTGCGGATGTTTTGCGGCCCCCGCTTTGCAGCTGACAGGAAGCTGGCCACCTTTGGCGCTACAGGCACGCCCATGCGGCTGCGCGCCCTGAGAACAGGTGTGTTGGCCGAGTTCGGGCCACGATCCTCGCGCAGAACGATATAGACGCCTGACGCGATGATAATGCCTGTGCCGATCACGGTGGCGATATCGATGCTTTCATCAAAAAGCAGAGCGCCAAAGATGCTGGCCCAGATGATCTGCGAATATTGCATCGGCGCGACGATCACCGCATTTGCCATGCGGTAGCCCACGATCAGTAAGCCATTGGCGATCAAGGCAAGGGCTGCGACCACGGCAGAGGCCCCTAAATCAACCAGCGGCATTGGCTCGTAGACGAAGGGCAGCGCGATGCCCATGATCACGAAATTCGCCATCATTGGATAAAGGATCAACACGACCGAGCGCTCTTCCTGCCCGACCTTACGCACGATGATCGAGGCAAAAGCCCCCGCAAAGGCCGCCACCAAACCAAAGAGGTGACCCAGACCAAGCTCGGTTGATCCAGGGCGCAGGACAACGATCACACCCATCAAGCCCACCACCACGGCGATCCCGCGATGAATGCCGACTTTCTCACCCAGCATCGGGATGGCGAAAAGCGTGATCAGCAAAGGCGAGGCGAAGAGGATCGCGTAGGTTTGTGCCAGAGGCAAAGTTGCGAAAGCATAGAATGCGCAATAGCCCGTGATGACGACCGCGACCGTGCGGAACAGGGTCCACCAAGGGTGTTTGGGCCTTAGGTTATCGGCCTTGGCCTCGCGCATCAGAAGAAATGTGACGATGGGAAAGCCGAAAAGAACGCTGAAAAACACGATCTGGAAGGCGGAATAGCTGCCGCCTAGAAATTTCACCACCACGTCATGGCTGGCAAAAACCGCAAAAGCGGCCAGTGCCATCAACGCGCCACGGGTATTCTGGTTGGAAGCCTTGTCTGTCATGAAATGAGTCTGACAGCTTTCCAAGAGAAACTGCAAATAGAAAACCCGGCCTGAGAAGGCCGGGTTCGATGTCTCAGGATGTAGGGATCACAGCGAAGCGGCAAGCTTTGCAACAATCGCATCGCCCATTTCGGTCGTGCTGACAGGGGTGCCGCCATCGGGACCCATCAGATCGGCCGTGCGCAGGCCATCGGCCAAAACGGCCTCAACAGCCTTTTCAAGGCGGCTTGCCTCTTCGCCCGCATCGAAGCTGTAGCGCAGCGCCATCGCAAAGCTGAGGATACAGGCGATCGGGTTGGCTTTGCCCTGACCCGCGATATCGGGGGCGGAACCATGCACGGGTTCATACAGCGCTTTGGGCCGACCATTGGCCATAGGCGCACCAAGCGAGGCCGAAGGCAGCATCCCGAGGGAGCCTGTCAGCATCGCAGCGAGGTCGGAGAGAAGATCGCCAAAAAGGTTATCGGTGACGATGACGTCGAATTGCTTGGGCCAGCGGGTCAGCTGCATCGCGCCTGCATCTGCATACATATGCGACAGCTCGACATCAGGATATTCCGCATCATGGATTTCCTGCACCACATCGCGCCACAAGATACCCGATTCCATCACATTGGCCTTCTCCATGGAGCAGACCTTATTGCCGCGACGACGTGCCATTTCAAAGGCAGAGCGGGCAACGCGCGCGATCTCGGATTCAGTATAGCGCTGCGTGTTGATGCCAACGCGCTCATTGCCTTCCTTGTGGATGCCGCGTGGCTCACCGAAATAGACACCGCTGGTCAATTCACGGATGATCATGATGTCGAGGCCAGCAACCACATCTTTTTTTAACGAAGAGAAATCGGCCAGCGCGTCAAAGCATTGCGCAGGGCGGAGGTTGGAATAGAGATCCATCTCCTTGCGAAGGCGCAACAGGCCCCGCTCGGGCTTTACGCTGAAATCCAGCACATCATATTTTGGCCCGCCAACAGCGCCAAGCAACACGGCGTCAACCTCTTGGGCTTTGGCCATCGTATCATCATGCAGAGGGGTGCCATGCGCGTCATAGGCAGCACCGCCCACAAGGTCTTCGCTGACATCAAAGCGCAGGTCGCGGTTTTCGCCAAACCATGTGATGACTTTGCGCACTTCGGCCATCACTTCGGGGCCAATGCCATCGCCGGGAAGGATCAAGATAGAAGGGTTGGTCATGATCGGGGGTCCGTTGTTTCGTTGAGTTGGACAGGGCCTATCGTGGTGCAGGCGGGTGGTCAAGAAAGTGGCGGCCTATTGGCGCTGGCCTTGTGCCAATTCCCGTTCAAAACGCGATATCGACCCAGACAAGCCGATGATCCGAGGCCAGTGCGACAGCATTTGCCAAATCCTCGCTCTCCTCACCCCAGATCAGCCCGTGATCCATCACAGGCAAATCTGCGGCAGGAAGGATATAATCTACCCGCAAATTTCCAGGTTCTGGCTCGGGCCAATCGGCGGTTTGGATGATGCCAGAGGCGGAGCGCGGGATCGGGTCTTGGATGGCGGGATGGGCCAGCAAATCCTGTAGCACATCGCGCTGGCCCTCACCTTGGTCGGGATCAACATTCAGCGTGCCGATCAAGGCGAATTGCGGGCTTGTCAGGGCCTGCATATTCGGTGGGTTCCACCCGCTGAGATAGGCCTGCCAAAAGCGCAACACATCGGCATTGCGGTGCCCGTTCCTGTCCTCGGGGCCATCGAAAACCGGGGCTGTGGCATGGGTCGCAAGAAGTTGCAGGTCAGAGCCGTTTGGCAGAACAATCGGAACCTGCCATGCCGCGACCGAGAACAGGGGCAATATTTCGGCAATTTCGGGTGAGAAAAGCCTGGTCACCTGAGGCTCGGGCATCTCGGACCACAGCAGACGCGAGAAATCCCGTACATCTTCCCCGATCGGCAGGCGCGACAGGATCGCCATGCCGCCTTGCCCATTGAAACGCCCATACCCTTCGGCATCTTGCGCATCCCCGCTGCGCCCGTTTCCATTGAGGTCAAACTCGGTCATCCGCCCTGAATTGGGGCGTAGTGCAAACAGATGGGGGTAGGGTGCACCCGCCTGTTCAAGCGCATCGGCGAAAGCCGTAAGGGCAAGCCCGCGCCCGTCATAATCGAAATCCTGTAGAACCAGAATATCGGCATCCGCCGCGCGGATCACATCGATTGAGGCGGCGATTTGGGCATCTTCCCCGCGATGGATATCGCGCAAAAGCAAGCCAGGCCCATCCCTTGAAAGCCCTGTATGGTAGCTGGCAATTCGTATTTCATCACAAAAGACAGGCGAGGTTGCGATCATCGTGATCGCTGCAAAACAGCCGATCAGGCGGTCAGGAAATCTTCGTTTGGCGCGGGGTCGGTCACCAATCTGCGCCGCCGCGCGCTGATCATTTCGGCCACGCGGGCCATGGCCATGCCGCGCATGAACATACTGACCGGAAGAAACATCCATAGCGCGATTATCCAAACCATGGTTTGCGTCGAGTTGAAGATCGACAAGCCCAGATTCTTTGACGCGAATTCCGCGGCAATCGGCACTACGAATGGCAGAAGAAACCCTAACAAGATGTTAACGCGGCTTTCACGTGTGAGGCGGGTCACGATATCTCCGCCGCGTGTGGGATCGAAGGTTGGAAGGTTTATCCAGACATTGAAGGTCGATTTCGGGCGCGGCCAGACTTGCAAGCGGGTCAGGATTGCGAAGCTGGTAATCGTGAACAACCCGATAAGCGCAGCGAGACCGGCCATGATTTGTACCTTCACGCTGATGATTGCAGGGGCGTCTTCGGGCACCTGTTGCAGCAGCATTCGCAAAGGGCTGCCCGTGAAATCCAGAGCATTGCCAATAATCAGCCCTGCCGCGTTCAACACCAAAGCAAGCGTTGAGCCCGTCGCATCACCGACGGCCACCAGCGACAAGGCAAATAGCATGGCAAACAAAACCAAAACGCGAATGCGGTTGAACGGCGCGGCATCGCGGAATTCGATCAAAGCGGGATAGTTGGAGGAATATTCAGAGAATGTGAAAAGCGCAGCAAAAACACCTAGCAGCATGACGACTTGAATCGTCTCTGCTCCGGTCCACGGAATGAGTAAGGACGGTGTGGATATAACGATAAATACCACCACTGCCCGTACCACAGCGCCGATTAGCTGTGAAACCACGTGCTTCAACCCTTAACTTGGCCGGATCCAGTTCATGCCAGACCCTTGTTCCATAGTTTTGCCTCAATTGCCTTATTCTTGCCCAAATTTGCATTGTCACGCAAGCATTTGATTACCCTAAAGGAATCAAAACATATCTTTTGGCATTTGGGCTGTCGCCGCTTTGCATCACCTGCAAACAAAAAAGCCCGGTGAAAACCGGGCCATTTTGATCATTTTCTTGAAGGTTTCAGACCCAAGGGCGCTCTTGCGATGCCTTGGCTTCGAAGCTTTCGATGGATGCTGCTTTTTCCAGCGTCAGTCCAATATCATCGAGACCATTGAGCAGGCAGTGTTTGCGGAAGGCATCAACCTCAAACGAGATCGAGCCGCCGTCAGGCCCTGTGATGGTTTGCTCGACCAGATCAACGGTTACGGTCGCATTGGCGCCCCGCTCGGCATCTTCCATCAATTTATCGACATCTTCTTGCGGAAGCGCGATGGGCAGGATGCCATTCTTGAAGCAGTTATTGTAAAAAATATCGGCGAAAGACGGTGCGATCACGCAGCGGATGCCGAAATCAAGCAAGGCCCAAGGCGCGTGTTCCCGCGAGGAGCCACAGCCAAAATTATCGCCCGACACAAGAATCTCGGCCTTGCGATAGGCGGGCTTGTTCAAAACGAAATCGGCAATCTCGTCGCCATTATCGTCAAAACGCATTTCGTCAAAAAGGTTCGCGCCAAGGCCGGACCGTTTGATCGTTTTGAGGAACTGCTTGGGGATGATCATGTCGGTATCAACATTGATCAAGGGCAGTGGGGCTGCAATGCCGGTCAGTTTGGTGAACTTGTCCATGAGTGCTCTCCTTCGGTCGGCTTGCGTTTAACGCCTTGCGCGAAGGGGGGCAAGCACCGCCTATTGCGCAGGGGTCATGAAGGTGAGGGCAGCCCATCTTGTGCGATAGACGGGGTCATTCTCGGTGCTGGGTTCGAGATCCTCCAGCACCACCGCATCCACGAGATATTCATGCCCCGCCTCCATTGGCAGAATCGAAACCCCATTCGTATCGGTGCGGTGATAGGTGATCTCGACCACGCCATCCGACCCGCGTGAGAATAGCTCCACCTGTGTGTCGGGGCGGATCGCGCCTTGGTAGAAGACCTGCACGGCCAGCCCTTCGGACAGATCATCCGTATAGGGGTTCGCCAAGGCCACGATTTCGGTCAGAAGGCCAAAAGCCCGATCCTCGCCCGCGCCATCACCCACGGCAATCAGCGCTTTGACATGGCGGGAATAGCTTTCGCGGAACCCGTCACGCGGCAGGCCGCGCGCCTCATGATGGGCTTCATAACCTTCGAAATCCTTGTGCTCGGCGAAATTGGCGAAACGGGCCCATTCGCTCCAAGTCAGGGTAGATTCGGTGGTTTCATGCAGAACGATTGCCAGACCATCGGCCATATCCGCCATGCTAAGCGCGGGTGAATCGCCCAAACGCCCCTCGACAGGGCGGGTTACGTCGCCTTGGACAACATCAAAACGGGTGAAGTTGCGCGGCAGATAGGACACCAACGACCCTTCATATTCCGAACCGATCCGCAAATTTGCAGTGATCTCGGCCCCAGTATCGGCCCTATATTCCAGCGGTTCGATCCAGAACTCATGGGCTTGGACCTTGCCAATCAGGGCAACTGCGACAAGTGTGGCGGCGAGTGCAATTTTGCGCATTAAGAAATTCCTAACAAGAGTTACCAGAAACATGATCCGTTCCTTGCTGCTGTCAATCGCCGTGACCTTCACGATGACGTTTTTTGCAATGGCCCATGAAATCAGACCGGGTGTGGCCGATGTCGAGATTCTGGCAGATGAGGCGCGGATGTCGGTGCGGATGCCCTTGGAGCCTCTGGTCGCTGGCATCAACCTTGCGGGTATCGAAGATACAAATGATGCACCAGAGGCTGCACTCTATGACGCCCTGCGCGCGCTGGAGCCCATTGAGCTTGACGCCGCCTTTCGTGAGGCTTGGCCACAAATTCGGGAAGGTTTCATCTTCGAAGTTGATGGCACGCGGCTGACGCCCGAGATCAGTGGCCTGTCCATCCCTGAGATTGGCAATCTTGAATTGCCACGTGATGCGACTTTGAGCTTGTCTGTTCCCCTGCCCGAAGGGGATGCGCCCGTGCAGATCGGCTGGAGCCCGTCGTATGGTGAGCTTGTCCTGCGCCAGATCGGTGGTGGTGAGGATGCCTATGAGGATTTCCTGACCGGAGGCGCGCTGAGTGAGGCGCTGCCCCGTCAAGATATCCTGACCGAAGGCGCGGGGTCGGTTTTCCTGCGCTACGTCCTAGCTGGGTTTGAGCATATCATTCCGCTGGGGATGGATCATATCCTCTTTGTCCTTGGCCTGTTCTTCTTTGCGCTGAAATGGCGGCCTTTGCTTTTGCAGGTCTCGGCATTCACGCTGGCGCATACCATCACGCTGGCTTTGGCGAGCCTTGAGATCGTTTCGGTGCCGGCCAGCATTGTCGAGCCGCTGATTGCCGTCACGATTGTCTATGTCGGGATCGAGAATGCCACGGGTTGGGGCACAACCAAATCGCGGACCATCCTTATTTTTGGCTTTGGTCTGCTGCACGGGCTTGGTTTTGCCAGCGTGCTTGGCGATTTCGGCATCGCGACCGAGCGTTTTGCGGTGGCCTTGGTTGGCTTCAATATCGGGGTCGAACTGGGGCAATTGGCCGTTATTTTGCTGGCCTTCCTTGCCGTTGGATATTGGTTTGGCAAAAAGCCTTGGTACCGCAGTGTGATCGCCATTCCAGCCTCGCTGGTTATCGCGGCCATCGGGGCTTACTGGTTCATTGAGCGCACGCTGCTATAACGGCCTCTTCCCCTGACCAAGGAAGGAGCGTAGAGCCGAGGGCATGCTGCGTTTCTTTCTTGATAACAGCCGTTGGCTGGCCACGGGTATCATCCTCGCCTTCGGGTCTGCCTTTGGCCAGACTTGGTTCATCTCGTTATCGGCAGGTGAAATCCGTGCCGAGTTTGGGCTGAGCGATGGCGAATGGGGTGGCATCTATACAATCGCGACACTGGCTTCGGCGCTTTTGCTGCTCAGCCGCGGGTCCTTGGCCGATACCATGCCATTATCGCGCTTGGCGCCCCTTGTGGCGTCGGTCTTTGCGCTGGCGGCTTTGGGCATGGCTTTTGGCCAATCCATCTGGATTTTGGGCCTTTCCGTCTTTTTCCTGAGATTTTGCGGGCAGGGCATGTTTACCCATATCGCGGCAACGGCGATGGGACGTTGGTTTGTGGCCAATCGTGGCCGAGCGATCGCGATCAAAGGGCTTGGCTTTCCTTTGGGCGAAATGGTCTGGCCGCTGGTTTTTGTTTTGCTGATTGCCACCATCGGCTGGCGCAGCAGTTGGATGATTGTTGCGGGGATCATCGCCTTGGGCCTTTTGCCTGCATTGATGCTGCTCCTGTCGCAGGATCGCGCGCCGCAAGGGCAAGGTGGAGAGGCAGGCAGCACAGGCCTTGAAGGGCGGCATTGGACGCGGAGCGAGGTGCTGTCGCATTGGTTATTCCCCGCGCTGACGCCGTTGATGCTGACACCGGGCTTTATCGGGACGGTCGTGTTCTTTCATCAGGTGCATATTGCCGAGGTCAAAGGCTGGAGCCTGACGCAAATGGCGGTGGCCTATCCTGTCTATGCAAGCGTCACGATTGTTGTGTCGATCCTGACGGGATGGGCTTGTGACCGCTTTGGCTCGCAAAAACTCTTGCCGATTGTGTTGGTGCCGATGGGGCTGGCCATGTTCCTGATCGGGCCTGCTGCCGCGTCGATCATGTGGGTGGTGGCCTTGGCCGTTATGGCGTTGACCCAAGGCATGGTCGGCACGCTTTGGGGCGCGTTTCTGCCCTTTGTCTATGGCACCAAGAACCTTGGGGCGGTGCGGTCGATGAATGTGGCGCTGATGGTTCTATCCACGGCCATCGGTCCGGGCGTGACGGGCTGGCTGATTGATCTGGGCATCACCTTCCCCGAGCAATGTTTTGCTTTGGGCATCTGGTGCCTTGGGCTTGCCTTGGCGATGGTGTTTGTGCTGCGCAAACTTGGCCCCGAGATCGACCTGTCGCAACGCCTTGCGCGCCCATGAAAAAAGCCCCACTCGAATGAACGGGGCTTTCTTTGAATTCAACTGAAACGCCGCTCAGAGCATCTCGCGCACATCTGTGAGGCGACCTGTGATCGCCGCTGCCGCGGCCATCGCAGGCGACATCAAATGCGTGCGTCCACCGCGGCCCTGACGCCCTTCGAAATTGCGGTTCGAGGTGGCGGCACAGCGCTCACCGGGGGAGAGCTGGTCGGGGTTCATGGCAAGGCACATAGAACAACCCGCAAGGCGCCATTCAAAACCAGCCTCTTTGAAGATTTCGGCCAGCCCTTCTTCCTCGGCTTGGGCCCGAACAAGGCCTGAGCCTGGAACGATCATGGCGCGCAGGCCATCCTTGATCTTCTTGCCTTTGAGAACGGCGGCAGCAGCGCGCAAATCCTCGATCCGGCCATTGGTGCAAGAGCCGATGAACACTGTATCGATCTCGATCTCGGAGAGGGGCGTGCCGGCTGTCAGGCCCATATATTCGAGCGAGCGCTTGGCTGCATCAACCTTGCCGCCTTTGAAATCATCTGGTGCAGGCACATTGGCGGTGATCGGCAGAACATCCTCGGGCGAGGTGCCCCATGTGACCACGGGCGCGATATCCTCGCCTTTGAGGGTGATCACTTTATCCCAATGCGCATCATCATCGGAATAGAGGGTTTTCCACCATGCCAGAGCAGCTTCCCATTGCGCGCCTTTTGGCGCATGCGGGCGGCCTTTTACATATTCGAAAGTCTTCTCGTCAGGCGCGATCAGGCCAGCGCGCGCGCCGCCTTCAATGGCCATGTTACACACGGTCATGCGGCCTTCCATGGAGAGGTCGCGGATCGCCTCACCACAATATTCAATCACATAGCCCGTGCCGCCTGCGGTGCCTGTCACACCGATCACCGAAAGGGTGATGTCCTTGGCGGTTACGCCTTCGCGCAGCTTGCCAGTGATCTCGACCTTCATGTTTTTGGATTTCTTCTGGATCAGCGTTTGCGTTGCCAGAACATGCTCCACCTCGGAGGTGCCGATACCATGCGCCAGCGCGCCGAATGCACCATGCGTGGCGGTGTGGCTGTCGCCGCAAACCACGGTCATGCCCGGAAGGGTCCAGCCCTGCTCGGGGCCGACGATATGCACGATGCCTTGGCGCACGTCATTCACTGGGTAGTAGTGAATGCCGAAATCCTTGGCGTTTTTATCAAGCGCTTCCACCTGAATGCGGCTTTCGGGATTGGTGATCCCGTTCTCGCGATCAAGCGTTGTCGGTACGTTGTGATCGGGCACAGCGATGGTTTTATCGGGCGCATGCACGCTGCGTCCTGCCATCCGCAGACCTTCAAAGGCTTGCGGGCTGGTCACTTCGTGAACGAGGTGGCGGTCGATATAAAGAAGGGAGGTGCCATCTTCGGCTTCATGGGCCAGATGGGCGTCCCAGATTTTGTCGTAGAGTGTCTTGCCGGCGGTCATGTCTCGTCTCTCCTGACGGGTGTTTGGCTAGGGGTGAAAGAACAAGGGGGAGGTCAGTGCGCCCGAAGTCGCCCCAAAGCCGAATGCTGCCGCCCGTGAAATCGCCAGGGCAGGCGTGCTCGGTCATCCATGTCGAATACCCGTGTCATAGGCTGGCAGATACACCCCGCGCGCATGGAATCCAAGATGCCTTGGGCAAAAGCGCGTTTGGCTATGTCGCTATGTCGCTGAGCGCGTAGCTGGTTGTCAGCATATCGGGGTCAAGTTTCAGCTCGATGATATGCAGCCCGCCTTGCTCGGCCTGTTGGAAGGCCTGCGCGAATTGATCGCTTCGGGTGATGATATGACCTGTGCCGCCATAGGCCTGTGCCAGCATCATGTAATCGGGGTTGAACAGATCGGTGCCAGAAACGCGGCCAGGATAATGCTTTTCCTGATGCATTCGGATCGTACCATAGCGCCCATTATTGGCGATGATCACGATGATATCGGCCCCGTATTGCCGCGCAGTCGAAAGCTCCTGCATCGTCATCTGGAAGCAGCCATCCCCTGCAAAACAGATGACGGTTTCGCTTGGTTTGGCCAGTTTGGCGGCAATCGCGGCTGGCAGGCCATAGCCCATTGAGCCTGAGGTTGCGGCAAGCTGCGCGCCGTAACGGCGGTATTGCATATAGCGATGTACAAAAGCGGCGTAATTGCCCGCGCCATTGGTGATGATCCCACGCCCGTCCAGATGGTTGGACAGCCAATGCACAACCTCCTCCAGCTTCACAGCACCCGGGGTTTCTTGCGGGATTTGCCATGCGGCAAGGGCTGCCTGCCCGCGCGCGGTATCCTCCGAGCGGGTCTTGGGAAGATCATTCAAACCAGACAAGGCCGCCAGCATGTCAGGGGCAGCAGCGGCAATGGCGAGGCTGGGTTGATAAACGGTGCCAAGCTCGTCCGGATCGGGATGAACATGGATGATCGATTTGTTCGGCGCGGCGGGGTCAATCAGGGTGTAGCCGCCTGTGGCAGTATCCCCAAGGCGCGCGCCAAGAACAAGAATAGCATCGGCCTGCTGCAATTGCTTTTGCACATGCGCGCTGGCCCCCACGCCTGCATAGCCGATGAAATTGGGATGGGCGTTGTCGATATAATCCTGCCTGCGGAAGGATGTGGCAACGGGCAGGCCTGTGCGGGTGGCCAGCGCCTCCAGATCAAGGCGCGCCTTCTCGGACCATTGCGACCCGCCCACCATGATCATCGGGTGCTCATGCGAAAGAAGCTGCTCCATTGCGTCACGGGCAAGGCTTGGATCAACGCTTTGCTGAACCACGCGTGCGGCCCCCAGATCGGGCGTATCTGCCATGGCGCTCAGTACATCTTCGGGCAGGGCCAAAACAACAGGGCCGAGGCGGCCCGACTGCGCCACTTGAAAGGCCCGCGCGATATATTCGGGCAAACGTTCGGTGCTTTCGACCTCGGCTGCCCATTTCACCAATGGGCCGAAAAAGGCGCGGTAATCCACCTCCTGAA
Source organism: Rhodophyticola sp. SM2404 (assembly GCF_053570515.1). Taxonomy (NCBI): domain Bacteria; kingdom Pseudomonadati; phylum Pseudomonadota; class Alphaproteobacteria; order Rhodobacterales; family Roseobacteraceae; genus Rhodophyticola; species Rhodophyticola sp. SM2404. The sequence continues at coordinate 336,787 of NZ_JBSEDL010000003.1, forward strand.
AAGCGCCACGGTCACGGTGTTTCAACTCGACCTGACCGATGAAACAAACCAGCGGCGTGGAATCCTGCATCGCCACGTGAAGCCCCGAACTGGCATTTGTTGCGCCAGGCCCCCGTGTCACAAACACCACCCCCGCGCGCCCCGTTGCCTTGGCATGGGCCTCGGCCATCAGGGAGGCACCGCCTTCTTGGCGGCAAACGATATTCTGGATGTCGTGGTCATAAAGCCCATCAAGAGCCGCCAGAAAACTTTCGCCCGGAACAGAGAAAACACGGCTCACGCCTTGGATCGCCAACTGATCCGCAAGGATTTTTCCGCCATGCCTGTTTGCCATTGCCGCCTCATGTCATATCTGTGCTTGAGCATTCACATGATCTGACTGGGTGTAGTATGTCTAGTGGCCGTCTTTTGGGGATATCGGGGTCGCTGCGCGCCGATGCCTTTAACAGCAAATTGATGCGCGAAGCCGCGCGCCTTTTTGATCCTGCCGAGTTCATCGAAGGCAATCTGCGCCTGCCGCTGTTTGATGAGGATATCGAAGGCAGCACAGGCATTCCCGCCGAGGTGCAGGCTTTGGCCGATGAGATCGCCAAGGCCGATGCCGTTGTCATCTCGACACCTGAATATAACAAGGCGCTGTCAGGTGTTCTGAAGAATGCCTTGGATTGGGTGAGCCGCACAAAGGGCAGCCCTTGGCTGGATAAACCTGTTGCGATCATGTCGGCCGCGGCTGGCCGCGCAGGTGGCGAGCGCGCACAGTTTTCCCTGCGTTTATGCATGGTGCCCTTCCGTCCGCGCATTTTGCAGGGGCCCGAGGTTATGGTGGCCCAAACCGCACAGCAATTCGAGGGCGATACTTTGAGCAATGAGTTCAACCTCAAGGCCTTGCAGGACTTGATGGATGAATTGCGCAAAACAGCAGGGCTGGCCTAGGCCTAGAGGCTGGCCTCGGGTTTGAAGCTGGGGGGGATGTTATCCTCGCCCTTCAAAATGAGGTCAGCCATCACCTCGCCGACTTTGGGGGCCATGCCAAAGCCGATTTTGAAGCCGCCATTGGCAAGGAATGTTTGTTCCTCATATGGATGCCGCCCGATCAAGGGTGCACGGGATCGGGCGCGGGGGCGCAGGCCCGCCCATTTTTCCACGACATCCGCCTGTTTCAGCGCGGGGCAAAGCAGCCGCGCCCGCGCGATGATGGCGTCGATCTGATCATCGGTTGCGCTTGGGTCGGAAAAGCTGGTCTCAGAGGTCGACCCGATGGCTGTTGTGCCATCACTATGCGGGATGATGTGCAGCGTATCGGCAAATAATTGCGGCAGGCCGCGCCCGTCAAAATCAAGAAGGGCCGCTTGCCCCTTCACCCCGAGACCCGCAGGGCGGCCAGCCTCATTGCTCAGCGCCTCCAGCCCCGCAACACCTGTTGCCCAGATGATTGCGCCCTCAGGCTTGCCTACATCACAAATTTCGCCGCCTTTGGCTTGGATGGCTTTGGCCAAAGCATGGGTCGCGCGGCGGGGGTGGATGCGCGCGCTCAGGCTATCTTTGATGACCAAGCCCGTGGGGGAGGGCGCGAAATCGCCGAATTGGTCTGCCTCGACCAATCGCCAATGGAACTGTCCCTGCCAAAGGGTTTTCGCGGTCTCGACCCGTTTTTCGGCCAAGGCGATCTGACCCTCATCAAGGATCGGTTGCAAGCGGCCCGAACGGGCATAGCCCGCATCCTCGCCCGCCGTTTCGCTGACTTCACCCCAAAAATTCTGGGCCATCACGAGGCTTTCGAATTGGAACTGCTTTTTGTCATTCCAGTTCTCGGGAACATGCGGAGCCAAGGCACCGACCACGCCGCCAGATGCGCCTGATGCAATGCCATTGGGGTCAATCACGCGAACGCGCGCGCCACGGCGCAGGCAGGCCCAAGCCACCGAAAGGCCAAAAACACCCGCTCCAAAGACAGTAACGTCGACCATTGCCAATTCCCTATATCCCGCCCAATCTTGCGCGGTTTTCAACTTCTAGGGCAGCAGATGACCGAGAACCAGAGACACAATCTGGAATGGCGCGAGGGCGGTGTGCCCGTTTCGACGATTTTCGATGATCCTTTCTTCTCGCTCGATAATGGTCTGGAGGAGACGCGTTATGTTTTTCTTGAGGGGAATGACCTTCCTGCCCGCTTCCGTGACGGGTTCCAGATTGCTGAACTGGGCTTTGGCACAGGCCTCAATTTTCTGGCTGCGCTGGCGAGCTTTCGCGCGGAGGGCATTGCGGGCGCGTTGCATTTCACCAGTTTCGAGGCTTTCCCCCTGTCACGCGCCGACACAGTCGCGGCGCTTGCCCATTACCCCGATCTGCCTGCCGAGGCGTTGAGCGGCGAAGGGGAGGGCATTGGCCCCGTCATTGATGGCCCTGATTTCCGATTGGAGATCATTTTGGGCGATGCGCGCAAAACTCTGCCCGCTTGGACAGGCCGCGCCGATGCTTGGTTTCTGGATGGGTTTGCACCCGCCAAGAACCCCGAGCTGTGGGAGGTGGATTTGCTGGAACAGGTCGCCGCGCATACGGCCCGAGGGGGGAGCTTTTCTACCTATACGGCGGCAGGCGATGTGCGCAGGGCCTTGCAGGCGGCAGGCTTTCAGGTAGAGCGGATCAAAGGGTTTGGCCGCAAGCGCCATATGAGCATCGGACGAAAAGCATGACGGAACAGAACACGCGGCTTGGCATTTTGCTGATGGTCGCCACGACCTTCGTTTTCGCCATGCAGGACGGCATCAGCCGCCATTTGGCCGATGAATATAACGTGCTGATGATTGTGATGATCCGCTATTGGTTCTTTGCGGCCTTCGTTATTTTCATCGCCTCGCGCAAAGCGGGGGGTGTTCGGGCGGCGGCAAAAACCTCGCAACCCGTTCTGCAAGCCTTCCGCTCGATCCTGCTGGCGGCCGAGATTTGTGTGGCCATCGTGGCCTTTGTTTGGCTGGGTCTGGTGGAAAGCCATGCGATTTTTGCCTGCTACCCCCTGATGATCGCTGCTCTTTCGGGGCCGATCCTTGGTGAGAAGGTCGGATGGCGGCGCTGGACGGCGATTGGTATCGGATTCGTGGGAATTCTGATCATCCTCCAGCCCGGTTTCGCGGTCTTCTCGATCGAGGCGGTGGTGCCTTTGATCTCGGCGCTGATGTTTGCCGTTTATGGTTTGATGACGCGCTATGCCTCGCGCAAGGATACCACCGCGACCAGCTTTTTCTGGACGGGCACGGTCGGGTCCGTGGTCATGACCTGTGTGGGCATCTGGTTCTGGGAACCTATGGCCTCGAATGATTGGCTCTGGATGGGGCTTTTATGCATGACAGGGGCTTTGGGGCATTGGTTGTTGATCCGCACCTATGAACTGGCCGAAGCCAGCGCGGTGCAACCCTTTGCCTATCTCCAACTGGTCTTTGCCAGCGCGCTTGGCATGGCGGTGTTTGGCGACACATTGCGCAGCAATGTGATGATCGGCGCCGCGATCATCGTGGGTGCGGGGCTGTTTACCTTGTTCCGTGAGCGGATCAAAAAGCAGGAAGCGGCCTAGCGTTGTTGCAACAAAGCGCTGAGGTTTGGCGGGCTGATCTGGCCTGACAGGCGGGCCTCATAGATCGGCAGGCTCTCGGTGACGCGCATGATGTAGTTGCGGGTTTCGGTAAAGGGCACGGATTCGATCCATTGCACGATATCGACATTCGGGTCACGCGGATCGCCGAAGCGTTCAATCCATTCATCCGCGCGCGATGGTCCTGCATTATAAGCGGCCGCCAACAGCACGGGGTTAGAGCCGTAATACCCTGACAGATAGCCCAGATAGCCCGCACCGATCCGTGCATTGAAATCAGGATCGCTGCGCAATGCGCTCTCGGCAAAAGGAAGCCCCATCCGTTCTGCTTGCGCGCGCCCTGTGCGTGGCATCACCTGCATCAAACCAAGCGCGCCTGCAGGCGAGATGACATCAGGGTTAAACTCGGATTCGCGCCGTGTGATCGCAAGGACAAGCGGCGCTGGCGCGTCCAAGCGAGTGACCGCTAGATCGGTCACGGGGTAATAGGCGCGCATGATCTCATGCCCATAGGTTGCGGCGCGTTTGGCAATCATCAGGGCAAAATGCGGCTCGTTCAGGCTGAAGGCAAGCTCGGCCAATTGGCCCGCTTCTGCGCGGCTCAGACTTTCGGTCAGATGGGTCAGAAAACGCTCGGATAGGTCAAGCTGGCCCGCCTGATAGAGCAGAAGCGCTGCATGAAGAACGCTGGAATTGGTGAAGCTTGCCTGTTGCCAAGGCGCAAAGGTTTCGCGGCCCAAAAACTCGGGATCAGTTGGAAGATTGCCCCGCTCGGCGGCCAACTGGCCGTAAAAGCTAGATTGAAACTGCGCCCCGAGCGCATAGCCCTGCGCGGCCTGTTCGGGATTGCCATTCGCCTCATGCGCGCGGCCCAACCAATAGCCCGCGCGCCCCATAGAGATCGGGCTGACGACCGTATCGCGGAAGCGTTCGAAATGCGCGACGGAGGCGGCAGCATTGCCAGAGGTCAGCGCGGTATATCCTGCCAGCCATTCCAATTCGGCAAAGTCACTCGCATCATCATCCGCTGTCATATGATGGGGGGTCGCTAGGCGATAGGCCTCGGCATAGCCGCCCTCGCGCATCACATCGCGCACCAAGGTCGCGCGGCGGTCAGCCCATCTTTCGGGGCGACCAAGGCTTTCGGCGCTGCCCGAGCGGGCCGCCATCAAATCCCGCGCGCTATCCCAAAACCCCGCACGCATGCGCCAGACAAACCGCTCATAGGCAAGGCCCGCATCATTGGAGAGGGAAGAGGGAACCGCTTCGATCAATCCATCCACCCCATCGCGGCGCGCACGCAAAGCCATCCGCGCTTCGGCCAAGGCGCGCCAGTCGGCGGGAACGCGCGCCAGCATTTCTCGGGCGCGGGTTTCCTCACCTTCCCAAAGCAGGTTATCGAGCCGTGCAATGTGGTGGCCTTCAAGCTCGGCGCCGTAGCGGCTGAGGAATTCCTGCGCTTCATCGGCACTTAAAGTCATTTGCGTCCATGCGCGCTGGATTTCCGTACGCGCCTCGGCGTCGCGCCCCGCTGCGCGCAAAGCGGCTATCAAACGCAAGGATCCTGTGCCTGTCTCAGGGGGCTGTGGCCCGAAATAGGCGATCACATCCTGCGAGGACGCGCCTTCGGGAATATTGCGTTCGCCGCGCGCCCTGAGAAGCGGCAGACCGGGCCAATCGCTGCGGCGATCCAGAAAGGCGATATATTCAGAAAAGTTTCCTTCGCGGGCGCGCAGGCGCGTCCATGCCACGATATCTTGCGCCACGGGGTCGGTCAGCCGCCGCGTTGCTTGTTCAGCCGTCTCAAAATCCTGCGCGGCAATAGCTGTCATCGCAAGGTTCAGCGCGTCCGAGTCGGCTTTCGATTCGAGTGGGAAAAACAGGAGGCAGACTAAAATAAGAGCGCGGCGCATGAAAATTCCTGCTGGCAAAAGGGTCATATGATAAGGATAGGGAGTGTTCGCGCATGCGCAATACACGAACTTGGCAATTCCGTTTATCGGCTATAGTGTCCGCGCGATTTCGCCGATATCGGCTCAACGCAATATAAGGAAGCGTGTCATGTTCAAAGGCTCTATGCCCGCACTGATTACGCCGTTTGAAAACGGCTCGGTGGATTTTGATACGCTCAAGAAACTTGTTGAATGGCATGTGGCCGAAGGCAGCCATGGTCTTGTGCCCGTTGGCACCACAGGTGAAAGCCCCACGCTGACCCATGAGGAGCATGAGGCCGTAATCAAGGCTGTGGTTGAAACTGCCGCTGGCCGTATTCCGGTGATTGCAGGGGCGGGTTCGAATAACACCGCCGAGGCGATGCGCTTTGTGCAATTCGCAAAGGATGTGGGCGCGGATGCGGCCCTTGTGGTGACGCCTTACTATAACAAGCCCACACAGCGCGGCTTGATCGCGCATTTTACGGCTTTGAACGAAATCGGCATCCCGATTGTCATCTATAACATCCCGCCACGCTCGGTGATCGATATGCTGCCTGACACCATGGGTGAGCTGGCCAAGCTGCCCAATATCGTCGGTGTCAAAGATGCCACAGGTGACCTGAGCCGCGTGCCCAAGCAGCGCATGAGCTGTGGCACCGATTTCCTGCAGCTTTCGGGTGAAGATGCCACGGCAGTGGGCTTTAACGCGCAGGGCGGTGTTGGCTGTATCTCGGTCACGGCGAATGCCGCGCCCAAGCTGTGCGCGCAGATGCAGGAGGCCACGCTTGCTGGTGATTATGCAGCAGCGCTGGGCTTTCAGGACAAGCTGATGCCCCTGCATGAAGCCATTTTCGCGGAACCCGGTGTGGCGGGTGCGAAATATGCGCTCTCCGCGCTGGGCAAATGCCGCGATGAGGTGCGTTTGCCTTTGACCGATCTGACACAGGACACCAAAGCGCAGATCGATGCCGCTTTGCGTCATGCGGGCCTGTTGAGCTAAGCGAGAGTTTGGGCGGCGGGGCTGGTAGCCCGCCGCGCCAGCGCTTATATCGCCCGTTATGGCCAAGAAAGACGACAACAAGAATTACAAGGTGATCGCCGAGAACCGGCGCGCGCGCTTTGACTATGCCATTGAGGATGACCTTGAAGTGGGTGTCATTCTTGAGGGCTCGGAAGTCAAAAGCCTGCGTGTCGGACAATCGAATATTGCCGAAAGCTATGCCGCCGTTGAAAACGGTGAGCTGTGGCTCGTGAATTGCTATATTGCGCCTTACAAACAGGCCAAGACATGGGGCCATGAAGAACGCCGCCGCCGCAAGCTTCTGGCCTCCAAGCGCGAGCTTGCGCGCCTTTGGAACGCAACGCAGCGCGAAGGCATGACGTTGGTGCCGATTGTGATGTATTTCAACCATAAGGGCTTTGTGAAGCTGAAGATCGGCATCGCGAAGGGTAAAAAACTGGCAGATAAGCGCGAAACCTCGGCCAAGAGGGATTGGGGCCGCCAGAAACAACGGCTCTTGAAACAGGGCTAAGGCTTGCGGGACGTGCCGTTGGGCCTTAGGCCTATTGCGGTGAAATCATCAACGCGTCGGGAGTATTTGATGCCCAAGGACGACCCTAAAACACTCGTCTCCACCACATGGCTGGCGCAGCATCTCAATGATCCCGACCTGCGGGTGATTGATGCGTCATTCTACCTGCCCGACATGAAGCGCGATGCAAAAGCGGAATATGCCGCCAGCCATATTCCAGGCGCGCGTTTTTTCGATATCGACGAGATTTCGGATAGCTTGAGCGCGCTGCCTCATATGATGCCTCCGGTTGAGAAATTCATGAGCCGCATGCGCGCGATGGGGGTGGGTGACGGCCATCAGGTGGTTGTCTATGACGGGGCTGGCCTGTTTTCGGCGGCGCGCGTTTGGTGGATGTTTCGCTTGATGGGCAAGACGGATATCGCTGTGCTGGATGGCGGCTTTCCCAAATGGCAGGCCGAAGGGCATCCTGTTGAAGACCTGCCGCCAGTGATCCGCGACAGGCATATGACCGTGCAACGTCAGGCGCATATGATCAAGGATGTGACCCAAGTGGCCTCAGCCGCGAAACTGGGCGATTGGCAGATTGTCGATGCAAGGTCGCCTGCGCGTTTCAGAGGCGAGGAGGTCGAGCCGCGTGCTGGCCTGCGGTCGGGGCATATTCCTGGATCGAAGAATGTGCATTACCAGACGCTTTTGAATGCAGATGGCACGATGAAAGATGGTACGGCCCTGCGCAAAGCCTTTGAGGATGCGGGCGTTGATCTTGAGAAGCGGATCATCACGACCTGCGGCTCGGGCGTTACGGCGGCTATTTTGATGCTGGGTCTGGAGCGTTTGGGCCATAAGGATGCAGCGCTTTATGACGGGTCATGGTCGGAATGGGGCCAGTTTGACCAGCTCAAGGTTGAAACGGGATGAGCATTATTCCCGCGGGCACCAAAGTTGACTATGTGGTGACCTATTTGGAGATGGCCGTGAACCCGTTGGTCTCAGCCCCCGCTTTGCCCCCTGAGGTGCGGCTGGAACATGCCATAAACCCGCCTGTCTGGATGTTCTTCACGCTCTATGATGCGGTCGGGCGCGATTATGAATGGCGCGACAAGCATGATGAAGACCCGCTCGATGTTGCAGCGTTTGTTCAAGACCCGAAGGTCGAGGCATGGGTGGCCTATGCGCATGGATGGCCGCAGGGTTTCTTCATGCTCGATTTTCGCGAAAAGGGCCTGTGCGATCTCGCCTATTTCGGCATGGTGCCCGAGGCCGTTGGCCAAGGCCTTGGTGGCCGCCTGCTTGAGACAGCGATTTCCAAGGGCTGGAATGGCGCCGGCGTCGATAGGATGACGGTCAATACCTGCACATTGGACCACCCGCGCGCTTTGGCGCTGTATCAGCGCGCAGGCTTTGTTCCGATCCGGAGCGAGGACCGTTCCCGTATTCTCACCCGTGACCGTGATCCGGCGCGTTTGCCCGCCTGAGGCCCTTATGTTTGACACGCTCAAAGCCCCCGAACCTGACAAAATCATCCAGTTGATGGCCTTGTTTGCCGCCGATACGCGCCCGACCAAGGTAGATCTTGGCGTGGGTGTTTACCGCACGCCTGATGGCCGCACGCCTGTGATGGCGGCAGTCAAAGCGGCCGAGACGCGTATTCTGGCCGAGCAGCAGACAAAATCCTATGTTGCGCTCTCGGGCGATCCGGCTTTCCACGATGCGATGCGCCGATTGATCCTTGGCGATGTAGTCCCAGCCGAGCGTGTTGCAGCCTTGGCCACGCCGGGTGGAACGGGGGCTGTTCGGCAGGTGCTGGAACTGACCAAGAGCATCAACCCTGACGCCACGATCTGGCTGTCGGACCCGACTTGGCCAAATCACCCGTCGATTGTGGATTATCTGGGTCTGACGCGGCGTGAATACAGGTATTATGATGCGCAGACGGGCGGGCTGGATCGGGCAGGGATGCTGGCTGATCTGGCGCAGGCCAAAGCGGGTGATCTGGTGCTGCTGCATGCCTGCTGCCACAATCCGACGGGGGCCGATCTTAGCCTTGAGGATTGGAATGCGCTGGCTGATCTTTTCGAGAAAACTGGCGCAATCCCCTTTGTGGATATGGCCTATCTTGGCTTTGCCAATAGCCTTGAGGAAGATGCCGCTGGAACGCGCGCGCTGGCTGCGCGTTTGCCCGAGATGTTGATTGCGGCCTCTTGTTCCAAAAATTTCGGGCTTTACCGTGACCGCGCGGGCATTGTTCTGGCCCTCACCTCAGGGGCGGATGCGAAGGCCGCCGCGCAAGGCTCGCTCTCCTATCTGAACCGCCAGAATTTTGCCTTCCCCCCTGATCATGCCGCACGTGTGGTCGAGACCATCCTGAACGATCCTGTCCTGTGCGATATGTGGCGGGATGAACTGCGCCAGATGCGCGACGGGATGAATGATGCGCGCCGTCTTTTTGCAGACACCGTCCGTGCCGAGGCAGGATCAGATCGCTTCGCTTTCATCGCGGCGCAACGCGGGATGTTTTCTTTGACAGGCGCTTCGCCCGAGCAGGTCACGCAATTGCGCGATGAGCATGGAATTTACCTTGTTGGCGATGGCCGCATGAATGTTGCGGGTCTCACGCCTGACAGCATTCCTGTCGTTGCAAAGGCTTTGGCCCAAACGCTTACATGCGGCTAATGCTTGCAAGCGGGAAAAAATGGGCGTAAGTCGCGCCCTGCTCAATACTGGGCCAAGTCTCCGACTACCTTGAAAAAACGGATCAAATCATGACCATGCGTTACCTTCCTGGCATTCTTGCCATGGCGGCTATTGTTGTCGCTTCCAATATTCTTGTGCAATTCCTGTTTGGCCAATGGCTGACTTGGGGTGCATTTACCTATCCGCTCGCCTTCCTCGTCACCGATGTGATGAACCGTGTTTATGGCGTTGCCGCCGCACGTAAGGTGGTGTTCGCGGGTTTCCTTGTGGGCGTTGCCTGCTCGATGATCGGCACCCAAATTATGGGTGAGTTTGGACCGCTCGTGACTTTGCGGATTGCTCTCGGGTCTGGCCTTGCCTTCCTGACGGCGCAATTGCTGGATGTTGCGATCTTTGATCGCCTGCGCAATGGCAGCTGGTGGAAAGCACCTGTTGTGTCCACCGTTATCGGCTCCTCGGTGGATACGGCCTTGTTCTTCACAATCGCCTTTGCTGCCAGCTTGACCTTCCTAGAGCCAGCCAATGATGTGTCTTGGGCGGGTGATGTTTTGCCGATCCTCGGCTTTGGTCCAATGGCCCCGCTTTGGGTGTCTTTGGCGGTTGCTGATTGGCTGGTCAAACTGTCGCTTGCTTTGATCGCTTTGGCGCCGTTCCGCCTCATCACGCGAAAACTTTTGGCACAGGTTGCGTAAAAACTTTTGACAAACACAAAATATGTGGCAACCTCCTATTAACAGCAACGTAGTGAAAGGAGGTGATCCAGTGTCTAGAGAGGTATTGGAGAGAGGAATCGGAACAGTCAGGGAGGTGCGCCTTTAAGCAGCCTTGAAGGCGACTTACCGAACTGGCTGGGCAAGGTCCTAACCGATCCCGCCTCCTATTTTCTCGAAAGGGCCACAGCGATGCTGTGGCCCTTTTCGTTTCATTTGATCACTGGCTGGTATGGGCAAGAAAAAGCCCGCCAGATTTATGCTGGCGGGCTTACTTCAAAATCGCAGTCGGAACGATGACTCTAGAAATCCAGATTCTCGACATTGAGCGCATTGGCTTGAATGAACTCGCGCCGTGGTTCCACGACATCGCCCATCAGCTTGGTGAAGATGTCATCAGCCTCGGCCAGATCATCAACCTTCACTTGCAGCAAGGTCCGCGCATCAGGGTCGAGGGTGGTTTCCCAAAGCTGGTCAGGGTTCATTTCACCCAAGCCCTTGTAGCGCTGCAAAGACAGCCCTTTTTCACCCTCGGTCAGGATCGCCGAAAGCAGCTCGGTTGGTCCGTAGATGACCTGCTCACGCTCTTTGCGGGATAGTCGGGCGGGGTCGTAATAGACCTCACGCGTGTCCTTGGAGACAGAGGCCAGCTTGCGCGCCTCGCCTGAGCGGAGCACCGCACCGTCCAGCGTGCGGACTTCTTCCACACCACGCAGCACTCTGCTGAGGCGAATACCATGATCCTGCGTGATCCGGCCCTGCCAGCCACGCTCATATTCGACGGCCACGAGATTGAGGCGCTTGGCCACGTCATCAGCCACACGCTGCAAATCGGCATCTGCGCGGCCTGCATCAAAGGCCCCAGCAATGGCGGCTTGTTCAAGGATGCGGCGGGGGTAATGGGTTGGGAAAGCATCCAGAACACGCTTGAAGCTGCGTGCCCCTTCGACAACGCGGGCCAGATCGGCACCTGCGATTTCCTCACCATTGGGAAGGCGCAACACGGCACCATCGACACCCATCTGGATCAGGTAGTCCTCCAGCGCGGATTGATCCTTGAGGTAAACCTCGGATTTGCCGCGGCTGACCTTGTAGAGCGGCGGCTGCGCAATGAAGAGATTTCCCGCCTCGATCAAATCAGGCATCTGGCGGAAGAAGAAAGTCAGCAGAAGCGTTCTGATATGCGCGCCATCCACATCCGCATCGGTCATGATGATGATCTTGTGATAGCGCAGCTTCTTCAGGTTGAACTCATCCCGTCCGATCCCTGTTCCAAGCGCCGTGATCAGTGTGCCGATCTCTTGGCTCGACAGCATACGGTCAAAGCGCGCGCGCTCCACATTGAGAATTTTACCACGCAGCGGCAGAACTGCTTGGTTCTGACGCGACCGCCCCTGCTTGGCAGACCCGCCAGCCGAGTCACCCTCCACGAGGAACAGTTCGGATTTGACGGGGTCTTTCTCCTGACAATCGGCCAGCTTCCCCGGTAGCGAGGCGATATCCATCGCGGTCTTGCGGCGCGTCAGATCACGGGCCTTACGCGCTGCTTCACGGGCCACGGCGGCTTCGATGATCTTGCTGACGATCGTCTTGGCCTGTGTCGGGTTTTCCTCAAACCATTCGGCCAGCTTTTCGTTCATGAGGTTTTCAACCGCAGGGCGGACCTCGGAAGAAACCAGCTTGTCCTTGGTCTGGGACGAGAATTTTGGATCGGGCACTTTGACCGAGAGAACACAGGTCAGACCTTCACGTGCATCATCACCCGTAAAGCTGACTTTCTCGCGCTTCGCGATGCCCGAGCTATTGGCATACATATTGATTGTGCGGGTCAGAGCACCGCGGAAGCCCGCCAGATGGGTGCCGCCATCGCGCTGCGGAATGTTATTGGTGAAGGGCAGGACATTCTCGTGATAGCTGTCATTCCACCACATCGCGACTTCAACCCCGATGTCGTCCCGCTCGCCTGCGATAAAGATCGGCTCTTCCATGACGCTGCTTTTTGAGCGGTCGAGATATTTTACAAACTCCCGCACACCGCCGTCATAGAACAGCTCGGTCTGGAGAGGCTCGGCAGGGCGTTCATCCACCAGAATGATCCGCACGCCTGAATTGAGAAACGCCAATTCGCGCAAACGGTTTTCCAGCGTTTTGAAAACATAATCGAGGTTCGAAAAGGTCGTGGTCGAGGCCAGAAAGCGCACTTCGGTGCCCTTGCGGCCATTTGCATCCCCGACAACTTCAAGATGCTTGACGGTATCGCCCCGCTCGAAGCGGGCGTGGTGTTCTTTGCCATCGCGCCAGATCCGAAGATCAAGCCAGTCCGACAGGGCATTCACAACAGACACACCCACGCCATGAAGACCGCCAGACACCTTATAGGAGTTCTGGTCAAACTTACCGCCCGCATGCAATTGGGTCATGATGACCTCGGCCGCTGACACGCCTTCTTCCTCATGGATGCCCACGGGAATACCACGGCCATTATCGCTGACGGAAACGCTTGAGTCGGCGTGAATGGTGACGGTCACGGCATCGGCATGGCCCGCCAAGGCTTCATCGATGCCATTGTCCACAACCTCATAAACCATGTGGTGAAGACCCGACCCATCGTCGGTATCGCCAATATACATGCCAGGGCGCTTGCGAACCGCATCCAACCCTTTGAGAACTTTGATAGAATCGGCACCATAATCTTCTGGTGCGGGCGCGTTTTCGGCCATTGGAAACCCTGCGTTAATTTCAATCAATATATATACATGTAACAGGGGAATGTCACGCCTTAGCCCCAATATTTAGCGGTTGGTCAGGGCAATCACGATGGCCACACAGATCAACAGGGCACCGGCTAGCTGATTGGTGCGTTTCAACGCTCCGGGGCTTGAGATCAGCAGCCTCGCGCGGTCAATGAAGACCACAAAAAAGAAGTTCCCCACCAGCGGCACAATCATCGAAACCGAGGCGATGATCGCGATATCCAGCAAGGTCAGACGTGAGAGATCAAAGAAGCCCGGAAGCATGCCCATATAGAATAAAATCGCTTTCGGATTGGCGAGGATCGCGGCCATCCCGGCAAGAAAGCCCGCCCAAAGACCAGGCTTGTTCAGCGATGAGTTTGCATCAATGCTTGCATCGGCATGTTTGATCAACGCTCCACCCAAAATGGTGAACATGACCACCGCCACCCATCGCAACACCTCCATGACCCAGTCGAAACTGCCAACCACCCATGCCAGCCCCAAAATCGCCAGCACCGACCAGACCGTATCGCCCAAAGCGACGCCCAACATCACGGGCAAAGCCCCCGCCACCCCATAGGCCAAGGTGCGCGCTGCCAAAGCCAGCCAGACGGGGCCAGGTGTGAGAAACAGAACGAATAAAGCCCCTGCATAGAGGGCAATTTGTGCAAGGCTAAGCGTCATTCCATGGGCGGGATGGTGATCGTCCCATCGGCCTCAACCGTCCAGAACGGGTTATGCGCCAATTCCCAAACATGGCCATCGGGGTCGGCGAAATAGCCTGAATACCCGCCCCAAAAAACAGCCTCAGGGGTTTTCAATGAAGTCGCGCCTGCCGCAATCGCCTGCGCAAAGGCGTGATCCACATCCTCGGGTGTCGTGAAATTCTGCGCCAATGTGATCGCGCCCGTCTCAAGCGTCATGCCAGCACGGCCCTGATCTTCGGCCAAGGCGGCCTTGCCGAACAAACCCAAAGCCATGCCCGCCATTTGGTAGAACACGACCCCTTCGGTCCAAGATGTCTCTGCCCAACCAAGGGCTGCATAAAACGCCCTTGATCTGGCAAGGTCATCGACGCCGAGAGTGATCAAATTGATGCGCTGCGGTGTCATGCCTTTTCCCCCAAAATGGCCGAGATGCCATCGGTCTCGTTCACTTCGATATCCTGCGCCCTTGGGCCCAGTTCCGCAAATAATTCCTGACCTGTCCCAGTCATCCAAGCCTGTGTACCAAGCGCGGATATTTCATCAAACAAGGCGGCCCGCCGCGAGGCATCAAGATGGGCGGCCACCTCATCCAGCAAAACCAAAGGTGCTGCACCCGTTTCGGCCTTAAGCGCACGCGCATTCGCAAGGATCAGTGAGATCAACAACGCCTTCTGCTCCCCCGTGGAGCATTGCTTGGCCTCAACGCCTTTGGCAGTGAATACAGCATTCAAATCCGTCCGATGCGGCCCCAGAAGGCTGCGCCCTGCTGCCATGTCCTGTGCACGGTTTGCGGCAAAGGCGGTGGTCAAATCAGATACCGTTGCAACAGGCTCGATCTCTTCCAGCGACAGATCAGCTGTGGGAAAGGCCGTCTGCGCATCTTGCTGCGCCAGCTGCAAACGCGACAGCGCATCCTGACGGTTGCGCGTGATCTGCACGCCTGTTTCAGCCATTTGGCCTTCCAAAGCGCCATACCACGCAGCATCGCGTATCTGGTCCTTCAAAAGGCGGTTGCGCTCCCGCATGGCTTTTTCATAGCTCAGAACCGCCTCGGCATGATCAGGGGTAAAGCTCATGGTCATGCGGTCCAGAAAACGCCGCCGCCCCTCTGCCCCTTCGATCCAGAGCCGATCTTGCGAAGGCACCAGCCAGATAATGCGCAACAACCGCGCCAATGCGGTTTGCGGGGCGGGCTTGCCATCGATCATCACATTACGCGCGATCCCTGGCTCGGCCGTGATCTCTACCTCGTGTTGGCCGTCAGATCCCATCAACACAGCCTTGATCTTCCAACCAATGGCTTCGGGCCTACGAATGATCTCTTCCGCCCGCGCGCGGCGCAACCCACGACCAGGTGACAGCAAAGACACTGCTTCCAGAATATTGGTCTTGCCGGCCCCGTTCGGCCCGAAAATCGCAACGGGCCGTGCATCAAGGGAAAGCCGCGCCAGCTTATGGCTGCGAAAATGCGACAGCGTCAGTGACGATAGAAAAAGGCCGCTCATGCTGCCTCCTTCTCTATCCTGAAAATACTCCCGCCGGAGGCAAGACCCTTATCGCGCGCCACGTCTCAGACGCGCATTGGCATGACGACATAGACCGCGCTGGTATCGTCACCTTCTTGCATCAGGGTCGGATCGCCTGCTGAATTGAACAGGAAGACAGCGTTTTCACGGTCAACTTGGCTCGCGATCTCAAGCAGGTATTTCGCGTTGAACCCGATTTCCAGCTTTTCGTCATTATAGGCGACGACCAATTCTTCCTCGGCATTGCCCGCATCTGGTGCGGTGACCGAAAGGATCAAACGATCCTCATCCAGTTGCAGTTTCACGGCACGCGAGCGCTCGGAGGAAACTGTCGCCACACGATCAACTGCCTTGGCGAATTGAACTGCATCCACTTCCATCTTCCGCGTATTCCCTGTGGGGATCACACGGGCATAATCAGGGAAGGTCCCGTCAATCACCTTCGAAGTGAGCGTGATTTCAGGCGTGGCAAAACGGATCTTGGTCTCGGAAACGGAGACGGCTATCGTTGCCTCGTCATCATCTAGCAGTTTGCGAATCTCGCCCACAGTTTTGCGCGGCACAATCACACCGGGCATGTCTTCGGCGCCCATTGGCAGGTCTGTATCAACACGAGCCAAACGGTGCCCATCTGTTGCAACAGCGCGCAGCACTTGGCCGTTCTCGCCATCGGCTACGTGAAAATAGACGCCGTTCAGGTAATAGCGGGTCTCTTCGGTCGAAATTGCGAATTTCGATTTGTCGAACAATCGACGCAATTCTGGAGCCTTGGACGAGAAATTGGCGGAATATTCCGTCGTCGACATGACAGGGAAATCTTCACGCGGCAGTGTTGCCAGCGAGAAATTGGACCGACCAGCTTCCACAGTCAGCCGACCCGAAGCGCCATCATCGCTGAGTTGCACCAACGCGCCATCGGCGAGTTTACGAACGATTTCATGCAAAGTGACCGCCGAAACGGTTGTCGCGCCTGCGCGTTCCACCTGTGCAGGCACTTTATCGACAACCTCGATATCGAGATCGGTCGCACGGAAGGACACATCGCTGCCCTCCGCCTCGATCAGGACATTCGCGAGAATGGGGATCGTGTTGCGACGTTCAACAACCGATTGTGCTTGGCTGACCGCTTTGAGAAGCGCCGCGCGCTCGATCGAAAATTTCATGCCCTCTGCTCCGACATTTAACGGGGCGGAGAGATTACCCTCTCCACCCGCAGGCTCAAGTGTTTTGTTGGAGTGTCAGCCTTACCGCGCGAAGGTCAATGGTATTTGTCCATTTTCCTGAAATTCGCGCGCCTTAAGCCTCCAGCAGACGCCGTAAAAGCTCGGCATCTTCTGCAATCTGGTTGTCTTTGGCCATAAGCTCTTCAATTTTGCGGACGCCGTGCAAAATTGTGGTGTGATCGCGACCACCGAATTTGCGCCCGATCTCGGGCAAGGATTTGGTCGTGTATTTCTTGCAAAGATACATGGCCATCTGGCGCGGACGCGCGATGGTGCGGGTGCGGTTCGGGCTCATCATATCGGATTGGCGCAGCTTGTAATACTCGCAGGCCTTTTTGATGATCTCATCCATCGTGACCTTGCGGCCCGTTGCCCGCAGGATGTCCGACAGGCTTTCTTGCGTCACATCAAGGGTGATCTCGGTGCCAACCAGATCGGCAAAGGCACAAAGACGGGTCAACGCGCCTTCCAAGACCCGCACATTCGACGAAACGCGATGTGCGATAAATTCAAGCACACCATCGGCCATCTTGATATCGGGATAGCGATGGCGTTGCTGGTCCATCTTGGCTTGCAGAATGCCGAGGCGCAGTTCGTAATCTGTCGGGTGCAGATCGACGACCAGACCGCATTGCAGACGTGACGCGATGCGATTGTCGAGGTCTTCCATATCAACAGGCGCGCGATCACCGGAGATGATGATTTGCTTACCCATTTCAACCAAGGCGTTGAATGTATGGAAGAATTCTTCTTGGGTGGAGTTTTTGCCAGCAATAAACTGGACGTCATCCACCATCAAAACATCAACTGAGCGGAACATCTGTTTGAAGCTGATCGTGTCTTTCTCGCGCAGCGCGCGCACAAAGCGATACATGAACTGCTCGGCCGAGAGATAATGGATGCGCAGATCGGGCCGTTTCTCGCGCAGCTCCCAAGCGATTGCATGCATGAGATGCGTCTTGCCCAAGCCAACGCCGCCATAAAGGAACAGCGGGTTGAAGGATACGGGTCCTCCCTCAGCCACACGGCGCGCGGCGGCATGGGCCAGTTCATTGGGTTTGCCGACAACGAAATTGTCAAACACATGAAGCGGGTTGAGGTTTGATCCAGGCAGATTCTCCCCCGCGAAGTCAGAAGTATGTTTCGCAACAGGGGCGGGCGCGGGCTGTGGTGCCGCTGCGCTCGCTGGGGCGGCTGTTTTGGCGCTGCCATCGGATTTGAACTCGACGCGGTCGACTTTGACGCCCGCGGAAATCAGGTGGCGCAGAATGAGATCACCGAAATTTTGCGAAACCCAAGTGCCGAAGAAATTGGTCGGAACGAGAAAATGCGCGATCCGGTCTTCAGTCGTATGAAAAACGATGGGGTCTATCCATGCTTTAAAATTATTGACGCCAACGGATTGCAATAATTCATCACGCACCAAACCCCAAGTTTCATTCGTCATCGTTAACCCACTTCTTCTTTTTGATCGCAAATATGCAATCTTCGCGCCATCTAACTGCGGCGCTCTTGAACCTATTCATGCTTATCAAGACGGCCTGCAAACCTTCGAACAAGATGATGCAGATCGCATCATGCCCCCTTGTTCAAAAGTCTTGGACAAAAGCTTGAGAGGCGTGACAGACACACCGACAATCAACAAAAGTCAGAAGATGCGGCCCTGTTGTTCCGCTCCGCTCCGATTCCATCGATTTCACAAACTTTGGGTTACCAGACATTTTTGGGTATATCGCTTGCCTGACCGAACTGGTCAGTCGTCGATATGGTGAACTATCGGATATTGTGCCCGAAACCACCAAACACAGACCTGAGATTTGCAATCTGCAAACTCCCGCGCAGCTTTTGGACAGGTGTCCAATACTCGCGGGCCGAGGCCCGTGCTTACCCTAAATGTCCCCCCAGACAATTTGAATCGCTCAGAGACACTAGCGGGAAGATTGGCGCGCTCGCAACCAATCTTCGCGCTTGACTCTAACCTTAATGAAAACCGAATCCCGGCCAGCAGGGTTAGCGCTTTGATAGACAACAAATTTCAGTCACAAAAAAAAAGACGCCCCATGCGGGACGCCTTTAAAACAAGGGCAATAATTGGGTCGGCTTAATTGCCGAGAGCCTTGACCCGTGCCGAGAGACGCGAAATTTTCCGCGCAACGGTGTTCTTGTGCAACACACCCTTTGTGACGCCGCGCATCAGTTCGGGCTGTACTTCGATCAGGGCGGCTTTTGCAGCTGCCTGATCACCGGACGCGATTGCTTCTTCTGTTTTACGCAGGAAGGTGCGGATACGCGAACGGCGTGCTTTGTTTACGGCAAAGCGGCGCTCATTCTGGCGGGCGCGCTTTTTTGCCTGAGGCGAATTAGCCATGGTTCAGTTCCCTTTCGTCGGGTCTCAATAGTGTTTCTATAGCGCATTGAGCCCCAACGCCGGGTTTTGGAACCGGCCGAATCTGGCCTTGGCGGGCCTCACGCGCATGTATCGCGGCGGTTTAAGGGACTTCGCCCTAAAAGAAAAGCCCCAAATGCTGGTGATTATTTATCGCGGAATTGCGGCTCGCGCTTATCGAGGAAGGCATGCATCCCCTCTTTCTGATCTTCGGTTGCGAACAAAGATTGAAACAGCCGCCGCTCGAACAAAAGGCCTTCGGCTAAAGTTGTCTCATAGCTGCGGTTCACGGCTTCTTTGGCAGCAACCACTGTCAGCGCCGATTTCTCAGCGATTTTTTGCGCGGTCGCCATGGCCTCTTCGATCAGCTTTTTGGCAGGCACAACGCGGCTTACAAGGCCTGAGCGTTCCGCTTCATCAGCGGTCATGAAGCGGCCTGTTAGATGCATATCCATCGACTTTGATTTGCCAACAAACCGTGTGAGCCTTTGTGTGCCGCCGATGCCAGCGATCACACCAAGATTGATCTCGGGCTGGCCGAATTTCGCGTTATCCGCGGCGATAATGAAATCACACATCATGGCCAGTTCACATCCGCCACCAAGGGCATAGCCTGCAACGGCTGCAATGATGGGTTTGCGGCAGCGCAGCAGGCGGTCGGTATCTTCGGTGAACATATCCTCGGTGAAGACATCCACAAAGCTTTTGTCGGCCATTTCCTTGATATCAGCGCCAGCGGCAAAGGCCTTCTCGGAGCCTGTCAGAACAATCACCCGTACCTTATCGTTGCTGTCCGCTGCTTGAACCGCTTTGCTCAATTCGCCGAGCAATTGACTGCTCAAGGCATTCATGGCGTCGGGGCGGTTCAGCTTGATCAAGCAGATATGATCTTCAATTTCGACGATCAGCGTCTCGTAGGCCATTCTGGTATGTCCATATTTGGTCTGTTTCAGATGCGCAGGCTTAACAGTCTGGACCCCATGATCAAGCTATCTTTGGCAATGGGGGCAGTAGAAACTAGATCGTCCCGATTGGGTAATTCGTAGAATTTGTTTTTTACATCCGTCAGTTACGCAAGCCTCGCTCTCGCGGCCATAGACGCGGAAATTATGCTGAAAATACCCTAATTCGCCATCCGTTTGGCGGTAATCCCGCAGGGACGAGCCGCCCGATTGAATCGCTTCCTCCAGAATCTCGCGGATGATGGGCACCAAGCCTGCCACGCGCCGCGCTGAAATCTGGCCTGCCATTTTCTTTGGCGAAATACCTGCACGAAAAAGCGCCTCGCAGACATAGATATTCCCAAGGCCCGCGACGATTCGTTGATCAAGCAGGGCTGATTTTATCGGCGTCTTGCGCCCTTTCAGGCGTGTGACGAGATGCGTGTCATTGAAGGCATTCCCAAGTGGCTCGGGCCCCAGTTTCGACAAAAGCCAATGGTCGTCCTGTTGCGCTGTATCCATCAGGTCCATCGCGCCAAAGCGGCGGGCATCGTTGAAAGTGATCCGCGCGCCCGTTTCCATATCCAGTATGACATGGTCATGCTTGCCGATCGCTTGGTGCTCATGGTGGAATTGGCCAGGCGTGTCTTGTTCGCCTTCAGGGGTTGAGATCAGCATCCGGCCAGACATACCAAGATGGATCAAAAGCGTCTCGCCCGTATCGAGATCTGCAAGAATATATTTGGAACGCCGCCGCAATTGCGTGATGACAGCCCCTGTCAGGCGCTCGGCCATCCGTTCTGGAAAGGGCCAGCGCAAATCTGGCCTGCGCACATCTGCGCGGGCGATTTTGATGCCTGACAGGACGGGTTCAAGGCCGCGACGGACTGTCTCGACTTCTGGAAGTTCGGGCAAAGCGGGCTTTCCTTGTCTTCGGGCCGCATTGTAACGGCGTCTGAGGCCTCTATAAGAAGGGGCAGGATGAACGGAGGGCAAGGGCCCATGAGCGATAAGACAAACAGCACCACCCATTTCGGGTTCCAAACTGTCGATGAAGACCAAAAGGCCGGCATGGTGCATGGCGTCTTCACCAATGTCGCCAGCCGTTATGACGTTATGAATGATGTAATGAGCGTTGGCATCCACCGTATCTGGAAAGATGCAATGATGGACTGGTTGGCGCCACGGGCTGGTCAAAAGCTGCTCGATGTCGCGGGCGGCACGGGCGATATCGCGTTCCGCTTCCTCAAACGCGCGCCCGAGGCGCAGGCAACTGTGTTCGATATGACGGAATCAATGTTGATCGAAGGCCAGAAACGGGCCGAGGCCGAGCGGATGTCGGAAAAGCTCGATTGGGTGGTCGGCGATGCGATGGACCTGCCTTTTGAGGATAACAGCTTTGACGTTTATACGATCAGCTTTGGCATTCGGAATGTCACCCGCATCCCTGATGCGCTCTCGGAGGCGTTTCGCGTCCTGAAGCCTGGTGGTCGTTTGATGGTGCTGGAGTTCAGCCAATTGCCGAATGCAGGGCTGCAGAAACTCTATGATCTTTATTCCTTCAACGTGATCCCGCGCATGGGTCAGATGATCGCGAATGATCGCGACAGCTATCAATATCTGGTCGAGTCGATCCGGAATTTCCCTGATCAAGACAGCTTTGCCGCGCTGATCAGAAGCGCAGGTTTCGAGAATGTGAGCTACCGCAATTTCAGCTTTGGCATCGCTGCCTTGCATAGCGGTTGGAAAATCTAGCGCGATGCGGGGTCCTCATAACATCTGGCGGGTCATCCGCACGGGCGCCACATTCGAGCGTACGGGGGCCATGCGTGTCGCGCTGGAGGCGATGAACGCCCCCCGATCCTTGCGAATCGCGGCGCGTGTTCTGGGGCTTCCCTTTGCATGGCTTGGATTGAAGGGCGACACTAACCTTCCGCCCGTCCCGCGCGCGCTGACCGCGCTTGGGCCTGCCTATATTAAATTTGGTCAAATCTTGTCGACGCGTCCTGATTTTATTGGCAATGAACTCGCATCTGAATTGCGGGTCTTGCAGGACCAACTGCCACCTTTCTCAAATGAGAAAGCCAAGCGGGTCATCGCCTCCGAGCTTGAGCGCCCTTTGGAAGAGGTGTTCTCGGAGTTTTCCGAACCGATTGCGGCCGCTTCCATCGCGCAGGTCCATCGCGCGCGATTGGCCGCGACGGGGCAGGATGTTGCCGTGAAGGTTTTGCGCCCCAATATCGCGCGCGCCTTTCGCAAGGATGTAGATGCGTTCTTTTTGATAGCCTGGCTTGTGGAAACACTTTCGCCGTCCTCGCGTCGTTTGCGCCCCCGTGAAGTGGTCGAGCATTTTGACAGCGTTGTGCAGCTGGAACTTGATCTGCGGACCGAGGCCGCCGCCGCGGGTGAGTTTGCAGCCAACACAGCCAAAGACGATGGTTTCGAAGTGCCCCATGTTGTTTGGGGCCTGTCGACGCGGCAAGTGATGACGCTGAGTTGGGCCAATGGGCTTCCTCTTGGTGATAACCAAGCGATTGAGGCAGCGGGTCATGATAAGCGCGCGATTGGGGCGCGTGTCTTGCAGATGTTTTTGCGCCATGCCCTGCGGGATGGATATTTCCATGCTGATATGCATCAGGGAAACCTGAAAGTCGGCCCCAATGGCGAGATTATCGCGCTGGATTTCGGCATTATGGGACGGCTCGATGAATATACGCGCCGCGTTTACGCCGAGATTTTGATAGGTTTCATCCGCAAGGATTACCGCCGCGTCGCCGAGGTGCATTTTGAGGCAGGCTATGTCCCTGCCGACCGCGATATTGATCAATTTGCGCAAGCCCTCCGCTCGGTCGGGGAGCCGATTTTCGGGATGGATGCCAGCCAGATTTCCATGGGGCGTTTGCTGAGTTATCTGTTCGATGTGACCGAGAAATTCGGCATGGAAACCAGAACCGAGCTGATCTTGCTGCAACGCACGATGGTGGTGGTTGAAGGTGTGGCGCGCTCGCTTGATCCGCATATCAATATCTGGGACGTCGCCAAGCCGATTGTCGAAGATTACATCGCCAAAAGCGTTGGGCCCAAAGCCGTTCTGACCGATATGTTCAAGACCGCCCGCGTGCTCGCGCGCTTTGGCCCGCGCTTGCCGCAACTGGCCGAGGCCGCCCTTTTGGCGCAGGTCAATCCGCAGCCCGAAAAACCGCGCCGCCGTTGGCCCGAAAGGCTTGGCTATGCAGCGATTGGGTTTGGATTTGCAGGGGCGATCGTGGCACTGGCGCAATTGTTCTAGGAATTGGGCACGCGTAAACCTTGCGCCTCGGAGGCGCGGATATTCGCCCCGCCTGAAAGGGTCAGCCACACTTCGCCGTCTTGCAGCTTCGCCTCGGTGACGCGCGAATAGGTGAGGGCTGAACGCTCCTCCAAAAGGGTTTCACCTGCATAGGCGCGGGTGCTGAAGCTATAAAGCCCTTGCCCCAAAGGGTCACCCGAATTGCCGACACCTGCCCAAGTGAAATTGCTGTCACCAATCGGGATCGGCAAAGTCTGAACAGGCAGGCCGTTTTCATCGCTGACAACCAGCTCCATGCGATCGGCTTGCGCATGCGGAACCGCCGATAGCGTCAAGGGTGTGCCGGTAAATTGCGCAGGCGCGCTGGCGCGAACCTCCATCCCGAGCCAGTTTGCAAATTGCCCCATTTCTGAGGCCGCGGAATTGGTTTGAAGCTCTTGTAGCAAGTCATTTGTGCGCACCTGCTGCTCAACCCCCGAAAAGGTTGCAAGTTGGGTCGCAAATTCGGTCGATTCCATCGGGTTGAGGGGGTCTTGGTTTTGGATTTGAGTTGTCAGCATGCGCAAGAACGTCTCGAAATCCGAGGAGATCACAGGCGCGGCGGATGCGTTGCTGGTGCTGTTGGAGGATAGGGTTGTTGTGTTTTGAAGGGGTTCCATTCTGGTGCCTTTCTACAAACGCAGATCAAGACCATTGGTCTTGGATTGGGGAATTGAAGATGCAGGGCTATTGCTCGGCTCAGACAGCGATGAAGGCGTATCTGTGTGCTGAAGATCGCTCTGCTCGGCTGCCTTGCCCTGCCCGCCATCCTGAAACGAAAACTCGGACCCAGCCAAACCAGATTGCGCAAATTCCTGCGCCAGCAGATCGGCATTTCGACGAAGCAGATCGAGGGTTTCTGGCCTATCCGCGATCACTGTCTTTGAGATAAGTCCAGTATCCATCTGCGAAAGAACCATCCTGACGCGCCCAAGTTCGGGCGGGTCGAGGGCAATTTCGGTCACCTGATCATGCGTGATTTGGGTGCCGTTTGGCATAACGGCTGAAGCGATCTGAGACATGATCTGCGTAGGCGGGGCGGCCGTTACAGTCGGGGCGGATGGAGTGGTAATTGGACCTGCCTGAGAGACAGGTCCAAACATCAAATCTGGCGTATCCTCGCGCGCGGCGATTGCCAAATCTGGCTGATGCAGAAGCGCGGGGTGAAGCGTGGCGGGGCGCTCAACCTTTGGCATTGAAGCCTCAGGCATTTGAACGGTGCTCGGAGCTTTGGTGTTGGTTTCGGTTTCTGAAACAACCACGTCAGGGGAGAGTTCGCGGTGCGGTATTTCAGGGCCGTGATCCCGCTGAGCCGCGGCTTTTAGGTCAAGCCTTGGGGTGGGCTTTTCCACCTGTGGTAGCAGCGAGGCGCGAGTTGTTTGCTCAGTGGATTGTGTCTTGGTTGGTAATTCAACTGGCACAGATTGCCGTGGATCGGCGCTGAGAGGTGGTGCTGGCTCAGGTCGGATATCTGAGACAATTGTCTGTGTCTGTGTCTGTGTCTGTGTCTGTGTCTGTGTCTGTGTCTGTGTCTTTGTCTGTGTCTGTGTCTGTGTCTGTATTGGCTCAGTAGGTGCACTGGCAGGTGCTTGTTTTGGCAGCGCTGCCACCAAGACATCTCTGTTTTCTAATTTTATTGGCAAAAAGGCGCTCGTTTGCGCCTTATCATCGATAGGGGCTTGGCCTCTATTATGCGTGACTGGTTCATTGGGATGAGGCTCGGGCTTGTAGTGAAGACGAGGCTTTTCAAGCGGTGGCATCAGCTCAACATCTTCCATCTGAGCTTCTTCTCTCGGCGTAGTGGGGATGCCTTTCACTGACGTTTCAGTCACACCCTCATTTTGCGGCCGCGTGAACGAAGCGGTTGGGTTACTTACAGAAACTTCCGCCTTTGGTGCTGCCTCAATTGGTGGCAAGGGGTGCGCACCGCCAGTGGGTATGGGCGCTTCGCCCTGCTTTTGAGGACCCTCCATCGGTATTCGCGCGCTAAGTTTAGGTGCTGTCGTTTCAGTCGCCTCGGTCAAGATAGGGTGGGCGTCGCTCCCTTGAAGAGGTGTCAGCCTTGCAACCTCCTGCTTGGGCAATTCACGAAGCACAGGTTGCGTCACCTCCGGTTCACGGCCCGTTCCACTCACAGGCAGATCAATGCCGCCTTCTGGTAGGGGAGGGGGTGTGTTGATCGAACTGGCAAAACTGATCGGGGGCTGCTCAATCGCCATTTGCTGGATATCAGGTAGCGTTAGCGGGCCCTCACCAAGGGGCAGCGGGGCGTCTTCAAAAAGCGCCAAAAACTCGGCACTTCCTTCACCAGCCTCAAGGTTTTCAGGTTCGGAAACCTGATGCTCGTTGAGCATGGCGCTGAGCATTTGAATTGGGACCATGTCCTGCCTCTGTCATCCAAGACCTTCTGTCTTGCTGCAGCACAATTCCATCGACGCCTTACCAAATCTTTACTCTGTGCCGCGATGATCGGGAAAGTTGCTTCGAATTGAAGGCATTTGAGGATGGATGTGGATCAAGTTGCGCCGCCGCGGGTTTCGGCAGGCCATGAAGTGGAGCGTATGCGCGAAGTTGCCCGAGAGCTTGAGGCAACCTTTCTGGCCGAGATGCTCAAACAAGCCCGTTTCGGTGAGGCGCGGGGCGCCTTTGGGGGCGGTGAGGGGGAGGAGCAGTTTTCATCTATGCTACGGATGGAGCATGCCCGCGCCCTGACCGAGCGTGGGGGGATTGGTTTGGCTGAAACGATCTTCAGATCGCTCCTGCAACGCGCGGAGGCACAGCAATGATCGCGCCGCGACCAATTGATCGGCTTTTGCAAAAGCTGGACGGCCAGAGAGAGGCCCTGCTCGCGGGCGATCTCGCGGCGGCTACTGCCGATATGGACGGGTTTGAAAAACTTATGCGCATGCTGAACAAGTCCGAAGTTGGATCAGATGCGTTGCAACGCGTGCGTGAGGCGGCAAAGCGAAACGAAACCCTTTTAGCCGCCGCGCGTGCCGGGGTGATGGCCGCCAGAAATATCCTACGCCCCGAACAGGTTGCGGGGTTTCGTAGCTATACAGCGCAAGGCAGATCAGACGTGATCGGCGGCGCGCATTCCAAACTCGAAAAACGCAGCTAAAACGCAGCGCGTTAAAATCCGAAGCAAACTCGTTTCAAATGCTCTCGAAAAGAGGTTTTTTCTTAGCGAGTTATTAGAGCTTTCATCCCAGTTTCACCCCTGCACCGAGGGGTGGCGTGTTCGGCGAATTTCTCCGGATACAGGCGTCAGAATGGCGTAGAGCCTTGCTGCTTTGCGAGGCCCTTACACGACGCAAACAGGCGTCAAAACGGATGAAAGGAAGGGCGACATGTCCAGCATTCTGACCAATAACAGCGCAATGGTTGCGCTGCAGACACTGAAATCGGTGAATACGAATCTGCAACAGGTTCAATCCGAAATCTCTACAGGTAAATCTGTGGCCTCTGCCAAGGATAACTCGGCGGTTTGGGCTATTTCCAAGGTAATGGAATCCGATGTGAAAGGGTTTCAGGGCATCTCTGAATCGCTTGCTCTTGGGCAATCGACGGTCGCAGTGGCACGCAATGCAACCGAGACGGTGACCGAGCTTTTGACCGATATCAAAGGCAAGATCGTCGCGGCGCAAGAAGACAATGTTGATCGGGATAAAATCCAGACAGATGTCGATGCTTTGCGGGATCAAATCAAATCAGTCGTTGGTGCGGCCCAGTTCAATGGCCTGAATCTTGTGCAGGGCACAGATGACGTGAATATTCTGGCTTCGCTTGACCGTGCCTCGAACGGGACTGTTTCTGCCTCGAATATTACTGTTGCGCGGCAAGATATGGGCACCACGGCAGGGACCAACGGTGTAGGATCTGGCGGAACAAACCTGTCGGGGCAAATTCTTGATGCGGCAAGTGGCGGGACTTATTCAGGCGGCACTGTATCGGCGACGGGCAATACAGCTGTCATCGAATTTGCCCAGACCACGGGTTGGGACACCGGTGATACAACCTCGATTTCGATTGCTGGGCAAAGCGTAAGCTATACCGCTGCGGCTGATAATCAGACCGAAACAGCGGCGCGTGACGCCTTGCTGACAAGTCTGCAAGCGCTTGACCATGAGGGTATTTCCTTTTCGGCGAATTCAACCAACCAACTTGTTGTCACCTCTACTCGCGCTTTTGAGGGCGTCGATGTCGCCATTGACGATTCCGGCGTTTCGGGTGGCGATGGCAATGCCTATATTGAAACGATCAATGGAAGTGCAACGACCAACACGACCACGGAAACAGGTTCGGTTGCACAACGTGCCGAAGAGGTTTTCTTCTCCACCGCCAGCAGCGTGGAGGAAGGAAATAGTTATCAGGTCTCGCTTGGTGGAAATGCATATTTCTACACCGCAGGCAAGGGTGAGGATTTTACTGATGTTGCCCGTGGATTGAAGATTGCGGTTGATAGTGCCGATTTGGAAGGCGTGACAACACAGGTCGAGATCAATCAAACCACCGGTCAGGCCAGCCTCAAAATCGATACGAGTGGTAGCAACCTAATGAGCAGCCCCACATGAGTGGTCCAATTTGAAAGTTAGTGCATGATCGGCCTTTGGTCCATCGGGATGATGGCTTCGGGCGCTGGTGGGCGGTAGCCCAATGCACTGTGTGGTCGCTTGGTGTTGTA
>NZ_JBSEDL010000004.1:0-357145 GCF_053570515.1 Rhodophyticola sp. SM2404
CAACACCAAGCGACCACACAGTGCATTGGGCTACCGCCCACCAGCGCCCGAAGCCATCATCCCGATGGACCAAAGGCCGATCATGCACTAACTTTCAAATTGGACCACTCATGTGGGGCTGCTCAGTATCGTTCAGGCACGGCTCATGGCTGGTTAATCCAGATGACCCAAAGGTATGCGTTTAGTGGGGCCGCAGCGGCTCTGAGAGCGTGGCAGGGTGGGGTGTTGAGTACTCAAGGCGTAGTTCACACTATTTCAGTTTGCACGCGACCCGCTTAGTCATCCAATTGTTCGATCAATTAATCCGAAATCTCGATTAGTCGGCATACAGAAAAGACACTGACCATCACTGGCATCAGCCCAAACGGCCCCAATCTGTCGCTTTACCGCCTCTTCTTCGTAAAGATGTTGCCCTTTGTATTCGACAACAAGAATGCGCCCGTCGGTAAGCATCGCTACAAAATCGGGATAGAACTTGGCGTTAGGTAGTTGCAGCCAGAAAGAAGATTTCTTTCCTTCGACATTTCGAATCCCGCCTCCTCCGCCACTTTTCATATTAAATACTTGTTTTAATTTAGTTATTTTCCAAAGCGATAGTCTTACCTACTCTCCAGCCAACTCACAGTGAAGGTGGTTGAACGCAGGTTAAGGCCCAGCGTGGACGCGCAGGTGTGTCATGGCCGTTTGGGCTTGTCGCGCATCTCTAGGGCTGGCCGAGGTGGCGGTCACAGGCGCCATGGTCCGGGCCATCCTTGCCGCGATCCGTCGATTGCGAGCGCCACCGTCATGTGCATGTCGCAGAATCAGGCGATCTTGACGTCAGAGGGTAGGCCACTTGGGGAATGTCGGATCCAATCCAGTGATAGAGCTTAACTAATGGAGGGTAACATGATTTTTATGTGTACTTATCACGTAGATCGGGACAAACAGGCTGATACTCAGGCATTTTTTGCGAACATGACTGATGAGCAAATTGCAGGAGAACATCCCGATGGCGTCACACAAATTGGTCGATGGCATGATGTTCCAAATGGTAATGGCTGGATAGTTGTAGAGGCCAATGATCAAGAAGCGTTAACTTCTTGGATTATGGGTTGGTCAGGGCAATGCACATTCCCAACAGTGACGCCAGTTGTGGAAGACGACACAGCTCGGAAGTTATTAAAGGCGATGCTTGCTTCTCAACAAGGCTAACTAACTGCCACTAAGTTAAAAAGAACCTTGTGCAGTGCGAGTCTGCTCAAGGGTAGAATTTCATTAATCAACCAGGAGAGAACCTATGGCTACGCTGGAGACAAGATCTTGGAACAACCCAGATGACGTACAAACACCAGACAAAACACATGCCGCAAGTATCAAACTTGGGGGTGTCACATTAACAAAAGCGAATGCTCAACCAGGATGGAAATGGTCTGAATGCATTAAACCTCACGTTGGAACAGAAAGCTGCCAGGCAGGACACATTGGTGTTCTACTTCAGGGGAAAATCCACGTTTTATCAGACGATGGATCAGAAATTACAATTAACGCTGGTGAGGCATACCGTTTGGCACCAGGCCATGATGCTTGGGTTGTTGGAGACGAACCCGCAGTAAACTTGGAGTTTTCTACCGATAGCAAAGAGTTTGCAGCTTGGACACGTGGTGAAAGTTAGTGGGCTGAAAATATTAAAGAAGGAGGAATTCAATGACACCTAAAGAAGTGGTACAAAAAGGATATGATTGTTTTGCATCAGGCGACATGGAAACATTCGTAGGGCTGTTCCATGAGGATTGTACGGTCACGATTAACGGTATGCACAAATTTTCTGGAACCTATAATGGAATAAAAGAGTTTGTGGGCGTATTAGCATTGATACCATCCCACTATGATAATTTTTCTGTGACTGTAGCGAATATGATTTCTGAAGGAGATCAAGTCGCAACTCAACTGGACGCATCTGCTGATGGTATGGAAGCCAAATTTGGGCATTTCCATAAAATTGAAGAGGGTAAAATAAAGGAGTTTTGGATTTACGATGATAGCCAAAAAATGGCGCATGCAATGAAAGCCGTTTGATTTCATTTAATGGCTGGGCAAATTGCCCAGCCACACCCACCTAAAGGAGGCATAAGATGAACATATTTATGCACGGAACAGTACAAGCTGGTTTTGATGTTTTAAACACTAAGCTTGAAGGCGACATGGCAGGTCCAGCAGGAGAATTTGTTGATGCGTATCGCCTCGCTCATCTTGGTAGTGGTGAATTTGTGTTTTGCGCACAGGTGAATGATTTTGGAAAAATGGGGGCATTCATGAGTGACCCTGCCGAAGTGCAGTGGGACGAAGACCACGGTTGTGTTTACAAAGTTTATTCAGTCGAAGAAATGCAGGATTAATTTACAGGCTGAGCGATCAGCCCCTCAACCCTGAGCAGCCCCACTTGAGTGGTCCAATTTGAAAGTTAGTGCATGATCGGCCTCTGGTCCATCGGGATGATGGCTTCGGGCGCTGGTGGGCGGTAGCCCAATGCACTGTGTGGTCGCTTGGTGTTGTGGTGTTTCCTCCAGCTTTCGATAATAATTTGGGCTTCCCGCAGCGAATAGAAGATTTCGCGTTCAGCAACACCAGCAGTAGAATGACCACCGTTTGAACATTGCTATCCTTGACGCTTATTAGTTTCGGTGGTCTCATTCTTGGATGAAGCACCGTATTAGTCAAACCGCAATCGCCACACTTCTAGCCGCAACTTCAGCTACGGCACAGGAGTTTTAGCGCTTGCAGGATGTAGCTGACCAAGCATTTCCTGCATATCGGCCCACTCGCTGCGCCGCGCTAAACCAAGCGATCAAGTACTACGCTTGGGAAAAGAGAATGGTGAGTGATCTGTTCCGCCGATCAAATGAAATTCGAAGCAACTTTATAGTGATCGCAGTTCTTGTGTCTCAAAATATCTGGGTGTCACAGGATGCTTAAATACGCAGTGATCTTAATGCTGTTGTTTCCCTCGTACTCCCACGCCGAGGCAACAGAAAACATCCTCGAATTCATCTTAGAAGGCTACCAAGCCGAATGCATAGCCGCCCAAGAGGAGCCTATGGACTCGGTATCAGATGATGAAGGCTCCAGTGTTGCTGCAATAACGCTTGATGAGAGCAGTATTTACAACATCGACATCACCGCTGACGGGAGGGAGGCTACGGTCCTCTATGCTAATCCTCGGTGTCCACAGATTGGCTCAGCGTGGTGCGGTACGAGTGGTTGCACAACTTACGTAATCGTGGACGGTATCATCTTTCAGACAGCAGGGTTTAAGCCTGTGTCTGTTACCATAGGTGAAAACAGCGTTGTCGTCATTGTTCCACGTGCAGGTCGTGCATGTGTTAACGCGGATGGCCAAACGCAATCAAATAACGTGAGTTGCTATGCTGCGGCTGTCTGGGATGATGAGGCAAACACATTTAACAGCATTGGATCAGATGACCCCGTCTTCAGACTGAGTGACTTAATGCCATGACAGAGATGGATATCCTTCTTCACCCAGCCAATCGACACAAGCAGAGATGCCCCAGATGTCAGTCACCACTGAAAACCGTGGTCGTGCATGGGCATGAGCAATGTGCGATATGTAAGTCCAACATCTTCGAGTGCTGCTCAGGGGATACGTGTGATACCGACCACAATCTGAGTATTGGGTATAAAAGGGGCTAATGCAGGCGTAATGAACCTCCGAATGAAAATGTTTCACGACGCCAATGCCCCGCTTGCTGATGGCTTTCGTAGGAAAGAACTCCTGTCGATCAGTAATGAGGACTTTGAAAGCAGTCACGGCTTCATACAATGGGCTTTCCCAACACCAGAAAGCAGCAATCAGGTTTCAACTGCTCCTGTTCTAGATTTGGAGACAGCCGTTTGGCTGGCAGAAAAACCAGAGGTTTCCACTTTCTTAGAAGCTATGACGGTTAGGTTCTTGGAATTTCTTTCTATCACTGAACATTGGAAACAAAGTTACAACCATAATCACTTGCGCATTAGTCGAGCGATTCAGAGCTTGAGGCTCTTACATAGTTGGGAACTGGCAGACTGGTTTTACAATAAGGTTAAAGAGTTTGCTGGTGATAGTCTCCCTGTGATGGAAAGGGCTGACCATTACTGGGCTTACTATGCTTCTCCCGCCCATGATCATATTGCTGGAGCGTTCGTTGGCCTCGCCATTGGAGATGCACTGGGCGCACCCGTAGAGTTCGCTGATAGGGGGACCTTTGAGCCTGTGACTTCATATAGATCAGGTGGTCGCTTCAATCTTCCAGCAGGTGCGTGGACTGACGATACTGCAATGGCTCTGTGCTTGGCTCAAAGTCTGATTGAACAAAAAACTTTGGACAATAAGGACCTACTCAATAAATTTTGTGACTGGGCTGAAAATGGTACAAATACCAGCACGGGTGTTGCTGTCGGCATTGGTCAGAACACTTTAAGGGTCCTAGGTGACTTCCGTAGAAATGGTTATCTAGAAGCCCTACCGTTCGGAACAAAGAACGATGGTAATGGTTCACTTATGCGGCTAGCGCCTGTGGCTTGCTTCGCTAAAGACAACGTTGAAGAAGCTCTAGCTTTAGCTAGCGTTCAGTCTAGGGCAACTCATGCCTCCCGTCACGCTGAACAATGCTGCCAAATACTCTCTGAACTGCTTTGTCATTTAATTAATGGAAAGCCACTCATGTGGGCAATGGAACAAGCTAACAATAAACTGAGGAACCACGAAATCAGTATGATGATGTGCCGTAACATTGTTGAGGAAAGTGAATGCGACATACAATCAGGTGGATACGTTATTGACACTCTCCATGCTGCGCTTTGGTCTACCCTAACAACAGATAACTTCAAGAGCGCTGTCTTAAGGGCGTGTAACTTAGGTGATGACGCAGATACAACTGCGGCTGTGGCAGGGCAGATAGCAGGTGCGATGTATGGCTATTCCAACATATCCCAAGAATTGAAAGAGGGCTTGAAAGATGAACGTAAGTTGTACGTGACATCGCAGTTTTTGGGCCTTTCCCATTACTAAATCTTTGCCTTGGATTCATACAGGCAAATCAAGCGGGACGAGTATTCCCCTCAAAAATTAGCGGTGTTCAAAAGTAGAATTTTCTC
The DNA here is from genome assembly GCF_053570515.1 of Rhodophyticola sp. SM2404. Taxonomy (NCBI): domain Bacteria; kingdom Pseudomonadati; phylum Pseudomonadota; class Alphaproteobacteria; order Rhodobacterales; family Roseobacteraceae; genus Rhodophyticola; species Rhodophyticola sp. SM2404. Next base: position 5,134 of record NZ_JBSEDL010000004.1, read on the forward strand.
GGCAAGATATCTGAGGAGGTTTACGATGAAGAATGGATTCACAACAACGAGCCACCCAACACGGAGGGATCAGCAATGATGTGGTGTGACATTGGTCCGATTGAGGGTGCGCCCTATGCGCATCTGTGGTACAGCCTGAACACTCACGAGCAGATCTGCCTGCTTGACTACTGGGTGAGGACGCTTCAGACCTGCTCCCCTGAAAAGTCCGGTGTTTTGATTTAGCCTGTTCTCCAACTGAGGACTGTAGCCTAGACAGATCCGCGGGACACTTGTTGTTCTATTGTAGCTTGTCTCTGAGAGCTTCTACGATGATGACAGGATCACCGTTAGCGGAACCTTGGCAGACATTGAGTACACTGATCTGGTACAAAACTGGGCATATTATGAGCGGGGTGGAACTTCCGCAGCTGAATATGTTTTTGGTGCTAATGTTATCGTGAGAAACGCAACGATTACTTTAGACGACTAACGTATCCAGAAAACGGCTTTAATGCGATACAGAGCTAGGCGGGCTGATGCGAGTATGGCAGCTAAACACGCCAAGCACGTAAGCTCTCTAAATACAAAAGCCTCGTGCGTGTGTGACAGCATATACACATATCCCAGCAGGGGTGGGTGGCCCATGCGTGGTACTCTCAAACTCAAAGCAGCGCTCTAGTTAAGCAGCAGGTTTAACTGCCGAATGAGTGTCTCATTTGGGTGTAGGCATTCTGCGCTAGCATTTCATGTGTGAAATCTATCTCATATGTAGTTCTTGTATTGTCTTATTTGGATTTCTATCTAGACTCTAGATGCATAGAGACACCGCTATGCTGATAGACAGGATGGGAACGGCAGATGATCGTAGGGTATGTGAGGATTAGCTCTGATAGCCAATCTATGGAGCGCCAAGAGTTACCTGATGCAGAGCGCATCTTTGAGGAGACTGAAAGCGGAGCTAAGCGGAACAGGCCACAGCTTCAGCAGATGCTCGACTTTATCCGTGAAGGCGATGTGGTTCAGGTGCATGAGCTATCACGACTGGCCAGATCGCTGCGTGACTTGCAAGAGATCGTAGAGGTCATTCTCAAGAAAGGCTGCAGCGTATCCTTCCTGTCTGAGAACCTGACGTTCAAGCCAGATAGCGAAGACATCTTTGCTACGTTCCAGATGCAGGTGCTTGGTGCATTCGCAGAGATGGAGCGAAAGCTGACACGCAAACGTCAGACAGAGGGCATTCGTAAAGCTAAAGAGGCAGGACGATATAAAGGGCGCAAGGCAACTATTGACGCTGACAAGATTATTGATCTGCACAAGAAAGGTCTGACAGCAGAGCAGATTGCCAAGTCTTTGGGAATCTCACGTGCGAGTGTCTACAGGTACTACGGTGTCTTGGGGATTAACTAATGTCTGGCAAATGGATAGATGGTTGGCTTGGCGGTATGCCTGCATTGCCTGAAGTGGTATTCTTTCAGCCTGTCTGGGAGCCTTACAACGCTGCAGCAAAGGAACTCGTACAGTATGTTCTCAAGCGTTTTGATTTACGTAGTTTAGGCAAGACAGGACAGAAGCATCAGACTGTTGTTGCCAGTATACTTCAGGCTGCGAAATCGCTTGATGCAGAAGGTTACAGGACGATTGCATGTAGCCGCAACTCAAACGCATTCACAGGTTATTCGAATGGCGTTGGGCGCATCTCAGTTTGGCAGGTGGTTGATGCGCTTGATGGCATTCTATTGCAGCGTGTTGAGGGGTCTGGTGCGTGGACAAAACACACGAGTGATTACCTCAAGATGGCTGGCATGGAGTTCACATATGCTCAGGTCACGCATTACAAGTTTAATCCCGATTATGAGATTAAGACCAAGCTGCCACAGGCAGTGTTCATCCAAGCCCATGCCAAGCCTGTCGCTGTCAATAAGGCGGAGACACGTGGTGAACGCTATGATCGCAAGCAGTCAGACAAGAAGACGCCACGTTTGAGGCATACAATGGCGCAACGGTTATTTGGGCGTGACTTGCAGATATTGGAACACGAAGTCAGGCAGCTTAACGCATACTATCTCAAGCATCCGCTCCAGCTTCCTCAGCAGGGTAACAAAGCATCTGACTTAGTCGCTGCAACATATCGGGTCTTCCACGATGGCAGGCTTGATGCTGGTGGGAGGTTCTACGGTGTATGGACAGGGATGCACGAGACACAACGCTTGGCTTGCAAGATAGATGATGAAGACGTTGTCAGCTTAGACATTAATGCTTCCCAGCCATTCCTGTTCTCCATGCTGATGGGGATGCATTTACGTCTGCCAAAGTCTACATGGTTTGACCTGTATGCAGAGATATTGGGCGAAGCTTACACTGAAGAAACAAGAGACAAGCTGAAGATTGTGGCTATGGAAGTGATTGGCTCAGGCAATCCCAGCAAGGCTGCACCATCAGATAAAAAGAAACACTTGTTCAGCGCAGGGCAGTGGGAAGAGTATCGTGATCTTTTGCTGGCACATGTTCCTGCTCTCAAGCATCTAGATAACGATCACATGAATGGGCATGGCTTCATAGCTTATCACGAAGCGGAGATACTCAAGCAGACCCTGTTCACGCTCATGAAGAAAGACATCCCAGCCTACTCTGTTCATGACTGCATTCTTGTCAAAGCATTACAGATGGCGGGGGCAATGTCGGTCTATCGTGACACTGTGAACACTTATGTCAAAGTACATTGCATAAAGCACAAACGGGTCAGTGTCATGGATTGCTATCCTGCCATGAAGCTAACTCGTAAAGGCAAGATGTCAGAGCGTGTAATGGGTAGCCAAGACAGTCTGTGACAGCGTTCTTATGCCTTAAGGAAGGTAGTGAGGCATTAAGCAGACGTTTTGATGTAAGCTATTGATAAAAATATAATAGTTAATTCTCCAAACCACACGCTGAAAGTTTTCTGAGGCTGATTGCAAACTCTGTCAGCCACTGAATGCTGTGTGAAATTTTAGCTGGTAGTCGAAGAGCTAAATGGATTGCACCTACGATTACACCTACGCAAGCACTACGGCTGCACCTAAAACTGCACCTAAAAAGGATGAGTTAGAGTGGCGAGATCATTGGCATGAGTATGCAGAGCCAAGTATCTCATTGATACGTGGCAAGTGGCATTGCAGCGTGCCGCTCACTCATTAGTTTTGCTCGCTTCGTGTCTTCATGCATTTGAGTTGCGCAATGACTGTTTATTAAATTAGTTCGCTGCTTCCACCTTGTTTTCTAACTTTGCGCCCATCTTTGAAAGCAACATGCGGTAATGCTAACTCTCCCCATCTTCCTTCATTCAAGTTGATTGCGTACCGCTGGTCTATCGTGCCTAACGGAACAAATTGACCATCTGGAACCCTCTCCACAAGCATTTCAACGGGTGAACCGCAATTTGAGCAAAAACGATTGACCATTTTGAAGCCGTGTTCAGTTTTTTTGTCCACAAATTCTGATACGGCACTATCAGAGTAGTTCACTTTGCCCATGTCAAAGACAGCAAATGCACGTGCAGCGCCACCAGTACTTTTCTGACACCAGTTGCAATAACATTCAAAAACCCAACGTGGCTCGCCCTTGGCTTCGTAAGTAACAGACCCACATAGACAGCTACCTGTATAGATCGACATGTCTTACTCCTATGATTAAACTTCAAACCCGTAATCATTATAGGGCTGCCGCCACCATTCACGTAAGAGTTTTCTTGGTAGAAAACAGATGAATATTGCCGCTGACACCATCAGATGTCGTTGCAGGAACTCGTAAATGATTATGGTGGCAATGTCAGTGTGGACATGAATGGCGGCAAAGTGGCGATCATTACAAGAGAAGGAAGATACTGCAGCCGTGTAGCAAATGCAGAGAACGCTAGACGCAAGCTGCGGTGGAAACCGAAGAGCTAGAGTTCAACATACCTGTGCATCGTCTTCTCCAGCCAAGGATGTTGCAGTGTGTCCAATGCTTCCAGTCTCACTTCAAGAGAAGGGCCTTCTCCGTAGTCATCACTACCTGTGTCGCCAAACTTATGACCAGTTAGATGCAAACGTGTATCTGGAGGTACTTTATTAGTTTTGCACAGGTCTACAAACGTGCCTCTTAAGCTGTGTACCACTTTGCGATCATGTTGGGTCACCTGCCTGATGAATGGCATTAATCTCTTAGATGCTTCATTCTCAGATTTACCATCTTTATCTAGCTTATAGTCGAACAACCGCCCTTCAGAAGGCTCGCCTAATAAAGGCTTTAGTATTGTCGGCACTGGCACTTTACGCATTGAGCCTACGTTCTTTACCTTTAGCTTCTGATCAGGTTCTGCCTTATGCGGCAGAAGTGAGAAGATAAGAATGTCTTTGTCTACAAAGATACGATCCCATGTCATCAAAGCGGCTTCATCCAGTCGCATACCTGTTGTGATAAGGATTGCGAGAAGTAGATATTCTTGCTTCGGCATCTCTAGAGAGAACAGGGTTAGTAGCTCGTCATCTTCTAGCTTAAGGTAGCCACGTTTCTCTTTGCCGTAGTCAGCGAGTTTCAGGCTAGTCCAAGGGTTGGCATGTAGATAAGGCTTTCCAGTAACAGGATTGCGGTTCTCAGTCGCCCATATAAACAAGCCTCGTCCGTAAGTAATCATCTTAGCTATCTGGCTATTCGAGAAGCCTAGAGCCGCCATATGTTTAGCCATCTCTGTGGCGTGTACCTTGTCATAGTCGTCCAGCGGTTTGTCACCGATGTACTCTAAAACTCGCTCACATGCTTTAATCCGCTGACTATGTTGTTTGCTTGGCTCTTGTGCAAAAGACATCAAGTATGAATTGATAAGGTCTGAATAGAGTGGTGTAGTTGAGGTGATGACCAAAACTTCAGGGTCATTGTTTAGATTTGCGTCCTGTTCCCATGCTTTGCCTAAGGGGGTTGAGGCAAAGTTAGAATTTTTAAGCAACTTTATCATCAGGGTGTGATCAGACTGCTTAGGTTGCGTTAGTGGTTTAAGTTCTTTTAACTCAATGTTGTTAAGATAGCGAAGGCACTCTTCTGGGATGCCATTACCTAGTCTTGATGCAACCCACGCTAGTCCAACTCGTCCTGTTACAAGATGGCCTTCTCTGTACTTAAGCCAGAAGTCGTCAGTACTTGGACGATCAAGTGTGCTTAACGTTTCTGCGATTTGCATCAGTTTGGTGTCATGGTCTTTGTAGTACAAAGAGGTTATCTCAGGCTTGCTGTCGAGGTCTTGTGCTGTGACCTCTAGCTTGCCCTTGGTCACTTCCCACAGCCAAGTATGCTCTTTGGTAAACTGCACATCCAATTCACCATGTGTGTACCAGTGGTTGATGGCGATGCCATTAGCTTCGAAGATGGGCCTCAATGCTTCAACAAAAGGGTCTAAAGACGTGGCCTTATGAATGAAGTCACCCTTCGCCTTGTTTAGTAAGGCAGGTACTCTCTTCAGCGCTAAACTTTTGTCGGGTGTTCGTGTGGATAAACGCTTCCGTCCATCTGCGTACAAGTGGGCTAGAGAGGTTGGAACTTTGATGGATACATTCCACATGCCTCGTCTAGAGATCAGCGTCCAATCAAGTGCTTCATTATCATCATACATTGACACACAACCCTCACGGAGAATCTCGCTGGGTACTAATTTGGGTACTAATTTGGGTACTTAATCAGTATGCTTTAGTCAATATACGGAGGATAAAAAGCCTTATATTATTGATTATAAACGATAATATGATAGGCTAGCCACTGGCTTGGAAATGATGGCGGAGGAGGTGGGATTCGAACCCACGGTAGACTTTCACCTACGTCGGTTTTCAAGACCGGTGCATTCAACCACTCTGCCACTCCTCCGACCCGATGGGGCTTAGCGGGTCAAATCCGATTCTAAAAGCATGTGCAGCATGTTGCCGATTGCGTGAGAGTGGGTTTTCAGAACGCGCTTTACGCTGTATCCTTCGGCCCAAGCGGTTTTGCGCCGTTTGAGGGAACGACAAATAACAAGAACATATGCGTCAGCAGCCGGATTATGCCGGATGGCGCAAGGGCAGAGCAGGACATCCATATGATGACGGGAAGATTCCAAAGGTCCGGCGGCGTTTATGCGTTGCTCTTTGTGGCAGCGATTTCGGTTTCTGCCTGCCAGATGCCTTTTGGGCAAAACGGGGCAAGTGGCGCGACAGGTGGCGGTGAGCAGGGCACGCAGCTTGGCACAACGCGGCTGGTGGAGCGCGATGTCGAGGTGCCCGAGATTTTTCAGGTCTCCGAAGATGGCCTTTGGGATGGTCGGCCTTCGCTTGGCGGGGTCTGGGTGGCCCATCCAAGTGCCACTGATCCCGAGCGTGTGATCATCCGCAACGAGGCCAATGGCCGTTTCGTGATCGGCGCGCTTTTCCGTCGTGAGCGGGACAATCCAGGGCCCGCGCTGCAGGTCTCCTCGGATGCGGCGGCGGCATTGAATATGCTGGCAGGTGCACCCACAAATCTGAATGTGACGGCTTTGCGCCGCGAAGAGGTGCCTGAGGCTTTGCCCGCGCCCGCAACCACAGCACCGGGTGAGGAAACGACCACCAGCCTTGCGGCAGGGACCATTTCCGCCGCTCCGCTAGATGATCCGATTGAGGCCGCAGCCTCGGCGCTGGATGCGCTGGAGGCCGAAGATGCAGCCCCTGCCGAGGTGGCCGCCGCTCAAGCCCCTGCGCCTGCTGCCGATCCCGCGCCCGTTATCGCCTCAAATCTCGAACGGCCCTTCATCCAGATCGGTATTTTCAGCGTTCAAGAAAACGCGAATAATACGGGTCAGGCCTTGCGCACGGCTGGCATGTTGCCCACGATCTATGATCAACAAAGCAATGACCGCCGTTTTTGGCGCGTTGTTGTCGGGCCTGCAGCCACGATCGAGGAGCGCGCAAGATTGCTGGACGCGGTCAAAGATCTTGGCTTTGAAGACGCCTATTTCGTAACCAACTGAGGAATTTCGGGAAAAAACATGTTCAAGGCTCTCAAACGAACAGCGCTGATTTTGGGCTTTGCTCTCGGGCTTCCTAGTGTGGCCATGGCACAGGCTTTCGAGACGAATGCAACAGCCGCTTGGGTTATTGACCACAATACGGGCCAGATCCTTCTCGATCACAATGCCGATCTTCCCCTTCCGCCTGCCTCCATGTCGAAGATCATGACCTTGAACATGACCTTTGAGGCCTTGGAGGATGGACGGCTCAGCCTTGATACTATCCTGCCTGTCAGCGCGCATGCCATGAGCTTTGGCGGGTCTACGATGTTTCTCAACACTCGCGACAGAGTCTCGGTCGAGGATTTGATCCGCGGGATCATCGTGCTCTCGGGCAATGACGCAACGGTTGTTTTGGCCGAAGCGCTCAGCCCTGATGGCAGCGAAGAAGGCTTTGCAGCCCTGATGACGGAACGCGCCCGCCAATTGGGCATGATGAATTCGACTTTCCGCAATGCCAGTGGCTGGCCCGCACCCGGCCATGTCATGAGCATGCATGATCTGGGCATTCTGGCCGAGCGTCTGATCACCGAGTTCCCGCAATATTATAGCTATTTCGCCGAGCGTGAGTTTGCCTTTGATGGCCGCGCGCCTGATAACCGCTTCAACCGTCACCCGCTTTTGCCGCTCAATATCGGGGCCGATGGCCTCAAGACGGGCCATACCGAGGAAGCGGGGTATGGTTTGGTCGGCTCGGCCGTGCAGGGGGATCGTCGGGTGACCTTTGTGATTTCGGGCCTGCAAAGCGCCCAACAACGTGCGACTGAATCCGAGCGGATCGTAAACTGGGCTTTCCGCCAATTTGCCGAGCGGACTCTGGTCGAACAAGGGTCGGTCGTGGCCCGTGCCGATGTCTTCATGGGCGATAGCCCCGATGTGGGCCTTACTGTTGCCGAGGATTTGACCATGCTGGTGCCTGCTCTGGCTGCCCTTGGCGAAGGCGTGCAGGCCGACGTGGTTTATGATGGCCCGCTTGAAGCCCCGATTGCGCAAGGCCAGCAAATTGCCGAATTGGTCATCGCGCTTGAAGGGTTCGAGGATCGCCGCGTGCCGCTGGTGGCCGCCGAGGCTGTTGAACAGGGCGGCATCATTTCGCGCATCGGGGCTGCCGCTGAAACGGTGCTGCGCAATTTCCTGAGCAATACCCCTATGGGCGATCAAAGCTGATGAATTCTGCGCCACGCGGCATGTTCATCAGCCTTGAAGGCATTGATGGCGCTGGAAAATCCACGCAGTTGCGTATGCTGGCCGAACATCTTGGCGCGCAGGGCCATGAGGTCGTGCAAACCCGTGAACCCGGAGGTGCGGCAGGGGCCGAAGATATCCGCCGCCTTCTGGTGGAAGGGGAGCCTGACCGCTGGTCGCCCGAGACCGAGATCTTGCTTTTCACCGCCGCCCGCCGTGATCATTTGGAGCGCACAATTCGCCCCGCTTTGGCAGATGGCAAGATTGTCCTGACCGATCGTTTCGCGGATTCCACCCGCATCTATCAAGGTGCCACGCGGGGTGATCTGCGCGCGCTGGTCGATGATATCCATGCCCGCGTGATCGGGGTGGAGCCTGACCTGACCTTGATCCTTGATATGGACCCCAGTGCGGCGCTGTCGCGTGGTCTGGCGCGCAAATCGGGCGAGGACCGCTTTGAGGATTTTGGCCTCGCTTTCCAAGAGAAATTGCGCGCAGGCTTTTTATCCTTGGCCAAGGATAACCCCGACCGCTGCGTGTTGATCGATGCAAGCCGCGCGCCCGAGAGGATTGCCGCCGATATCGCCGATGCGGTAGATATGCGCCTGTCATGAGCGATGAGAGCCCCCCAGAAGCTGACAAAATTGATGGCGCCCCCCATCCGCGTGAAACAGCGCAGCTGATCGGGCAGGGCGCGGCAGAGGCGGCGTTTCTGGAGGCGTTTAATTCGGGCCGTCTGCATCATGCATGGCTGATCACAGGGCCGCGCGGTGTGGGCAAGGCCACCTTGGCATGGCGGCTGGCGCGTTTCTTGGTCGCCAATCCACCCGATGAGGGCGATGCCCTTTTTGCCCCGCCCAAACCCGACAGCCTTGGCATTGCGGAAGACCATCCCGTCATCCGTCGTATCCAAGCCATGTCCGAGCCGAGCGTCATGCTGCTGCGCCGTCCATGGGATGAGAAAACCAAACGCCTGCGCGCCGAAATCACAGTGGAAGAGGTGCGCAAGCTCAACAGCTTTTTCGGGTTGTCTTCGGTTGATGGCGGGCGGCGTGTGGTGATTGTGGATGCGGCGGATGAAATGAATGTCTCGGCCGCCAATGCGCTTTTGAAAGTGCTGGAGGAGCCGCCCAAGAACACCACGCTTTTGTTGATCTCCCACCAGCCCTCGCGGCTTTTGCCGACCATCCGTTCGCGCTGCCGCAGTTTGCGGCTTGGCCCTTTGGGCCCGCAGGATATGGCGCAAGCGCTGGAGCAGGCGGGGATCATGGCCGAGGATGCAGCCGCTTTGGCCGAGCTGGCCGAAGGCTCGGTCGGGGAGGCCGCGCGGCTTTGTGATCTGGGCGGGCTCGCCCTTTACGGCGATCTGGTGGGTCTGTTTTCCTCGTTGCCGCGCATGGATCGCGCCTTGGCGGCGCGTTTGGCCGACGGAACAGCGGGTAAAGGGGCAGAGGGTCGGTTTGATCTGACGCTGGTCTTGCTGGACCGTCTTTTGTCGCGGCTGGCGCGCAGGGGCACTTTGGGCGATGCGCCGTCCCAGATCGTCGCGGGTGAGGGCGAGATGCTTGCGCGTCTGGCACCTGATCCGCTGATGGCGCGGGCATGGGCCGATCTCTCGCAATCCCTGACGGCGCGCGCGCGGCGTGGCAAGGCGGTCAACCTTGACCCTGCCGCGCTCATCCTTGATATGTGTTTTGACATTGAAAAGACGGCGGCGCGCCTTCCCGCCTGAGCCTTCCGGACCAGAGCGAGAATTATGACCAATACCCCCCAGATCGTGGACAGCCATTGCCACCTAGATTTCCCCGATTTCGCGGATGAATTGGGCGATGTGATTGATCGTGCGGTCGCCTCGGGTGTGGCGCGGATGGTCACGATTTGCACCAAGCTGCGCCTTGCCGAACAGGTGCGCGCCATTGCCGATCAATATGCGCCTGTCTTCTGGGCCGCAGGCACCCATCCGATGAGCGCCGCAGATGAGCCTTTGGCCTCGGTGGAGGAGCTAGTTGCGCTGGCCCAACACCCGAAATTCGTAGGGATTGGCGAGACGGGGCTGGATTACCACTATACCGCCGAGAGCAAGGATATTCAGCAAAACTCGTTGCGCATCCATATCGAGTCCGCGCGTCAAACGGGCCTTCCGCTGATCATCCATGCCCGCGCCGCTGATGAGGATATGGCGCGCATCTTGGCCGAAGAACATAAGGCAGGGGCCTATAGCTGCGTGATGCATTGTTTCAGCTCATCGCCCGAATTGGGCCGTGCGGCCCTTGATTTGGGCTTCTATCTGTCGATGTCGGGCATTGCGGCCTTCCCCAAATCCACGGAATTGCGCGAGATTTTCGCAGCCGCCCCCGTTGAGCGTATTCTGGTTGAGACCGATAGCCCCTATCTCGCGCCGCCGCCTTTCAGGGGCAAACGCAACGAGCCCTCCTATAGCGTGCATACCGCACGGGTCGGGGCCGAGTTATTCGGCCTGAGCGAGGCTGAGTTTGCCCTTCAAACCACACAGAATTTCGACCGCCTGTTCTGGAAGGCAAAAGAGTGGAGGCAGGCTGCCTGATATGGCCGAGTTACGCTTTACCATTCTGGGCTGTGGATCATCGGGGGGCGTCCCGAGATTGGGGAATGTCTGGGGCGATTGTGACCCATCAGAACCCAAAAACACCCGCCGCCGTTGTTCCATGCTGGTGCAGCGCTTTGACGAGGGGGGTGAAACCTCGGTCCTGATCGACACCTCGCCCGATCTGCGAATGCAATTGCTGGATGCGGGGATCGGCAAGCTGGACGGGGTGGTTTTTACCCATGGCCATGCCGATCATGTCCATGGGATCGATGATTTGCGGATGATCGTGTTCAATATGCGCGCGCGCCTGCCTGTCTGGGCCGATGGCGCGACGCAAAATGATCTGCTCAGCCGCTTTGGCTATGCCTTTGTACAACCGCCAGGCTCGGCCTATCCGCCGATCCTTGATCTCAATGCGATGGCGCCTGAGGTTGTGATCGCCGGGGCAGGGGGTGCGATTACTTTGCGGCCCTTCGAGGTCGAGCATGGCAATATCCATTCCCTTGGCTTTCGGATCGAAGATATGGCCTATCTGCCCGATGTCTCGGATATTCCCGCAGATGCATGGCCGATGCTTGAGGGCTTGGATTGCTGGGTGTTGGATGCGCTGCGCCGCACGCCCCATCCCAGCCATGCCCATCTGGAGCGCTCGCTGGAGTGGATCGCACGCGCGGCCCCGCGCCGTGCCGTGTTGACCAATATGCATATCGATCTCGACTATCAGACCCTGCTTGAGGAAACCCCCGCCCATATCGCCCCCGCTTTTGACGGGATGGCGATTTCCTACGAGGTGTGAATGTCCGCTCTTTTGGAAGTGGTTTTGCCCGTCTTTCTCGTGATCGGGTTCGGGTATCTTGCGGTATGGCGCAAGCTTTTTGCCGATGCGCATGTCGACGGCTTGATGAAATTCACCCAGAATTACGCCATCCCCTGCCTTTTGTTCAGCGCGATTGCCACGCTTGATCTGGGCCAAGAGTTCAATTGGGCAATATTGCTGAGCTATTATACAGGCTCTGCATCAGTATTTTTTGCGGGCATGATCGGCGCGCGCGTGTTCTTCGCGCGCCCTTGGGCGGATAGCGTCGCCATCGGGTTTTCAGCCCTATTCGCCAATTCGGTGCTGTTGGGGCTTCCCATCATGGAGCGCGCATACGGGCCTGACAGCCTGAACGGCAATTTCGCGATCATCGCGATCCATGCGCCGTTTTGCTACCTGCTTGGCATTACCACGATGGAAATCGTCAAGGCTGATACCGCATCGCCTCTGCGCTTGGCGGGGCTGGTTGGGCGGGCCATGTTCCGCAATGCCCTGACCATCGGGATCGCTCTTGGCTTTGTGGTAAACCTCACGGGGCTGGTCCTGCCAATGGTTGTTTGGGATGCGGTTGATCTCATGGTGCGGGCCGCCCTTCCCGTTGCGCTGTTCGGCTTGGGTGGGGTTCTGTATCGTTACCGCCCTGAAGGCGATGCCAAAGTGATTGCCATGGTCTGTGTGCTTGGGCTGATTGTCCATCCGCTGATCGGATGGTCCTTGGCCGCAGGGCCGCTTGACTTGGACCAAGAGGCCTTGCGCTCGGTCACGATAACGGCAGCGATGGCACCTGGGGTGAATTCCTATCTCTTTGCCAATATGTACGGTGCTGCGCGTCGTGTGGCGGCTTCGGCTGTTCTGGTCGGAACGGCTTTGTCCGTTGTGACTGTTTCGGCTTGGCTGATAATTCTGGGATAGGGCGAGCATTGTTCAAAAATTTTTGAGCCTTTCAGCGAGTCTCCGCTGCCGATGGTTCTAGGCTCGGCCAAAGCCAGCTTATTGATCGGCCGATCGTTATTTCAATTAAATTTAATATTTTGAGTGAGTTAGTCTGTATTTCGGGTCAGATTTTTCACCTACGGCGCCTCAGGGTCTTCAAAGGTTGAGATATTGATCTTTTGAGATCAAATTATCTTCGGATTTTTTCATTTTGCGAAAGTCTTGATGCAATAGTGCCCTGGATAGATCATAACTGATCTGTAGGAGTAAGCAGGTGCAAAAAGTGCTGAATCAGAAAAATAATTCCAAAGCCGCTAGCGTAAGGGTGCTTGTTGTTGACGATCAGACCATGGTTGTTGACGCGCTTCGTGTGTCAGATCACGTAATTGGCAATTTCGAGTGGGTACAAGCAGCGTCATGTTCCAAAAGCATGGAAATGCTAAAGGGTCAAGAATTCGGACTGGTACTTGTTGACCCACAATCCATCTTTAACTCCCGCCTGCCCTCGATAGAAAAGTTGCTGGAAGCGGCTGGGGATTTGCCGGTTGCGATCTTCTCAGACGAGCCGGATATCCCGCTTTTGGCGGCCTGCATAGAGCGCGGAGTTAGTGGTTTTATAAGTAAAAAAATGCCCATTGGTGGTGTTTTGAGCGCGCTAACGATTATGATGCTGGGGCAGCGGTTTTTTCCAAGTGAAATCGTTAAGACCTTGCTCGAAAATGAGTCTGAAACTGTTTTGACATCCTTTCAAAAGAGCGTTTTGAAGCGGGCTTCTGAGGGCTTCAAAAATAAGGAGATCGGTAGTGATCTTGGTATCAGCGAGTCTCAGGTGAAAAGCCATATCAACATAATTCGGAAAAAGCTGGCCGCGAGTAATCGGGCTCATGCAGTGGTGATCGCACAAAAGTTGGGGCTGCTCTAGAGCAGGGTCATTTCGCAGTCGGAAGTGGAGTGACCCAGTCTCCTTTGGGCTTCTAATAGGTTTTTGGCATCTAAAAATTTAACCAAAGTGATACTTTTTTAAAACGCTGTCTGGGTTTTGATGCGGGCTGAAGGAATTTTGCTATTTGGGGTTCTAGATAGCCAAGACTGAGCGAAAGTAAAAAAGGGGCGGCTCCCAATGTTTAAGCGGTATGATGGTATAGATGCTCAAAGGACTGGGCCTGCGCACGTAGAGGGCGGTGGCAATTCAGAGCGAAATGATGCTCTTTCGCACTCCTTGTCGGCTCTATCTTCTCGGCGCCAAGAGGCGAAAAAAACAAAACTGCAAACTAGGGCTGAGTTTGGTGCGACGGATCGTTTTCTCGTCGGGCCAAATCTGGGGGATTACCGGATCATCTGCATTGGTCAGCTGACCAGCCCGATCTGGGCGCATTTTGATTGGTTGGGTGATGTCGCGATCAGCATAACCTCGTCGATTGATCCGATGGCGGGCTTGGTGCGGGCCTCGAAATTTCCGCCGAACCGTCTGCTCTTGCTCTGCGATATTGATGGCTTTGATGAGTTAGAGAAGGCCGTCGAGGCTTTGGTTCAATTTCGGCGGGACCACCCCGATGTCACCGTGGTGGTGGCATCAAAAGGTTTCGGCGCGCATGATTTTGGGGTTGAGCGGGCGATGCTGGCTGATGCCAGCGTCAAGCTGCCTACAGGCAAGGTTGCGATGGGGCTTGCTCTGGGGGCTGCGATTTCGAACCACAGAGTGATCCAATCGCGTAAATCGGCCTGAACCCCAATCATTGAGACCAGCCATTCAGGCCACACGGCGCGCATGGTGGGGCAGTACAAAGGGGGCTTTGCCTTCTGGTGCCAGATTGACCTTGAGCGCACATCGATACGCATCTGACAGTGTGTCATCACAGATCACGTCCTGCGGGCTGCCTTGGGCCAATATCTGGCCATCGGCCATCAGCACGATCCGGTCTGCATACATGGCGGTCAGGTTGAGATCATGCATCACTGCCACCACACCGCCGCCCGCAGTGGCAAAATCCTTGGCCGTTTGCATCACCTTAAGCTGATGCCCGATATCAAGGCTTGAGACAGGTTCATCCAGAAATAACCAGCGCGGCCTGCCCTGATCCAGCGGCTCCCACACTTGGGCCAGAACGCGGGCCAATTGCACGCGCTGTTGCTCGCCACCTGACAGGTCTTGGTAGTAGCGCCCCTCAAAACCTTGCAGGCCAACGCGGGCTAGCGCCTGTTTGGGCAAGCTGCTTTGCGCGCCATATCGCCCTGCCAGCAGCCCCAGCCGCACAATCTCCAGCACTGTGAAGGGGAAGGCAATTCTTGAGGCTTGCGGCAGGACCGCACGCAGAATGGCCAGATCGGCGGGCGGGATTTTGGCGATATCCTCGCCCCCCATCGTCACGCGGCCTTTATAGGGAATTTCTTGGGTAATAGCGCGCAGCAGGGTGGTCTTGCCCGAGCCGTTCGGCCCGACAATGGCGGTCAGCTCAGCGGCGCGGGCCGAGAAACTGACCCCTTTCAGAACATCCACCTGCCCGAGTTTTACATGGAGATCAGTTGCATGAAGCATGGGTCATAAATCCAACATGGAGCGGTTGCGCAGGAGTATCCAAAGAAAGAACGGCCCGCCGATCATCGCGGTGATGATCCCGATAGGCAGCTCGGCAGGGGCCACGATCAGGCGGCTGATGATATCGGCCGCCACCAAAAGGCTGGCCCCAAGCAGGCCTGCGGCAGGCAGAAGGAAGCGGTGATCAGGCCCGATGGCAAGGCGAAGCAGATGCGGCACAACAATGCCCACAAATCCGATGGCCCCTGTCATGGCAACTGACGCGCCAACCGCGCTGGCCACGGAGAGAATGGCGATGGATTTCATCCGTTGCACAGGGATGCCCAGATGTTTGGCGGCCGCCTCCCCGAGGGCCAAACCGTTCAGGGCATGGGCAAGGAAAGGGGCTGTGGCAAGACCTGCGGCAATCAAGGGGGCGGCCAGCAAAACCTTGCTCCACGTGGCGCCTGCAAGTGATCCGAGCCCCCAAAAGGTCAGATCGCGCAATTGCTGGTCATCGGCCATATAGACCAGAACACCCGAAAGGGCCCCCGCCAAAGCCCCAAGCGCAATGCCCGCCAAAAGCATCACCGCCACCGAGGTGCGCCCGCCCTTGGTCGAGACATGATAGAGCATCAAGGTGGTGACCCAGCCGCCTATAAAAGCCGCAAGCGGCACAAGGCCTGTCCCCAGCCAAAGTCCCGCGGGCAGGGCCGCGCCAAGCACAATCGCGCAGATCGCGCCAAGCCCTGCGCCCGCACCAACCCCCACCAAACCAGGATCGGCCAGCGGGTTTCGGAACAAGCCCTGCATCACGGCCCCCGAAACGGCCAAAGCCGCACCCACCAACAGCCCCATTGTCAGGCGGGGCAGGCGGATATCGAACAGGATCACATGATCGCGCAGGCTGATCGCCTCGCCCCGCGCCAAGGCAAAAAGCCCCTGCCAGAGCGAGGTGCCCGAGGCCCCTGTCGCCAGTGACGTCACGCTGATCACGGCCAAAAGTGCTGCAAGCAGAACCAGAACCGCGCGCGCGCGCGCTTGCCGGTCACCGGCTGGGGCCTGCATTTGCGGGCTGTCCACAAGGCTGGTCATGACTGGCCCAACTCGGCAAAGGCGCGGGCCAGATCGGTTACGGCTTGCGGCGTACGCGGGCCGAACCCAAGCAGAAACAACCCGTTCATTCGGATCACTTGGCCCTGTTGCGCGGCAGGCGTGGTCGATAGGGCGGGATGGGCAAACAGGTCGCTATCCTCCATCGCGTGATCGCCCATGCGGTCCATCATCAAGATCACATCAGGGGCGGCGGCCAGAACGGCTTCATCGGTCACGGGCAGATAGCCCTCGAATGCGGTAAAGGCATTTTGCCCGCCCGCCATGGTGATGATCGCATCCGCCGCCGTGCCACTGCCCGAGGCCATCACCCGCCCGCTTTGCATCGACAGGATGAACAAAACACGCGGCGCATCAGGCCCGATAATGTCTGAGGCCGCTTGCAATTCTCCGTCGATCTGATCGGCCAATATCGCGCCGCGATCTGTCACCCCCAAAGCTTGTGCCACGGCCTCTACTTTGGTGCGCAATGCCGCGCCATCAAAGCCTTCGGGGATGGTGACAAATGCGATGCCCGCATCATTCAGCACATCTATGGTTTCAGGAGGGCCCGCGCCTTCTACGGCGATGATCAGGTCAGGCGCGATCGCCAGCACCCCCTCGGGCGAGAGGGCACGCATATAGCCCACATCGGGCAACTCCGTCACCTCGGGTGGAAAATTCGAGGTGGTATCGCGCCCGATCAGGCGATGCTCCATCTCAAGCGCATAAACGATCTCGGTCACCGCCCCTCCGATGCTCAATACGCGCAACGGGGGCGTGTCTTCATCGGCCATCGCTTGGTTCACACCCAAGACAACCAGCATGGCCAAAAGGGTGAGGTTTATGAACTGCCACTGTTTCATACGCGGGTCTCCTCGGCCAAAGGCAGGCTGCGCATCACCTCAAGGAAGGCTGCGGAATGATCAGGGCCGTTTTCACGGTGCAGACGGAAGATTTGCAGGATCAACTCGCCTTGGGCATCAAAGGCCTCAAGCGAGACAGCCGCGCCGCGCGCGGTTGGTTTCTCGACAAGCCAGAGCTCGGCCACATGATCCATCCGCAGATGCAGGTTGAAGCCTTCATCAAGGATATTTTGCCAAGGCCCCATGGGTTTGAGGCGGTGGATTAGCCCTGAATGGATCTGGATACAGCCGCGATTGCCCACGAAAAGCATGATTGGAACGGCGCTATCGGCAAAGGCCTGCAGCGCCTTGTTCAAAGCGCTGGGGGCAAGCTGTTGTGCAAAGGGCGCCCCCACGATCCGATGCGCCCCTAAACGGTTCATGCCCAGTTTGGCGATCATCGCGGGGAAATGATGCGTATCGCGCAAGGCCGCCCATTCGCGGCGCAACGCGTCGCGCTGTTTCGGGACCGAGATCGGGGCCTCTACACGTGGGCGCGCCTCGAATGCAGGGCTTTGGGGGGCGCTGTCATCGGCAAGCACCGTCACCAGCCTTACCCATGCATCTATATCGGAGTTCTCGCGCAGATAGGTCTTGTGAACCGCGTCACCTGCCGCATCAAAAACCTGTACGGAGCGCATGATTGTGCCGTCGTCCTTGGGGGTTTCCATGGCATAGGCATGGACCCAATGGGCAGGGAAGAACCGCAGATCAAGATGCGGGGGCAGCACCATCGAGGCCCGCTTGCCCGTGCGGTAGCCGCCATAGGTGCCGATCATTTCATGCACGACATGATCATTACGGGTCAGCGCCATGACCTCACCCAGATCGCCGAAAAGTGGCACAAGCTGGTCGGGATGGGCGCGCAATGCGCGCACACCAAAACCGATTTGCGCGGCGACCAAAGCCGCCTCGGGCAGGCCGAGTGTATCGGCCAGATCGCGGGCGCGCATTTTGGGGTGATCCTTGATCGCTTGCCGAATTTCATCGGGCGACAAGGCGGGGGCGGCTCTATCAATTGCGTTCACGTGTGGAACCTCCATCGGAGCGAGTTGCATATCTGATCGGGGACAACTGGCTGCGCCGAAGAAGGCGTTGCTGGTGAGGCGAGAGGCTT
Source organism: Rhodophyticola sp. SM2404 (assembly GCF_053570515.1). Lineage (NCBI taxonomy): Bacteria > Pseudomonadati > Pseudomonadota > Alphaproteobacteria > Rhodobacterales > Roseobacteraceae > Rhodophyticola > Rhodophyticola sp. SM2404. The sequence goes on from NZ_JBSEDL010000004.1 coordinate 23,270, forward strand.
TCGGAGCATCACCTGAAATTTATTCTTGACTCTTTTAGTCGGATAAATTAGCGGATGCAACACTTGTCGAAAGCAGCACCCCAAAAAAATGTGCAATGCTTTTGGGCCAGCGCTACTCCGCCAGCCAATTTCCTGAAAACAAAAAAGAAATGCGGAGGGCTTATGCCTTATCTCAACCAATCAGCATGTCTTGCGGCCTCAACAGCGATGGCGATGGTCATGGCTCTGTCAGCCACGCCTGTGCAGGCGCAAGACCTTACCACACCTTTGGGCCGGATCGTTTTGGGTTGGGGCACAAGTCAGGTTGCCATCGACACGCCACAAGCCGTCACCGTGATCGACGAGGCCGAGCTTGAGCAACAACAGGCCACCACATTGGCCGAGATTTTCGACACCGTTCCTGGCATGCAGGCGATTGGCAGCGACCGTGTCGCGGGCATGAGCTTCAATATCCGCGGGATAGGTGAACTGGCCTCGGCGGATGAGAGCCGCATTATCGTGCAGGTTGACGGGGTTTCCTCGGTTTATGAGCAATATCGCATGGGGTCGTTCTTTTCCGACCCCGAACTCTTCCGCCAAGTCGAAATCCTGCGTGGGCCAGCCTCGGCCACGCTGTATGGCTCGGGCGCGATTGGCGGGGTGGTCCGCTTTGAGACCCGCGATCCTCAGGATTTCCTTTCGGAGGGCTCCGAGAATGCCCTGCGGTTCCGATTGGCGGGGGAAAGCAATGGCGAAGGCGCGCTGGCCTCGGTGATCTATGCCACCGCCCCGAGCGAGCGGTTTGATGCGCTGGTCGCGCTCAATTACCGCCGGAGCGAAGAATATGTGGATGGCAATGGCACCGAGATTGAGGGCTCGGCCTTTGATGCAAGCTCTGGCCTGATGCGCGGGCGTCTGCGTTTTGGCGATGATCTGGAGCAAAGCCTGACCGCGAGCTATCGTGTCTGGGACAGCCAATTGGATGATACCGCCTATTCGCAGACAGGCACCCAAGCCTTCGGCACGGTGGACCGCGATATCCGCGACCAATCGGTTTCGCTGCGCTATCAATATGATGCCAGCGCGCCTTGGCTCAATCTGGATGCCACGCTCAGCTATACCGATACGCAGGTTGAGCAGAGAAATGCCTCCTCGACCACGCCATCCGTTTTGTTTGACGATAGCGAATATGCCTATCGCACCCTTGCTTTGGATGTCGTCAACACAACGACCAGCGCGGGGGCAGGCTGGGAGAATACACTGACCTATGGGCTGCAAGCCTCGCAACAAGATCGCGTGGCTATCGCGAGTTCTGGTGCCGTAAGTTTCCACCCCGAGGGTCTGGACACGCGCTTGGGGCTGTTTGTTCAGAGCGAGTTTGCACTGGATAACGGTCTGACCATCATTCCAGGTCTGCGGGCTGACTTCATTGAACAAGAACCCTCTGCGGCCTCGATTGCCGAGGGCGCGCGGGATAGGGATGATGTGGTCTTTTCCCCGAAAATTGCCGCCCAATACGACATCAACGGGGAATGGTCTGTTTTCGGCTCGCTTGCGCGGACCGAACGCGCCCCGACTTTGGATGAGCTGTTCTCCTATGATGCCGATGAAGACCCCAGCTTGCAGCTTGTGGCCGAAACCGCCGATACGATTGAGGCGGGCTTTACATGGTCGCGCGGTGGGGTGTTCACGAGCAATGATGCGCTTGATCTGCGCTTTACGGCTTTCCATTCCGATATCTCGGACATGATCACGCGCTCCAATAATGCCAGCACGCCATACCATGTGAACATCGGTGCGGTCACGACCTCGGGCTATGAGATTGAGGCGGCCTATGAGGCTGAGGCGCATTTTGCGCGTCTGGCCCTGTCGGATGTCTATGGCGAGGATAAGGCCACAGGTCTTACCCCCACATCAATCCCGCAGCGCAGCCTGTCCATGACCATTGGGCGCCGCTGGCGTGAGCAAGGGCTTCAGATCGGATGGCGTGGGCTGTTCACAGACGGGATCGAATATAGCGCGACCGACCAATATGGCGGCTATGCGGTGCATGATCTCTTTGCTGAATGGCAGCCGCAATCGGGGCCATTGGAAGGGATCGCTGTGCAATTCGGCATCGATAACATCGCCGACCGCACTTATCGCAACAGCCTGAGCCAAGATAATGGCCGCGGGCGCAGCTACCGCGTGGCCTTGACCCGCGCTGTGCAATGGTAAGGGGGCGGCTGATGATATGGCATCGCCCCATCGGGCTTTTTGCAGGGCTGTCCATTGCGCTTGCAGGGGGTGCCGGCGCGCAGGAGGCGGGGGTTTCCCCCCGCTTGGCGCTGGAGCTGAACCGTCTGGAACAGGTTGAGGCCAGTTGCCGTTTGACCTTTCTGGCCCAAAACCAGCTTGGTCATGATCTGGACCAAGTGGTGCTGGAGGCGGTCCTGTTTGACCGCAATGACAGGGTTGAGCGGTTGAGCCTACTGGATCTGCAATCCTTGCCACAGGCGGGCCAAAGGGTCAGGCAATTCGACCTTGCGGGACTGGCTTGCGCCGATCTGGGCGCGGTTCTGATCAATGGGGTTGCGGCATGTGTGGCCTCTGACCCCCAAGGCTCGGGCATCGGCGAGGCCTGCGCGCAGGGGCTTGAGCTTTCCAGCCGAGTTGAGACCGTGGAGATGCATCAATGACCCTTTCAGGTAGTATGACAGCGATCACCGATTTGATGGAACTGGGCGGGCCAGTGGTGATGCTGCTGGCCTGTATGTCGGTGCTATCCTTGGCGGTGTTTTTGACCAAGCTGGCGCAATTCATGCAGCTTGGTGTGGGGCGTCACAGGCATCTGAAAATGGCATCCGACCTCTGGGATCGGGGCCAGTCAAGCCAAGCTACTCTCGCAGCCCGAAATGCAGGAACCTATCTTGGCCCCGTTCTGGCCGAGGCAATGCAGCGCTTTGCACAACCCCATGAGGCCCGCGCCTTTCAGGCCCGTATCGAGGGCGAGATGGCCGAGCGGTTTGACACGCTGGAGCGCGGGTTTCGCCTACTTGATAGCATTGCCCAAACCGCACCGCTTTTGGGGCTTTTTGGCACCGTCTTGGGCATGATTGATGCCTTTCAAGCCCTGCAAGGCGCGGGGGCGGCGGTTGATCCATCGGTTCTGGCAGGCGGCATCTGGGTTGCGCTTTTGACCACCGCGGCAGGGCTTGGGGTGGCCATGCCCACGGCGCTGGCCCTGACATGGCTGGAAACCCGAACCGAGGCCGAACGGGCCATCGCCGATAACACGATCCGCCGCCTGTTCTGCCCGCTTGAGAAGGCACCACAAGGCGTGGCCCCTCTTGGCAATGCAGGTAAATCGCAAGGGGTTCCCTTTCTTGGCTGACCTGCGGAAACCGCCACGCCGCCGCGCGCTCTCGATGACATCCCTGATTGATGTCATCTTTCTTTTATTGCTGTTTTTCATGCTCAGCTCGACCTTCACGCGCTTTGCCGAGTTGGAATTGGGCAGTGCCGCGCAAAGTGCGCGCGCAGCAACTGAGATCCCGCCTGTTTTGCTGCAATTAGGCCAAAGCGAGATCCGCCTGAATGCAAACCCCGTGGCCTTTTCCGAGCTTGGCCCCGCATTGCAAAGCCTTGGGGCCGCGCAGGTTTTGATCTCGCTTGGCGCAGATGTGGAGGCGCAAAGGCTGGTTGATCTGCTGGTGGCCCTGTCAGGTCTGCCTGATCTGCCCGATCTAACTGTCACGGTGTTGGAGCCGCGCCCATGAGCCTGCGCCGTATCAAACCCCGCCGCCCGCGTGAGGCGACGATTGCCCTGATCAATATCGTCTTTCTGATGCTGGTTTTCTTCCTGATCGCAGGCTCGATTGCGCCGCCGCTGGATGCACGGGTCACGCTGGTGGACACGACCGATCTGGAGGGTCGCCCCCCGCCTGATGCAGGCGTTCTTTTGCCCGATGGCACGCTGCTATGGCAGGGTGCGCCGATTACGGCGGCTGAGTTGGCAGGCATGGGGCTTGAGCCGCGCGTGATCCCCGACCGCGCGGTGCCTGCGCATCTCCTTGTCCGCATGGCGGGGCAAATCCGTGCAGCAGGAGCACACCGCGTCTGGATCGTGACTGAACGGGGGCTGCAGTGAGCGTGCCGCGTCTGTCTTGGTCCATCGCCATGCTGGCGGTCTCGGTGGCGCTTCATCTTGGGGCGGTGCTGGCCTTTGGCGTGTCCACCCGCCCTGTTGAGATTGAGGGTGGCGGTCACGCAAGCGCGGCGCAGCTTGGAGCGTCATTTGCGGATATGGTGGCAGGGCAGGCAGGGGCCGCCAGCCCAAACCCGCCTGATATGGCAGAGCCCGTCACGGCGCAAAGCGTTGCACCCGTGCCTCCTGTGCAAACGGCACCTTCGGTTGCAGCTCCGCTGCCCGCGCCAATGGCCGCGCCCTCGGAGGTCGCGCCGAGCGTCGACGCTACGCTGTCCCCAAATCAGCCACGCATCGAGACCCCGACGCCTGAGCAACGCCCGCAGGCCCGCCCCGCGCGCGCCACGGCGCGGGCCAGTGGCAATGCCACCCGCGATGCGCAACGCGGCGATGCGACAGGCGAAGAGGCGGCTGCGGAAGTATCGGCGGGCGAAAGCCAAGAAGCACGAGCCACATCAGGTCAGGCCGAGGCGCGCCGTTTTCCCAGCCTTGTCCTGCGCCAAATCCAGCGGACCCGCCGCGACAGGATCAATGCGCGTGGGATGGTGGTTGTGGCCTTCTCTATCGGGGGAGGGGGGCAATTGGCGGGTCTGTCAATCGCGCAATCCTCGGGCTCGCCCGAGTTGGACCAAGCCGCGCTCAACCATTTGCGCCGCGCAGCCCCTTTCCCGCCGCCCCCCCCGCAGGCACAACGACAGTTCAGTTTCGAATTCATGGGCCGCTAGGGCGAATTTTGTGCCCTCTTAGGACGGTCTTAACCTTGCTCCCGCAGCTTGATGCGCATCTGGGCTATCAGAATGAGGGCAAGATGCGGATATTTGTGGCAGGGCATGGCGGGATGGTGGGGCAGGCCCTTCTGCGTGCCTTGAAGGCGCGTGGTCATGACGAGGTCATAACCGCCCCCCGTGCGGCGCTTGATCTACGCGATATGGCGGCACTCAGGCGGTTCTTGGCAAAAACGCGCCCTGAGGCTGTTATTCTGGCGGCGGCGCGGGTCGGCGGCATTTGGGCCAATCAAAGCTATCCTGTCGCCTTTTTGCAGGACAATATGCGCATCGCTTTCAATGTGATCGAAGCCGCCCATGAGGCGGGCATCACACGCCTGCTCAATCTGGGTTCATCCTGCATTTACCCGCGCGACGCGCCGCAACCGCTGGCCGAGGCGGCTTTGCTCTCTGGCCCGCTGGAGCCCACCAATGAACCCCATGCCATCGCCAAGATCGCGGCGATCAAGCTTTGCGAAAGCTATAACCGCCAATATGGCACGGATTTCCGCTCGCTCATGCCTGCCAATCTGTACGGGAGGGGCGATAATTTCCACCCGCAGGAGGCCCATGTGCTGCCTGCTTTGCTGGCCCGCTTTCATGAGGCTGCCCGCTCGGGCAAGCCTGTCGTCCGCGTTTGGGGTACGGGGCAAGCGCGGCGGGAATTTCTGCATGTGGATGATCTTGCGCAGGCCTGCCTTTTTGCCTTGGATTTGCCGCCTGCGACCTATTCCAGCATGACGGAGCCACAGCGCTCGATCCTCAATATTGGCACGGGGCAAGATGTTTCAATCGCCGATCTGGCGGTGATGATTGCCCAAGTCACGGGGTTTGAGGGGCGCATTGAATTTGACCCTTCCAAACCTGACGGCACAGCGCGCAAATGCCTTGATGTCATGCGGATGACCAGCTTGGGCTGGCAAGCGCAGGTCGGTCTGGAGGAGGGGATTGCGCAGACCTATGACTGGTTCCTGCGTCAATCACGCGGAGGGCTTCGTGGATTGCCGCTGCCGCTCTCGGCTTGAGAAGGGGTTGGGCAAAGAAAAAGGCGGCCCCGAAAGGCCGCCTCGTTTTCAGTTTTATGCCAGAGGCTTAGTCAGCGCCGCTTACGCGGATCGACGTATCGGCTGAGGGATTCACAAACTTCTGGATAAAGTAGATCAGGCCAGCCGCCACGATCCCGATCAGATCGGTGATCAAACCGCCCGAGATCATGCAGAGTGCTGCCGCAAAAAGGCCCACACGCAGGAACCAGACCGAACGTTGGCCCATGAACCAGCCCTGAACCCCAGCCGTAAGAAGGAAGACACCGAAGATCGCCGTCGCACCTGCGCGGATGATCTCAAGGGTATCGCCATCCATCAGGAGTGCGGAGTTGTAGAAGAACATGAAGGGCACCACAAAGGCCGCGATCCCGATCTTGAAGGAGGCCACAGAAGTCTCCATCGGATTGGCCCCTGATATCCCCGCCGCCGCATAGGAGGCCAGCGCAACCGGTGGTGTGATCGCCGAGACAACAGCGAAGTAGAACACGAAGAAATGCGCAGTCAGGTTCGGGATGCCGATCTCGATCAAACCAGGTGCCACGACCGAAGCCGCAACCGCATAGGCCGCCGTGGTGGGCATGCCCATCCCCAGCAGGATCGCGATACACATCGCAAAGAACAGCGCCAGAATTTGGCTTACACCCGCCAGATCAAGCAGCAGCGAGGAGAAGCGTGCGCCAACACCAGTCATCGAGATCACCCCGACGATAATGCCCGCACAGGCACAGACCGCGATGATCTGGATCGACATGACACCCGCCAGTTCCAAGGCTCGCACCATGCCCTTGAGGCCAAGCGCAATAGTCTCGTCGCCTTTGGTGAACTCAAGTACCGAAATCAGCACAAAGCCCGCCACAACGATCAAACTTGTGACCAAGATCAACACATCCAACAGCGATGTTGTTGCATTGGCTGCAGTGGTGATTTCAGGCGTTGGCGTCGTCAGCCAAACAGCGGCAATGACCAGCGTCAGGGCTGCCACGGCCAGCACCAAAAGGCGCTGAAGCGACCAAGGATGTTTGCCACGGAACATGAAATGCTCAGGTACCGCCCAAGACACAACCACCGCTGCGATCGTGGCCAAGGTTCCCGCACGGATAACCGAGTATCCCAAGAACAAGGCAAAGATCAGGATGATGATCGGCAGGAAGAGGAAAACCTTCTTGGCCATTTCACGGAATTTCGGAAGCTCCTCGGGGCGCATGCCGCGCATCCCCAGTTTAGCCGCTTCGAAATCGACCATGAAATATATCGATACGAAATACAGGATCGCAGGGATGATCGCCGCAATGGCGATGTCTTGGTAGGGAATGCCTGTGATCTCGGCCATGATGAAGGCACCAGCGCCCATGATCGGCGGCATGATCTGTCCACCTGTGGAGGCTGCGGCCTCAACCGCGCCCGAGGTCTTTTTGTCATAACCGACTTTTTTCATCAGCGGGATCGTAAGCGAGCCAGTCGCCACAACATTACCCGCGGATGTGCCGTTGATCATGCCCATCAGACCCGAGGCGAAGATCGCCACTTTTGCAGGGCCACCGCGTGCACGGCCAGCGGCCGCGAAGGCGAAGTTCACAAAGTAATCGCCCACTTTCGACGCCTGCAAGAAGGCCGCGAAAATGATGAACAGGATAATATAGGTCGAGGACACAGCCGTGGTTGGCCCGAGGATACCTGCATCGGTGTAAAGAAAGCCGAAGAAACGCTGCCATGTATAGGGCGTCTGTACCGCCAGAAGGCCGGGCAGCAAATGCGCGGTGAAGGTATAGACAAGGAACACCGCCGTGATGATGACAAGCGCCAGACCAGCCACGCGGCGGGTCAACTCAAGGATCATTGCCGAGCCCGCAGTTGCGGCAAAGGCAACACCGATGGGAACAAAGGTTGTCCCAACCGAGTTACGTGCCGCGGTCGAATAGATTGGCACCAGATAAAGCGCCACAAGCACCGCACAGGCGCATAGCACAATATCGGAGGTCGCAAATCCGTCGCGGTCGCGTTTTTCAAACCAACCAAGGATAATTGCGCCGAGCGTGGCGACCAGCAGCGGCAGACCATACCAATACGTTTCACTGTTGTAGATCGGCGTACCTGGGAAAGATGCCCAAGTCGGAAGGCCGCTCATTTCAGGCAAATCACCCGAATTGACCAATTGCAAAAAGCCCAAGACCGTCCAGAATGCGATCGCTGCGGGGATCAGCAAGGCATATCCCGCAAGGCTCAGCATGCGGGTCTGCGGCTTGTCTTCATTCGAGAAGGCATGCGCAGAAAATAACAAGAACCCGAGCACCAAAGCGCCCGCGATATGCACGATACGGAAGTTCCACGTCTCGAGCGGGAATTGCGGCAAAAAGGGAAGTTCGATCCCTGTATAGGCGCTGATCGAAACACCATTCAATGCAGCCATGTGAAAGCCTGCATAGAGGATCGAGATCAATGCAACGATCAGCTTGGCACGGCCTGTAAAGAGGCGGCGGTTACTTTCAACGGGTTCCTCGTCAACACCTTCTGCGATGACCGGTCCCTCGGTCTGGGCAGTTTGCTCTGTCATGGGGTAATTCCTTCGATGCGGTGTATCCCCTCTTGTTACGGGGCATGTCTCGCAGGTCTGTATGAAAGAGGTCGCGCCCTGAGGCTCAAGGCGCGACCAGAGAGTAGTTTGTGGCGGAAAAAACCTCCGCCAGACGCTTACATTGCGCTGTGGATCATGTCGTCGGCGATGGATGCGCCGCCGTTTTCATTGAACCAACGTGCCGCACCTGGGTGCCAGTTCAGAACGCCGTTTTTGTCCCAGTTTTCGGGAACGGTCGAACGAGCTGCGCCGTGGATGTTCAGCATACGCTCGTTATCCGACATAACTGTGTCTACAACTGCGTAGACAAAGCTCTCTGGCAGGTCGCAATTTGCGATCGCGAAGTTCCACATGGAAACCGAACGGGCAGGTGCTTCCAGAGTAGTGTAGGCATCAGCCGAGATGTCGTACTGGGATACAGGGAAAGCTTCCATGATCTGGGCTTGCTCTGCTTCAGTGAACTCGATGATGTTGATCTCTGTCTGAACTTCCAGCTGAGAAACAGCAGGAACAGGAACACCAGCTGCGAATGCGATCACGTCCAGCAGGCCATCCTGAAGCTGGCTGCCGAGATCGGTCCAGCCGCCATTGCGACGATCAAACTCAACACCAAGCTCTTCCATCATGCGTGGGAAGTAAGTGTCGGAGGTCGAACCCGCAGGGCCAAAGCCGATGCGTGCGCCGGCAGGGATATCTGCAACGCTTGTGATGCCCGAGGAGGACAGAGCCGTTACGGAGAACGGTGTCTGGTACATTGGGAACATCGCGCATGCATTGGTCATCTGAAGACCAGGTGCGATTGGGTTGGTGCCTGCAAGCGATTCAGCCGCTGGACCCATTGTGGTCATGCCGAACTGTGCTTCGCCAGTGTGAACCAGCGCCATGTTCTGCATTGGGCCACCAGTGACTTCGCCACCGCCGGTCAGACCGAGCTCTTCTGCAACCAAGTTTGCCCAACCGGAACCGTAAGCGAAATATGTGCCGCCCTGCGACGCAGTACCTACGGTGAAAGTCTCAGGCCAATCTGTGCGGTCCTCATGGCCATCAGCGAAAGCAGCAGTAGCTGTGAGCGCTGTGGTCATAACCAGAGCTGTCAATTTAGTGAGTTTCATAAAAGGCTCTCCCTTGTATTTTTTACAATCGGAGGAAAGCGTGTGGCACGCCGAAAATCGCATGACCCATTTCCCCCCTTTTGCTTGTGCAGCCAAGGCTCCCTCCTTGGATCTGCAACGAGTTACCCCGTCGAGGAATTGAATTCCCCAAGAGAGAGTGGCGCACAATCGACTCGCCTTCAGAAATTTTAAGAAGAGCGGAGAAAATTTTCACGATTGGCGGATTCCGACCCATCGTGCATAAATCCGTGTGTGGAAAGCTCCCCATCCGACCGATGAGCTGGCCGGATGGAGGGTTCAAGGGGGCTTAGCGCCCCAAAACATTGCCCAATAGGGACATGATATTGTCGGCGCTATCTGCGCCTGCATCCTCGGCTGAGCCTTGTGGTGTCAGCTTGTCGATCATCTCGGGCAGAAGCTGTGCCAGAAGATTGGGTGCCTCTTCCTGTGCAACACCCGCTTGCGAAGCGAAATTCGAGATCGCATCTGACCCGAGTGCCGCTTCAATCTGGCTCGGCTCAACGGCTTGGTTATCGCCTGTGCCAATCCAGCTTTCAGCGATATCGCCCAGACCCGCCGATTGGAACTGACCAAGCATTCCTGCCAAGCCACCGGATTGTCCGCCAGATTGACCGCCGCCCAAAAGGCTTGCCGCTGCTTGCAGAACGGCTGGATTGCTGGTTGCCATCTCGGCCAATTGGCCAAGCCCGCCATTACCGCCTGCGCGGCCAGCCAATGCGCCAACCAGATTATTAAAAAGTGACATGTCGTTTCCCCTAAATATTCAGCAAAAAATTCATTGATCCCCCAGAGACGGGATCGCCGCACTGGATTGCGGCCTATGGTACAAAAAGTCTTTCGATATGTATTATCAAAACTTTTGCGCTTGGCATAGTCTTTCGGATGGGGTCTTGTCGGTGCGCGCGTTTATGTATCGCGCCACAGAATTTTCAGGAAGGACATCAGATGGGATTGATTAGTTTTATCTCTAATGCGGGCAAAAAACTGTTCGGCGGAGATGAAGAGCCAAGCGCCGCAGCGCTTGAAACCGAAGTGGCTGATTTGGGCTTGGACCTCAAAGGCACTGAAATCAGTGTTGAGGGCGACAAGGTCACCCTGTCAGGTGGTGATTTGAGCGCTGAGGAGCGTGAAAAGATCATCGTGGCCGTGGGCAATGTCGAAGGCATCGCCTCGGTTGAGGCGGATGCAAGCGATGATATTTTCCACACCGTGGAAAAGGGCGACACGCTGTCGGCAATCGCCAAGAAAGCCCTCGGCAACGCCAATCGCTACCACGAGATTTTTGAGGCCAACAAACCAATGTTGAGCCATCCTGACAAAATCTATCCCGGTCAGGTTTTGCGCATCCCGCAATAAAACCGAATGGGGCAGGGCGCATCCGTCGCCCTGCCTATACCCAGCGCGATCCAGCGGGTTCAGGCGGTGAAATCGCCCTTATCCAATCCGTATTTCTGCATTTTCTCGTAAAGAGATTTTCGGCTCAGCCCCAGCATTTCATATGTCGCCTTGAGCGAGCCGCCATTGGCCGTGAGGCTGGCCGAGATCAATCCACGTTCATGCTCTGCCATCTGGTCTGATAGGGTTTGGCTTGTCGGGGCCACGTCTGCTGGTGCCGCGCTGGTCTCCACGGGCAGACCAAGCGCGAAGCGGTCAGCGGCATTGCGCAATTCACGCACATTTCCAGGCCAGGCGCGTGCTGTGAGGCTGGTCAGCAGCGAAGAGGGCACATCGCGGGGCGCAATGCGGTAGCGCGCGGCGGCCTGATCCACCAATTCTACAAACAGCCTTGGAATATCCTCGCGCCGCGCCGAAAGGGGGGGCATGCGCAAGGTGATGACATTCAGGCGATAAAGGAGATCAGCGCGGAACTCGCCCATGCTGACGGCCTCTTCAAGGTCGCGTTTGGACGCCGCCAAAAAGCGCACATCAAGGCTGACAGGATCATTCGAGCCAAGCCGCGTGATGACGCGGTTTTGGAGGGCATTGAGCAGTTTTGCCTGAAGCCCGATCGGCAGGCTGTCAATCTCATCGAGAAAGACGGTGCCGCCGCGGGCATGTTCGAATTTTCCGAAACGGGTCCGCATGGCCCCTGCGAATGCGCCTGCTTCATGTCCGAACAGTTCGCTTTCGATCAGATCGGCGGGCAGAGCCGCGCAATTGATATGCACAAAGGGTTGGCCGGAGCGGTTGCTGGCACGGTGCAATGCCCGCGCGGCGACCTCCTTGCCAGTCCCTGTCTGGCCCTCGATCAGGACATCGGCATCCGTTTCAGCCACGGCGCGCAAATGCTGGCGCAGGGCCATAATAGCGTCGCTGCGACCCGTCAGGCGCGCCTCGATCACATCGCGCTGCCCGACCTTGCGGCGCAGGGAGCGGTTTTCCAGTGTCAGCCGGCGCTTGTCAAAAGCGCGGCGCACGGTTTCGACAAGGCGGACAGGATCATAGGGTTTTTCCAAAAAATCATAAGCCCCATCGCGCATGGAACTGACCGCGAGTTCAACATCGCCGTGGCCTGTTACAAGGATCACGGGGAATTCTGGGTCAATCTCCAGCACTTTGGCCATCAAGGTCAGCCCGTCCATGCTTGGCATACGGATATCGGTGACCAGAACGCTGGCGGCCTCACGGCTGACATGGGCTAGTGCGTCCTCGGCGGCGGCGAAACATGCGACTTCCAGATCGGCCAATTGAAGCGTCTGCTCTGCGGCGAGGCGCAGATGTTCTTCATCATCAACAAAGAGGGTTTTTTCGAGTGTCATGGTCATTCAGCCGCAAGGTCAGGTCCCGCCTCTTCCTTAAGGGGTGCGGCTGTGCTGGCAAGGGTTAGTGTGAAAATTGCGCCACCTTCAGGATGGTTGGTGGCCTCGATCCGACCGCCGAAATCGCGGATGATGTTATAGGAAATCGACAGGCCAAGCCCCAAACCCTTGCCAGGTTCCTTGGTGGTGAAAAAGGGATCAAAGGCCTGATCAAGCGCGGCTGTTTCAAGCCCCGCGCCGTGATCGCGCACGATTATACTGACCTCGTCGCCATCGCGGGCGGCATAGCTGATCTCGATCAGTGGCTCATCTTGTTGCGCCATTGCATCCAGCGCGTTGGACAAAAGATTAACCAGAACCTGTTGCAGGCGCACGCGCCCGCCTGTCACCCAAATCTCTGAGCGAGGGAAGTCATGCCGGATCACCTGCGCTTTCGCTTGGCGCAAACGCGCCTCCATCAGGTCGGCTGCATCTTGGATCACCGCCAAAAGGGGGATCGGACCGATTTTTTCCTGTGGGCGGCGGGCGAAATTCCGCAAGTGTTTCGAGATGGAGGCCATCCTATCCGCCATGCCCGAGATGCGGGTGACATTCTCGCGCGCCTCTGTCGCGCGGCCCCGATCAAGGAAGGTAGCAGCGTTTTCGGCATAGGCTTTCACAGCGGCCAAGGGTTGGTTGAATTCATGACTGAGCGCTGCCGACATCTGCCCCAAAGCGGCCAGCTTGCCCGCTTGGACCAGCTCGTTCTGGGTTTGGCGAAGCCGCTGCTCGGTGGTGCGGCGATCTTCAACTTCTTGGACGAGTTGGCGGTTTGCCACATCCAGATCGAGGGTGCGTTCGCGCACGCGGCGTTCGAGTAATTCCTGCTGGCCACGCTGTGCTTCCAGCCGTTCAACCAATTCTGCACGGCGCTGAAGCAAGACCGCCACGATCAAACCGATCAGCAAAACCAGCAATGCCAGCACCGAAAACGCCACCAAAGCTTGCGCGCGTGCGGGCCCCGTTGGTGTCAGAACCTTGATCCGCCATCCCGCCAAGGCAATCAGCCTCTCCTGCATCACAAAGGTCTCAGTCGCTCCAGCTTGGGAAATGGTCAATTCTTCCAGCCCGTCCAGAATGCCTGATTGCTCGAAACTCAGCGTTTGCAATTGCGCGATCGGATATTGCCGCGTGGAGGCGATGGCCTCGATGGCAGATTCGTCCAAAGCGCCGATCGTATGGAACAGCCAGTCTTGTCTATCGGTCATGAAGATCACGTCGTTTGCATCGCCCACGATGACAGTGCTGATACTTTCACCCCATGCGTCCTCATATCCATCGAGCGTGATTTTTACGGCGACGACACCCGTAATTTCAGTTCCATCTAAAACGGGGGCGGCGAAGTAATATCCGCGCTGCAGTGACGTCGTTCCAAGCGCGTGAAAACGTCCGACCCCGCCTGCAAGGGCATCGGTAAAATAGGGGCGGAAGGCAAAGTTTCGGCCCATAAAGGACCTTTCCAACCGGTAATTGCTGCTGGCAACCGTGGTGCCATCAACATCCATTAAATAGATGTCAGACACACCCAGAGAGAGCGCGGTCTGGCGCAATTGCTCATTTGCAAAAGGGACGAGCCCCGAATTGTCAGGTTCACGCAGCACTTGCGCCAGAATTGGGCGCTCTGCCAGCAAAACGGGCAGGGCTTCCGTGCCCGCAAGCACGCCCCGCAGAACCTCGGAGACAAGGCGCAAAGTGGCTTCATCCTGACGGGCATTCTGGATCATGAAATACCGCTCGATCCGAGGGATGGCCGCAACCGCCAATGCCAGTGAGACCAGAACAACAAGCGTCAGCGCGGAAAGAGATTTCCGGCTACTCTTGGCGGGTCTTTGGGCATAGGTCTCGGTCATTGCACATTTATGCGCGTCTTGGGGCGCAAGTTCCAGTGGTATGCGCCGCTTTGGCTGGACAGTCGCGTGCGGCTCAGGTCTGCTGGGGGCAACACCGCAGAGGGGAAGTTTACCATGGCCGAACTTGAACGTCGCATTTCACAAGGGCGCGGCGATGCCCCCGCCGATCTGGTTTTGCGCGGCGGGCAGGTCTTTGACCTGATCACAGGTAGCATGATCACGGGCGATGTCGCGATCTGCGGGGATATGATCGTCGGAATTGGCGAGGCCTATGAGGGCGTCGAGACGGTTGATGTCACGGGCCTGACCTTGGTTCCGGGCTTTATTGATACCCATCTGCATGTGGAATCGAGCCTTGTGACACCGTTCGAGTTTGACCGCTGCGTGACCCCGCGCGGCGTGACCACCGCGATTTGTGATCCCCATGAGATCGCCAATGTGATCGGCCCTGACGGTATTCGGTATTTCCAAGCAGCCTCGGAAAGGGTCTTGATGGATATGCGGGTGCAATTATCCTCCTGCGTGCCCTCGACCGATATGGAAACCGCAGGTGCCGAGATCGGCGCGCGTGATCTGGCCGAGTTGATGGGCCACCCTTCAGGCATCGGTCTGGCGGAATTTATGAATTACCCCGGCGTGATCCACCGCGACCCCGAGGCAATGGCCAAGCTGCGCCTGTTCGAGGGGGGGCATATCGACGGGCATTGCCCGATGCTGTCGGGCCGCGACCTCAATGCCTATATCGCTGCAGGCATCCGCACCGAGCATGAGGCAACCAGCGCCGAAGAGGCGCTTGAAAAGCTGCGCAAAGGCATGCGCGTTTTGATCCGCGAAGGCTCGGTTTCCAAGGATTTGCACGCGCTCCAGCCCGTGCTGACAGAGATCACGGCCCCTTATATGTGCCTGTGCACTGATGACAGAAACCCGCTGGATATCGCCGAACATGGCCATCTTGATTACATGATCCGCACCCTGATCAGCCTTGGCTGCGCGCCTTTGGCGGTGTACCGCGCGGCCTCGCTCTCGGCGGCGGAGGCCTTTGGCTTGAAGGATCGCGGGCTGATCGCTCCGGGCAAAAGGGCCGATATCGTGGCGATCGACAGCCTTGAGGGATGCAATGCCGCCAAGGTCTGGGCGGCGGGGCATTTGGTGGATGACGCGGCCTTTGATGCGCGCGATCTTATCGCCCTTGTCGGACGCAATTCGGTCAAAGCTCCGCGCGTGACCGCGTCTGATTTCCGAACCCGCGCCAATCGCCCCGAGACGGATGTCATCGGCATTCTGGAGGGCAAGATCATCACCGAACATCTGCGCGAGGTGATTGAGATCGAGGATGGCGATAAAGCCCCCGATCCAGCGCGCGATCTGGCGCGGATCACCGTTATTGAAAGGCATGGCAAGAACGGCAATATCGCTTCGGGGTTTGTGAAAGGCTTTGGCCTGAAGGCGGGCGCGATTGCCTCGACCGTTTGTCATGACCATCACAATATCGCCTGTGTTGGGGTGGATTACGGCGATATGGCGCTGGCGGCCAACAGGCTTTCCGAGATTGAGGGCGGCTTTGTCGTGGCCTCGGGCGGCAAGGTTCTGGCCGAGTTGTCTTTGCCCGTCGCGGGCCTGATGAGCCTTGAACCTTTCGAGGTGGTCCGCGACGCTTTGGTCGATTTGCGCGCGGCGGCCAAATCCCTTGGCGTGACCTTGGAGGAGCCGTTTTTGCAATTGGCCTTCCTCGCCTTGCCCGTCATTCCCGCTCTCAAGATCACAGATCGGGGAATGGTCGATGTCATGCGATTTGAATTGATCCCTTAACCCCGCCTCAACCCCTCTGCGCTAGCCTTGCCTCATTGGATCGGCTGTTGCGGAGGGTCGCATGCGAAGTCACAGGAATCTCAATTCGCTGCTTCTGTTTTTGGCGCTTGCGATGGTGTTGACCTTGTTGAGCCAGCGTGTGGCTTGGGCTGATCCTGCATCGCTCAGGGCCTGTTTTGTCTCGGTCACGCAAGCCTGCAACACACAATCGGATAATCCCGCAATCTGTATCCATGACGGCCAAACCGCCTGCGAGGCCGAGGCAGGCCCAAGCCCGCCCGATGTCACCCGCGCCATGACGGATTGGTCATCGCCGCCAATCAATTCTGCGCGCGCGGTGGTGCTGGGGTTTCTTTTGGGATTGATCAAGGGGCAGACCAGCCTGCCTTAGGCGCGCGACAGGTGTGATTGCGCTTTGGCTTCTTTCCCTTATGCCTGCACTGGCCTATCTATGTTGGATGGAGGCCCGCTGACATGGTTGCGCAGATCGCTCAAGAAAACTGGATTGACCGCTTTATGGGGCTGTCGCGGCTGGAACCCGCGATCAAATCGCTTCTGGTGGAGCGGTCCAATGTGGTGGATATGCCCGAAGGCTCGGTGATTTTCGGGCCAGGTAAAAGCCCTGAAAACCTGCTTTTGCTGCTGGATGGCACGGTGCGGGTTCAACAAATCTCGGATGCGGGGCGCGAGGTTGTGCTTTACCGCGTGCATGCGGGCGAAAGCTGCGTGCTGACCACCGCCTGCCTTCTGGCCTATGAGGATTATTCGGCCGAGGGCATTGCCGAGACGCCAGTGCGCGCGGTGGCGATCCCGCGCAAGGTTTTTGATGATCTGATCAGCCAATCCGAGGCCTTTCGCAATTTCGTCTTCTCGGCCTATTCCAAGCGGATCACCGACCTGTTCCATGTCATCGACGAGATCGCCTTTCGGCGCATGGATATTCGTTTGGCGCAAAAGCTGCTGGAACTGGAAAAAGACGGGATCGTCAAATCCACACATCAGAAAATGGCCGCCGAGCTTGGAACCGCGCGCGAGGTGATCTCGCGCCAATTGTCGGAATTCCAACGGCGCGATTGGGTCGTGCAAACCCGTGGCCAAATCGAGTTGAAAGACCCTGCTTCGATCAAGAAACTGGCTTTGACCGAGGCGTGATCGGCACATTGTGTGACATCGTCACTGAAAGATTGGCGGCTTTGTCGTAGATACAATCAAACGATGACACCAAAGGACGCGTTTCATGTTGAAAATAAAAGACAAAACTTTGCGACTCACCACAAGTTTCACAAGAGGTATCTGCTGATGGAAACCGTATTCACACCGTTCCAATCGCTTGGCGGCGGGGTCCTGATCGGGCTTGCTGCCGTATTATTGATGCTGAGCTTGGGCCGCATCATGGGGGCCACAGGCATTCTGGCAGGCATCCTTGCGCCAGCTTCTTCTTCGGATTTCACATGGCGGCTGGTCTTGCTGGCAGGCATGGTGGCAGGCCCCGTGGTCGTGCTTTTGGCCACTGGCGCGCTGCCTGAGGTTTCCGTGCCCGTCTCGACACCCGCCTTGATCATTGGCGGCTTGTTGGTGGGTGTCGGCGTGACCTTCGGGGCAGGGTGCACCTCGGGTCATGGCGTATGCGGGATGGCGCGGCTGTCCAAGCGGTCCATCGTGGCCACACTGACTTTCATGTTGACGACAGGGATCACTGTCTTTGTCATTCGCCACGTCATCGGAGGCTGAATTCATGCGTCTTATCTCTATCTTCGCGATTGGTTTGATCTTCGGGATCGGCATCTCCATCTCGGGCATGGCAAACCCCGCCAAAGTTATCAATTTCTTCGATATCGCAGGGTCTTGGGACCCAAGCCTCATGTTCGTTATGGGGGGGGCTTTGATCACCACCTTTATCGGCTATCGCCTTGTTCTGCCGCGCCCCACCGGCCCCATCTTCGAGAGCAAATTCCAATTGCCCACAGCAACGGATCTTGATGCGCGGCTGATCGGTGGCTCGGCCATCTTCGGGATCGGTTGGGGCATCGCGGGCTTTTGCCCCGGTGGTGCGCTGCCAGCGCTTGGCACGGGCCGCTCGGAAGTGTTCATCTTTGTGGCGGCCCTGATCGTCGGCATCTTTGTGGCCCGCGCGGCCAATACCGCCCTGCGCAGCCGCCAAGCCGCCCATTCGTAATATCTGTTAGGAAAAGGAGACGACCATGTCTGATTATCCTGTAAATATGCAGCTTACGCCGCAGGTGACGCCTTTCTTCGATGCCGCCACAAATACGATTTCCTATGTCGTGAAGGACCCGAATTCGACAGCCTGCGCGGTGATCGATAGCGTCATGGATATCGATTATGCGGCGGGTCGGATCACCTATGATAATGCCGATGAGATCATCGCCTATATCAAGGAAAACGGCCTGACACTTGAATGGCTGATCGAGACCCATGTCCATGCCGACCACCTTTCGGCGGCCCCCTATATCCAGCAGGAATTGGGCGGGAAAATCGGCATCGGTGACCAGATCACCGTGGTGCAGGACACCTTCGGCAAGATCTTCAATGAAGGCACCGAATTCCAGCGCGATGGCAGCCAGTTCGACGCCTTGTTCAAGGATGGCGACCGCTACAGCATCGGCGGGATGGAGGCTTTTGTCTTGTATACGCCCGGCCATACGCCTGCCTGCATGACCCATGTGATCGGCGATGCCGCTTTTGTGGGGGACACCTTGTTCATGCCCGATGGTGGCTCGGCCCGCGCCGATTTCCCGGGTGGGGATGCGGGCGTGCTCTACGACTCGATCCAGCGTGTACTGGCCTTGCCCGATGAGATGCGCCTGTTCATGTGCCATGATTACGGCCCCAATGGCCGCGACATCCAGTGGGAGACCACGGTTGGCGAGGAAAAGGCCCATAACATCCATGTGGGGGGCGGAAAGAGCAAAGAGGATTTCGTCAAATTCCGCACGGAACGCGATGCAGGCCTTGATGTGCCCAAGCTGATCATCCCCTCCCTGCAGGTAAATATGCGCGCAGGCGCGGTTCCCACTGATAAGGATGGCCGCCCCATGCTAAAGGTTCCGCTGAACGGGCTCTAGGCCCGTTCAGGCTGCTATTTTTTGGAGACAGGTTATGACGATCAAAATGCTAACCCCCGATTTCGCGGTTTCCCCGCAAATCACCGCTGACGAGATTTCGGCCATCGCGGCGGAGGGGTTCAAATCCATCATCTGCAATCGCCCCGACGAGGAAGAAGCGGGCCAGCCCCAATTCGAAGAGGTGGCAGCAGCCGCCAAGGCCGCAGGGATCGAGATCCGTTATCTGCCCTTCACCTCGGGCGCGATGAGCGCGCAGGATGAAGAAGAATTCGCCGATCTCATGGTGGAATTGCCACGGCCCATTCTGGCCTATTGTCGCTCGGGCGCACGCTCTAGCAATCTGTTTTTGTCCTATCAAGCCAAGGTTTGACAGGGCGGATGACCTGAGCATGGCAGGCGCGAAAACCGCGCCGCCTTTGTGGGAAAGACCCGTCATATGGCCCTGAAACTCGCGCAATATATGCCCGTCCTCGATTGGGGACGGCGCTATGATCGCACTGCCTTTTCAAATGACATGATGGCAGCGGTGATCGTGACGATCATGCTGATCCCGCAATCGCTGGCCTATGCGCTTTTGGCGGGTCTGCCGCCCGAGGCGGGGCTATACGCCTCGATCGCGCCGGTCATCCTTTACGCCATTTTCGGCACCAGCCGTGCCTTGGCAGTGGGGCCTGTTGCGGTTGTTTCCTTAATGACGGCGGCAGCCGTGGGGCAGGTGGCCGAGGCGGGCACCGCAGGCTATGCCATCGCGGCCCTGACCCTTGCGCTGATGTCGGGGGTGATGCTTTTGGCTTTGGGGGTGTTGAAACTTGGGTTTCTCGCCAATTTCCTGAGCCATCCTGTCATTGCGGGTTTCATCACGGCCTCGGGCATCTTGATTGCGGCCAGCCAGCTCAAGCATATCCTCGGGATTGATGCGAGCGGGCATACTCTGGTGGAATTCCTGATTTCATTGGTGGAGCATTTGCCCCAGACGAATTTTGTGACCCTGATCATCGGTGTCACGGCCACGGCTTTCCTGTTTTGGGTGCGCAAGGGGCTCAAACCCTTTCTGATCCAGCGCGGGCTAAGCCCGCGCGCGGCCGAGATTGCCCAAAAAGCAGGCCCTGTGGGGGCGGTTTTTGTGACCACTTTGGCGGTGTGGTTGTTCGGCCTGTCCTCTTGGGCCGATGTGGCGATTGTGGGCGAGGTGCCGCAAAGTCTGCCGCCTTTGACCATGCCCGACCTCTCCTTTGACCTGCTGAGCGCGCTTTTCGTGCCCGCCCTGCTGATCTCGGTGATCGGCTTTGTCGAATCCATCTCGGTCGCGCAAACACTGGCCGCCAAAAAGCGCCAGCGGATCGATCCTGATCAGGAATTGATCGGGCTTGGCATGGCCAATATCGGGGCAGGCTTCACGGGCGGCTATCCTGTGACGGGCGGCTTCGCGCGGTCGGTCGTGAATTTCGATGCAGGCGCCGAGACGCCAGCCGCGGGCGCGTTCACGGCGGTGGGGCTGGCCATTGCCGCCTTGGCGTTGACGCCTTTGGTCTTCTTCCTGCCCAAGGCCACTTTGGCCGCCACCATCATTGTTGCGGTGCTGAGTTTGGTCGATTTCTCGATCCTCAAGAAAACCTGGCGCTATTCTACCGCCGATTTTACGGCCGTCAGCGCCACGATCCTGCTGACCTTGGGGTTCGGCGTGGAAACGGGGGTTTCGGCGGGGGTGATCCTGTCTATCCTGCTGCATCTGTACAAAACCTCGCGCCCGCATGTGGCCGAGGTGGGGCTGGTTCCCGACACGCAGCATTTCCGCAATATCGACCGCCATACCGTCAGAACCGATCCGGGCCTTTTGACGATCCGCATCGACGAGTCGCTCTATTTCGCGAATGCGCGTTTCCTTGAGGATTACGTGCTGGACCGCGTGGTTGAGGATTGCCCGATCAAGCATGTCGTCTTGATGTGCTCGGCGGTGAACGAGATCGACATGTCCGCCCTTGAAACGCTGGAGGCGCTGAATTCGCGGCTCAAGGATATGGGGGTGACGCTGCATCTATCCGAGGTGAAAGGCCCCGTCACCGACAGGCTGGAGCGCACGCATTTCCTTGAGGAGATGACGGGCGAGCTGTTCCTGTCGCAATATGATGCTTGGGTTGCTCTCGCCCATCCCGCGATCAGCACATCCCGCTAGAGAGCCGCACCTGACAACGCAAAGGCTGCATCAAAAAAGCCCCGCGATTGGCGGGGCTTGTTGTGGCGCGTGAGGCCTTGATTACGAGGATTTGCGCCGCAGGCGGATCACGACATCAACCTTGGCCACTTCATAGCCTTCGGGAACTTCGGGAAGGGATTTGATCTCGAACTCGGCGGCGGGCGCGTCGGTCAGGCTGCCGTCATCTTCCATGAAGAAATGCGGGTGGTCATCCATGCGCGTGTCGAAATAGCTGCGGGTGCCATCAACGGTGACTTCCTGCATCAACCCCGCATCGCAAAAGGCGCGCAGGGTATTATAGACGGTTGCCAGCGAAACACGGTCGCCCGCGACCAGCGATGAGGCATGCAAACCTTCTGCTGTTACATGGCGGTTATGGCCATCGCCAACCAGCAAGGTTGCCAGTGACAGGCGTTGCCGTGTGGGTCTGAGATTGGCCTGTGCCAGCCATTTTGTTCCGCGCTCAAGCGCCTGAGGGGTCATCATCTGGGTCATTCCTAGTCGACTACAGTTATTATAGGGCTGTTGGGCCCTGTTTTTCAAATGGAATCCGTTCCCTGCGACGCTGCGGCAGACAGGAGGCCTGCTGCGCTTGCAAGGCTGGGTAGGCAAATGCTAGACGAAAGCGGCAAAAGTTAGATAGCAATGACCAGCAAAAGAACAGGCAGGCCCGAATGACAACATACCCCACCAGCTTTGACAGGGACGATCTTTTGAAATGTGCACGCGGCGAATTATTCGGCCCCGGCAATGCACAGCTTCCCGAGCCGCCCATGTTGATGATGGATCGCATTACCGATATTTCGGGCGATGGGGGCGAGCATGGCAAAGGCCATGTGGTGGCCGAGTTTGATATCAAACCTGATCTGTGGTTCTTCGAGTGCCATTTTCCCGGCAACCCGATCATGCCGGGCTGTCTGGGGCTTGACGGCTTGTGGCAATTGACGGGCTTCAACCTTGGCTGGCGCGGCTGGGAAGGGCGCGGCTATGCGCTTGGTGTCGGTGAAGTAAAGCTGACAGGCATGGTGCGCCCCGAGCGCAAAATGCTGACCTATTACGTCGATTTCACCAAGGCCATTCAAACCCGTCGCCTTACCATGGGTGTGGCCGATGGCAGGGTGGAAGCCGATGGCGAAACCATCTATCTTGTCAAAGAGATGAAAGTCGCTCTATCCGCGACCTGATCGCGGGCGATTAAGAAATAGAATTTATGGAGAGCGCCATGCGCCGAGTGGTTGTCACAGGGTTGGGTATCGTCTCACCCATCGGAAATAACGCAGCCGAGGTCACGGCCAGCCTTAAGGCGGGCAAATCCGGCATCGAAGCTGTGCCTGCCATGGCCGAGCACGGGTTTCGCAGCCAGATCGCGGGCACCCTGAAGATC
This sequence comes from Rhodophyticola sp. SM2404, assembly GCF_053570515.1. NCBI lineage: Bacteria > Pseudomonadati > Pseudomonadota > Alphaproteobacteria > Rhodobacterales > Roseobacteraceae > Rhodophyticola > Rhodophyticola sp. SM2404. The sequence goes on from NZ_JBSEDL010000004.1 coordinate 46,071, forward strand.
GATGTGGCCGAGCATGTCGACAAGCGCACCCTGCGCTTCATGGGTCCGGGCGCGGCCTATGCCCATATCGCAATGGCCGAGGCGATTGCCGATGCGGGGCTTGACGAGAGCTTGGTCAGCAATCCGCGCACAGGCGTGATCGCAGGCTCGGGCGGGCCGTCCACCAGCGCGATGTTTGCCGCGCATCAAACAGTTCTCAGCACAGGCGCCACCAAGCGCATCGGCCCATTTGCCGTGCCGAAATGCATGTCCTCGACGGTCTCGGCCAATCTTTCGACGGCCTATAAGATCAAGGGTCTTAACTATTCGATAACCTCTGCCTGCTCTACCTCCTTGCATTGTATCGGGGTGGCGAGTGAGCAGATCATGATGGGCAAGCAGGATGTGATGTTTGCGGGTGGCGGCGAGGAGCTGGATTGGACGCTGTCCTGCCTGTTCGATGCCATGGGTGCGATGTCGTCGAAATATAATGACGCACCTGAGCGCGCGAGCCGCGCCTTTGATGCGGATCGCGACGGGTTCGTGATTGCAGGCGGCGGTGGCATTGTTGTTCTGGAAGATCTGGACCATGCCCTTGCGCGCGGTGCGAAGATCTATGCCGAAGTGACGGGTTTTGCCGCCACATCTGACGGGCATGACATGGTTGCCCCCTCAGGCGAGGGCGGTGAGCGCGCGATGCGCTTGGCGCTGCAGTACCTGCCCGAGGATCGCAAGGTCAGCTATATCAACGCGCATGGCACCTCGACCCCTGTGGGCGATGTCGGTGAGGTTGAGGCGGTGCGCCGTGTCTTTGGCGAGGGCAGCACGCCGCCGATCTCCTCCACCAAATCCATGACAGGCCATAGCCAAGGTGCCACTGGCGCGCAGGAGGCGATCTATTGCCTGTTGATGCTGGAGCATGATTTCATCGCGCCCTCGATCAATGTCGAGTCGCTCGATCCCGCCCTTAATCCTGAAGAGATCGCAACCTCGCTGGTCGAGGGGGCAGGGCTTGATACCGTCATGACGAATTCTTTCGGCTTTGGAGGCACAAATGGCTCCATGCTTCTTTCAAAATATAACGGGTAATCAATTTTATGGCTGATTTGATGAAGGGCAAGCGCGGATTGGTCATGGGCGTTGCCAATGAACGATCCATCGCTTGGGGTATTGCAAAAGCCCTGCATAACGAGGGGGCGGAGCTGGCCTTTTCATATCAGGGTGAGGCATTTGGCAAACGGGTTGAGCCGCTGGCGGCCTCGCTTGGATCCACCTTGATGGTGGATGTGGATGTGATGGATGATGCCTCGATGGAGGCCTGTTTTGACAAGCTGAAGACCGAATGGGGCGGGCTGGATTTTGTGGTTCATGCCATCGCTTTTTCGGACAAGAACGAATTGACGGGGCGTTTCATCAATACCTCGCGCGATAATTTCCGCAATTCCCTGACCATCAGTTGTTACTCGTTCATTGATGTGGCCAAGCGCGCCTCGGAATTGATGCCTGAGGGCGGCACATTGCTGACCTTGAGCTATCAGGGATCGAACCGCGTCACACCGTTTTACAATGTGATGGGTGTGGCCAAAGCGGCGCTGGAAAGTGCGGTGCGTTATTTGGCCAATGATCTGGGGCCACAAGGCATTCGGGTGAATGCCATCAGCCCTGGCCCGATGAAGACACTGGCAGGGGCCGCGATCGGCGGCGCGCGCAAGACCTTCAAGACCACCGAGGCCAACGCGCCGTTGCGCCGCAATGCCTCGCTTGAGGCGATTGGCGGCACGGCTGTTTATCTTGCCTCGGATTATGGTGCGGATACCACGGGTGAGATCATCACGGTTGATGGCGGCTATCATGTTTTGGCCATGGCACAGCCTGAAAATCTCTGATTGATCACATTTTCCTAAAATTAAGGCCGCCCGAGGGGGCGGCCTTTTTTCGCCTTCGGCGATCGTATTTTTGGAAAGATGAAGATCAGCCGATCGAGACCAGTTCCACCGCGAAGGTCAGGTCTTTTCCCGCCAGAGGGTGGTTTGCATCAAGCGTGACTTCTTCCTCGGTGACAGCTGTCACTGTGACGCCCATGGTTTGGCCGTCAGGGGTTTGGACTTGAAGCTCGGTGCCCAGATCAAGCGGGATATCGGCAGGGATCGCCTCGCGCGGGACGTTCTGGATCGCCTCGGCATGATGGGGGCCGTAAGCCTCATCGGCGGGGATTGTGACGGTTTTCTTTTCACCGACGCTCATGCCGTCAAGCGCTGCATCAAGCCCCGCGATGATCTGGCCCGAGCCCAATTCGAAGGTCAGCGGATCGCGGCCTTCAGAGCTGTCAAAGGTTGCGCCATCGGCCAAAGTGCCAGTGTAGTGAATGGATAGGGTATCGCCCGCTTTTGCTTGCGCCATGATGAACCTCAAAAATGTTGGAGGGGTGGATTTGGCGCGGGACCGCAGGTCATTCAGATTTGCAACATGTCACAGCGCGTTGGATTCGGGACAAGATATGGGTCTGGGGCCATGAGGGAAACCCCCGTTTTCCGATCCGAATTGTAGCAGGCATATCTCTGTGCCACTCTCACCCCAGAATGAGGGAGAGTCGCGTGGCCAAAATCACAACCTGTATCTTTGATGCCTATGGAACTTTGTTTGATGTCAATGCAGCCGCACGTGCGGTGGCCGCCTCGGGCGCGCATGAGGGCTTTGCCACGATATGGCCCGCGGTTTCGGCCCATTGGCGCAGCAAGCAACTGGAATACACATGGTTGCGCAGCCTGATGGGGGCGCATGTGGATTTCTGGCAGATCACGCAGGATGGCTTGGATTGGGCGCTTGAGGCCAATGCCTGCGAGGGCCCCGAATTGCGCGAGGCTTTGCTAAGTGTTTACTGGACCCTGCCGTCTTTTCCTGAAGTGCCTGTGATGCTTGAGAGCCTGAAACAGGCGGGGTTCCAAACGGGAATTCTGTCCAATGGCTCCTTGGATATGCTGGCAGGCGCGGTGACCTCTGCGGGGGTGGGGGCGCAATTGGATGCGGTTTTGAGTGTGGATGAGGTCGGCATCTTCAAGCCGCGCGCCGAAGTTTATGATCTTGTGGGCCAGCATTTCGGCTGTGCGCGCGATGAGGTGTTGTTTGTGTCCTCCAATGGATGGGACGCGGCGGGGGCGGCGCATTACGGGTTTCGCACGCTTTGGGTGAACCGTATGGGCCAGCCTCAAGACCGCTTGGGCGTCTCGGCCGATGCCGAGGTCAAGACGCTCGTGGATGTGCCGCAGATCGCGCAAACGGGGGTGTAATGGCCTATGTCACCACCCCTGATGGATTGCGCCTTGGCTATGATGACCACGGTGCGGGGGTGGCTTTGCTTTGTCTTCCGGGCCTGACGCGGAACAGGGATGATTTTTTGCCTTTGCTGGAGGCGTTCAAGACACGCGCGCGGATCATCCGGATGGATTTTCGCGGGCGGGGCAGTTCGGATTTCGCGCCTGACCCGATGAGCTATACCGTCGCCCAAGAAGCGCAGGATGTGCTGGCTTTGCTGGATCACCTTGGGCTGGACCGCGTGGCCATTCTTGGCACATCGCGCGGGGGATTGGTGGCGATGATGCTGGCGGCCATGGCACCTACACGCCTGCTCGGGGTTTGCCTGAATGATATTGGCCCCGAGATCATGGCTGAGGGGTTGGCCGTAATCATGACCTATATCGGACGCGCGCCCACCTATCGCAGCTATGCCGAGGCCGCCGCTGATATGCCTGCGCGCAACCCTGCCTTTCGTGATGTGCCGCCTGAGCGATGGGAGGCCCATGTGCGTGCGCTGTGGCGCGAAGACGGGGGGCAGTTGCATTTGCGATATGATCCGAGACTGCGCGATGCGGTTGAAGCAGGGTTTGATCCGGAAGCCAGCCCGCCTGATCTTTGGCCGCTTTTTGACGGGCTGAAGGGGCTGCCCGTGGCCCTGTTGCGCGGGGGGCAGTCGAATATCCTGTCGCGCGAGACGGCGGATAAAATGCGCGCCCGCAGGCCCGATATGCGCTTTGCGGAATTGCCGGATCGTGGCCATGTGCCTTTCCTTGATGAGCCGAAATCCGTTCATCTTATCAATGCTTTCCTAGGGGATATTGAATGAGTGATATTGCTATGATCGAGGCCGCCGCCGACCGTTTCAGCGCTGTCGGGCGGATCACGCCTTTATTATCCTCGCCTTTTCTGGACGAGATCGCGCGGCGGCGGGTTTTTGTGAAGGCGGAGGTCCTCCAGCATACGGGCAGCTTCAAGTTTCGCGGGGCATGGTCGGCCATCTCTGCCCTTGCGCCCGAGACCCGCGCCAAGGGGGTGCTGGCCTTTTCCTCGGGCAATCACGCGCAAGGCATTGCGCGGGCGGCGCAGCTTCATGGGGTGCCTGCCACCATCATCATGCCCAAGGATGCGCCCGCGCTTAAAATTGCCAATACCCGCGCGCTTGGGGCCGAGGTCGTGCTCTATGACCGTAAGGGCGGTGAGGATCGCAATGTGATTGGCGAGCGTTTGCGCCTTGCGCGTGGCCTGACCTTGATCAAACCTTTTGACGAGCCGCAGGTGATCGCGGGGCAGGGCACTTGCGGCTTGGAGATTGCCGCGCAAGCCACTGAGCTTGGGATTACGCAGGCCAGTGTTCTGACCTGTTGCGGCGGCGGTGGATTGACGGCGGGGATTGCGATTGCGCTTGAGGCCAAAGCCCCTGCCATGGTGGTGCGCCCTGTGGAGCCTGAGGGGTTTGATGATGCGGCGCGGTCGCTGGCCTCGGGCGAGATTCGCCGCAATACGGGGCCGGAGTCTGGGTTTTGTGATGCCATCCTCACCCCTGCGCCAGGCGAGATCACCTTTCCTATCATGCAAAGATTATGCGGGGCGGGCATCGTGGTAACCGAGGCGCAAACCCGCAAGGCGATGCGTGAGGCGTTTTTGCGTCTCAAAATCGTGCTTGAACCCGGGGGTGCGGTGGCTTTGGCGGCGGCACTTTATCATGGGGATAAGCTGGAGCATGACGCGGTGATTGCCACAGCCTCGGGCGGCAATGTCGATGCGGCGCTTTTTGCGCAGGTCTTGGGCGAAGGCGGTTAAGCCTCTTTCGCTTGGCCTGCTTGCGCCGCGGTCACCGTGAAAATGACCAAGGACGCGCCCATCAAAACCGTGGCGACAAGGAAGGGCGCGCCTGGCAGAAACAAGCTGGCCCCGTCGCGGGTGAACCAGAAAAAGGCCTGCGTCATCACCAATGGCGAGATGATCATCGACAGCGCCGCGATCGAGGATAAAACGCCCTGCAATTCGCCCTGTTGGTCATTGCCTGCCGCGCGCGACATGAAGGATTGCATCGCTGGTGCCACCACTGCGCCAAGCGCCGAGATCGGGATCAGGAACCAGATGATCCAGCCTGCGCTGGCAAATCCGAAAGCAACGAGGGAGACGATATTCAAGGCCAGCCCGTATTGGATGGCCCGCATCTCTCCTAGGGTTTTCATGATCGGGCTGATCAACACGCCTTGGGTGATGGCCATTGCCACGCCATAGGCCGTTAGCGACAGGCCGACCATGCGCACATCCCAATCAAAGGCGGCTTGGGTGTAATAGGCCCAGATTGCGGGATAGACATAATTGGAAATCTGATAGGCCAGCATAACCACCAGCAACCATTTCACGCCAGGCAATTTGCCTATTTGCTGCAGGCCGCCCAAAGGGTTGGCGCGTTTCCATTGAAAGGGGCGGCGGTTTTCATCGGCAAGGGTTTCGGGCACGAGGAACCACCCTAGCAACAGGTTCGCCCCTGCAATGCAGGCGGCCGCAATAAAGGGCGCGCGCAGGTCGAACCCGCCCAAGAACCCGCCAATGATCGGCCCCAGAACAAAGCCCACGCCAAACCCCGCCGAGATCAGCCCGAAGTTTTTCGCGCGTTTCTCGGGCGCGGAGATATCGGCCATATAGGCCAGCGCCGTGGATTGGGTTGAGGCCGCGCCACCCGCGATCAGGCGGCCCAGAAGAAGCAGCCAGATCGAGTCTGCAAATGCCAGCACGATGTAATCCAGCATCATCACAAAGAGCGAGAGCAGCAAGACAGGCCTGCGCCCGAAACGGTCCGACAGATTGCCGACAACGGGCGAGAACAGGAATTGCATCACCGCATAACTCGCCGCCAGAACACCGCCCCAAAGGGCCGCATCCGACAGGCTTGCGCCCTGCACATCCTCAATCAGGTCGGGCATCACGGGCAGGATCAAACCGATCCCGATCGAATTGATGACAACAGTGATAAGGATGAAAACAGTTGGTAAATTATGGCGCATGGTGGCCGATCTACTCAAAACAGGAATAACAATTCCTCAAGCTTTAGTGTGGCTGAGGGCCTTTGTCACGTCATCCGCAAAGCCGCGCGCCTCTGCGGGGGCTTGGCCCAACAGGGCTGTGATCGGGGCCTGTGCTGCATCGGCAATCTCGGGATGGGCCTCGGCCACCAGATCGGGCAGGGCGCGCCCTGTCTCCTGCGCGGTTTTGCACAGGGCTTTGATGGCGGCTTGGGCCTCGGGGCGGGGCATATGGGCGGCAAGGGCAAAGCTTAGCCCTTCGGCGCGGATCAGCCCCAGCGGGTCTGCCAGCCGCGCGGCCATTGCATCGGTATCGGGGGTCATGCCTTGGGCCAACTCGGCGCTGATTGCCGCCGATTTGGCGGCGGCCATCACCAAAGGCGGCAGAGACAACCATTCGGTGAACCAAGCCGCCCCATCGCGCGCCTCGGCATGCAGGGCCGCGCCTTGCATCACATGCGCCATCGCTTGGCCATGACGGGCCAAAGCCACAAGGGCGGATGCCGCGACTGGGTTTTGTTTCTGCGGCATGGTCGAGGAGCCACCCGCCTTGGGCAACCGCAATTCGGCCAGTTCGGATCGGGTCAGAAGGATCAGATCAGTGCCCATTTTGCCCAAACTGCCCAATAGGCCTGACAGAAGGCTTGCAAATTCCGCCATGCTATCCCGCTCGGCATGCCAGCTATGGCCCGGGTCACGCAGCCCGAGCGCTTTGGCCAATTCCGCGCGCAGGGCAGGGGTTTGCGCGCCCCAGACAGCGCTTGTACCTGCCGCGCCCGAAAGGGAGAGGGTGAAAAATTCCTCCGAGAGGGTGTTCAGCCGTGCTTTGTGGCGCAGCAAGGGCCGCCCCCACGCGGCAACCAATGCACCAAACGCGCTTGGGGCCGCGATCTGACCATAGCTGCGCGCGGCCATGGACGTGTCGGCATGGGTTCGGGCCAGCGCGGCCAAGCCGCTTAATATGTCATCCAAACGAGCCTCGATCAGGGATGTGGCTTGGCGCAGGCGCAGCATCAAAGCGGTGTCGATAATATCTTGCGAGGTCGCGCCCCAATGCAGATAGGCCGCGTGATCAGGGGCCTCCATCGCCTTGCGAAACGCGGCGACGAGGGCGGGCACAGGCACGCCGTTCTGCCCTGTTTCCTGCGCCAAGCCTGACGGATCGATCTGCACCTCCATCGAGGCGCGATGGATTGCTTTGGCGGCGGTCTCGGGGATCATTCCAAGCGCGCCTTGGGCTTTGGCCAGCGCCCCTTCCACGATCATCATCGCGCGGATCTCGGCGCTATCGGTAAAGAGTTTCGCCACATCCCGATCTGTGAAGAGATCACGGTAAATCGCTGAATCAAAAGCGCTAATACTCATATCTTTGCCTCTATATGGCCGATCTTGGATAGAAACTCGGTCAGGCAGGCAGCATAGAGCGCGGGCTGCTCGACACAAGGCAGATGGCCCACGCCACGGAAGAGTTTGAAATCGGAGGCGGGGATCATATCGGCCATTTCGCGCATCAGATCAGGCGGAGTAGAGCCATCCTGATCGCCCGTGATCACCAATGTGGGCAGGCGCAACGCGGCTGTGGTTGTGAAGAAATCGGTTCCTGCGATGGCTGCTGCGCAGCCGATATAGCCCTCGGGTGGCATGCTCTCCAACAGATCGCGCCAAGGCGCATGCCGCCCCTCAGAGCGGAATTGTTTGGAAAATGAGCGCTCCATCACTGTGTCCGACAGGGTTTTGACCCCGCCTGCGCGCACCGCGTCAATACGGTCTTCCCACATAGCGCGGGTGCCGATCTTGGGCGCGGTATTCGACAGAACCAAAGCGCGCACCAGATCAAGCCGCTTGGCGGCCAGACCTTGGGCAACCATCCCCCCGATCGACAGGCCCACAAAGACGCAATCCCTGACCTCCAACGCCTCCAGCACGGTTTCGGCGTCACGGATCAAGGCACCCATGGAATAGGGTGCTGCGGGGCAATCGGACAGGCCATGGCCACGAGTATCATAGCGGATCAGCCGCAGCCCGTCTGGCATCAAGGGAATAATCCCGTCCCATAGCCGCATATCTGTTCCGAGCGAGTTTGAGAACACCACGGGCGCGCCTGCAGGGTCTCCGTCTTCGCGGATGTGAAGGCTCACGCCAGTTGAAGTGGTCACATGGGGCAAGGGGGCACTCGAAAGGTGGCGGGTTCGGCCCCGTTTTCAACCAAAAGCGCGCGCGCTGCAATGGTGGACCCGTTGGACATGCCACTGGCGGGGCCAGCGATCAGGGCGTTTTGTGCTTAACGCTCGGTCTCATGAGCGTAACGCAGGCGCGCAATCTCTTCGTTTTGTTCGAATTTCTTCTGTTTATGCAGGTCATCTTCGACATAGCTCAGATGCGTGCTGATCGCCTCTCGTGCGGCAATCGGGTCGCGTGACTGGATCGCCTCATTGATCGCGCGGTGATGATCCAACAGCAAATCGCGCGTGGTGCGCTGTTTGAACATAACCGAGCGGTTATAGAACACGCCCTCGCGCAGCAAATCAAACATCGATCGCATCATATGCAGCATGATCACATTATGGCTGGCCTCAATGATCGCCATATGGAATTGCGCATCCAGTTCCGCCTCATCGGCAGGGTTGCGCTTGGTATGGGCGGCTTCCATTTTTTTGAAAATCGTGTCGATCACGCGAAGATCGGTGTCCGAGCCAAGCACGGCGGCGCGTTCGGCGGCCAGTGCCTCCATATCGCGGCGAAAGGCGACATAGTCGAAGACAGCCTCGGAATGATTGGCGAATAGCTTGGTCAAAGCAGGCGAGAAGGCCGAGCCCAAAACATCGGCCACATAGATGCCAGCGCCTGCCCGTGTGGATAACAAGCCGCGCTCATGCAATTCGGCCACAGCCTCGCGCAAGGACGGACGCGAGACGCCAAGCCGTTCGCTAAGTTCCCGCTCGGAGGGCAAACGTTCCCCCGGGCGCAGAATGCCACGCAGGATCAATTGCTCGATCTGGCGCACAACCGAATGCGAGAGCTTTTCCGCCTCGATACGCTGAAATGGCATGGTATCCTCCCCGTATTGGTCAAATCATATGACCACGGGGGCAGTTAGTCTAGGCCGCACCACTTAGGCGCGGCCTGAAACCTCTGGGGCTGTGCCGTTTATGCGGTAGGGCGGATAATGATCTCGACCCTGCGATTTTGCTGGCGGCCTGTTTCGGTCAGGTTATCTGCAATCGGTTCCTGCTCGCCGCGGCCAAAGCTGCGCACGCGCCAAGGATCAACCCCTGCTTCGAGCAAAACACCCGCAACCGAGGAAGAGCGCCGCGCCGAGAGGTCTTGGTTATAGGAGGCCGAGCCCGTGTTATCGGTATGGCCGATCACATCCACAGTGCTATCGGGATATTGCTGCAGGTTATTGGCAAGCGCCCTGATATCAGCCTGAAGGCTGGGGCGGATCGCGGCGCTGTCGACATCGAACAAAATGCCCTCGGGCATGGTGACGATCAGCTCTTCGCCCGTATTGTTGATCTGGATCTGGTCATTGCTGAGCGAGCCGCGCAAATCTGCGGCCTGACGGTCCAGCACATTGCCGACAATGCCACCCACGGCTGCGCCCGCTGCCGCACCCAACACGGCATTGCGCCCACGGTTGTCATCATTGCTGACCGCCCCGAGGAAGCCGCCAAGCATGCCCCCTACGATGGCTCCATCGCGGGTGCGGTTGGCATTTGGGTCCGTATTGGTTGGCACACAAGCGCCCAATCCAAGGGCCGCGATCGCAAGCAGCGCGGCTGCGCGGTGAGTGATATTCATAGGTTAAACCCTTTCCCGATAGGTATCTGCTTTGGTTGAATCCAAAGCTTTGTCTGCAGGTGATATAACACCACAGGCGGGTTTGCTCATCTATAAAAGGTTTAAATGGCGGATTATTGCCGCTTTTGTGAAGGGCGCGGCAGGAGCGACAGCGGCCAGATCAAGCGCTTTGCCTGTGGTCCTCGCCCGCGCTTTCCCAAGCCAGCATTGCGCGTTTGACAGGCAGACCCCAATGATACCCCCCAAGCGCGCCCGATTTGCGCAAGGCGCGGTGACAAGGGATCAGGAAGCTGACCGGATTGCGCCCCACAGCCGTGCCAACCGCCCGCACGGCCTTCGGTTTGCCCACGGCCTGCGCGATATCGGAATAGGTCGAGACATGGCCCGACGGGATTTGCAACAGCGCCTCCCAGACCTTGATCTGGAAAGGTGCTCCGATCATGTGAAGCTGGGTATGCCCGCGCAACCCGAATGCGGCCTCGACCCAAGGTGTGATCGCTGAGGCGTCTTCGATGTAATCCGCCTCGGGCCAGCGCGCCTCTAGATCGTCAAAGGCCGCCTGCCGCCCCGTCTCGGAGGTGAAGGCCAAACCGCACAACCCGCGCTCGGTCCCCATCGCAAGGGCCTCGCCAAAGGGGCTGTCAAACCAGCCAAAACGGATGGAAAGCCCTGCACCCTTTCGGGCAAATTCGCCGGGGCTCATCGCCTCCCAAGTCACAAAAAGATCATGCAACCGGCCCGAGCCTGACAGGCCCGTCTCGGCGACCGTGTCGATCATGCTATGACGCTCGGCCAACAGCTGTTTGGCATGATCCAGCGTCAGATACTGGCCATATCGCTTGGGCGATACCCCCACCCAACGCGAAAACACGCGTTGCAAATGCGCAGGGCTCATCTGCAAGTGCGCGGCCAGCGCCTCCAGCGACAAAGCGGGCTCGGCACCATCGATGATATCGATGGCGCGGCGGATGACATTGAAATGATAGCTCTGGTCGCCTGTGTCGGTCATGGCTCTCTCCTTACCTGTCCCAACCTATTGAGGCCTGCTTGCAATGACGACCCGAAACTTGCGCCTTCAGACTTGCCCGCACAGGCAGGGCAGGCCAAAAGGGGCGTCATGGCAAAGCAACTCGATTATCATACGATCCACGAGATATTTTCGCGCTTTCAGGCCGCCGAGGCGGAACCCGAGGGCGAATTGAACCATGTGAATGTCTACACCCTCTTGGTGGCCGTGGCGCTTTCCGCGCAGGCCACGGATGCGGGCGTGAACAAGGCAACGGCCGAGCTGTTCAAGATTGCCGACACCCCCCAGAAAATGCTGGATTTGGGCGAAGAGGGGCTGATCCAGCATATCAAGACCATTGGGCTGTTTCGCAATAAGGCCAAAAACGTCATCAAGATGAGCCGCATCCTTGTTGAGGAGTATGGCGGCGAGGTCCCTTCCAGCCGCGCAGCACTTCAATCCCTGCCGGGGGTGGGGCGCAAGACGGCCAATGTCGTATTGAACATGTGGTGGCGTCAGCCCGCACAAGCCGTGGATACCCATATTTTCCGTCTGGGAAATCGCGCAGGCATCGCGCCTGGCCGTGATGTTGATGCGGTCGAGCGCGCCATTGAAGATAATATTCCCGCTGAATTCCAGCTTCACGCGCATCACTGGATGATCCTGCATGGACGCTATATCTGCGTGGCGCGCAAACCAAAATGCGGAGCCTGTATCATCCGCGATCTTTGCCAATTTGAGGATAAAACTGAATGACACACCCCTATGATCTGGTCGGCATCGGCAATGCGATTGTCGATGTTATATCGCAAGGCGATGACAGCTTTCTCGACAATATGGGCATCACCAAGGGCATCATGCAATTGATCGAGCGTGACCGCGCGGAGCTGCTCTATGGGGCGATGTCGGATCGGGTACAAACGGCAGGTGGCTCGGTGGCCAACACCATCGCGGGGGCAGGGACCTTGGGGCTGAAGACGGCTTTCCTTGGCAAGGTCAAGGATGACGCGCTTGGCCGTTTCTATGCCCAAGGCATGGAGAGCGAAGGCACCGATTTCCCGAATGCACCCGTGGCAGGGGATATCCCGCCCACATCGCGCTCGATGATCTTCGTCTCGCCCGATGGGGAGCGGTCCATGAATACCTATCTCGGGGCAGGCGCGGATTTCAGCGAAGCGGATGTCGACCCACAAGTGGCAGGCAATGCGCGCTGGTTGTTCCTTGAAGGGTATCTCTATGACAAGGATGAGGGCAAAGCGGCCTTCACAGCAGCGGCCAAACATTGCCGCGCGGGCGGGGGCAAGACAGGTATTACGTTGTCGGACCCATTTTGTGTCGACCGCCACCGCGCCGATTTCCTGACCTTGATCAAGGATGAGATGGATTTCGTCTTGGGCAATGAGGAAGAATGGCTCTCTATGTATCAATCCGAAAATCTGGATGACGCACTTGGTCAGGCCGCGGCGGTTTGTGAAATTGTGGTCTGCACCCGCTCTGGCGATCCAGTTGTCCTGATCAGGGGCGAGGAGCGCGTGGAGGTCCCTGTTGAGCGGATCACCCCCGTCGATGCCACGGGCGCAGGCGACCAATTCGCGGCGGGTTTCCTATATGGTATGGCGACAGATCGTGATCTGGAAACCGCAGGCAAAATGGGCGTCGCGGCCGCTGCGGAAGTGATCCGCCATATGGGTCCACGCCCCAAGCGTTCTTTGACTGAAATCTTCAAAGATGCGGGCCTTCCAACATCGTGATAGGGTAGCGACTTCGTATTTAAAGAAAGATGAAGGATGGGAGCGCGCCTCTCCTTCATCTTTCCAAAAATACGAAGGCCGCAGGCCAATTGTGGGAGAGGGCCTTTAATGGCCCTGTTCCGCAAACCCCTCAATCGCCGAGCTTGGCATGCACCTCATCAAGATCGATCTCACCGATCGGCATCTTGTTGGAGGGGTCTTCAAAATCATATTTGAAGAGCTGGAAATCTTTCTTGTAGATTTCATAGACCAGATGCATCGACAGATCATCGAAATAATCCTCGACCGGATGGGCGCGTTTGGGCCCATGCCCCTCAGATTCATTGAAACGGGGGACATCGGCCAAGCTTACCGGTTTTTGTGTCTCGATGCTGTCGAGCACGGATTGCATGCCGTCATTGAACTTTTCAGTCCAAAAGATGTTGTCATAACGACCGCCATTCACAATGAAGGTCGAGACATGGCCTGACATCGCGGACCAATGAATATCGGGGTCCATCGGGCGGCGCCAGCGGATGGTGTCGCGCGCAAAAAGAAGAAAGCGGCGGAAGCTCTGGATCTGGTCAAACTCGCCCTTACCATCATCGCCGCCAACTTCGATGCCGTATTTCTGGATCAAGAGCGGCACAAGGTTCCCACGATAGCGGTTTCCATTGCGCTGGATGCCGCAGATCTTGTCGAAAAAGGAGGACAGGATGCGGGTATAGGGGTTGCGAACGCAGGTGAAGGCGTAGGATTTATGCGTGGTCACATTCGACGTGATTTTGGGCTGGGCGGCTTCTTGTGCCCATTTATACATGCCCGATGTGGCATCATGGATGTCGCCATCGAAAAATTCACCATTGTCAGAGTAATACATAATCTGACCAATCGTCGAGCAGGCGCATTTCGGCACCACGCGATATACTACGCTCTCGCTCTCGGTCATCCAGGTTCCAGGAAACCCCATGCTCGAGCAACCTCCATTTATACATCTTCCCGCGTCTATAGCGCGTCTGCTGGTGGTCAAAAAGCAAAGAACTGGGCTTTATTCAAGATCAGTTAGCGATTATGCCTCAAGATTAGCAAAAGATTGAGGCGACCTGTTCCGAAATGGCAAAAATTGCCTTTATTCTCCTGTGTCACAAAAACCCTGAAGGGATCATCCGTCAGGCGATACGCCTAACGGCGGGTGGCGATTTTGTCTCAATCCATTTCGATGCGCGGGCCAATCCCGCGCATTATGCGCAGCTCACCCAAGAGCTTGGCAGCAATCCCGGTGTGGTTTTTGCCAAGAAGCGGATCAAATGCGGCTGGGGGGAGTGGAGCTTGGTCCAAGCGACCTTGAGCGCGCTTGAGACCGCCGAGGAGGCCTTTCCACAGGCCACGCATTTCTACATGCTCTCGGGCGATTGCGTGCCGATCAAATCGGGTGATTTCGCCCGCGACATGCTTGACGCAAATGATATCGACTATATCGAGAGCTTTGATTTTTTCGCCTCAGATTGGATCAAGGTTGGCATCAAGCGCGAGCGGTTGGTCTATCGTCATTTTTTCAATGAGCGTAACACCAAATGGCTGTTCTATCTGTCGATGAATTTGCAGAAACGATTGGGTGTTGAGCGCAAAATTCCATCGGACCTTCAGATACAGATCGGCAGCCAATGGTGGTGTTTGCGTCGCCGCACCGTGGAAAAAGTGTTGGAGTTTTGCCGCGAGCGGCCTGATGTGATCCGGTTTTTCCGCCGCACTTGGATCCCTGATGAAACCTTTTTCCAGACACTGGTGCGCCATTTGGTGGCCGATAAGGAAATCGAGTCGCGCACGCTGACCTTCCTTGTCTTCTCGGATTACGGGATGCCTGTTACCTTTTATAATGACCATTATGACCTGCTCTTGAGCCAGGACTACCTTTTCGCACGGAAAATCAGCCCTGAGGCGCATTTTTTGGCCGAACGTCTGGGGGCGCTTTGGGCGTCTGGCCGCAAGGATTTCGCGATCTCGGGCGGGGGGCGCAAGCTTTATAATTTCATGCGCGAGCGCGGCCGCGTAGGGCGCCGTTTTGCCACGCGGTTCTGGGAACAAGAGGCCTCTTTCGGGCAGGAACGCCAGCTTTTGATGGTGGTGTGCAAAAAATGGCATGTCGCCAAACGGTTGATGCATTCAGCCTCACAGCATGCGGGCATCCATGGTGTGGAATATCTCTTTGATGAGGATGATTGCGGCATTCCCCATTTGGGCGGGCTGGAGCGCACATTGGAGAAGCGCAACCGCCACCGCCGCGCGCTGGTGCGTATGTTGTTTGACTATTACCAGACCGACCGCCTGATGATTTGTCTTGATCCCAATAATATCAACCTGATGCGCGATTTCAGCGCTGATCGGACCAGTGCCAAAATCCTCGAATTGCAATGCGATTTTGATGATGACTATCTCAAAGGCCATGCCTATCGCGTGGGCCTTGCCTCGCCTGATACCTCGGAAGAGTTGATGGAGAAAATGCTGCCGACCCTGCGCTATGAGTTCGAGTTCGAGACGGTGCGCATCCGCAATGCCGAGTTCGAGAACCATTACCGCGTGCGGCAAGGCAAGGAAGAATGGGAAAATGCAGCCGTTTTGAGGGATTTCTTCGCGATTGGGCCCGATGCGGCCCGCACGATTGCGCAAACGCCTTACCTCTTCGATGATTGATGGGAAAAACACCGATGGCCTATATCTATGACGATCAGAATATCTTCGCCAAAATCCTGCGCGGGGAAATTCCCAATCAAACAGTTCTCGAGACGGAGCATACTCTGGCCTTCAACGATATCGGCCCGCAAGCGCCGATCCATGTTCTGGTCATCCCCAAAGGGAAATATGTGACCTATGACCATTTCGCGGCTGAGGCCTCAGATGCGGAGATCGTTGATTTCCATCGCGCTTTTGCGAAAATCTGCGCCGATCTTGGCGTTGAACCGGGGCAAGGCGGGGCAGGGTTTCGGGCGATCAGCAATGCAGGCGCGGATGCGGTGCAAGAGATTCCGCATTTCCACATGCATATCTTGGCTGGCAGGCCTTTGGGGCGGATGCTCGAAAAAGGCTAAGGCGCTTTGAACAATTGGCCCGGTGCAGACGAGGCTGCGCGTTGGCCCGTTTCGCGCAGCATATGCCAAGCCAAAACCTGATTGCTGGAGTGAACGGGCAGACCCAATTGCGCCTCCAATGGTGCGATTGCCGCGAGCGTGCGCAGGTTTGTGCAGGATAAAAACAGCGCATCAATGCCGCCCGTTTGGGCCAAAGATTCCGCCGCGGTCATGATGGATTGCGTGTCGATGCGCACAACGCGGGCCTCTTCGGCGACATCGAAGCTGCCAAAGACGGGCGTGTCTATGCCCTCATCCGCCAAGACATCCTGCAGGCGCTGCGATACCTGCGCGATATAGGGCGAGAGCATGCCCAATCGGGTCACGCCCAGATGACGACAGGCCGCGACTAGCGCGGTTAATGGGTTGGTGACCGCTTTGGTCTGCGTGGCCCCTTTGATGAGCTCTGCCACCCGCGCGGGCCCGATCTGGGCCGAGCCTGAGGTGCATCCATAGCCGACGGCTTCAAATTTGGCTGCTTGCGGGAAAAGGCTTGCGGCCTGTCCCAGATGCCCCTCCATCGCGGCAAGTGTTTCCGAGGTGACCTGCTGCGATGAAGGCACGCGGCTGACGAATAGCTCGATCTCGGGCGGCACAAGCGCGCGGAAATCCATCTCTATGGTTTCGTCGCTTTGCAACACAACAAGCCCAAGCTGTGCTGCGCGCGTGGCCTCAAGGTTATGGGGGAAGGGTGCTGTCATATCACGATCATCTCCGCTTCGGCGGGTTGGGAAAGCCATTCTGCACCGCTTTCGCGGATCACGATGTTTTCTTCATGCACCATGATCTGGCCTTGCGATAGGGTGATCGAAGGCTCCAGCGTCAGCACCATTCCCGCCTGTAAGGACGAATGATCATCAGGAATGAGCGAAACCCCTTCGGTCAATTGCATGCCCAACCCATGGCCGAAACGCCCCGCCTCAGCCCCGCTTTGGCCACCCGTTAACACGCGGTCCATGGCGTGAAACAGATCGGCGGGGGTGGCACCGATGCGGGCTGCTTCAAAGCCTGCTTGGGTGGCTTCGATCAATGTAGCATGGGCGATTTGCGTCTCGGGCTGTGGCGGGCCAATGGAGAAATTCCTGTCGAAATCGCAGAAATATCCGTTCCGCACGAGGCCCGTATCCAGCATCAAGACATCGCCGCGCGCCAGTGGCTGATCCGAGGCGGGCGAGATCACATCGCCATACCCCCCTTGCCCCGCGCCACCCGCAAGATAGGCAACCCAATCGGCCCCTTCTTCTAGGCAGAGGATCTGGAAGCGGCGAAACACATCGCTGAGAGGCACACCTGAGCCCGCAATCTCGGGGACCCGCGAAAAGGCGCGCGTGGCTATCGCGCAAGCCGTTCGAATGGCCTCGATCTCGGCTTCGGATTTCACGGCGCGCAGGCGCTGCATGATCCCATCATCTTGCGTGAAGTGATGGTTGGGCAGGCTTGCGCAAAGCTGCTGCCAGCCTGCCAGCGGCATGCGCAGATGGGTTTCCAGCCCGCTTGGCACGCCGATTTTCGAGGCGGGCGGGGCAAGCTCGGCGCAGGCCTCGGCCAAAAGCGATACGCCATCATCCTCGTAATTCGGGGCGGCCCATGTCCTGATATCGGTGATCCAGCTTTGCCCCATCAGATGCGCCCCGATGGAGGGGATCACCGCAACAGGATCACCGCTTGCAGGGACAAGCAAAAACCACGGACGTGTCGGGCTTTCCCAAAAACGGGTCAGAAAACCTGTGAAATACCGGATATCGGGTTCCGTGGTCAGCAAAAGGGCGGCAAGGCCGGTGCGCGCCATCTCGGTTTGCGCCGCGTGTAATCGGGTGCGATATTCGCGGGTGTCGAAAACGGGGCTCATCTGGGGTCTCTGGCGCAAGGGGGCTTTGGATGGATGCTGCACCATTTATGCGGGTCTGGGCAGGGCAAATCCGACATATTCGGGCAAAGCAGCGCTGCCTGCGGCCCGCGTTCCGTGTCTGAGCGACAGATCAGGCGCTTTTATTGGAGGTGAGGGCGACAAAAACATCCTCAAGATGCGGCTCTTCGGTTTTGACATCGCGGATTGTGATGCCTGCGGCATGGACCGCCTCAAGGATCACACCCGTGGAGACATCTTTCGGGGAATAGGAAAAGACCAGCGCGCCATCCTTACGGCGGCTTAGGGCCACATGCTGAGGCGCGGCCATCTCGGTGCTTGTATCTTCGGGCAGGATCACAAGCGTCTTGGCATCCATCTGCGCCAGCAGGTTCTCGGTGCGGTCGCGCGCGATGACCTCGCCATGATTGATAATCGCGATCTCGTCGCACATTTCCTCGGCCTCTTCGAGGTAATGGGTTGTCAGGATGATCGTCATGCCGCGTTCCTCATTGAGGCGGCGGATATTGGTCCAGAGCATCTGGCGCAATTCGATATCAACGCCTGCGGTGGGTTCGTCCAAGACAAGGATTTGTGGGTTATGGATCAAAGCTTTACCCAGTAAAAGGCGGCGCCGCATTCCGCCTGAAAGCGTGCGGGCATAGGCCTCGGCCTTATCCTCCAAACCGATCAGGCGCAGCACCTCATCGGTTTTGCGCTGTGCTTTGGGCACGCCATATAGGCCTGCCTGAACCTCCAGCGCGCCGCGCGGGGTGAAGAAGGGATCAAGGTTCAATTCTTGCGGCATCACACCGATGGCGGCACGCGATTGGCGCGGGTTCACATCTTGGTCGAAGCCCCAGATATTCACCTTGCCGCTGGTTTTGGTCACTAGCCCCGCAAGGATATTGATCGTGGTGGATTTGCCAGCGCCATTGGGCCCAAGCAGCCCGAAAATCGAGCCGCGCGGAATGGAAAGATTGATCCCTTTGAGCGCCTCTTTCGGCGCTTCCCGCCGTGAGGCCGCATAGGTCTTGCGCAAATCTGCAAGCTCGATGGCATTTTGTGACGTTTTCACGCTGTTTGACCCTCCCATCGGACTTGCCCGAGCGCGGGCAAACTGCGATATGGGGGCAGACTTACGCCCCAGTTGCGGGCCAGACAAGCGCAAGGACGACCGAAAATGAGTATCGACGCCCCCGAGACCGAGATTGTCACCACTTGGCGCGTTGCCTGTGATGGCGGTGAAGGCGCGCTTGGCCATCCCCGTGTTTGGCTTTCAATCCCGCAGGATACGGGTTCGGTCGAATGCGGCTATTGCGACAAGCGCTTTGTGCATCAATCCTTCGCGGATGACGCCGCAAAAGGCTGATTTTCCTGTCTCGATCTGGGGACGTCCGAAATAATGACAAAACACAGGGTCGCGCTGGCGAGGCGGGCGGGTTAAAACCGTGCGGCACGCGTATCTTTGCGCCATCGGGAGAGTGACATGAGCGAGACCAAATTCGGCAAAGGCAGCCATCTGAGCCTTGTAGACGGGTCCGCCTTCATTTTCCGCGCCTATCACGCGCTGCCACCGCTGACGCGCAAATCCGACGGGCTGCCGATTGGCGCTGTGGCGGGGTTTTGCAATATGATCCACAAGATGATCGAGGCCAATACAGGCCCCGATGCGCCCACCCATGCGGCTGTGGTGTTCGACAAGGGCAGCCATACTTTCCGCAATGACCTCTATGATCTCTACAAGGCCAATCGCGATGAAATGCCTGAGGATCTGCGCCCGCAGATGCCGCTGACGCGTGAGGCGACCCGCGCCTTCAACCTCGCCTGCCTCGAATTGGAGGGCTATGAGGCCGATGATATCATCGCCACCTTGGCCCGTCAGGCACGTGAAGCGGGCGGGCGCTGCACGATTATTTCCTCGGATAAAGACCTGATGCAGCTTGTGGGCGGGGGTGTGGAAATGTTCGACGCCATGAAAAACCTGCGCATTGATCGCGAGGGCGTGGAGGCCAAGTTTGGCGTGGGGCCAGAGCGAGTGATCGACGTGCAGGCTTTGGCGGGCGACTCTGTGGATAACATTCCGGGCGCGCCTGGCATCGGGATCAAGACCGCAGCGCTTTTGATTAATGAATACGGTGACTTGGACACACTTCTTGAACGTGCAGGCGAAATTAAACAGCCAAAACGCCGCGAAACACTTATCCACAATGCCGATCAGATCCGCCTGTCCAAAACGCTCGTCACCCTTGATACGAACACACCGATTGATGTGACGCTTGAAGCGCTGGAAGTGCGCGAGCCCGAGCCTGAAATCCTGTTGGATTTCCTGAGCCGGATGGAGTTTCGCACCCTGACAAAACGCATCTCAGACCAGTTCGGGGTCGAGGCACCCGCCATGCCCGAGCCCGCGATGAAACCCGTCGAAGGGGCAGGCGATGCGCCTGATCTGCCTGAGGCCGCGCCCTTCAGCCATGACGGCTATGAGGTGGTGCGCGATATGGAGGCCTTGCGCGCTTGGATCGCGCGCGCCCATGCCTGCGGCTATGTCGCCGTCGATACCGAGACCACCAGCCTTGACGAGATGAAGGCGAAACTGGTGGGGATCAGCCTGTCCACCGCACCGAATTTGGCCTGCTACATCCCGCTGTTGCACCGTCAGGGCGGTGATGACCTTTTCGGATCGGAGGCTTTGGAAGACGGTCAATTGCCACTGGATGAGGTGCTGGCCGAGATCAAACCGATGCTGGAGGATGCAAGCGTCCTCAAGATCGGGCAGAATATGAAATATGACGCCAAGATTTTCGCGCGCCACGGCGTGGAAGTCGCGCCGATCGATGACACGATGCTGATGTCCTATGCGATGAATGCGGGCCTGCACGGGCATGGGATGAATGCGCTGAGCGAGCGGTATCTGGCGCATGAGCCGATTGCGATTAAGGAATTGATCGGCTCGGGCAAAAGCCAAGTGACCTTTGATCAGGTGAAAATTGCGGATGCAGCCCCCTATGCGGCCGAGGATGCCGATATCACCCTGCGCCTGTGGCAGCGGTTCAAGCCGCAACTCCACCGCGAAAAGGTGACCACGGTTTATGAAACCATGGAGCGGCCCTTGGTGCCTGTTCTGGCGCGTATGGAGATGGCGGGGATCAAAGTGGACCGCGATGTTCTCAGCCGCATGTCCAACAGTTTTGCGCAGAAAATGGCGGGGCTTGAGGCTGAGATCCATGAATTGGCAGGCCGCAGCTTCAATGTCGGCTCGCCCAAGCAATTGGGTGAAATCCTGTTTGATGAAATGGCGCTTGAGGGCGGCAAAAAGGGCAAGACAGGCGCTTATGCGACAGGGGCGGATGTGCTGGAGGATTTGGCAGCGCAAGGCCATGATCTGCCCGCACGCGTGCTGGATTGGCGGGGCCTGTCCAAGCTGAAATCGACCTATACCGATGCGCTGCAGGACCATATCAACCCTGAGACGGGCCGCGTCCATACCAGCTATGTGATCGCGGGGGCTAATACGGGGCGTCTGGCCTCAAGCGATCCGAACTTGCAAAATATCCCCGTCCGCTCCGAAGAAGGCCGCCGCATCCGCGAGGCCTTTATCGCGGATGAAGGTAAGGTCTTGGTCAGCCTTGATTATTCCCAGATCGAATTGCGTATTCTGGCCGATATTGCGGGGATCGACGCGCTGAAACAGGCTTTCCGCGAGGGCCAAGATATTCATGCCGCCACCGCCTCGGAGATGTTCAATGTGCCGCTGGACGAGATGACGCCCGAGGTCCGCCGACAGGCCAAGGCGATCAACTTCGGGGTGATCTACGGCATCTCTGGCTTTGGTCTCAGCCGCAATTTGCGCATTCCACGCGCCGAGGCGCAGGGCTTTATCGACCGCTATTTCGAACGCTTCCCCGGCATCAAGGATTACATGGAGGCGACCAAAGCCTTCGCCAAGGAAAACCATTATGTTCAGACCATGTTCGGGCGCAAAATCCACACGCCCGAGATTAATGCAAAAGGGCCGGGGGCGGGTTTTGCCTATCGCGCCGCGATCAATGCGCCGATCCAAGGCACCGCCGCCGATGTGATCCGCCGCGCGATGATCCGCATGGAGGGGGCGATCAAAGATTTGCCCGCCAAAATGCTGCTGCAGGTCCATGACGAGTTGCTGTTCGAGGTTGATGAGGCCGCGGTTGATACGCTGATCGCGCGGGCGCGCGAGGTGATGGAAGGCGCGGCCGAGCCTGCGGTGAAGCTTTCGGTGCCCTTGACGGTGGATGCGGGCCAAGGTGCCAATTGGGCGCAAGCGCATTGAGCGGGGGTCGCTCCAGACCACGCCCGCGGGCCAAGGTGAATTCCGGCCCGCCGCGCTTGGTGGCCTTCAACAAACCCATGGATGTGCTGAGCCAGTTCACCGATGAGGGCAAATGGCAGGGACTTGGCCATCATCTTGAGATGCCGGGCATGTACCCCGCAGGGCGGTTGGATCGCGACAGCGAAGGGCTTTTGCTGCTGACCAATGATGGCGGTCTGCAAGCGCGCATCACCTCGCCCAAGACGCGCACGCCCAAAACCTATTACGCCCTTGTCGAAGGCGTGCCCGATGAGGTGGCCCTTGAGGCCTTGCGCAATGGCGTGGAGTTGAAAGATGGCCCCACCTTGCGCGCGCAGGCCGAGGCCGTGGAAGCCCCTGATTGGCTCTGGCCGCGCGTGCCGCCTGTGCGGGTGCGCAAATCGATCACCGATAGCTGGATCAAGCTGACCATCTATGAGGGGCGCAACCGACAGGTGCGTCGCATGTGCGCCCATGTGGGATACCCCGTGATCCGCCTGATCCGTTGGCAGGTGGGGGAGTGGTCGCTGGACGGCCTCGCGCCCGGGGAATGGCGTGATCTGGGGGCGTCTTGATGGCTCGGCTTTTTCTGGACAGAGGATAGGCCAAAATCAAAGGGCCCGCGACATGCGCGGGCCCTTTTTAATTCATATGGCAGATGTGGCTTAGGCCAGCATGCCGATCGGGTTTTCCAGATTGTCGACAATGGCTTGCAGCAATTCCGCACCAAGCGCGCCATCGATCACGCGGTGATCAACCGACATGGTCACCGACATCACGGTGGCCACGGCCAATTCACCATCTGCGCCCACGACAGGCTTTTTCACGCCCGCGCCAACAGCCAGAATGGCCCCATGCGGCGGGTTGATCACAGCGTCGAAATTCTCAATCCCGAACATGCCGAGATTGGAGATCGCGAAGCTGCCGCCTGTATATTCATGGGGGGCAAGCTTTTTGTTGCGCGCGCGCCCTGCCAGATCCTTCATCTGTGCCGATAGGGTCGAGAGGGATTTGCTTTCGGCATCCTGCAGGACAGGCGTGAACAGGCCGCCCTCAATCGCGACGGCTACAGCCACATCCGAGGGCTTGAGCCGCAAGATACGGTCACCCGCCCAAACGGCATTTGCTGCAGGCACTTGCTGAAGCGCCAAGGCGCAGGCCTTGATGATGAAATCATTCACCGACAGCTTCACGCCACGCGCTTCCAGCGATGTATTCAACTGGCTGCGGAAGGAGAGAAGCGCGTCCAGTTTGATGTCACGGCGCAGGTAGAAATGCGGGATGGTCTGCTTGGCCTCGGTCAGGCGTGCGGCCACAGTCTTGCGCATGCCATCCAGCGCAATCTCTTCATAGTCGCGGCCTTCATACATGCGGATGACCTGATCAGCGGCGGGGCCTGTTGGCATTGTGGCTTTTGCCGGTGCAGCTGATGGTGCGGCAGGCGCGGTGGCAGTGGCGCTTGTGCCTTCCACATCGGCCTTGATGATCCGACCATGCGGGCCTGAGCCTGCGATCTGGGTCAGATCAATCCCTTTATCCTTAGCGATCCGCCGCGCCAGTGGTGAGGCGAAAACGCGTGTGCCGTCACTGGATTGCGGGGCTGCAGGGGCGGGGGCTGCGGCTGCGGCCGTTGGCGCAGGGGCAGCGGCGGGCGCTGCCTCGGGTGCTTTGGGGGCTTCGGCAGGCGCGGCCACAGGTGCCGCCGACATATCTTCGCCCGCTTCACCAATGATCGCGATGGCTGTGTTGACCTTCACGCCCTCGGTGCCCTCAGCCACAAGGATTTTTCCGATTACACCTTCATCTACGGCCTCGAATTCCATCGTGGCTTTGTCGGTTTCAATCTCGGCCAGAAGGTCGCCCGATTGTACGGTATCGCCCTCCTTGACCAACCATTTCGACAGCGTGCCTTCCTCCATCGTGGGAGACAGGGCTGGCATCAGGATTTCTGTAGGCATCAGCTGCTCTCCTTACCTGTAGGTGACTTTTTTGACTGCATCGATCACTTCCGCGGTCGAGGTCAGAGCCAGTTTTTCAAGGTTTGCTGCATAGGGCATGGGCACGTCCTTGCCTGTGCAATTGATGACGGGAGCGTCGAGATAATCAAACGCGTTTTCCATCAAATAGGCCGAGAGGTGATTGCCGATCGAGGCGACGGGGAAGCCTTCCTCGACGGTGACGCAGCGGTTGGTTTTCATCACAGATGCCAGCAGCGTGTCATAATCGAGCGGGCGCAGGGTGCGCAGGTCAACCACTTCGGCGCTGATGCCGTCCTCGACCAGCTTTTCAGCTGCTTCCAAAGCATAGGTCATCCCGATGCCGAAGCTGACGATGGTCACATCCGTGCCCTCACGCCAGATTTTCGCCTTGCCGAAGGGCACGGTGAAATCATCCATCACAGGCACATCAAAGCTGCGGCCATAGAGGATTTCGTTTTCAAGGAAGATGACAGGGTTCGGGTCACGAATGGCCGTTTTCATCAGGCCTTTCGCATCCGATGCCGAATAAGGCATGACCACCTTCAATCCAGGGATTTGCGCATACCATGCTGCGTAATCCTGCGAATGCTGCGCGCCCACACGGGCGGCGGCGCCATTGGGGCCACGGAACACAATCGGGCAGCCCATCTGGCCGCCTGACATATAAAGCGTCTTGGCGGCGGAGTTGATGATCTGGTCAATCGCCTGCATGGCGAAGTTGAAGGTCATGAACTCGACAATCGGGTTCAATCCACCAAAAGCCGCACCCACACCGATACCTGCAAATCCATGCTCGGTGATGGGGGTGTCGATCACGCGTTTTGCGCCGAATTCGTCCAGAAGACCTTGGGAGATTTTATAGGCGCCCTGATATTCGGCCACCTCTTCACCCATGAGGAAGACGTTTTCATTGCCGCGCATTTCTTCGGCCATGGCGTCGCGCAGCGCTTCGCGCACTGTGGTTTGCTTGACCTCGGTGCCCTCGGGCCAGTCCAGCTCAACGCCTTTGGCGATAGGTGCTGCAGGGGCGGGGCTGGCGGCAACGGGTGCGGCCGCGGGCTCGGCGGCTGCCGGCGCTTCCGTCGGGGCCTCTGCTGGTGCAGCGGCTGCGGCCGCCGACATGTCTTCGCCAACTTCGCCGATGATGGCGATGGCGGTGTTCACTTTCACCCCTTCGGTGCCTTCGGCGATCAGGATTTTGCCAATCACGCCTTCATCTACGGCCTCGAATTCCATCGTGGCTTTGTCGGTTTCGATTTCAGCGATGATATCGCCTGATTGAACGGTATCGCCTTCCTTGACCATCCATTTGGACAGGGTGCCTTCTTCCATTGTCGGAGAGAGGGCGGGCATAAGAATTTCAATAGCCATTGGTGGTGTCTCCCCTCAAGCGCTCGTTGGCGCGTCGGCGTAAATATCGGTCCAAAGTTCGCTGAGCGCAGGCTCGGGGCTTTCCTTGGAGAATTCCGCCGCCTCATTGACGATTGCCTTGATCTCCTTGTCGATCGCTTTGAGATCATCCTCGGAGGCATGGCCGCCTGTCAGCAACATCTGGCGCACATGTTCGATTGCATCGCGCTTCTCGCGCATTTCCTGCACCTCTTCGCGGGTGCGGTATTTCGCAGGGTCCGACATGGAGTGGCCGCGATAGCGATAGGTCTTTACCTCAAGGATATAAGGCCCTTTGCCCTCGCGGCAGTAGGCAACGGCGCGTTCGCCCGCTTCCTTGACGGCCAGAACATCCATTCCGTCCACTTCCTCGCCCTTGATCCCATAGGCCGCGCCGCGTTCCCACAGGCTTGGCGATTTGGTTGAGCGCTGGACCGATGTGCCCATGGCGTATTGGTTATTCTCGATTACGAAGATCACGGGCAGGGACCATAGCTCGGCCATGTTATAGGTCTCATAGACTTGGCCTTGGTTGGCTGCACCATCACCGAAATAGGTGAAGGTGACGCGGCCATTGCCCTTGTATTTATCCGCGAAGGCCAAGCCCGCGCCAAGCGGGACTTGGGCTGCCACAATGCCATGGCCGCCATAGAAATGCTTCTCCGTGGAGAACATATGCATGGAGCCGCCTTTGCCTTTGGAAAAGCCGCCCTCGCGCCCTGTCAATTCGGCCATGATGCCCTTGGGGTCCATGCCGCAGGCCAGCATATGGCCATGATCGCGATAGGAGGTGATGCGCTTGTCGCCTTCCTCGGCGGCGGCTTCCAAGCCGACCACAACGGCCTCTTGGCCGATATAGAGGTGGCAGAACCCGCCGATCAGGCCCATGCCATAAAGCTGGCCTGCCTTTTCCTCGAATCTGCGGATCAGCAGCATTTCACGGTAATATTCTTTCAGCTCATCTGCAGAAACATTTGGTTTTGCAGCAGATTTCGCCACGGGCTTCTTTGCGGCCATGCCGGTCACTCCTCCCAGCTCAACTAGATAGTTTAACGTTGAACTATCTCTTATCAGAGAGCTGCAAAGAATGCACCCATGCAAATTATCGGATGGTGCAATTTGAGAGATAATACCAATTTACGGGGGATTTGAGCAATGGAATTGCTCAATTAGCGGGCATTTTACCCGAGTAGATTAGGTTTAGGGGATGACGATTTCGTCGGCGCGGACATAACCCAAAATCTCGCGCGCTTGTTCGTCCAGCAGGTCGAGATCAAGGAAATCATCCGACAGGCGGCGGGTCAGAATTTCCATCCGCTCGGTCTGTGCCTGCAATTGCGCCAGCTCCAAGCGCAGCTCATCTGCTTCGGCATCAACCTGAATACGGCTGAACAGCCCGTAATCCCCTTGCACAGCGGCAAAGGTGAAATAGGCCCCCACCATCAGGAGCGCCAAGGGGAGAATAACCCCAGAAAGGGAGCGTTTACGCGTCATGGAACCGTTCAACTGCCTCAACTCAGCCCGCATCTTACGACGGGTCAGGACAATAGATTCGCACATCCCGAATCAAATGTGAATCCCCTGAATTCAAAAAGAGAATCGAGCGGCCTATCTTGTTGCTTGAGGGCTGATTTAGCCGAGTGCGGCAACGCCTGGCAGGGTTTTGCCTTCCATCCATTCAAGGAAAGCCCCGCCCGCGGTGGAGATATAAGTAAACTGCGCGGCAGCGCCTGCCTTGTTCAATGCAGCCACGGTATCGCCGCCGCCTGCGACCGAAATCAGCGCGCCTTTGGCGGTTTGATCGGCTGCGGCTTTCGCGGCGGCATTGGTGGCCGTGTCGAAAGGCGCGATCTCGAATGCGCCAAGCGGGCCGTTCCAGACAACTGTCTTGGCGGTCTCAAACGCGGCCTCGATCCGTGCGACCGTTTGGGGCCCTGCATCAAGGATCATGGCATCGGCGGGAACTTCATCGGTGCCTACCACCTCGGAGGCTGCACCTTCCTTGAATTCGCGGGCGATGACGACATCTGTCGGCAGCAAAATCTCGCAGCCACATGCATTTGCTTTGGCCGTGATCTCGCGCGCGGTATCGGCCAGATCATGCTCGCAAAGCGATTTGCCGACATCTACGCCTTGGGCGGCAAGGAATGTATTGGCCATGCCCCCGCCGATCACCAGCATATCGACCTTGTCGATCAGATTGCCCAAGAGATCGAGCTTGGTGGACACTTTGGCCCCGCCGACAACCGCGACCACGGGGCGGGCAGGGGTGCCAAGCGCGGCATCGAGTGCTTTGAGTTCGGCCTCCATCAAACGCCCCGCGCAAGAGGGCAAGAGATGCGCGACCCCTTCCGTTGAGGCATGCGCGCGATGTGCTGCCGAGAAGGCATCATTGCAAAACACATCCCCCAGAGAGGCAAGGAAGGCCGCCATTTGCGGATCATTGGCTTCTTCCATAGGGGTGAAGCGGGTGTTTTCGACGAGCACGACACTGCCTTCGGGCAGGGCGGCGATCTCGTCGCGCGAGGGGCGTTCGATGAAGTTGACGGATTGTCCAAGCGCGGCTTCCAATGCGGGAAGGGTGATGCGCAGGCTCATCTCGGGCACGGGTTTGCCTTTGGGGCGGCCGAAATGGGCCAGAAGAACAGGTTTGCCGCCCTTGGAAAGGATATCGGTGATGGTTGGCACGATCCGTTCGATCCGCGTGGCATCTGTTACCTTGCCAGCCTCGACCGGCACGTTGATATCCACACGTGTGAGCACGATTTTTCCAGCAAGATCGAGATCATCGAGGGTTTTCCAAGTCATCTGAGGCTCCGTCAGGTTTGCTTTGCGCGGGTGTTATCACGGGAAAGGGCCGCTCGGCGAGAGGCAGGAGGAGGGATTTCGTATTTGTAGAAAAGTGAAAGGGCCGGAACAATTTGATCTAAACTGTTCCGGCCCTGTTCATGAGTGTCCTGTCTTGCGCGGCTTAGAGCAATTTGCCCATGGCAACGGCCGTATCGGCCATGCGGTTCGAGAAGCCCCATTCATTGTCATACCAGCTTAGGATGCGACACATATTGCCATCCATTACCTTGGTCTGATCGAGATGGAAGATCGAGGAGCGTGGATCATGGTTGAAATCCATCGAGACATTCGGCTGGTCGGTGACGCCCAGAATGCCTTTGAGCGGGCCTTCGGCGGCTGCGGTGACGGCGGCGTTGATTTCCTCGACGCTTGTGTCGCGGGTCGCCTCAAACGTCAGGTCAACCACCGAGACATTTGGTGTGGGCACACGGATTGCCACGCCATCGAGCTTGCCGTTCAATTCGGGAAGAACAAGGCCCACGGCACGGGCGGCGCCCGTTGATGTGGGGATCATGCTCATGGCGGCGGCACGGGCGCGGTAGAGGTCTTTATGCATCGTATCCAGCGTGGGCTGGTCGCCCGTATAGCTGTGGATCGTGGTCATGAAGCCGCGCTTGATGCCGATGGCATTATTGATCGCGAAAGCCACAGGGCTGAGGCAATTGGTGGTGCAGGAGGCGTTTGATACGATCAGGTCATCTTTGGTCAGCGTGTCATGGTTCACACCATAAACGATGGTTTTATCAGCCCCATTTGACGGCGCGGAGACCAGAACGCGGCTGGCCCCGTTTTCCAGATGGATCGCGGCTTTGGCCTTATCGGTGAAGATGCCCGTGCATTCGAGCACGATATCCACATGCGCCCAAGGCAGCTCGTCTGGGTTGCGGATGGCAGTCACTTCGATTGGGCCGCGGCCCACATCAATGGTGCTGGCCGTGGTTGTCACCTCGGCAGGGAAGCGGCCATGGACACTGTCAAAGCGCAGCAAATGCGCGTTTGTCTCAACCGGTCCGAGATCATTGATCGCGACGACCTCAATGTCGGTCCGTCCCGATTCAATGATGGCGCGCAGAACATTGCGTCCGATCCGTCCGAACCCGTTAATGGCGACTTTGACGGTCATGCTACCCTCCTGATGGTATGGCTTTCTGTAAATTAGACGTCGCAATACAGCCAATTCTCTCAATAAAATCAGCTTTGTTAGCGGTAACGCCTTCTAACATATCTTTAGAGGAAGGGAAGGGGGCAAAACGGCAATTTCTTCGGAAAACGCGGGTCTTTAACGCCAGAAGGCCAGCCATTCCAGAATGCGCAGGAAGTGGCGGCCAACAAGAATGGGCAGATCAATATCGAGGAAGAGCGCATCTGCCACGAAAATCGCGACGATGATCCCCCCAATCCACAATGCCAATGTATTTGTCATGCGGGTCTTTTAGCGCCGATCTGAAGACTGCGAAAGGCGCAATGACCGCTCAGTGAAGCAGACGCCCCATCGCGGCAGAGACATCGGCCATACGTGCCGAGAAGCCCCATTCATTGTCATACCATGCCAGCACACGCACCGTGCGCCCGCCAACAACCTTGGTCTGATCTGGTGCGAAGATCGAGGAATAGGATGTGTGGTTGAAATCGATCGAGACCTTTGGTTCGGGATCATAGGCAAGGACCGAGCCCATATGGCCGGCTGCCGCTTCACGCATGATCTCGTTCACATCATCGGCGGTAACGTCTTTGCCAGCCTCGAAGGTCAGGTCAACACAAGACACATTCGGTGTGGGCACCCGCATTGCGGTTCCGTCAAGGCGGCCTTCCATCTCGGGCAGAACCTCTTTCAGGGCTTTGGCAGCGCCTGTCGAGGTGGGGATCATGGCCATGGCGGCGGCCCTTGCGCGGTAGAGGTCGCTATGGCGGCGGTCCAGTGTGGGTTGATCGCCTGTATAGCTGTGGATCGTCGTCATGATACCGCGCTCAATCCCGATGGCATCATTGAGAACCTTGGCGAGGGGGGCGAGGCAATTGGTTGTGCAGGACCCGTTCGAGACGACCTCATGCGAGCTGCGGAGATCGCGGTGGTTCACGCCGTAGACGACAGTTTTATCGGCGTTCTTCGCAGGGGCTGAGACGAGCACCCGCTTGGCACCGCGTGTCAGATGCACTGCGGCGGCCTCACGCTCGTTGAATTTACCCGTGCATTCAAGCACGACATCGCAGCCTTCCCAATCTAGCTCGGCAGGATCATAGCTGGAGAAGACCTTGATCGGTCCGCGGCCCAAATCCATCTCATCGCCCGAGATGCGAATGTCGCTACCAAAGCGGCCATGCACGGAGTCGTATTTCAACAGATGGGCATTGGTTTCGATCGGGCCTGTGGCGTTGAGCTTGACCACTTGAACGTCATTGCGCGCGGCCTCGGTGATATGCGCCAAGGTGCAGCGCCCGATCCGTCCAAAGCCGTTGATGCCGATGGTGATGGTCATGATCTGTATCTCCGCGAGTTTGGGCCGTCTCAATCCCCAGCTTGCATACAGGGGCCCGCCCCAATCGAAAAGATAAAAAGCGCATGTTTTTCAATATGTTGGCGCAAACATTCGGTGTTGGCGCTAACGGGTTGCGGTGTGGGGTGGCGTGGCTATGCTCGGGCAGGGGTTTTAGGAGATCAGAATTATGAGCGGTTTACTGGCATTGCTGGATGATGTGGCGGGGATCGCCAAAGTCGCGGCCTCCTCGGTGGATGATGTTGTCGGACAGGCGGCCAAAGCAGGGGCCAAAGCGGCAGGCGCAGTGATCGATGATGCAGCGGTCACACCCAAATATGTGCAGGGCTTTGAGGCCAAGCGCGAATTGCCGATTGTTTGGAAAATCGCGCGGGCATCAATCTTTAACAAACTGGTAATCCTGCTTCCCATTGCCTTGCTGTTATCGGCCTTCGCCCCTTGGGGTATACCGCCGCTTTTGATGCTTGGCGGGGCCTATCTGTGTTATGAAGGCGCTGAAAAGATCTGGCATGCAATGGTGCCCGTGCATGAGTTGGACAAGCCCATAGATGAAGGCTTGGCAGATGCTGCGCATCTCGAAGAGGAAAAGGTCAAAGGCGCGATCAAGACGGATTTCATTCTATCCGCCGAGATCATGACGATTGCGCTGGCGGCATTGGAAACGGATTCGATTGTTTTCGAGGCGGCCGCGCTTGCGATTGTGGCGATCGGGATCACGGTTTTGGTCTATGGCTCGGTCGCAGCCATCGTGAAAGCCGATGATATCGGGCTCCATATGGCGGGGGAAGGGCGTTTGGCCCTGACCCGAAAGCTGGGGCAAGCGATTGTGCGTGGCATGCCGGGGTTTCTTAAATGGCTGACCATTGTCGGCACAGCCGCCATGCTTTGGGTCGGCGGCTCGATCATCGTGCATAGCTTGGCCGAATTGGGCTGGCACGCGCCTGAGGATATCATCCACCATGCAGCGG
Organism: Rhodophyticola sp. SM2404; assembly: GCF_053570515.1. Lineage (NCBI taxonomy): Bacteria > Pseudomonadati > Pseudomonadota > Alphaproteobacteria > Rhodobacterales > Roseobacteraceae > Rhodophyticola > Rhodophyticola sp. SM2404. The sequence goes on from NZ_JBSEDL010000004.1 coordinate 77,895, forward strand.
ATCTCGTTGCGCATGCGCTGCCGATGCAATTGGCGGGCTTTGCCGAATGGGCTACAAAAGCCGTGATTGACGGTATTTTGGGATTGGCCTTGGGGCTCTGCCTCATCCCAGTTGTGGCATGGGGGCTGACGCCAGTGATGAAGGCGCTTGGGCTCGGTGGCAAATCGGCACATTGAAGTAAGGTAAGGGATGGAGGCTCTGCCCCCAGACGCAAAATGCGTCTTCCCCCGAAGTATTTGTGAAGCAAAGATCGGAAGACACAGTTTCTTAACCAAGCGGCGTTACTCCTGCGGTTGCGGTACAGGCGGAGGCGCCGATGGCCGTAAACGAAGAAACCCCCGTTGGCTTTGCGCCATCGGGGGTATTCTTTGTTTTCAAAATACCTCGGGGGAGGCGGCGTAGCCGGCGGGGGCAGAGCCCCCACCGCGTCGCATTACAACATCGCTTTGGCAGTTGCCGCGATATTCTCGCTTGTTATGCCGAAATGGGTATAGAGCTCACCCGCTGGTGCAGAGGCACCAAAGCTCGACATTCCAACGAATGCGGCCTTCTTCTCTCGACCACGCTCGCCCAGAAGCCAGCGATCCCAGCCTTGGCGCACAGCCGCCTCGACGCCGACGCGTACGGGGCCCGCAGGCAGCACACGTTTGCGGTAGGCCTCATCCTGCTCAGCAAACAACTCCATCGATGGCATGGACACCACGCGGGTGCCGATCCCCTCAGCTTGCAGCGCCTCGCGGGCGGCCATCGCGATTTCCACCTCGGAGCCTGTCGCGATCAGGATCACCTGACGCTTGCCCTCGGCCTCGGCAAGAATATAGGCGCCTTGCGAGACAAGGTTCTTGGTCTGGTGCTTGACGCGTTGTGTGGCCAGATTTTGACGTGTGAGCGCAAGGACCGACGGGCGGTCCTTCTGGGTAAGAGCCACTTCCCAAGCCTCTGCCGTCTCAACGGCATCGCAGGGACGCAGCACCAAGCAATTGGGTGTCGCGCGCATCATCGCCAGATGCTCGACGGGTTGGTGGGTTGGGCCATCCTCGCCCACACCAATGCTGTCATGCGTCATGACATATTGCACATTGATCCCCATCAAGGCCGAAAGGCGCATCGCGGGGCGCGCATAATCGGTGAAGGTGAAGAATGTGCCGCTATAGGGGCGCACGCCGCCATGGAGGGCCAAGCCGTTCATTGCGGCGGCCATGCCGTGCTCACGAATGCCGTAATGCACGAAACGTCCTTTGCGGTTTTCAGGTGTGAAAATCCCCATATCTGCCGTCAGCGTGTTGTTGGACCCCGTCAAATCCGCCGAGCCGCCCATGGTTTCAGGCAGAACAGGGTTGATTGCGGCCAAAGCCATTTCGCTTGCCTTACGGGTCGCAACCTTAGGCTGGCCCTCAGACACGGATTTCTTCAGCGCTTTGATGGTTGCCGAAAGCTTTTTGGGCATTTCGCCTGCAAAGGCGCGAGTGAACTCGGCCTGTTTGCTATCGGACAGAGTTGCGAAACCCGCTTCCCATTCGGCGCGTGCGGCACTGCCTTTGGCGCCGATCGCTTCCCATTGCGATTTGAGATCAGCGGGGATTTCAAAGGCAGGCGCGGTCCAGCCATAGGCGGCTTTGGTATCTGCAACGACGGTCGGGTCGGTCAAAGCACCATGGCCCTTGGACGTGTCCTGTGCGGCCGAGCCGATGGCGATATGTGTTTTACAGGCAATCATGGCAGGGCGCGGGCTGGCCTTGGCCGCGACAATCGCCGCGTCAATGGCGACGGGGTCATGCCCGTCGCATTCAAACACATCCCAACCCGACGCCTTGAAGCGCGCAACCTGATCGGTGCGGTCCGACATATCAACGGTGCCGTCGATTGTGATGTTGTTATTGTCCCAGAACACGATCAGGCGGCTCAGCTCATGGCGGCCTGCAAGCCCGATGGCTTCCTGACTGATGCCTTCCATCAAGCAACCGTCACCCGCCATGCAATAGGTATAATGGTCAATGACCTTCTTGCCCCATTTCGCGCGCAAGAACTCCTCGGCCATGGCAAAGCCCACGGAATTGGCGATGCCTTGGCCAAGCGGGCCAGTTGTTGTTTCAACGCCGTCGACATGGCCGTATTCGGGGTGGCCTGCCGTGATCGCGCCCAATTGGCGGAAATTCTTGATCTGCTCCAAGGTCATCTGCTCATAGCCTGTGAGGTAGAGCAGCGAATAGATCAGCATCGAGCCGTGACCGGCCGAGAGGATGAAACGGTCACGATTGGGCCAATTAGGAGCCTTTGCATCAAAGTTGAGATGCTTTTCAAAAAGAACCGTTGCAACATCCGCCATACCCATGGGCATACCGGAATGGCCGGAATTGGCCGCAGCGACGGCATCAAGTGTCAGCGTGCGAATGCAGGCGGCACGGCGCCAATGCTCTGGATTGCGGGCGGCGAGGGCAGTCAGGTCCATTGTCGAATTTCCTTTGAGGCAGCATCTTGTTAGGCGGGGTGATAGCAGGGCCGCCAATAAGTGCAAGCTGGCGCAGGCCTGCTTGGGCGCTTGGTTGGGGAAAAATCGCGCTCAAAAGGGGGGATTGCTTGGAAATGGTTGCAAAATCAGTCTGGATGGGATTCGCTATAGACGTGCCGCGCAGGCGCGTGGCCTTGCGTGAAACCGACAATATTGGAGCAGCGCAAAGCTGCCTGACAACATAAGGGCGGACCGAGCAATGAGCGATCCGGCAACATTTGAGAAAATCACCGCACTTGAAGGACGGCTTGCTGTCGCATTGGAGAGGATTTCCCAAGCTGTAACAGAGGGATCGGCTCCGGCCAGTGATCCGGCTGAGCTTGCGCAAATCAAGGCCGAGCTAGAGGCGGAAACAAAGACCCGTAAAGAGATTGCTGAGCAACTCAAAGCGATAGAAGCGGCGCGTCAGGCTGATCGTGAAGAGGCGGCCCGTCAGAGTAAGGCTGCAGACGATAAGGCCGAGAAGCTGGCTGCGGAATTGGAAGCGCTGAAATCTGCCAAGGCCGCGGCCCCTTCTCAAGCTGATACTGCCGAGAGTGCCACCAGCGATGACGCCTCCTCCGAGGGGGAATTGCTGATCCTGCGTCGCCGTGCTGCGCGCTTGCGCGAAGAACGCAATGAAGCCCGCCGCGAGCGCGATGAAGCGCGCGATGAGTTGGACGAGATCGCTGCCCGCACCACAGGGGATGCGATTGAGGAAACCGCGCGTGTTGCGGGCCTTTTGGAACAGATGCAGGCAATGAAAGCAGCTAATGCCAGTCTGACTGACGTGCTGGAAGAGATGCGCAGCGCTGCTGGCGCGCCGGATGAAGAACTGGCAACAGCCGGGCTCGAGGCCGAATTGGCCGCGCTGAAAGCGGAACGCGCTGCTGAGGTAGAAGAGTTGAATGAAATTTTGGTTGAGCTTCGGCCAATCCCAAGGGGAGGAGTAGCCTGATGCCCGAATTGATCATCAAAATTGGCGGGCGTGATTTCCCCGTGGCCTGTCAAGAAGGCGAAGAGCCGTTCCTGCAATCTGCGGCAGGGATGCTCGACAATGAGGCCGCTGTGATTTTGGGGCAAGTGGGGCGGATGCCTGCGGAGCGGATGCTTTTGATGGCGGGCTTGATGCTGGCCGATAAGACCGCCGCTTTGGAAGAAGATCTGCTCAGCGCCAATGAAAAACTGGCCCAGATAGAGCAAACATTGACAGCGGCCGAAGAACGTTTGGCGGATCGTTCGCGCAGGATTGCCGAGTTGGAACAGGCCGCCCCGCCCGCGCAGGTTACTGTCATTCCCGATCAGGTCACCGATGGGCTGTCCGAGTTGGCGGCCCGTGCCGAGGCTTTGGCCGAGCGGCTGGAAGCAGATAGCGCCTGATAGGCGGCGCGCCTAGCTTGTCTTGAACACAGGGCCAAGCAGGCGGGCCGCTTCCGCATTCGGATCGGCAAGCTTTGCGCGATCTTCCCCTGGATAGAAGCGTGCGCGCACGGCCGTGGGCATTGCGGCTGGCTTGAGCAAATGCACCTCAGGCCCGCTTTTGATGTTTTCTTCCTGCCAGCTTGCAATCAGGGCGCGCTGGGCGGCTTTGGACATTGCATAGCCGCCTGCGAATTTGGTGTCCCAATCATCATCAAAGAAAACGGCCCTCGCCTGATCCGAGGGCGCGATCAGCGGATCAACCATGCTGATCAAACGCGAAAACGCACGGATATTGGTGGCGATCACCTTATCTAGGTCTTTGGCGGTCAGATGCGGGGCAGGGGTCAGGGCGCTGACATGGATGGCGGAATGAACCCAGATATCGGCTTTGCCCCAACGGTCATGGATCGAGCGGCACAGATGCGCCATGGCGGCGTCATTGGTGACATCCATCGGGGCAAGCGTGGCAGCCCCGCCTGCGGCCTGAATGCGATCATCAAGTTCTTCCAGCCCGCCTGTGGTGCGTGCGACAGCCACAACATGGGCGCCGCGCTCGGCCAACCATAGCGCGCTTGCTGCTCCGATCCCGCGCGAGGCGCCGGTGACCAGAGCGATCTGTCCATCAAGTATCTTTTTCATGGCGCCCTCATGGCCCGCGAATTCGCAATTGGCAAGCCTTCCTGTAGCGCAGCTTGCTTGACTTTAAAGGTTAGGCAAGGTCAAAGATCGTATCGACGCATCGCTATGCGAAGAAAGAACATCTCGATGAAAGAGGACAGATAATGACCCGTGCCCAGACTTTGAGCCAAGCTCTTCCCGGACAAGACAGCATGCTGCGCAAGGCGCTGCTGGTGATCGGAGGCTCGGCCTTCATCGCAATCGCTGCGCAGATCTCGGTGCCTATGTTCCCCGTGCCGATGACACTCCAGACCCTCGCGATCCTGATGGTGGGCTTCGCTTATGGCTCGCGCCTCGGGGCGGCGACCCTTCTGGCCTATATCGCACAAGGCGCCGCTGGCCTGCCTGTTTTCGCAGGCGGATTGAGCACAATGGCGCTGGTTGGCCCGACTGCAGGCTTCCTGATCGGTTTCGTTGCCATGGCGTGGCTTGCTGGTTTCGCGGCTGAGCGTGGCTTGGCGCGCGGCTTTATCGGCACGGCGCTGACAGCCATCGTAGCCTCGGCCATCATCTACATTCCCGGCGTTGCATGGCCGATGTTCGTCTCCTCCGCCATCGGCATTGAGGCAGGCTGGGTCGGCTTGGGTGCAAGCTCGGTATGGGCAGGCTTTGTTGCCCCCTTCCTGATCGGTGATGCGGTCAAGGCGGTTCTCGCGGCCCTGATCGTGACAGGCGCATGGAAAGTGCTCAAGCGCGGCTAATTTAGCCAGCCCCTAGAAGATACGAAAAACGCCGCTCCGAAAGGGGCGGCGTTTTGCATTTGGAGATATGGATGCGTGACCGTGCCGTCACGCCGCGCCTGTTACTCGGCAGGCTCTTTCATCTTGAAACCCTTCGCCATCATATCGGTCGGATTGACGGGGTATTCGCCTGAGAAACAGGCATCGCAATAGCGCGGGTTCTTTGCGTCACGGCCATTGGCCTCGCCTGCTGCGCGGTACAGGCCGTCCAGCGAGACAAAGCGCAGGCTGTCCACACCCAGATGGCGGCGCATCTCGTCTTCGGTCATGGTGGCGGCCAGCAGCTTGTCGCGCTGTGGCGTGTCGACACCGTAGAAACAGGGCCATGCCGTGGGCGGGCTTGCGATGCGGAAATGCACTTCGGCCGCGCCCGCATCCAAGATCATCTGTTTGATCTTCTGGCTGGTGGTGCCGCGCACAACGGAATCATCCACAAGGATCACCCGCTTGCCCTCAATCAGCGCGCGATTGACATTGAGCTTGAGGCGCACACCCATATTGCGGATCTGCTCGGTCGGCTCGATGAAGGTGCGGCCCATATATTGGTTGCGGATAATACCCATCCCGAAGGGGATGCCACTTTCAAACGCATAGCCGATCGCCGCAGGCGTGCCGCTATCGGGCACGGGGCAGACCAGATCGGCATCCACAGGGGCTTCGCGGGCCAATTCCACACCGATCTGGCGGCGCGTTTCATAGACGGAACGCCCGCCAAGGATGCTGTCAGGCCGCGAGAAATAGACATGTTCGAAAATACAGAAACGGGGTTTCTTGGGCTCGAAAGGCATATAGCTCTCGATGCCCTGCTCGGTGATCACCACCATTTCACCAGGCTCGACCTCACGAACGAATTCCGCGCCGATGATATCAAGCGCGCAGGTCTCGGAGGAGAGCGCCCAACCATCGCCGACCTTGCCCAGAACCAACGGGCGCACGCCAAGCGGGTCGCGCACACCCATCAGTTTCGTGCGCGTCATCGCTACAACCGAGAAGGCACCTTCAACGCGGCGCAGCGCGTCTTTCATGCGTTCGGGAATGGTCTTTTGGTAGCTGCGCGCCATCAGATGAATGATGCATTCCGAATCCGAGGATGACTGGAAGATCGAGCCGCGCCCGATCAATTCGCGGCGCAGTTCATCGGCATTTACGATATTGCCATTATGCGCAATCGCGGCACCACCCATGGCAAATTCGCCAAAGAAGGGCTGGACATCGCGGATCGCGGTCGCCCCTTTGGAACCGGCCGTGGAATAGCGGACATGCCCGATCGAGATTGAGCCGGGCAGGGTTTCCATCAGCTTTTGCGAGGTGAAATTATCGCGGACATAGCCAAAGCGTCGGGCCGATTGGAAACCCGCTTCGGGGTCATGCGTAACGATCCCCCCCGCTTCCTGACCGCGATGCTGCAAGGCATGCAGGCCAAGGGCTACGAAATTTGCCGCATCCGTGACCCCTACGACACCGAAGACACCGCATTCTTCATGCAATTTGTCACCGTCGACCGGATCAAAGGGATGGGATGGAAACCGAGCGTCATTGGCAGCGTCGGAATTATGCATCAGGTGCGCTCCTGCAGGCGTCAGGATGAGCCGCCGAATCCCATCGGCCGCTTTCGAGTTCCGTGTAGGACAACACGGGCGCGGTGTCACGCCCGCTGTTACCTCTTCGTTACATTTCCTGACAGCTTAGCCGTCGCTGCTTGGTGTTTGGGCAGCAGGCGTCTCATCAGGCAGATCGCAAGTGCCGATCAATTGCTCATAGCGCTGCAAAATCCAGCCTGGCGCGTCTTCTGGGATTTGCTCGTCGATGGAGCCTTGCGCTTGCCCGAAGATCATCGCGGTGCGGCTCTCGGAGACCATCGCGATCGGCTCGGAGCCTGCCACGCGGTCATAGGCCACAAGCGCCACAACAACCAATAGCACGCCGCGCAACACGCCGAAGAAAAAGCCAAGCCCTGCATCAAGGCCACCAATGGCCGAGCGTTGGATGGCCGAAGAAAACAGAGGCGTGAACAAGGACACGATCACCAAGGCGATGGCAAAGACCGCCGCGAAGGCAAGGATGATCGCCAATTCACAGCTTTCGCCGACGAAATCGCCCACAACGGGAATTTCACCGATCAAAGGCGACGCGGCAGGCGCAAAGAGAAAGGCCAGAATGGCGGCCACGACCCATCCTGCGATCGACATGATCTCGCGCACGAAGCCTCGCGAATAGGCGAGAATGGCCGATATCACGATGACGGCTGCGACGATGCCGTCGATGATTGTGAAGCCTTCCATGCGTATCCCCGTTTTCGTTCGGACCTATTCGGCCCCGAATGTTTCACCCACGAAGCGTGTCAAATCTGGCATCAAATCCAGCTTCATGCCCGCTCCATCCCCGAATTTGCACCCTTGGGGTGCGATGGCGCTGGTGAAACCAAGTTTCTGCGCTTCTTTCAACCTGTTTTCGGCCTGAGAGACAGGACGAAGGGCCCCAGACAGGCTTAATTCGCCAAAAATCACCGATGTGGCGGGCAAAGCAGCATCTTCGCGCGCCGAAAGAAGGGCGGCGGCCACGGCCAGATCGGCGGCGGGCTCGCTGATGCGCATGCCGCCTGCAATATTGAGATAGACATCCAGACCCGCAAAAGAGATGCCGACGCGCGCCTCCAGAACCGCCAAGATCATCGACAAGCGCCCGCTATCCCAGCCCACCACCGCGCGGCGCGGCTGGCTGAGCGAGGAGGGTGCGACCAAGGCCTGAATTTCGACCAGCACGGGGCGGGTGCCCTCCATGCCTGCGAACACCACAGATCCCGGCGCGGGCGTGTCACGGTCGGTCAGAAACAGGGCCGAGGGGTTGGGCACTTGCGCCAAGCCCGCGCCCGTCATCTCAAACACGCCGATCTCGTCTGCGGGGCCAAAGCGGTTCTTGACCGAACGCAGGATGCGGAATTGATGGCCGCGCTCGCCCTCGAAATAAAGCACGGTATCGACCATATGCTCGACCACGCGCGGGCCTGCGATCTGGCCCTCTTTGGTGACATGGCCAACCAAAACAATCGCTACGCCGCGCTGTTTGGCAAAACTGACCAATTCATGGGCCGAGGCGCGGACCTGACTGACCGAGCCGGGCGCGCTGTCGACGGTATCGAGCCACATCGTTTGGATTGAGTCGATGATCGCCAGATCGGGGCGTTCCTCATCCAAGGTGGTCAGGATATCGCGCAGATTGGTTTCGGCGGCCAGTTTGACCTGCGCATCGCCCAAGCCAAGCCGCTGCGCGCGCATGCGTACTTGGGCGGTCGCTTCTTCGCCTGAGACATAAATGACCTTCATACCCTGTTTGGCAAAGCTGGCCGCTGCCTGCAAAAGCAGCGTGGATTTCCCGATACCAGGATCGCCGCCCACAAGCGTGGCTGAGGCAGGCACCAAGCCGCCGCCAAAGACGCGGTCCAACTCGTCCATCCCTGAGCCGCTGCGCGGGGGCGGGGCTTCTTCGGTGGCCAGATCGCTGAGCGCCATCTTGCGCCCTTTGGCAGCGCCCAAGCCCGACTTCTTCGGCCCCGCAGATAGAGGGGCTTCTTCCTGTATCGAATTCCATTCGCCACAGCCATCACAGCGCCCCGACCATTTCTTATGGGTGGTGCCGCAGGCCGAGCAGATGAATTGGATCACAGGTTTTGCCATGGTCTTGGATTACCCCGACTGGCGGAGTTGTGCCACAGCCGATTTTGGTGGCCGTGAGTCGCAATTCGCAGCTCCGATTCTAATGAGATTCGGCGCGAAAGTTGAAAAATTGGCATCTTTAAGGGGTGGTGTGACCCTCTTTCGACGAAAAAATGTCCGAAATGTGGCACGAAAAACCACGCTTTCTGTAGCGGGTGGCGATTTGGCGAACCACAATCTGTTGTGGATCGCCCGAAAATATAGGCCTTTCGCTCAGGTCGCTTTGCGAGCTGCGCCACAAAATTTACTTTGATTTCGGCGCGTAACTTGTTCACAAAATGGCAAAAATAAGACGCAGGGCCTCCGACCCAAAAACAAAAATGCGGAGGTCGTTAGGGGCAGAGCAGAATATGGCACTCAGGGCTATCACCCGGGCAGGTGCGCTATTTTTGGCGACCAGCGGACAGGCATACTCACAAGACACGCAGCCTGCGGGCGCCTTCACCTATTTGGAAGGCTCTATGGTGCAGGGCGATGCGGGCGTGACGGCGCTGCCATCAGGCAGGCTGCAATCCTCGCCCTTCATGCTGCATGTCACCGATAGCACTAATTTCATGTCGCGCATGTCGGTCGAGAATGACCAAGGTATGTTCAGCCATCTGGCATTGTTCGGCGAGGCGCTGGCAGAGTTCCGCGAGGCGACCAGCCAGACCAATGGGCGCACCCGTCTTGATAACAATGATGACGGCTATTCCTTCGTGCTGCAGATGATCACGGACCCTGCAATGCTGCAGGCGGGATCGGAAATGCAGATCGAAATGGCTGTTGAAAGCCATGATCCCGAGGTCGTGCTTGGTTGGGCCATTGGCGTCATGCAGGGTGGGTATTTCATGCCCTATAGTGCCGAGGATGCAGCGCAGGTTGCCACGGCCTTGGCCGCAGCCCAAGCACAGCAAGCCGAGCAGGAGCAGACCCAATTTGTCGTCACTGTGGATGGCACGGGCCGTTTGATCGTGATCGATGCCAGCACCGTAACCCGCAGTTTCGCGCAGCAAAGTTTTGTGGCCCGTGACCAAGCGCTTGGCTTTACGCGCTTCACGGGTCCCGAGGGCGAGATCGAGGTTGTGGCCTCGCATATGAATGCACCAGGTTTGGTGGGCGGGCTTTATACTTGGGTAGAACTCAGCGGCTCGGCCAGCCTGCTTTATGGCGAGGGCGAATATACCCAAACGGCGGCTGGTGGCACGGGCGAGGGCGATTTGCGCCTCAGCTCGATCAGCCTTGAAGGCGGGCGCGATATTGCCTTGGGTGACGGCGTGACGCTAACCCCGACCCTTGGCCTGACCTATGGCGAGGTCGAGACCACAGGGCGCAGCGGCACCTTGGCCGGAACTGGCACCACCGATAGCCAATTCACTCAAAGCTCGATCGGTGCCCGTCTGAGCCGCACTGTGGCATGGGGCACGGTCACGGGCGGTCTTTTTATTGACCATGTGGATCGTTCGACAAATAATGTCGCCGTGAACGGTTTGATCAATGATGACGGCGTCTCGGGCCGGGTTGAGATCGGGCTGGAAGGGATGATCGGGAACCGCACGGGCGTGAATACCTCGCTCGAAATCAGCGGGATCGGTCAGGATATGCAGCAAGCGCGTGGCGGGGTACGTTTCTCGCTCAGCTTCTGAGCTGGCGGGCTGTGGCAATCGAAACGGCGAGCGAGCCCAAGACGCAAGCCGTGAAGAGCCACAGCCCCCAAGCTGTTTCCAGCCGCCCGACGGCAAGACCTTTTCCAACCATAATATAAAGCGAAATCAGAAAGATATCCGCCATAGCCAATTTGCCCAATAGGGTGGCTATGGCCAATGTTCTGTCGGATAGCCTATCGGCCAGTTTGCCCAGATGCAGCAGCATCAAGGCAAGGGTTTTGGCGATGGGGGCCAGCAAGGCGAAGATCGCGATCAAGATCGCCAAGACCCATTCGCCCCCTTCCCATAACGCAGAGAGGCCGGTGAGCACTGAAATCTCCTCCAACCCGAACCAAGGCAGCAGGCCTGCGCGCATCAAAGGCGCGGCCCATGCCACTGGAAACAGGATCAAAAGGATAAGATTGGCCCAAAACAGAATACGCATAACCGAGGAGATGGGCCTTTCGCGCCTCAGGCGCAAGCCTTACTCGGCAGGCGCCCCAAAGCCGGCATGCATGGCGATCACGCGGTTGCGGCCCTCGCTGGGGTCTTTATCACCGCTCACGCGCACAGGTTTGGGCAGTTCGGTCGCGCTGATCGGGCGATGGCGCAGCTCGAAGCCCAATTCAACCAAGGCTGTGCGCAGTTTTTCCTCAACCTCGCGGCGCTTTTCGCCAAGCTTGATCTCGTCATCCTCGATCTTCTCGGCAAGCGCGCTCAATTCAAAGCAGGAGTTGCGGGCGCGTTCCAAGGTTTGTTCAAACCCTGCAATCTCTTTCTGGCGCTGCTTGAGGAAGCTGCGCGCGCGCTCAACCTTCTCGACCGAGAATGTCTGCGAGAGGTGATGGCTTTCGATGCTCATTTGTGATGCAATTTCAAGAATTTGCGGCTCGAGTGTTTCCAGCTCGGGATGCTCCTGCAAAAATGCCATCCGTTCCCGCACCGCATCAAATTCGCGGCTGAGTTGAAAGAACCCTTCGCGATCGGCGGCATGACAGGCGGCATAGGCTTGGCCCACATCTTCCATCGAAATCCGGAAATCGCGGTGACTTTCTTCCAGACGCAGCATGCGGCTATAGGCAGGCAGGATCGAGCAGAGGCAGATGATCACGGCGGTCAGGCCGATCTGCACATACATCCCGCCTTCGGGGATCAAGATGTCACCAAATTGTAGAGGCAGGGTCAACCAGGGCAAGACGCCAAACGCGCTGAGCATGGTGACACAGAGAAGACCAACACCAAAGAGCACCAAGAGGTAAGAGAATGTTCTTTGAAGCAGCGATAAAAAAGATACTAAAATTCCAGCAGTCGAATTCGACACGATAATTCCCCATAGGCCCCCAAAGCCCTCTCTTGTTAATCATAAATGGGAGGAGTTTTGAGCAAAAATATGCCGAAAAGGCCCAATTATTTGAAAATGGCCAGATTTTGTGGCGCAATGGAATTGGCTCCACAATCAGTTGACGCTTGGGTGGAAACAGAGACGGGCATGCTTGAAATTGTTCATCTTTGGGAAACAGAGCTCAAAGCAGTTTCGGCGAGGCGATTCTCTGGCTCAGCGAACGGCTTCGATAGGCCCTTCGGCCGAGCCCGAGATGAACTGGCGCAGATAGGGATCATCGGCGCTGTCCATTTCCGCAACAGGGCCTGCCCATTTGATCACTCCATCATGCAGCATCGCGACACGGTCGGCGATGGCGCGCACGCTGGACATGTCATGGGTGATGGTCATCGCCGTGGCGCCCATTTCTACGACGATCTCGCGGATCAGGTCATTGATCACGCCCGACATGATCGGGTCGAGGCCAGTTGTCGGTTCATCAAAGAAGATCACATCGGGTTGCGCCGCGATGGCGCGGGCAAGGCTGACGCGTTTTTGCATGCCGCCTGACAACTCGGCTGGGAATAGATCGGCCACATCGGGTTTAAGGCCAACGCGGCGCAGCTTTTCGATGGCAATTTCGCGGGCTTCTTCCGCAGGGCGCTTGAGGCTGCCGCGCAAAAGCCTGAAGGCCACGTTTTGCCATACGCTCATGGAATCGAACAAAGCGCCGCCTTGGAACAGCATCCCGAAACGGGCCAGAAAGGCATCGCGTTCCGCTTGTAATACATCCTGCCCCTCAAGCGCGATCAGGCCTGTGTCATGTTTGACCAGCCCCAACACGCATTTCAGAAGCACCGATTTTCCTGTGCCTGACCCGCCAATGATCACCACGCTTTCGCCCTTGGCGGCCGATAGGTTCACGCCGCGAAGAACATGTTTGCTCCCGAAGGATTTATGGACGTCGCGAAGCTCGATCATGCTGTGAAAAACAACTCTGTCAGAAGGTAATTGGCCGCAAGGATCATGATCGAGGCCGAGACCACCGCATTGGTGGTGGCTTTGCCCACGCCGCGCGCGCCTTTGCCCGAATTCATGCCGTGATAGCAGCCCATAAGCGCCACGATAAAGCCGAACACGGCGCCTTTGATCATGCCTGAGGTGACATCCCAGACCTCAAGGAAATCGACCGTATTTTGCACGTAATTGGCAGGGTTAAAGCCAAGCCGTGTGGTGCCCACGAGATAGCCGCCGAAAATGCCGATACTGTCGCCCACGGCTACCAGAAGCGGCAGGCTCAAGGTGGCGGCCAGAACGCGCGGCACGGTGAGGTATTTCATCGGATTGGTCGAGAGCGTGACCAACGCATCGATCTGTTCGGTCACGCGCATGGTGCCGATCTCGGCCGCAATTGCCGAAGCGACACGGCCTGCGACCATCAATCCGCCAAGCACTGGCCCCAACTCGCGCACCATACCGATGGCCACAATCGAGGGCACAACGGATTCGGCATTAAACCTTGCGCCGCCTGCATAGATTTGCAGCGCCAGTGCACCGCCAGTGAAGAGCGCCGTCAGCCCCACCACCGGCAAGGACAGCCATCCGATCTGAACGATCTGGCCCCAAATCTCGCGGAAATAGAAGGGGGGGCGAAAAAGATGCGACAGGGTCTGCCCGCAATAGATCGCGATCCGCCCGATAGCCGCGAGCATCGCCAAGGTGGACCGCCCAATGGCCGCAACAGGCGAGAGGACCAAATTCATAGCGCTTCCCCTGAATAAATCCGCCGATAGCGCGGCCCCAGTGAGGTCAGAATTTCATAGCCAATCGTGCCAGCGACATCCGCCAATTGATCAACGGTTTGATGGGGCCCCAGAATATCCAGCGCCTCGGGGATCTCATCCAGATCGGTCACATCCACTGTCAGCAAATCCATCGAGACACGGCCTGCCAATTGGCAGGGCTGCGCGCCTGCGTAAAGCAGGGCTTTGCCGCTCATCGCGCGGATCAAGCCATCGGCATAGCCTGCCGAAAGCGTCGCGATCTTGCGCGGGCCTTGGGCGGTATAGCTGGCCGAATAGCCAACGGTTTCGCCATCCACCAAATCGCGGACCTGCACCACGGGCAGCGACAGGCGCACCACGGGGCGGGCATCGGCAAAGGGAAACCCGCCATAAAGCCCGATGCCTGGGCGGGTGAGGTCGAAATGATAGTCTTTGCCCATCAATATGCCGCCCGTGGCCGCAAGCGAACGGGGCGCGGAGATACCGTTTGTCATCTCGCTGAACTGGCGCAATTGATCGGGGTTTTGGGGATGCTCGGGCGCATCGGCGCAGGCCAGATGGCTCATGACCAACGTGATCGGGCCGGCCAGCAGGTCACCACGCAGCGCCGCCCATTCTGCGGGTTCCATCCCCAAACGGTTCATCCCGCTATCAAGCTGCACCCCATAGGCGTGATCTGGCAGCGCGCTTTGGTGGCGGGCAAATTGGGCCGCGCTATTGAGCATCGGCGTCAGGTCGTGATCGCGCAACAGGGCTGCATCGCCCTCCATATGGCCAGAAAACACATTGATTTCGGGGCCCGCCCCAAGGGCTTTGCGCACTGCTTCGCCTTCCTCGGCGACCGCCACGAAAAAGCGCCGAGCGCCTGCTTTGGCCAAGGCTTTCGCCACGCGGCCTGCATCCAGACCATAGCCATCAGCTTTGACAACGGCGGCCGTCTCGGCATTGGATTTTGCGTCCAATGCCCGCCAGTTGGCCACCAGCGCATCAAGGTCGATATGAAGTATTCCGCTTGCCATGATCTTCTGTCGCGTCTCTGACCCGCGGGGTCAAGAGGGCTCTGCCCGCAAGGCCATAACGGCTGCGAAGCTGATGTTTTTTGACCAAAATAACGATGTTTCGGCAGGGCCTATCAATAGCCGCTGTCTTCGGCCCCTTGCTGCCAAGGTTTGACCAGATTGCCAAAGCGGGTGAAGCGACCCTCAAAGCTCAATTCGATCGAGCCGACAGGCCCGTGACGCTGCTTACCGATGATCACCTCGGCCTTGCCATGGAGTTGCTCCATATCCTGCTGCCATTTGGTCATCGCCTCGAGGTTCTCCTCGCCGGGCTTTTCACGTTCCTTATAATATTCGCCACGATAGACGAACATCACCACATCGGCATCCTGTTCGATCGAACCCGATTCACGCAGGTCCGAGAGTTGCGGGCGTTTATCATCACGGCTTTCAACCTGACGCGAGAGCTGCGACAGCGCGATCACAGGAATATTGAGTTCCTTGGCGATGGCTTTGAGGCCTTGGGTAATCTCCGAGACCTCATTGACGCGGTTTTCGCTGCGGCCCGAGCCTCGCAAAAGCTGCAAATAGTCGATGATCAGCAAATCCAGACCTTGTGGGCTGCGCTTGAGACGGCGCGCGCGGGCGGCGACTTGGGCGATTGGCAGGGCAGGCGTGTCATCAATATAAAGCGGGCAATTTTCCAAGTCTTGCGCCGCGCGCAGATAGCGCTGGAATTCCTGCGGGTTCAGATCCCCTTTGCGGATTTGCTCGGAGGGCACTTCGGCGGCTTCCGACAAGATCCGCTGTGCAAGTTGGGCCGCCGACATCTCGAGGCTGAAGAACCCGACCACGCCGCCATCCACCGTGCCTTCGCTGCCATCGGTTTTTGCACCGCGCTTGAAGGCTTTGGCCACGTTGAAGGCCACATTGGTCGCAAGCGAGGTTTTCCCCATCGAGGGACGTCCCGCAAGGATCAGCAAGTCCGATTTATGCAGGCCACCAAGCATTCGGTCGAGTTCCGTCAGACCGGTAGACACCCCCGCAAGGCCACCGCCACGGTTATAGGCGGCATTGGCCATATCGACCGCATCGGTCAGCGCGCGCAGGAAGGATTGGAACCCTTTGGAGGTCGTGCCTGTTGAGGCCAGTTTGAACAAATCCGATTCAGCCTCGATGATCTGATCATCGGGGGTGGCGTCATCGCGCACGGTTTGGGCGCGGTCTGCGATGGATTTGCCAAGATCGATCAGCGAGCGGCGGATCGCGAGATCATGGATCAATTGCGCGTAATCCCGCGCCGCCGAGGTGGCCACCGCTGAGAGCTGCAGCCTGAGCAGATATTCCGCCCCACCCAAGGTCTTGAGACCCGCATGATCGGCCATGAAATTCTTGAGCGTGGTCGCGTCGGTTTGCTGGCCCTTCACGATGCGTGCGGCGGCCGTGGCAAAGATATCGGCATGGACGGGATCATGGAAATGGTCGGGCTTGACCAGATCATCCACACGGTCGAGCACATCATTGGAGGCGAGGATCGCACCCAGCAATTGCTGCTCGGCCTCGATATTATGGGGCAGTTCGGGTGGGGTGCTCTCATCGCTTTGGGGCGGTTGAAAGGCTGCGATCTCGTTCATTTAGGCGATGTCCCCCGACTGCTTTTTATAGATTTTTCTCTGTCCCAAACCCCTACAGAACAGGGCTACGACGGGTCAATCTTGATAAGACTGTGGATAGCCTGTGGGCAGGATTGCTGTGGCCTATCTTGCGGGGTTTCGGGGCTTTTCGTCAAGATATGGTTGGTTTAAGCGCGGCTCTAGGCAAAACCGCGCTTGAAAGAATTTTTACGCTTTGCGAATTTCAGGCCCCTGTCATGACAGCCCGCGCGAGGTGCGCCATTCTTCGGGGTCTTTCAAGAATCGCTCAACCTCATCCAAGGTTTCCGCGTCGAAATCGCCCGCGCGGCGGGCCTCGGCGATGACATCGGCCCAAGTGCATAGCCAATGCAGCTCGATCCCATGGGCGCGCAGGTTCGGGATCGTTTCATCGAAAATTCCGTAATAAAACACCACAGCTGTATGGCCACAGCTGGCGCCTGAGTCGCGGATGGCATCGACAAAGCTGAGCTTTGATCCGCCATCGGTGGTGAGGTCTTCGACCAGCAAAACCCGCTCACCTTCCGACATCGCGCCCTCGATCCGCGCGCCTTTGCCATAGCCTTTGGGCTTCTTGCGCACATAGGTCATGGGCAAGCCCATACGCTCGGCCACGAGGGCGGCGAATGGGATGCCTGCGGTTTCCCCGCCTGCGATATTGTCGAAGGCTTCAAGCCCTGCATTGCGCATGACCGTGCAGGTCAGAAAATCCATCAAAGTGGCGCGAATGCGGGGGAAGGAAATGATGCGGCGGCAATCGATATAGGTGGGGGCCTGTTTGCCGCTGGCATGGGTGAAAGGCTCGCGCGCGTTGAAATGGACGGCTTTGATATCAAGCAGCATCCGCGCGGTCATCTGGGCGATGGTGGCTTGGTCAGGGTAGGTTGCAGGGATCATGGCGCGTCGCTCCTTGGGGCCGGATGCCTCCGGCGGAAGTATTTTTTAAGCAAAGATGGATCAGGCAACCCGCCAATAAAGCGGATGACCGGGATTGAAAACGGTGACGGGCCCATCTTCGGTGTCGATTTTATTGGGATATGAGACGGGATCGGCCTCCTTGACCAATGTGATCATGCTGTCATTGGCAGGCAGGCCGTAGCGGGCGGGGCCATGCAGCGAGGCAAAGCCTTCAAGCTTGTCGAGCGCGCCTTCTTCCTCAAAGACATGGGCGAGGCAGGCCATTGTATTGGTGGCGGTGAAACAACCCGCGCAGCCGCAACTGGTTTCTTTATTGTCATCAGTATGGGGCGCGCTGTCGGTGCCAAGAAAGAAGCGCGGATTGCCTGAGGTCGCGGCTTGGCGCAGGGCCTTTTGATGGGTGGCGCGCTTGGCCACGGGCAGGCAGTAATAATGCGGGCGGATGCCGCCCACGAGGATATGGTTGCGATTGATCATCAGGTGATGGGTTGTGATCGTGCCTGCGATATCGCCATCGGCCTGCGTGATATACTCAATGCCATCGCTGGTGGTGACATGTTCGAGCGTGATTTTCAGCTCGGGCAGGCGGCGGCGCAGTGGGTCGAGCACCGTATCAAGGAAGACTTTTTCGCGGTCGAAGATATCGACATCTGCCGTAGTCACTTCGCCGTGGAAGCAAAGCGGCAGGCCGATTTCGGCCATTTTCTCAAGCACGGGCTGGACCTTGGCCAGATCACGCACGCCGGAAGCGGAGTTGGTGGTGGCGCCTGCGGGGTAGAGTTTGACGGCTGTGATCAGCCCTGCCGCATGGGCTGCGGCGACATCCTCGGGGTCGGTTGTCTCGGTCAGGTAGAGCGTCATTAGCGGTGTGAAATCCATGCCTTGGGGCAGGGCTGCAAGGATGCGGTCGCGATAGGCGGTGGCATCTGCGCTGGTGATCACGGGCGGGACCAGATTGGGCATGATGATCGCGCGGCCGAAATGGCGGGCGGTCTCGGGCAGAACGGCGCGCAGCATGGCGCCATCGCGCAGATGCAGGTGCCAATCATCGGGGCGGCGAAGCGTAAGCGTTTGTGTCATGGTTTCGAGCTACAGCCTTCCGCGCGCGGGAACAAGATGGCGCTGATCCAAAGCCAGCGGAGGGCGCATTATTTGGCTGCATAAAAATTAGGCATCATGCCCATTTTGGCGGCGGATGGGGGGTGCGTCGCAGCTGCTTTGGCGCTGCGCCTTGCCCCTGCTTTAGGGCAGGACATAGCCTCGTTTCATGTTGGATTCCCTCGCTCCGAGCGCGCCGTTGTTGCAGCGCACCAAAGGTGAAGCCCGCGTCCGTTTCGGGGCGGGCATGCCCGCGCGGCTGCTTGGGCTGCGGCAGGCGGGCTCGGCCAAGGCGATTTTGCCCAAAATGCATGGGGCAGCGCCCGAGATTGTGTTTCTCAATACATCAGGCGGGCTGACGGGCGGGGACAGGCTGCATTATGAGTTGGAACTGGGCGAGGGCGCGGATGCTGTTGCGACCACCCAAACCGCCGAGCGCGCCTATCGCGCCAGCGCGGGGCGGGCCGAGATCAAGGTTGATTTGCGGCTTGGCGCGGGAGCCGAGCTGTTCTGGATGCCGCAGGAGTTGATCCTGTTTGACGGTGCCTCGATCGCGCGGGATTTGCGGGTTGAGATGGGGCAGGGCGCAAGGCTGATTTTGCTTGAATCGCTGGTATTTGGGCGCGGCGCGATGGGGGAGACGGTCTCGCGTCTGCATCTGCGCGACCGCCGCGAGGTCTGGCGCGAGGGCAAACGCGCCATGCTGGAAGCCATTCGGATGGATGATCACGACCTGAGCCGGCAAGGCGCTGCGGGTTTGGGCGCGCATCGCGCCGTGGCCTCGCTCAGCCTGTTTGATGCGGCTGCCGAGGATCGCTTGGCCCCCTTGCGTGTGGTTCTGGATGATCTGCGCCTGATGGGGATCGAGGCGCGCGCCTCGGCTTGGGAGGGGCGCATCACGCTGCGCCTTGCTGCCGCCGACCCTGATCTGCTGCGCAAAGCGATTGCGATTGCCACCAAAACCCTGTCGGGCCGCGCCTTGCCGCGCGTCTGGCCTGTTTAAGAGGACACCTTATGAACCTGACACCGCGTGAAAAGGACAAGCTGCTGATTTCGCTGGCCGCCATGGTGGCGCGCAATCGGCTGGCGCGGGGCGTGAAGCTCAACCATCCCGAGGCGATCGCGCTGATCACGGATTTCGTGGTTGAGGGCGCGCGCGATGGCCGGTCTGTCGCCGACCTGATGGAGGCGGGCGCGCATGTCATCACCGCAGAGCAATGCATGGAGGGCATCCCCGAGATGATCCATGACGTGCAGGTCGAGGCCACTTTTCCCGATGGCACCAAGTTGGTGACCGTCCACCACCCGATCCGTTGATGAAAGCTATTTTGGAGTAACCTTATGATTACAAACCTTATTCTAGGCGCAATTGCGGGTTTTCTTACCCCGATGGCCGAGCCCTATATCCGCAAGGCGATGAGCCAGTTGGCACTCAGCGATATTCCTGTTGGCGAGACCGAATTCGATGTCTTGAGCCTTCTGACCATGTTGATCGCGACCTCGATCCTTGTCGGGGTTCTGGGGGCCAATAGCATGGCCTTTCCTTTGCTGCTTGGCGCGCTTGGCGGCTTGTTTGGCAAGCGCTTTGTGGCGGCCGTCAAAGGCACGGCAATGGGCTCCAAATCTGCTGAAACAGCATCCGAGGCAGCAGCGGATGACATGTCAGGCGAGGGCGAGAAATGATCCCCGGTGAGGTTATGCCCGCTGAGGGCGAGATCATCCTGAATGCAAGCAGCACGCCCTTAACCCTTGCGGTGGCCAATACGGGCGACAGGCCCGTGCAGGTTGGCTCGCATTACCATTTTGCCGAGACCAATCCGGGGCTGGAGTTTGACCGCGTGGCGGCCAAGGGCATGCGGCTCGATATTCCTGCAGGCACCGCTGTGCGCTTTGAGCCCGGCCAATCCCGCGATGTGACGCTGGTGCCTTTTGGCGGCGCGCGCGAGGTCTGGGGTTTCAATCAGAAGGTGATGGGCAGCCTCTAGCCTTCACGCCAGTTTCTTTGGCCATTCCGGCCCCCGTTTGACGGAGATTACCAATGCCTAATGCCATTCCCCGCACCACCTATGCCGATATGTACGGCCCCACCACGGGCGATAAGGTCAGGCTGGCCGATACCGATCTGATCATCGAGGTCGAGCATGACCTGACCAGCTATGGTGAGGAGGTCAAATTCGGCGGCGGCAAGGTGATCCGCGATGGGATGGGGCAAAGCCAGATCACCCGCGCAGGCGGGGCCGTTGATACCGTGATCGCCAATGCGCTGATCGTGGATCATTCGGGCATCTACAAGGCCGATGTCGGCTTGAAAGACGGGCTGATTGCGGGGATCGGCAAAGCGGGTAACCCCGATGTTCAGGATAACGTTGATATCATTGTCGGCCCTGGAACCGAGGCAATTGCCGGCGAGGGGCGTATCCTCACGGCGGGCGGGTTTGATGCCCATATCCATTTCATCTGCCCCCAACAGATCGAGGATGCGCTGCATTCGGGCATCACCACCATGCTTGGTGGCGGCACAGGGCCTGCGCATGGCACATTGGCCACGACCTGCACGCCCGGCCCATGGCATATCGGGCGCATGCTGCAATCGCTTGATGCCTTTCCGATGAATTTCGGCATCTCCTCCAAGGGCAATGCCAGTCGGCCCGAGGCTTTGGTCGAAATGGTCAGCGCAGGCGCTTGCGCCATGAAACTGCATGAGGATTGGGGCACAACACCTGGCGCGATTGATTGCTGCCTGTCTGTCGCCGATGACATGGATGTGCAGGTGATGATCCATACCGATACGCTCAATGAAAGCGGCTTTGTCGAGAATACGCTTGCCGCCATCAATGGCCGCACGATCCATGCCTTCCATACCGAGGGCGCGGGCGGGGGCCATGCGCCCGATATCATGAAGGTGGTGGGTTATGACCATATCCTGCCAAGCTCGACCAACCCGACCATGCCCTATACGGTCAATACCATCGAAGAGCATCTCGATATGCTGATGGTGTGCCACCATCTCGATAAATCCATCCCCGAAGATGTGGCCTTTGCCGAAAGCCGCATCCGCCGCGAAACCATCGCAGCCGAGGATATCTTGCATGATATGGGGGCCTTCTCGGTGATGGCGTCCGACAGTCAGGCCATGGGCCGTGTGGGCGAGGTGATCCTGCGCACATGGCAGACCGCCGATAAGATGAAAAAGCAGCGCGGTCGGCTGAGCGATGAGACGGGCGATAACGACAACACCCGCGTCAAACGCTATATCGCGAAATATACGATCAACCCTGCGCTTGTGCATGGGATCAGCACGCATATCGGCTCGATCGAAGTTGGGAAACGTGCCGATCTGGTGCTGTGGAGTCCCGCCTTTTTTGGAGTGAAACCTGAGATGAGCCTGATCAGCGGCACCATCGTTATGGCACAAATGGGCGATCCCAATGCATCCATCCCGACACCGCAGCCTGTATATTCACGGCCCATGTTCGGGGCGTTTGGCCGCTCGGTCGAACGCTCGGCGGTGCTCTTTGTAAGCGAGGCCGCGCAGGCGGCGGGGATCGGGGCCAATCTTGGCTTGGCCAAGGACACGCTTGCGGTGAAAGGCACCCGCAATATTGGCAAAAAAGACATGATTCACAATAACTTCACCCCAGAGGTCCATGTCGATTCCGAAACCTATGAAGTGCGCGCCAATGGGGAATTGCTGACTTGCGAACCCGCCTCGGAACTGCCAATGGCACAACGCTATTTCATGTTCTGAAGGACGCTCGAAGATGCTCACGGCGCATATCATCCACCGCAAGGGCCAATGGTCCGCGGCCCCGAAACACAAGCTCCTGCTTGATTACGAGGGGCGATTTTTGCGGCGTAAAACGGTCTCGACCGAAGGCGGGGCCGATATCTTGATTGATCTGGCTGAAACGGTCTCGCTCAATCACGGGGATGCGCTGGAATTAACCTTTGGCGATCTGGTCGAGGTTTCGGCCGCACCCGAGCCGCTTTTGAAGGTCACGGGTGATCTGGTGCGGCTGGCATGGCATATCGGCAATCGCCATACCCCCTGCCAGATCGAGGCAGAGCACCTGCTGATCCGCGCCGATCATGTCATGGCCGATATGCTTGCAAAACTGGGGGCCGAGGCCACGCCGCTGATTGCCCCCTTCACGCCCGAGGGCGGGGCCTATGGTCACGGCCGCACCCATTCCCATGCCCATTGACGCCACCGATATATTGCGGCTGACGCAATGGCTTTCCCCGTCATTCCCCGTCAGCGCCTATGCCTATTCCCATGGGCTTGAGGCTGCGATTGCGCGCGGAGATATCCGCAAATCAGATGATCTGGCCGCATGGATCCATGCGGTTTTAGAGGCGGGAGCCGGCAGAAATGATGCAATCCTTCTGGCCCTCGCGCATCGCGGCGAGATGGAGCTGGAAGAGCTGATCGATCTCGCCGAGGCGCTTTCCAGCTCGCGCGAGCGGCTTGAGGAAACCCGCGCCCAAGGCCATGCCTTCGCGCTGACCCTTTCAGCGATTGAAGATATCGACATCCCGCCAGCCCCTTACCCCGTGGCCATCGGCATCGCCGCGCGTGGTCTGAGCCTGCCAAGCGAGGAGGTTATCAAACTTTTCCTCCATGCCTTTGCCTCAAACCTTGTTTCGGTGGCTGTCCGCTTTGTGCCGCTTGGCCAATCCGAAGGGCAGGCCGTTCTGTCCCGCCTGCACGGCCCCATCGCGGCAACGGCAGACAACGCGGCCAAGGCAGGGGTGGATGATTTGGGCGGATGCGTTTTCGGCGCTGATTTGGCGGCGATGGAGCATGAGGATATGGAGGTACGGATTTTCCGCACATGACCTGTGGATAACTCGTATTATTTAATTTTAAGAACGGCTTAGGCCTGAAAACAGAAGTGGATAACATATGCCAAGTCCCAACGGCCCGCTGCGCGTGGGCATCGGTGGCCCAGTAGGTGCTGGCAAGACAACCCTGACGGAAAAGCTCTGCCGTGCCATGGCGGCGGAGTACTCCGTCGCGGTCATCACCAATGATATCTACACCTCCGAGGATGCCGAGTTCCTGCTGCGCGCCCAAGCCCTGCCTGCCGAGCGTATCAAGGGCGTCGAGACGGGCGGCTGCCCCCATACCGCCATCCGCGAGGATGCCTCGATCAATCTCGCGGCCGTGGCCGAGTTCCGCAAAGCCATCCCTGATCTTGATGTGATTTTCATTGAATCAGGCGGCGATAATCTGGCCGCCACCTTCAGCCCCGAATTGGCCGATATCACGCTTTATGTGATCGACACCGCCGCAGGGCAGGATATTCCGCGCAAAAAGGGGCCAGGCGTCACGCGCTCGGATATGTTGATCATCAATAAAACCGATCTCGCGCCGCATGTGGGCGTTGACCCCGTTCTGCTGCATTCCGATGCACAGGCCGCGCGTCAAGGCCTGCCTTTCGTGATGGCGGCGCTGCGCCATGGCCAAGGTGTTGATGAGGTCGTGGGGTTCATCAAACGCGCAGGTGGTCTCTAAGCCACTGGAGAAATTGAATTATTGGGCTTTTTGCCCTTCCGAGGCGATGTGGCGGGCAAAGATCGGGTCATCGGTCACCGCCGCGCCATGATGGGCCACGCGCAGCGCCAATCTGCTATGGTTGCGCTTGATCGCCTCGACCATCAGGGTCTTGAGATAGCCCGCGTCAAGCCGCGCACGGTCTGACAAGATCTCGCGCAATTCTTTGATCGTCTCGGCATCATCGCCCGCCAAAGCCTCGATCACTGGGGCAATCCCTTCGCCCGTCAGGATCAAACGCTCCAGATGCGGGCCTAAACGCGGCAGCCCGATACGGTGGATATGCGCGCCCCTGAACAAGGCGGCATGGGCGGCGGGCAACCCACCCGAGGAATCAAACAGAACAAAGGCGCGCAAAGCGGCATCCAGCAGCTTGGGCGCAAAGCCGTAGCGTGATTTAAAATCCATACGTCTGGCCTTGGCGAAACGCGACTCAAAGGGGACATCCGCGCGCTCGAGCGTTGCCACGGGCGAGCTTGCCAAAACCTCTGCCCCAGGCGCGACGACAGAATAGGCACACGCCGCATGGCCCGCCGCAGGGCCGATGCCCAGAAAAATGACCCTCTCGAATTGCTCGAAAAAGCCCTCATCGCCCAAACCGTCGAAAAATTCATATACTTTAGCTGAACGGAACCAAGTCGCGCCTTCGGCATAAAGGGCGAGCATCGAATATTCATGCTCTTCCACCATCTCAAAGCCAACAGGAAACCCGTCAGGCCCCATAGGTTTAAGGCGCTGCGCATTGTCACAGGTCACCAAAAGCGTGTCGCCCTCTTCAATGAAAAGGGCGCTATGGGCAGGATCAAGCGCACGGAAAAACCCATGCGCCTGGCCAATGGCCTGCATCCGCTCGGTCCATTCCGCGCCCGTCTCAACGGGTTGAGGATGATTTTGCTCGTTCATCGCGCGCTCGTTTTGTTCCATCACCAATACTCTAACACAATTCACCGCAAGCTCGCCCGCGAAAGACGACCTTACGGCGCAGATAGCGGCTGCACCCTTGACCCCCCGCCTCAGGCAGGCCTTCATGGATACAGCACGGGAGGGCTCTTATATGCAATCAATCGATGCCGTAACTAAGGCGCTGGCGGAGCAAGATTATGTTTGCGGCCGCGCGCTCTCAACAGTGGCGTTTTTATCGCTCAAACTCGGCCGCCCCTTGTTTCTGGAAGGAGAGCCTGGCACGGGAAAAACCGAGATTGCCAAGGCCCTTGCCGCAGCACTCGATCGCCCCCTGATCCGCCTGCAATGCTATGAAGGGCTTGATGCAGCCTCGGCAGTGTATGAGTGGAATTTCGCGGCACAAATGATCGCCATTCGCGCAGCCGAGGCTGCAGGCAGTGCCGATAAACAGGCGCTGCGGCAGGAATTATTCTCCTCCGATTACCTGATCGAACGCCCGCTTCTACAAGCCATGCGCCCCAGCTCGCAGGGCGCGCCCGTGCTCTTGATCGATGAATTGGACCGCACCGATGAACCCTTTGAGGCCTTTTTGCTCGAAGCGCTGTCTGATTTTCAGGTCACCATCCCCGAGCTTGGCACCATAAAAGCGCCCGAGCCTCCGATCGTGATCCTGACCTCCAACCGCACCCGCGAAGTGCATGACGCGCTCAAGCGCCGCTGCCTTTATCACTGGGTCGACTACCCCGATTTCGAGCGCGAGATGGAGATCATCCGCGCCCGCATCCCCGAGGCCTCCGAGGCGCTGAGCCGCCAGATCGTGGGTTTCGTGCAAAGCCTGCGCACTGAAGACCTTTTCAAAAAACCCGGCGTTGCCGAAACCATTGATTGGGCCAAATGCCTGCTGGCCCTTGATGTGATCGATCTCTCACCCGAGGTTATTGCCGATACGCTCGGCGCGATCCTGAAATATCAAGATGATATCCAGAAACTCCAAGGCTCCGAGGCCAAGCGCATCCTTGATGAGGTCAAGGCCGAGGTCATCAATGCCTGATCCCATCTTTGCTTGCCAAATACTTTGGGGGTCTGGGGGCAAAGCCCCCATGCACTTGCACCAAGGCATGGCCTAGATCATGCCTGAATACGCCCCCCTCGATCTCCCCGAAAAGCCCAAGCTTGCGCAAAATATCACCCATTTCGCGCGCGCCCTTAGGGTCGCGGGGCTACCAGCAGGCACGGGCCGTGTTCTGGATGCGATCCGCGCCGTTGAGGCCGCAGGTTTCTCGGACAGGCTGGCTTTTTTCTACACATTGCGCGCCTGTTTCACCTCGCGGCCCGAGCATCTGCCCGTTTTTGCACAAATCTTCCGGCTCTATTGGCGTGACCCGCGCTATCTGGAGCACATGATGTCCTATATGATCCCCGCCGTGCGCGGCGTGGCCGAGGAGCGCAGTGCCAAACCCGCCGAGAAACGCGCCGCCGAAGCCTTGCTGGACGGGGCCAATCAAGACATCCCCGAACTGGACGACAGCCCGCAGGATCAAGGCACCGAGATCGAGATCGACGCGACTCTCACCATGAGCCGCGAAGAACGCCTGCGCAGCCTTGATTTCGAACAGATGTCCAATGCAGAAATGGCCGAGGCCAAACGCCTTTTGGCGCGGATGGATTTGCCCATCCGTCCGCTTCAAAGTCGCCGCACCCAAGCCGCGCGCCATGGGGCCATGCCCGATTGGCGCAAAACCATGCGAAATTCGATGCGTTTCGGCGGCGAGATCACGGGGTTCGAGACCAAAAACCGCCGTGAACGCTGGCCCGAACTGGTCTGCCTTTGCGATATTTCAGGCTCCATGTCGGCCTATTCCCGTGCGGTTTTGCATTTTCTACATGCGGTCTCGAACCAGAAAGGGGCGGGGGGCTGGTCCAAGGTGCATGCTTTTACCTTTGGCACCCAACTTACCAATATCACCCGCCATCTCTCTCACCGCGATGTGGATGCGGCTCTGGCGGCGGCGGGCGCGCAGGCGCAGGATTGGGAGGGGGGCACGCGGATCGGTTCCTGCCTTGCGCAATTCAACCGCGATTGGTCGCGCCGCGTTTTGGGGCAGGGGGCGGTTGTGCTTTTGATCACCGATGGTCTCGACCGAGACGAGCCCGAAATCCTTGAAGCCGCGATCGAGCGGCTGCATCTGTCTTGCAAACGTCTGATCTGGATCAATCCTTTGCTGCGTTGGGACGGATTCGCGCCCAAGGCCACGGGTATCCGCGTGATGCTGCCCCATGTTGATGTGTTTCGCGCGGGCCATAATATTGCGGCGCTGCAAGGGCTTGCAGAGGCGCTCTCGCGGCGCGAGGATACGGGCGAGAAGGCGCGGCTGATGCGGATGCTCAATGCCTGACGGCCCCAAAAGGAAAACCCGATGACCCAGATGCTCGAAAACATGCCTGAACTGGCGCTGGATTGGTATCGCGCAGGCAAAGGCGCGGCCCTTGCCACTGTGGTGGAGACATGGGGCTCGGCCCCGCGGCCTGTGGGCAGCCAATTGGTTGTCTCGGGCGATGGCGAGATGGAGGGCTCCGTCTCGGGCGGCTGCGTCGAGGGCGCGGTGGTGATCGAGGCGATGGAGGCCGTGCAAACGGGCGAGGCGAAGATGCTGGAGTTTGGCGTCTCGGATGATGAGGCCTTTGCTGTTGGTCTGGCCTGCGGCGGGCGCATCCGCGTGCTTGTGGAACCCGTGGGCGCATCCCTGCCTGAACCGCTTCTGGCTGATCTGGTTGCCGCCCGCGCTGCGCGCCAGCCCGTGGCCTATATCACCGATCCCGATCACGGCAATAGCCGCCTTGCAGGCCCCGATGAAAGCCATCTGGCCGAGCGGTTTCGCAAGGATCAATCGGGCATGGAAGGCAGTGAGTTTATCGCCATTCATAACCCGCCTTTGCGGATGATCGTGGTGGGGGCCGTGCATATCGCGCAGGCGCTTTTGCCGATGGCGCGGATGGCGGGCTATGACCCGATCTTGGTTGATCCGCGCCCTGCTTTCGGCTCGGAAGCGCGGTTTGAAAACCAGCGGATTGTCGAGGATTGGCCAGATGAGGCGCTGGATGCCTTCGGGCTTGATACCCGCACAGCCGTTGTCACGCTAACCCATGATCCCAAATTGGATGACCCCGCGATCACACGCGCGCTCGGCTCGGATGTGTTCTATCTGGGGTGCCTCGGTTCCAAGCGCACCCATGCAAAACGGGTGGCGCGTTTGCAGGAGGCGGGTTTCTCGGAAGAACAGATCACCAAAATCCACGCACCCGTGGGCCTCGATATCGGTGCGCGCGGCCCGGGTGAGATTGCGATCTCGATCATGGCGCAGATCACCCAAAGGCTGAGGCATCCATGAAATTCGGCCCCGTCCCGACCGCGCAAGCCGAAGGCGCTGTGCTGGCGCATGCGCTGCAATTGGCGGGTGGCAAATTGAAAAAGGGGCATCTGCTACAGCCTGAGGATATCGCGGCCCTTCAAGCAGAAGGCGTAGCGGATGTGATCGTGGCGCGTTTGGAGGCGGATGATGTGGCTGAAAACCTTGCAGCCACAGAGCTTGCCCATGCGATTGTTCCAGATGAGGGCGTGGCGGGTCTGAGTATCGAGCCTGCCTTTACAGGTCGGGTGAATTTGCGCGCGAAAGCTGCGGGAATTTTGCGCGTTGAGGCAGAAGCGATTGCCGCGATCAATGCGGTTGATCCCATGATCACGCTGGCCTGTTTGCCGCCCTTTCAAAGGGTCACAGCGGGCATGATGGTCGCCACCGTCAAGATCATCCCCTATGCGGTGCCGCAAAAATCGCTCAACCAAGCCTGTGATGTGGCGCGCAATGCCTTGTCGCTGATTGAGCCTGTGATCACCTCGGCGCGGCTGATCCTGAGCGAGGTCGCGGGCCAAAAGCCAAGCCTGAATGACAAAGCGGTATCCGCGATCAGCGGGCGGCTGGATGCGCTTGGCGTGGTCTTAACTCATGTCGAGACCGTGCCCCATACCCGCGCGGCCATGGCGGCTGCGATCAAGGCGGCGTCTGAGGATTTGGCGCTGGTGCTGACGGCCTCGGCCACCTCGGATATCGAAGATGTCATGCCGGGTGGTTTGCGTGATGCAGGCGGGCAGGTGATCCGCTTTGGGATGCCTGTTGATCCGGGCAATCTTCTGGTGCTTGGCAGGCGCGATGCGCAATCTGTGATCGGCTTGCCCGGATGCGTGCGCAGCCCTGCCTTGAACGGGGCGGATTGGGTGCTGGAGCGGGTGATTTGCGGGGTGCCGCTTGGGTCGCATGATATTGCGGCGATGGGGGTCGGCGGGCTTTTGAAGGAAATCCCGACACGCCCGCAGCCGCGTGAGGGCAGATAGCACGGGCGCAAAGCCTCTAACGCTGCGTCGAAATCTCAAACTTTCCGTTTGCGTTTCCGCGTTTCCGTGTTTGGATAGGGTTAATCACTAAGGGAGGACTGAATGGCTCAAGTCAAAATGACCGTGAACGGTAAATCCGTATCCGGCGAGGTGGAAGGCCGCACGCTGCTTGTGGAATTTCTGCGAACCACTCTGAAAAAAACGGGGACCCATGTGGGCTGTGACACCAGCCAATGCGGGGCGTGTGTTGTGCATGTGAATGGCGATGCGATCAAAAGCTGCACCGCTTTGGCGGCCGATCTGGATGGCGCCGAGGTGCGCACGATTGAGGGCATGGCGAATGCCGATGGCTCGCTTTCGGTGATCCAGCAAGCCTTTCAAGACCATCACGGCCTGCAATGCGGCTTCTGCACGCCGGGCATGATCATGAGTGCTGCGGCGCTGCTGAAGGAAAATCCCAAGCCGACCGAGCAAGATGTGCGGGCCTATCTCGAAGGCAATATCTGCCGCTGCACGGGCTACCACAATATTGTCAAAGCGATCCTTGCCGCATCTGGTCAGGATGTCTCGGCGATCGCGGCTGAATAAATGCGTAAGCGGCACCCCGCGATGGAAACGACGCGGTAGCCTTAGGTAATGACGGTTTGCACGGCGGGCTCTGGAGGAGGAGGCCACATGCAGAACCCACCCAGGGAGGAAGATTATGCCCAAAGATCATGGCATTGGCGCAAGCTCGAAGCGCCGCGAGGACGTCCGGTTTCTGACAGGACGCGGCAAATATACCGATGACATCAATCTGCTTGGCCAGACACATGTCTATTTCCTGCGCTCCGATATGGCGCATGGCAAAATTAACAAGATCGACACCAGCGCGGCAGAAAACATGCCCGGTGTGGTCCGTATTTTCACGGGCGCGGATTTTGAGGGTGTGGGCGGGCTGCCCTGCGGTTGGCAGGTGACCGACCGCCATGGCGCGCCGATGAAAGAGCCCGGACACCCTGTTCTGGCGCAAGGCAAGGTCCGCCATGTGGGTGACCCGATTGCCGCTGTCGTGGCCGAAAGCCTCGCCGAGGCGCGAAATGCCGCAGAAGCCATCGATCTTGATATCGACGAGCTGCCAGCGGTTGTGGATATGAAAAAGGCGCTCGAGGCAGGCTCGCCGAAAGTGCATGACGATCTGGATGACAACCTTTGCTATGACTGGGGCTTCGTCGAGGAAAACCGCGAGGCCGTGAATGCGGCCTTTGAGGCGGCCGCCCATGTGACCACGCTTGAGCTGGTCAACCAGCGTCTGGCCCCCAATGCGATGGAGCCACGCGTGGCGGTTGGCGATTTCGCACCCGGAACAGGTGATAGCACGCTTTATACCACAAGCCAGAACCCGCATGTGATCCGCTTGCTGATGGGCGCTTTTGTCTTGGGTATTCCCGAGCATAAGCTGCGTGTTGTGGCCCCTGATGTGGGCGGTGGTTTCGGCTCGAAAATCTTCCATTATGCCGAAGAAGCCTTCTGCACCTTTGCCGCCAAAGCGATCGAGCGTCCCGTGAAATGGACCTCCAGCCGCTCCGAGGCCTTCATGAGCGATGCCCATGGGCGCGACCATGTCACCAAGATCGAACTGGCCTTGGATGCCGAGAACAACTTCACGGCTTTGCGCACGGATACTTACGCGAATATGGGCGCCTATTTGTCCACCTTTGCGCCTTCCGTGCCCACTTGGCTGCATGGCACATTGATGGCGGGCAATTACAAAACCCCGCTGATCTATGTGAATGTGAAGGCAGTGTTTACCAATACGGTGCCCGTGGATGCCTATCGGGGCGCGGGACGTCCAGAGGCGACCTATCAGCTTGAGCGTGTGATCGACAAAGCCGCGCGTGAATTGGGTGTCGATCCGATTGCGCTGCGTCGTCAGAATTTCATCACCGAGTTCCCCTATGCCACACCTGTGGCGGTGGAATATGACACGGGCGATTATGAGGCCACGATGGCCAAATTGCTTGAGATCATCGACCGTGACGGCTTTGAGGCGCGCCGCGCCGAGAGCGCATCCCGTGGCAAGCTGCGCGGGCTTGGCATCAATTGCTACATCGAGGCTTGCGGTATCGCGCCGTCAAATCTTGTGGGCCAATTGGGCGCCCGTGCAGGGCTTTATGAAAGCGCCACAGTGCGGGTCAATGCCACGGGTGGTCTGGTGGTGATGACGGGCAGCCATAGCCATGGTCAGGGCCATGAAACATCCTTTGCCCAAGTGGTCGCCGATATGATCGGCTTGGATGAAAATATGGTCGAGATCGTACATGGTGATACGGCCAATACACCAATGGGCATGGGCACCTATGGCTCGCGCTCGCTGGCGGTTGGTGGCTCGGCCATGGTGCGTGCGACCGAGAAGATCATCGCCAAAGCCAAGAAAATTGCGGCCCATCTGATGGAAGCCTCGGAAGGCGATATCGAGTTGAAGGATGGCCAGTTCTCTGTCGCAGGCACCGATAAATCGGTGGCTTGGGGCGATGTGACCTTGGCCGCTTACGTCCCGCATAACTACCCGCTGGAAGAGCTGGAGCCGGGGCTAGAGGAAACGGCCTTTTATGATCCTGCGAATTTCACCTATCCCGCGGGCGCTTATGCCTGTGAGGTTGAGGTCGACCCCGATACGGGCAAGGTACAGATTATGTCCTTCGCGGCGGCTGATGATTTCGGCAATATCGTCAACCCGATGATCGTGGATGGTCAGGTGCATGGTGGTATCGGTCAGG
Organism: Rhodophyticola sp. SM2404; assembly: GCF_053570515.1. Taxonomy (NCBI): domain Bacteria; kingdom Pseudomonadati; phylum Pseudomonadota; class Alphaproteobacteria; order Rhodobacterales; family Roseobacteraceae; genus Rhodophyticola; species Rhodophyticola sp. SM2404. The sequence continues at coordinate 109,938 of NZ_JBSEDL010000004.1, forward strand.
GCATTGGGCAGGCGCTTCTGGAGGGGGTGAGCTATGACGAGAATGGCCAGATCATGTCGGGCAGCTTCATGGATTACGCCATGCCGCGTGCCGATGACCTGCCGTTCTATCAGGTGGATCATTCCTGCCAGACGCCATGCACCCATAACCCGCTCGGCGTGAAAGGCTGCGGTGAGGCGGGCGCGATCGGATCGCCGCCTGCGGTGGTCAATGCCGTGGTGGATGCGATGCAGCGCGCGGGCAAGACCCATGTGACCCATATCGACATGCCGCTTTCGCCCTCGCGCGTGTGGCAGGCCATGCAGGAGTAAGCTTCGGGCGCTGGCTCTTGTGGACAGCGCCCGAGTTTTCGTATTTTTGGAAAGATGAAGGGCAGGGTCCCTTCAGGAGGAAAACGAGATGTATGATTTCGAATTCGTGAAACCCTCGAGCATCAGTGAGGCGGTTGCCGCTTTGGGCGGCGAGGAGGCGCAGGCTTTGGGCGGCGGGCAGACGCTTTTGCCCACGATGAAGCAGCGCCTTGCACAGCCCGGTGTTCTGGTGAGCCTCAATGGCATCGCCGAGATGCAAGGGGTTTGCGTCAATGATGCGGGCCATTTGTGCATTGGAGGCGCGACCACCCATGGGACGGTTGTGGCGGAGGCTGCGGCCCATTACCCCGCTTTGGCAGAGCTTGCAGGCCATATCGGTGACCCTGCGGTGCGCAACCGTGGCACGATTGGCGGCAGCCTTGCCAATAACGACCCCTCTGCCTGCTATCCAGCGGCGGCACTTGGGTCGGGGGCGATCATCAAGACCAATGCGAGAGAGATCGCAGCCGATGATTTCTTTGAGGGCATGTTCACTACGGCTTTGGAAGAAGGGGAGATTATCACGGAAGTGAAATTCCCGATCCCCGAGGCGGCGAATTATCAGAAATTCGTGCAACCCGCTTCGCGCTTTGCGCTGGTTGGCGTCTATGTTGCGAAATTTGCAGATGGCGTTCGGGTTGCGGTGACAGGCGCCTCCTCGGATGGGGTGTTCCGTTGGAGCGAGGCGGAAGCCGCTTTGTCGGCCGATTTCTCGGAAGCGGCTGTGGCGGGGCTGGCGGCCCCTTCGGCGGATGGCATGATTGCCGATCTACATGGCTCGGGCGCGTATCGGGCGCATCTGGTCAAGGTGATGACAGGCCGCGCGGTGGCGGCTGCTGGCTGAGCCTTTGGAACGACTTGAAAGAAGGGCCGCCGGAGAGGATCCGGCGGCCCTTTTTTATGCCTGTTTGCGGGCCTCCAGCGCATCAAGGGCCGCATTGAAGTTTTGCGCGCTTTGACCCTCGGCGAGGAAGCGGCGCATTAGGCCCGCTTGGGTTTCAGGGGCGAGGCCGCCAATCGGGGGATCGGTGTCGAGATTGGTGGGGAAGGAATATCCCTCAGCGGCGGCGGCAATCGCGGCATCAAGGGCGGCTCCCTGCAGCAGGCCTTGCGCCAAGACGGGGTAGAGCGCCTTGCACATGGCCGCGCGGTCAATCGTTTCCATCGCGCGCCCGAAGGGGGAGGAAATCTGCAACAGGTTTACAAAACGCTGCACATCCGTGGTGCGGTTCTCGCCTGCGGCATGGAACAGCGCGGGGCTGAAAAATAGCGCATCCCCTTTCTTCAGAGGCAGCTGGATATGGGCCTGCTCAAAGAAGGCGCGGAAATCGGGGCGACGCCATGCGGCATAGCCTGGCTTAAAGGCTTGGCTGAAGGGCAGGAGCTTGGTCGGGCCGCTTTCAAGCCGCATATCGCAATGCGCGATCCCGCCCTGTAGCGTCATCAGGGGCGATAGCTCATGCACATGGGCAGGGTATTGGGCCGAGACCTCGGCGCTTTGAAACCCCAGATGATAATCGCGATGCGCCTGCTGTGCCTGACCGCCCGGATGAACAAGATTGACCTGTGCGGTCATCTGGTAATTGGGGCCGAGCCATGCCTCGCAGATTGCATCAACCGCGGGGTTTGCAAAGCTGCGGGCGAAAATCTCGGGGGCTTCAAGGCACAGCTTTTGCAGCGAATTCCAGATGCGGTCATTGGCCCCTGCAGCGGCGAAATGATCGGCCTTGGTGGCGTTGGCGGCTTTTTCCTCGGCGATAATCTCGAGGTAATGGGCGGTGGCGGCATCAATTGCGGCCAGATCGGTGACGGCCTGTTTGATCACCACGATGCCTGCGCCCGAGAGCAAAACCTCGGCCCATTCGGCCATCAAGGCGCGGCGCGCGGCCTCATCTGCAAGGGCTGGCGCAATCGCGGCTGCGTCATAGATCGGCACATTCTTTTCGATCCGCGCGGCCTGTGGGACATCCCGCGCGCGCGTGGTTTGGGCGCAAAGCGTTTGGAAATCCGCAAGGTCGCAGGCCTGTTCCGAATAATAGCCTTTGGTGCTGTGAGACATATCTTTCATGGTGAACCCTCCCGTTCTTGAGGAACAGATTAGCGGCCAGCGGGCTTGCGGTCTGCCTTAAAACACATCAAAAACACCTCAATGACGCATCGCTTTCCAATCAAGGAGATTGCCGCCCAATCGGGGTTGGCGGCCGCCACGGTGGACCGTGTTTTGCACGCACGCCCCAATGTCAGCGCGCGGGCGCGGGCGCGGGTGGAAGCCGCCATAGAGGAGTTGAAAGCGCAAGAGGCTATGTTGGCCGCCAAGGGGCGCAGGCTGTTTGTCGATGTGGTGATCGAAGCGCCACGGCGCTTCTCGCGCGAGGTGCATCATGCAAGTCTGGCGGCTTTGCCCCAGATCAATGCCGCTGTGATCCGTCTGCATTTCACCGAAGCCGAGGTGATGGCACCTGCGCAAATTCTGGCGCATCTGGCGCGGATCGCCAAACGTGGCTCGCATGGGGTTTGCCTCAAATCCCGCGATCTACCTGAAATCCGTGCCGCGATTGCCGATCTGGAAAGGCGCGGCATCCCCGTGGTCACCATTTTCACCGATATCCCGAACTCGGCTCGGGTGGCTTATGCGGGGCTAGACAATACCGCGGCAGGGCGGACGGCGGGGTGGTTCATGGCGCGGATGCTTGGCGGGCCTGCGCGCGGCGTGGTGCTGACCACTAAAAGCAATGACCTTTTTGAGGGCGAAGATGCGCGGTTTCGCGGATTTTGCGAGGTGATGGAGCAGGATGCACCCCATCTGCAGATAAGGGATGTCTCGGGCGGGCAGGGGTTGAACGCCGATACGGCCCGCATGTTCGAGGCCATGATCGCCCCCGATGTGGTGGGCATTTATTCGATGGGGGGCGGGAACCGCGCCATTTTACAGGTGCTCGAGCGGGCGGGACTGCGCCCCGAGGTCTTCATTGCCCATGATCTGGATGAGGATAACCGCGCGCTGCTGCAATCGGGCGGGCTGACGCTGGTATTGGAACATGACCTGACCGAGGATATGCGCCGCGCCTTTTTGCACCTTCTGGCCTATCACCGACTGCTGCCCGATCAGGTGGCGCTGCCGGGCATGAGTGCAGTGCAGATTATCACACCGCGCAATATTCCAAAGGAGTGACGCGGCTGGAGGCATCAGGCGGGCGCGGGGCGAAAGAAAAAGGGCGCTTGGCCAGATGCCAGCGCCCCTTTTGGGATAGGTCAAATCGCTGTGGCTTACTTGGACGGCCCGATCATCATGATCATCTGGCGGCCTTCCATCTTCGGCATATTCTCGATCTTGCCGATGCCTTCGATCTCGGTCGCGACCCGCTCAAGCAGGTTGCGGCCCAATTCCTGATGCGCCATTTCGCGGCCACGGAAGCGCAAGGTGACCTTCACCTTATCGCCATTCTCGAGGAATTTCTTGGCATCGCGGACTTTGCGTTCAAAGTCATGATCATCGGTACCAGGCCGCATCTTGACCTCTTTGACCTCAATGATCTTTTGCTTCTTGCGGGCTTCGGCTTCGCGCTTTTGCTGTTCATATTTGAACTTGCCGAAATCCATGATCTTACACACGGGAGGTTCCGCATTCGGCGAAATCTCAACCAGATCAAGACCTGCTTCTTCGGCCATTTCCATGGCGCGGGCGGGTGTCACAACACCTACATTCTCGCCTTCTGCGCCGATCAGGCGAATTTCATTGGAACGAATGCGGTCGTTTACGCGCGGGCCAGTGTCACGAGGGGGCGGCGCGTTATGAGGTCTGCGGGCTATGGGTTTTGTCCTTTGATAGCTTTGCTTAACAAGTGCGCAACTTACGCGCGCAAGCCTGCTCTTTCAAGGCATTTGAAGCGGATAAATGCTGCATGGCAGCTATCTGCGCGTTTTCGGTTGTAGCAAGCCGTAAAGGCCGCTATCGCGCCTTTATTCATGAAATATTCCGTTGGGGGAAATATGGTACGTATTATCGTCTTCATCATCGCATTCGTCGCATTGGCCGTGGGGTTTGTTTATCTCAACCAATCGCCCGACGAGATGCCCGAGGCCGCAGCGTCCGAAGCACCAGCCGTCGAAGAGGCCGCGGAAGACGCGGTCGAAGAGGCCACAGACGTGGTTGAAGAAGCAACTGAGGCCGTTGAGGCCGCCGCTGATGCAGCATCTGAAGCGGTTGAAGAGGCCGTTGAAGCCACCGAAGAGGTCGCCTCTGACGCAATGGACGCGGTAGAGTCTGCGGCATCCGATGCCGTTGATGCTGCTACGGATGCGGCTGAAGAAGCGGTTGACGCCGCCACGGACGCGGTCAGTGGCGCAATAGATGCAGCCACCGAGACGGCAACTGACGCGATGGACAGCGCAACAGAAGCCGCGACCGACGCAACTGATGCAGCAGTCGAAGCAGGCGCGGAAGCGGCTGACACCGCTGCGGAAACGACTGAAGCCGCGACGGATGCCGCAACAGATGCCGCGACCGAGGCCACTGAGGCTGCAACTGAAACAGCAACCGAGGCCACCGAAGCCGCAACCGAGACCGCAACCGAAGCCGCTGATGCCACCGCCGATATGGCGACGGACGCGGTGGCAGAGGCGGGCCTTGGCGATATCCTGACCGTTGACGGCTTCAACGCTGATGCAGCGCTGGAAGCAATCGACGCCTCGGATCTGAGCCTGATGGTCAAAACAACCCTGCGCGGCGCGATCGAGCAAGCCCGCTCCAACCCCGATATGGTTGAAACGGTTGTCACGCAAGTTCGCGAGGCGCTTGGCCTCTAAGCCTCGAGCCACCCCGAAAACGAAAACCCGCGCCGGTCAGACCAGCGCGGGTTTTTCTTTTGGTGCGGCTGTTTTTTGGTTGGTTTTGAAATTCGGAGCGATCATTCGGCCTGTGAGGGGCGGTGACAAGCGGCTGCTTGAAAAACCATCCCATCCGCATCGAAGTAAAGTGTTTCGGTTGCCAGAATGCCTCTGCGATTCATATATGAGATCACAACCATTTCATAACCTTCGAACACATCCTGCACCGAAAATTTTAGATCTGGTTGTCGCTCCAAAGCTGCTGCCCAGTATTCTCTAAGCGCCTGCTTTCCATGGATTTCTCCGGAGCCAACCACCGGAATTGCCTTCAAGGACCGGAAAACAATATCGTCCCGGTAATGTCTCATAATGTCGTCAAGGTCGTGGCTATTCCACCCTTGCTCCCAGATTGTCGCGAAAGCCTCGCAGTTCATCTATGCACCACATTTTAAGGTCAATCTTGTTGACCTTAATGGCGGCAAAGGAAAATGCAACAAAGGGTGTTTCGGGCTTGCACGGCCAAACCAGATATCAGGCGATGGCTTTTCTCGGACGCAAATGGCCCTATCGGGCCTCAATCCAGAAACGCCTTTTCCACAACGTAATGCTGCGGGTTGGAATTGGCCCCTTCCACGAGCCCATAGGCTTCCAGCAGCTCTTTCAGTTCAAGGTTGAAGGCCAGATTGCCGCAAATCATTGCGCGATCTGTCTCGGGCGACAGGGCTGGCAGGCCGAGATCCTCAAACACCTCGCCCGAGCGCATCAAATCGGTGATCCGTCCCATTTTCGCGCTCTGCTCGCGCGTCGTGGTGGGGTAATAGCGCAGCTTATCGGCAAAGCCCGCCCCCATCAGCTCCGCCAACATCTCATCCTTGCGGATGCTTTCGATCAGATCATGCCCATAGGCCAGCTCGCCCGCCTCACGGCAGGTATGGGTGATGATGATTTCGTCATAATCCTCATAGGTCTGAGGGTCCCGCAACAGGCTGGCAAAGGGCGCAAACCCCGTTCCCGTGGCAAAAAACCAGATCCGCTTGCCGGGCAGCAGTGCATCATGCACCAGCGTGCCGACAGGTTTGGGGCGCAGGATAATCTCGTCCCCCTCCAAGATATTTTGCAATTTCGAAGTCAAAGGCCCGTCTGGCACCTTGATCGAATAAAACTCCAATTCGTCATCCCATGAGGGCGAGGCGATGGAATAGGCCCGCAAAAGCGGCTTGCCGTTATCGCCCATCAACCCGATCATCACAAACTCGCCCGACCGAAAGCGCATAGATGCGGGGCGCGTCACGCGGAAACTGAATAGCCGATCCGTCCAATGTTTTACAGAGGTGACCTTTTGCGCATCAGGCAGGGTCGGCGTGGCTTTCGGGGAGGGGGCGGATGTATCTGTCAAAATTCTCTGCTCGGTCATATCTGTCACTCTGCCCGCTTTGGGGCTGGTCTATCCATAGGCCCTGATCTCCTTCAGGGGAAGGGCGCGCTTAGCCGCGCAGTCGCGCTTGGTAGTCGTGATCCTGCCAATCGGCGCGCGCCAGCCATTGCGCCTCGCCCTGCCGCGCGGCCAATTCACCCGAGATTTCCACCTCGTCAAAGCCCGCCCGCCGCGCCATCGCATATTGATCCGCAATCACATGGCCCTTGGCCCGCAGCCGCCCCTGATAGCCCAGATTGCGCAAGCGTTTGGCTAGGGTAAAGCCGCGGCCATCGGCAAAACTGGGGAAATCAATGCGGATCATCGCGATCTCTCCCAAATGCTCCGCCAGCTGCGCCACATCTCCATCGGACGCCAGATCAAGCCCTGCAGCCGATCCCGCCTCAAACTCGGCCTGAAAACCGCCAAGCCAATCCTCGCGCGCAAAGCCCGCATCGCGGATGATCACAATCTCTGACATAACCGCTCCTTCATCTTTCCAAAAATACGAATATCCCGACCCGAGCCATCTCTCACGACGCTTTTGTCAGGGGGCCGCGCACCAGCTTGCCATCGATAAAATGGATGCCGCATTCCTCTTTCTCGGATCCACGCCACCGCCCCGAGCGGGCATCCTCGCCCTCGGCCACAGGCGAGGTGCAAGGCGCACAGCCGATCGAGGGGTACCCCTTGGCTACCAGTGGATGGCGGGGCAGGCGGTTATTGATCATATAGTCTTGCACATCGCGCGGGGCCCAATGGGCCAGCGGATTGATCTTGATGCGCAAATCCTCTTCCGCCTCGAAAAACTCCAACTCAGACCGCGTTTGCCCCTGAAAGCGTTTGCGCCCTGTAATCCAAGCATCAAAAGGGGCCAGCGCATGGTTCAGCGGCACGGTTTTGCGCAGGGCGCAGCAGGCATCGGTATCGCGTTTATGCAGGCCTCCATCACCGTCATGTTTGGCAATCAGCGTTTGGCTGGCCTGAACAATCCGCAGATCCTCCAGCCCCAGCCGTTCCGAGACCTCGCGCTGATATTCCAGCGTCTCGGGGAAGAGCATTTCGGTATCAATAAACAAGACAGGCGTACGCCGGTCGATCACCGAGACCATATGCAACAACACCACCGATTCCGCCCCGAAGGACGAGACCAGCGCCACCCGCCCCGTATCCTCATCGCGCAATGCATGTTCCAAAACAGCGGTTGCCGAATGATGGTGATACCGCGCGTTCAGCGCATCAACGCGCTGTGCAACGGGGCCGAAATTGTCACGCGGCATCACGCTTGGCCTCATCGGGGTAAAGGGCATGTTTGAAGGGCGTCATGCCAAGGCGGCGATAGGCGTCCAGAAAGCTCTCCTCGGGCCCCTCACGCAGAGCCAGATAGGCCTTCACGATCCGCTCAATGGCGGGAATGATCTGGTCATAGGCAAATCCCGGGCCTGTCCGCTCACCGATTACTGCATCTTCGCTACCAGTGCCGCCAAGGGTGATCTGGTAGTTTTCCACACCCGCGCGGTCGAGGCCCAAAATCCCGATATGGCCGACATGGTGATGCCCGCAGGCATTGATGCAGCCCGATATCTTGATCTTGAGCGGCCCGATATCATGCTCCAGCTTCAGCGCTTCGAAATGCGTGGCAATCTCTTGCGCCACGGGGATGGAGCGCGCGGTTGCCAAGGCGCAATAATCCATGCCGGGGCAGGCGATGATATCCGAGATCAGCCCGATATTGGCCGTAGCCAGATCGGCGGCGCGCAGCCTTTGATACAGATCGGGCAAGAAGGCGCGGGGGATATGGGGCAGGATGACATTCTGCTCATGGCTGATGCGCAATTCATCATGGCCGAATTCCTCCGCCAAATCCGCCATGACCCGCATCTGCTCGGCCGTTGCATCACCGGGGGTGGCCCCATGTTTTTTCAGCGAAATCGACACAATCGCGTAATCTTCGCGCTGGTGCTTATCCACATTTCTATCCACAAATGACCTGAAGGCGGGGTTTGTCGCATAAGTCTTATCAAAGCGGTCTGACTTTATCGATAGATAGTTAGGGCTATCGAAAGCATGTTCGATTTTGGACAGCACTTCCTGATCGACACCTTTGAAAAGCGGCTTTCGTGCAGCAAATTCTTCCCCAACCAAGCGGCGGATTTCGTCCAGCCCTGTTTCATGCACGGTGATCTTGATCCGCGCTTTGTACTTATTGTCGCGCCGCCCCAGCAGATTATAGACCGCGACGATGGCTTCCAGATAGGGCAGCAAATCTTCCCGAGGCAGGAACTCGGCCAACACCTTGCCGATCATCGGCGTGCGCCCAAGCCCGCCGCCGACCAGAACCTGATACCCGATCCGGCCCTCGCGGCGCAGGATACGCAGCCCGATATCATGGGCGGCTGTCACCGCGCGGTCATCGGGGCTGCCTGTTACGGCGACCTTGAATTTGCGGGGCAGGAACTGGAATTCGGGATGGTCGGTTGACCATTGGCGGATCAATTCCGCCACAGGGCGGGGATCGGCCACTTCATCGGCGCTGGCCCCTGCGAAATGATCGGCAGTGACATTGCGGATCGTGTTGCCGCTGGTCTGGATCGCATGCATGCCCACATCGGCCAAGGCCTCCAGCATGGCGGGCACATCCTCCAGTTTTGGCCAGTTATACTGGATATTCTGGCGCGTGGTGAAATGGCCATAGCCCTTATCCCACCGCTCCGCGATCATCGCCAATTGGCGCATCTGGCGGCTGTTCAACGTCCCATAGGGGATCGCCACGCGCAGCATATAGGCATGCAATTGCAGATAAAGCCCGTTCATCAAACGCAGCGGCTTGAACTCATCTTCCGTAAGCGAGCCATCAATCCGCCGCGCCACCTGAGCCGAGAATTGCGCCACGCGTTCGCGCAGAAAGGCTTCGTCAAAGTCATTATAGAGATACATCGCGCTCACCTCGACACAGGGTCAGACCTGTTCTTGTTTTCCATGGGGGTAATTTGACGGCCCGCGTGTGCGGAACACTTCGCGGAAATGGACCGGCTCAGGGCCGTTCGGCCCGTATCGGGCATCGGCCAGATAGACGCCCACAACCTCGTCACTGCGCGCCGAGGCGTCCAGCAGACGGATGGTGGCATGGGCCTCATCCTCCAGCAATTCGGCCTGCGCATGGTCGCGCACCCATCTGTCATCGATGCTCAGATAGACAACATCGCCTTCCAGCAAGGCATTGGCGGTCACGACTTTGGGGGTAAAACTACGCGCCATCAGGCATGGTCCTTTTGCAAAAGGGGAAGGGCTTGGCGCGCCATGCGCGGCGCGAGCCCGTAAAGCAGGATTGCAGGCCCACTGAGCTCTGCGGTCTCAAGATCGGCCGAGAGACGGGCAAGGCTTGTAGGGATCACACGCGCCGTGCTGCGCGAGGCATTCTCGACAATGCTCACAGGGGTGTCGGGGGCCGCCCCATGCATCAGCAAGCGCCCCTGAATAAAGCGCGCGCCCTTCTTGCCCATATAGATTGCGGCCACTTCGCCCGCGCGCGCCAATCCGCGCCAGTCATGCTCGGCAAAGCCTTTCACATCATGGCCCGTCAGAAAACGCAGCGCGCTGTTGCGGTCGCGCTTGGTCAGGCTTTGGCCGATCTGCGCCGCCGCCGCCGAGGCCGAGGTGATCCCCGGCACGATGGACCACTCGATCTCAGCCGCCTCCAGCGCGTCGATCTCTTCGTCCAGACGGCCATAAACGCCTGCATCCCCAGATTTCAGGCGCAACACATAGGCCCCTTGGGTGGCATGCTCGACAATCAGGCGGCAGATATCCTCTTGCGCCATGGCAGGGCCAAAACCCTGTTTGCCCGCATTGACCAGCACCGCTTCGCGGCGGGCCAGTTCAAGAATGTCTTTGGAAACAAGCCGGTCATAGATCACCACATCCGCCTCGTCCAAAGCGCGCCGTGCCTTTAAGGTCAACAATTCCGGATCACCGGGCCCCGCGCCCACGAGCGCCACACGGCCACGTTTGGGCGCGCTGTGCAGATGCTGTTCCAACAAGCCCTCAAGCGCGTCTTGCACGCCTGCCTCACCACCACGGGCCAATGCATCAGGCCCTGCCGAGGCATAATACTCGGCCCAGAACTCGCGCCGTTTTGCTCCGAAGGGCAGGGCATCCGCCGCCTTGCGAAACCCTTTGCCGATCCGCGCCAAAAGCCCCAGCGAGGCAGGCAGTTTCGCTTCAAGGTCGCGCTTGATCGCGCGCGCCAGAACAGGGGCGGCGCCCTCGGTGCCAATCGCCACCGTCACAGGGTCGCGATCCACGATGGCGGGGGTGATAAACTGGCTCTCGCCCAGATTATCCACCCAATTGGTCAGCGCGCCATCGGCCTGCGCCAGCTTGGTGACGCGGCGATCCTCAGGGGGATTATCATTGGCGGCGTAAAACAGCGCCGCACATAGCGCATCACCTGGCTCAAGGTTGCGCTGGCACCACGTGATCCGCCTCTCGCGCGCCCATTGTTCAATCTGGGCCTCGGCGTCTTGCGCAAACACCGTAATATGGGCCTCGGTCTTGAGCAGCAGCCGCAGCTTTGCCAAAGCCGCCTCGCCGCCGCCCGAGACAACAACACGCCGTCCGGCGAGATTGATAAAAATCGGAAAATGTTGCATGGGCCAGAACCTTGGGGAAGTTTGTGCCCCAATATGTAGAACAAATTCCCAAAAATTGGCAGATGCACCTTGCGAAAAGGGACGTATGTTCTGTATTGAGCGTGCACTACGTTACACTGTCCGCCCAATGATAAGGCCACACGAATGTCAGCGCAGATCGATGAGATGGATCGGAAAATCCTCGCAGCCCTACAGGAGGATGCGAGCCAATCCCTTGATGAAATTGCCAAGAAAGTGGGCTCCTCCAAGACCCCTGTCTGGAGCAGGATTCGCAAATTGAAGGAGGCAGGCGTCATCGGTCGCCAAACGGTCGAGCTTGATGCCGATGCTTTAGGGTTTGAGGCCTGTTTCTTCGTGCTGATCCGCACCGCCGAGCATGATGCCGAGTGGCAAAACAGCTTTTTGGCCGCCCTCCGCGCGCGACCCGAAGTCATGGAGGCGCATCGTCTGGCAGGTGAGATCGACTATATCCTGAAAGTCAGGGTCGCCAATGCGCGCGCCTATGATGTGTTCTATCAGGCGCTGATTTCCGAGGTGAAAATCTATAATGTGACGGCGCTTCTGTCGATGGAGGAGATCAAATCGACGACGCTTCTGCCTCTTCAACCAGCGAAGTAACCACTTTAGAACTGCGCTCCAAGCTTTTGTGAACAGGGCATTTATCCGCGATCTCCAACAGCTTTGCGCGCTGCGCTGCGTCCAGATCACCCTCCAGTCGGATATGGCGGGTAAACTCGTCCAAAGGGGCATTCATGCCTTCGGCGTCCTGCGCATGCACCCTGTTATGGCTCACATCAACACTGACATGGCGCAGTGCCCAAGCCTTGCGACGCGCATACATGCGGATCGTCATTGAGGTGCAGGCTCCCAAACCCGCTGAAAGGAATTGATAAGGCGTCATGCCCTGATTGGTGCCACCATAGCTCAGCGGCTCATCCGCCTTCACATGGTGATGCGGACCCGCTTGAACATCTTGCAAGAACCCATCTGCATCAGCCTCCGAGACACGCGTGATCCCCTCAGGCGCGCCGGGCGGCGGGGCAGGCGGGCGAAGCGCCACATAGCGCCCGATCCATGCGGCAATCACCTCGGCTGCATATTCCGCATCAGTGGCCCGCGTGATCAAATGATCGGCGCTGTCCAGCGTCACAAAGCTCTTGGGGTGGCGCGCGGCGGTGAAAATCTTCGTGGCATTCTCGATGCCCACAATATCATCTAGCGGCGCATGCATGACCAAAAGCGCTGCCTTCAAGTCCTTGATCGCAGGCGCAAGGTTCTCGGCACGCACATCATCGACAAACGCCTTCCCGATCCGCAAGGACCGCCCGCCAAGCTGCACATCGCCCGCGCCATCGCGCTCGATCTGCTCCAGCGCATCATGAAAATTATGGACCACATGGTCAGGATCAAAAGGCGCGCCAATGGTGGCCACAGCCTTGACCGAAGCGATGCCGCCTGCCGCCCGCAATACCGCCGCCCCGCCCAAGGAATGCCCAATCAGCAAGTCGGGCGCAAAGCCGCGCGCATCAAGCGCTGCCGCCGCCGCTTTGAGGTCATCCACATTGGAGGTGAAAGTGGTGTTCTCAAACTCGCCCCCTGAATGGCCAAGCCCCGTAAAATCAAAGCGCAACACCGCAAACCCCATCCCCGCCAAACGCGCCGAGATGCGCCGCGCGGCGGGTATGTCTTTGCCGCAGGTAAAGCAATGTGCCATCAAAGCGGTCGCAAGATGCGGCCCCTCAGGCAAATCCAGCCGCGCGGCCAGTTCATCGCCTGAATGGCCCGTGAAGTTGAAACGCTCTGTCGGCATGGCTTCTCTCTTTGCTGTGTCTGGACTGACAATGGCGAGGCGATGCGCCTGTCTCAACCCTCATGTCAGATTTGTCACGCCCTCGTGTGAAACCGTGCAGGCGGGGTGAGGGGCTTCATCTTTCCAAAAATACGAAATCTCCAAGGTTGCCTTTAGCGTATAACGCCTGCCTTGCGCTCCTTTCCATGATAGGTTTCAGTCAATTGGACTGCCGCCGAGGATAGAAAACAGCCCTGATGACGCCCGTTTTTCAACAAACCCTTCCCTATGCGCCATGGATGCATCCCGCCACGCGGCGGATGCCAGGGGTACAGCCGCTTGATCTGCGCGACTGGATCACCTGCGATGATGCCTATGGCGGCCAAATGGCGCTGCGGGATGCTTTGATCGGACAACGCCGCGGTGAGGTTTTTGCTTGCCTGCCCGAAGCCGAAGACGCCGCCGCCGAGACGCTCGCGCATATCCTCGCCCATTTGCCCCAAGGCTTCACACGCAGGGGGCAAAAAATCACCCGACCTGATGGGGTTGAAATCGATCTGGAGGCCGACCACCCTTTGATTATCGCAGGCCGTCTGGTGCAGCAGGATATCGCGCTTTTGATGAAAGAGCAGGGCGCGGCGGAACATCGGCTGGTCGGCGCAATTCTATGCTTCCCCGCAAGCTGGACGCTCGCAGAAAAACTTGGCCGCCCTTTGGCCGCAATCCATACACCCGTCAAACCCTATACTGGTGAGATGGCAACCCGCGTGCAGCGCCTCTTTGATATGGTGCGTGAGGACCGTCCTTTGTGGCGTCAAAACGCATTGCTCTATGGCAGCCCTGATCTGTTTCATCCCCGCTCGGAAGTGCAGCCTCGGGTCAAGGCCGAGATCAGGCCAGATTATCTGCGCTCAGAGCGGCAATGCATTTTGCGCCTGCCACAAACAGGCGCGGTGATTTTTTCGATCCACACCTATATCTTACGTTTTGCGGATCTATCGGCTGACCAAGTGGCCGCGCTTGAGCAACATCCAATCGACTATGCAGGGCGCAATCTATGAGCGCATCTGGTGACCCATCCGAAGCCTTCCCATATCCTGAGCGTGACCCCGCGCAGGAAACCAAGCGTTTGACCACGGGCTCACCCAGTCATCCCCTTGAAATCGATCACTATATTTTCGAGGGCAAGCGCGATTGGTCCAAGCCGATCCGTATTCTCGCAGCCGCTGGCGGCACGGGTGATGCCGTGATCCAAATGGCGCAAGTGCTCAGCTCCGCCAAAAAGCCCTATGAAATTACCTATCTCGATCCCTCCAAAACCGCCCGCGATATCGCCGAGGCACGTGCCGAGGCGCGCGGGCTGCAGGGGATTACCTTCAAAACAGGCTCTCTGCTTGAGGCCCGCAGATTAGGCCGTTTCGATTATATCGATTGCAGCGGGGGGGTGGCCGCCCTGCCAAAGCCGCAAGCGGGGTTCAATGCGCTGGCCAAAGCCTTGGTTCCGCGCGGCGGGATCGGGTTGATGCTGCCCGCTGATCTGGGCCGAGCGGGGGCCATGCCCTTGCGCGAGGTCTTCGGCGCGCTTCTTGATGGCCCGCCTGAATTTCAGCTCAGGAAAGCGCAAGCGATCTATGCGCGCCTTCCCGATGCCCACCCGATCAAACGCAACCCGATTTTGCGTGACCAGATTCAAAGTGATGCTGGGTTTTACGAACTTTTGCTGCGCGGGCAGGGGGTGGAGTTCTCAATCCGCCAGCTCCTTGCGGCGCTGCGCAGTGCGGGCCTGTCCTATGTCGGCAGCCCGCAATCGCATCTTTACAACCCCCTTCCGCTTTTGGGGGATGCGGCGCTGGTTCAGGGCATGGATAGGGTTGCGCGGATGGAATTGGCCGAGAATTTGCGGGGCACGATCAAGGCCCATATCCTATATGCCGCGCGTGAGGCCATGGGCCATGTCGCACAGGTGGAGGGAGAGGCGGTGCCGCATCTACGCGGTGTCAGCGGGCAAAGGCTGGCCCAAGTGGCCGCCAAAACAGGTGTGATCCCCGTGACCATTGCGGGCGAAAAGCTGGAAATCCCCGTATCGGGCATCACCGCCCGCGCCTTGGCGCAGATCACTGGCCGCGCCAGCCTAGCCGAAATCGCGCAAGCCGTGCATCTGGATTGGGACGCCTTCGCGCAGATGTGGCAGAGCCTATCTGACAGTTTGACAGGGCATGGCTTGCTCTATTATTCGCAGATATTGCGCTAAGGTCGCGCCCTTACATCTTGAAATGTTTAGAAAGTTTCAGGCCCTGACCCTGATAGTTCGACGCGATATCGCTGCCATAAAGCCTGTCTGGCGCGCTGGCCATCTTCTCATAGACCAAACGCCCCACGACTTGACCATGCTCCAGCACAAAGGGTGCCTCATGGCAGCGCACTTCCAAGACGCCGCGTGCTGGCACGCCATGCCCGAATCCGGGATCGAAGAAGCCTGCGTAATGCACGCGGAATTCCCCCACCATCGCCAGATAGGGTGACATCTCGGCGGCGCAATCAGGCGGAATGGCCACGGCCTCGCGGCTGACAAGAATATAAAAGGCACCCGGGTCGAGGATGATACGCCCTTCGGTGGTGCGGATTTCTTCCCAGAAATCGGCAGGGTCATAGCCCGCGATATTGTTCAGATCGATAACGCCTGTATGGGGTTTGGCGCGGTATCCGACCAGATCGCTGCCATCAGGGCGCAGATCGACGGAAAAGCCCAAACCCTCATCAATCACAGCCGCCTCGCCTGAAACCAGCGGGTGCTTGGCATGGCGGGCGCGCAATTCATCATCGTCCAAAACCGCTTGGCCCGCGCGGAAGCGAATCTGGTTCAGCCGCATTCCGGGCCGAACAAGCACAGAGAAAGACCGCGGGCAAATCTCGGCATATAGCGGGCCGCGATATCCTGGTGCGATACGGTCAAATTCGGTGCCGCCATCGGTGATCGTGCGCGTCAGCAGGTCCAGCCGCCCTGTCGAGCTTTTGGCATTGGCGACGGCTTGCACGCCTTGGGGCAGGGCCAAGCCTTCCATCAAGGGCACGACATAGACGCAGCCCTTTTCAAGAACGGCCCCCTCGCTGAGGTCAACGCGGTGCATCTCGAACTCAGACAGACGATCGGCCACGCTTGCGCCATGGCCCGAAAGAAAGGAGGCGCGCACGCGATACGCCACCGATCCGAGCCGCAGATCAAGACTGGCAGGTTGCACCTGATCATCGGTTACGGGCTGGGTCAGCGTGATCTGGCCCTGATCGATCATCTGGTGAATGGCATGGTCTGGCAAAACGCCTGCGCCTGTCATTGTCATCTTGCTCTTCCTCTCTCGGCTCACTGCCTAAGAAAAAACCGCCCCGCCCGCGAGGGCAAGAGCGGTTTTCAATGGTCGGGCTAGCAGGACTCGAACCTGCGACCTTCCGTCCCCCAGACGGACGCGCTACCAGGCTGCGCCATAGCCCGACGTGGAGGCTCTTCTAGCGATTTTCCGCACAGGCGCAAGGGGCTTGCGTAAAAAGCCACGCCCTTATTCTGAGCCGCCCGCCCGCAACCGCTCCTGCAGCTTTTCCAAACGGGTGATATGGGGCCTGAGCGCTTTTCTGGTGGCGCGATTCTTGGGGAATTCCGGCGCCATTTGGGCCAGTTCCGCAAGGCCATCGGCAAAGCGTTCATGTATAGGGCCAGTGGTGTCGGGGACAGGTTCGGCGGGTGTTTCATCAATAAGGTGTAGCTGGGTCATCTGCTCGTCTGGCTTGGTGTCGCTCTCTTGATCTGCCTCGGGAGCCGTCTCGGCAGCTTCCTCAGCGGATGTTTCGGCGTCTTCCTCAGGGTTCGTCTCGGCGGCCGCCTCAGAAGCTTCCTCAGGCACTGTCTCTGGGGCTGCCTCTGGGGTGGGGCCTGCATCTTCTGTGGCGGCAGGTGTTTCTTCAGCTGCGGTGGTCTCATCGGCCATCGCTGGTGCCGAATCCTGCATCTCAGCCGCTTGGGGGGCGGTGATTTCTGCGTCCTCACCGGGCAATGGCGGCGCAAGGGCGGACACACTGGCCACGCCATCATCGCGGATCATGCGCTGCACGGCCCGTATCGTCTGGCCCTTATCATGCAGCAGCACCTTGATACCGCCCACTAGCGCCATGTCTTCGGGGCGGTAATAGCGACGCCCGCCCGCGCGTTTCACAGGCTTGATCTGCGTGAATTTGCTTTCCCAGAACCGCAACACATGTGCTGCCACGCCAAGCCAATCAGCCACCTCGCGGATGGTACGAAATGCTTGGGCGGATTTAGCCATCTAGCGGGGTCCTATTTCTTGTTTCCGGCTGCAACGCGATCTTTCATCAGATGCGAAGGGCGGAATGTCAGAACCCGACGTGGAAGGATTGGAACTTCCTGACCTGTCTTTGGGTTGCGGCCAATGCGGGCTGTCTTGGAGCGCACCGAAAATGTGCCGAAAGATGAGATTTTGACCTGCTCGCCCTCGGCAATCGCATCGGACATCAAATCAAGAACCCGTTCGACCAATTGGGCACTCTCGTTTCGAGACAGACCAACTTCGCTAAAGACCGCTTCGGACAAGTCCATCCGCGTCAGTGTTTTACCAGCCATAAATAACCATCCCCGTTCGGTTTTACGCGAGAATGAGTGATGGCATTTCTCAAGTCAATATCAATGCCTTGCGGTGGGGACGATAGGCAGACGCTGTTGCTTTACCAGCGAAGAACCACCGAGCCCCAAGCAAGGCCGCCACCGATCGCTTCGGTGACCAGCAAATCGCCCTGTTTGATCTGCCCGCGCGCCACCCCGACCGAGAGGGCGAGAGGAATAGAGGCGGCAGATGTATTGCCGTGATCCTGAACGGTTACGACCACGCGGTCCATCTCGACACCCATCTTTTGCGCGGTGCGCGAGATGATCCGAAGATTGGCCTGATGGGGCACGATCCAATCCACATCGCTTGGCTCCAGCCCTGCGGCGGCAAGCGATGTATGGGCAGTTTCTGCAAGTTTTTCAACGGCATGACGGAAAACTTCACGGCCCTCCATGCGCAGCACACCCGTGGTTTGCGTCTTGGAGACACCGCCATCCACATAGAGCAGATCACGGAATTGGCCGTCGGAATTCAGGTCAACCGCAAGGATGCCCCGATCACTGGAGGTACCCTCCTGTTCCTCACCCTCGAGGATAAGCGCGCCTGCACCATCTCCAAACAGAACAGAGGTGGTGCGGTCTTCCCAGTCAAGGATACGGCTGAAGGTTTCCGCGCCGATCACCAGCATGCGCTTGGCTTGGCCGCTGGTGATAAATGCATTCGCGGTCGAGAGGGCAAATACGAATCCCGCGCATACCGCTTGCACGTCAAAGGCGAATCCCCCCCGCATTTCCAGCCCCGCCTGAACCATGGTCGCGGTGGAGGGGAAGGTCAGATCAGGGGTGGAGGTTGCAACAACCACACCGTCGATATCCTGCGCCGAGAGGCCCGCCATTTCCAAAGCTTTCAACGAGGCTTGGATCGCCATCTGGCTGGTTGTTTCGCCTTCGGCTGCGAAATGGCGTTGCTCGATCCCCGAGCGGCTTTTGATCCATTCGTCGGAGGTGTCGATCGTTTCGGCGAATTGGGCATTGGTCACAACCCGCTCAGGCAGGTAATGGCCGATTCCCTTTGCAACAGCGCGGATCGTCATACCGATTTTTCCTCTGCATCGTGAAGCGCCTCATTGGCGGCCATTTCGGCATCGGCGATGCGAGTGGCCAAGCGCTCGGTGAAATCGGAGGCGGCAAGCCGCGCTGCCAATTTGATGGCGGCTGCAACACCCGTGGCATCTGCCGAGCCATGTGATTTTACCACAGTCCCGTTGAGGCCCAGAAACACACCGCCATTCACGCGGCGCGGGTCAATGCGCTTTTGCAAGCGTTTGAGCGAGGGCATCGCCAAAAGCGCCGCAACTCGGGAAAGGGGCGAATACTGGAAAGAAGCCCGCAGCAATTCGCGGATCAATGTCGCCGTGCCTTCGCCCGTCTTGAGCGCTGTATTACCCGTGAACCCGTCGGTGACGATCACATCAACAGCATCCGATGCGATATCGCCGCCCTCAACGAAGCCTTTAAAGTCGTAATTGGCAACAGGGGCCAAGCGCTGAACAAGGTCATGGGCGACCTTTAGCTCGGCGCGGCCTTTATGTTCTTCGGTGCCCACATTCAGGATGCCAACGCGGGGGCGGGCCAGATCAAGACCATTGCGGGCATAGCTGACCCCCATCAGGGCGTATTGCAGCAAATCCTCGGAATCGGCGCGCACATCGGCCCCGACATCCAGCATCACATTAAAGCCTGATGGATTGCGCGATGGCCAAAGCACTGCGATCGCGGGGCGGTTCACGCCTTCGATCTTGCGAAGACGCACCATCGAGACGGCCATCAATGCGCCCGTATTGCCGCAAGATACCACCGCCTTGGCCTTGCCCTTCTTGACCGAGTCAATCGCCGACCACATCGAGCTGCCCTTGCCATTGCGCATCACATAGGAGGGCTTGGCATCCATCGTGACGACATCAGCGGCATGCACAACAGTGCAACGCCCGACAAGCTTTTGCTTGCGGGCGATAAGGCGATCAAGTTTATCCTTGTCGCCATGCACGATGAATTGAAGATCGGGGTTCTTGGAGGCCGCTTTGGCCATCCCGCCGATCACAGCAGAAGGGCCGGCATCCCCGCCCATTGCATCTATTGACAGGATTGTCCCGGGAACTGTGCCACCAGTCAAAGCTGTCGATGCTGCCATGAACGGCCTACCTATCTTCCTGAACGTCTAGGGCGCGGCTTATGCCGCGTCGTCGTCCAGATCGATTTCGTCGGCCTGAGCGATCACTTCACGGTCGTTATAAGTGCCGCAGGACGGGCAGACGTGATGTGGGCGCTTCAGCTCACCGCAGCTTGGGCATTCATTTGGATTGCCAGCGGTCAGAGCGTCATGCGAACGGCGCTGGTTGCGGCGCGAGCGCGTGATTTTATTCTGTGGGACAGCCATGTCTCAACCTCGGTTTTAAGAGGGGCCGGCCAAACCGTATGCCCCAAGTGTCTCGTTTCGTGTCTCTGTCACATCTTTTTCACCCTGAGGCAACCGGCAGTTGCGACCGGACCGGGCGTGCCCAAACGGGAACGACAATCCTAAGGGCGGATAAGGCGCGGAACATACAAAGATTTTGGGGTCATGCAACCCCAATAATGCGCCGATTTGCCTGCAAAGTGACGTCTAATTCTCATCATCATTTTGATCGGATGATCCAAGCTTGTCGCGCAAACCTGCCAATCCTGCAAAGGGTTTCACGGTCTCTTCGGTAATTGGCTTGGCTCCGGGCGGGATCGCTTCGATCTGGGCGGGTTCAATACCATCGGCCCGCGGGTAGAGTGGCAAATGCAGCGCAAGCGCCTCCACCATCACCTCGACAAGATCGAGAGTGGCGGGCAATGGCTCGCTCAGATCATCCTCGGGCATCTCGACCTCTTCCAGATCGGGCTCGTCCATCTCGCTGAGATAGCGGCGCAGAATTGGGGTATCGATTCTGGTTGTGACAGGCTCCAAACTGACCACACAGGGCTGCGTGACGGTCGCGCCCAGTTTCGCCTCAAGACGCCAGTCGCGCTTGCCTTCGGGCAGGATTTCCCCCTCGAACCGCAATTTGCGCAAGCCCGTGATGCCCAATTCTTCGCTGATGGTGCGCAGCACAGGTGGTGGTGGCACAATCTCGAAGCTGCGGGTCGCGCCCTTTGGCAGTTCTGCCAAGCGCAAGATCTCTTGCGGCAGGGGGGAGGGGGTGGGATCTGTCATGGTTCCTCCTTGGGGTTTTGACGCTTGCCATTGCGGCCCATGCTTGCTCTGATCGCTTGGGTAAGTTAAGCGGTTAGACAGGAACAACCAGCCTTGCAAGAGCTGGTGCGGCAACAAGATGGCCCATTGGGGCCAACGGGTGGGTCAAAGAGGGCGGCGATGATGACTGGGCGGATGACCTCGATGGGGAAAAAGCTGAAACTTGCAGGGATGCTGGCGGGTGCGATGCTATTGGCCGCCTGTTCGGCCACCTTCCAGAACCATGGCTATGTCCCCCCTCCCGAAGAAGTCGCGATGATCGTGCCGGGCGTGGATACCCGCGAAAGCGTTGAGGAAACCCTTGGCCGTCCTGCCGCATCGGGTGTGATGCGCGACGAGGCGTGGTTCTATACCGCCTATCAAATCCGCAACTACGCCTATCGCGCGCCCGAGATTATCGAGCGCGAGATTTTGGCCGTATCCTTTGCCGAAAACGGGACCGTCGCCAATATCGAGGAATTCGGTCTGGAAGACGGGCAGGTCGTGCAATTCTCACGCCGCGTTACCGAAAGCACCGTGCGTGACCTGAGCTTCTTCACCCAGCTGATCGGCAATTTCGGACGTATCAATATCGGCGACGCGCTTGCGGGCAACTGACAGGGGCTTTGGCACTCTGCCTGACATTTTTGTCGCCGTTTCGTCATCTTGCTATGCTATCCTTGATCTGACGAGACAGCGGGGTCGGGGATGAATGATCTTATGAATAAGGGCCGCTATCTGGTGCGCTTTGCCCATACCGAGCATGATTTGGCCCAAGCGCAGGCGCTGCGATATCTGGCCTTCCGTGCAGGCTCGGATGCACAAGACACGTCCCCCAAAAGCGATGCCGATCCCTTTGATGCCGATTGCCGCCATGTGCTGGTGGAAGATGCTGAAACTGGCACGCTTGTATGCTGTTTCCGCTTGCTGCATCTGGCTGCAGGAGACGAGATTTCGCGCAGCTATTCCGCCCAATTCTACGAATTATCGGCGCTTCGCGATTTCAAAGGCCCCATGGTCGAGATGGGGCGGTTTTGCATCCATCCCGAGTGGCAGGATCCTGACATTCTGCGGATCGCTTGGGGCGCAATGACGGCCTATGTCGATCAAGAAGGGGTGGAGATGCTGTTTGGCTGCTCCTCCTTCCACGGGATCGAGGCAAAGGAATATTACGATGCCTTTGCGCTGCTGCGTGACCGCCATATCGCGCCAAAGCGCTGGTTGCCGCGGGTGAAAGCGCCGAAAGTGTTCAAATTCGCATCACGGCTGCGCCGCAAGCCTAATCTCAAGCTGGCGCAGGCCAAGATGCCGCCTTTGCTCAGAACCTATCTCTTGATGGGGGGCTGGGTCAGCGATCATGCGGTGATCGACCCTGATCTCAACACATTACATGTGTTCACAGGGCTTGAGATCAGCGCCGTGCCACCCTCGCGGGCAAGGCTTTTGCGTGCTGTCGCAGGCGCGGGCTAAGGGGCGCGGGCCAAGGGGCGCGGGCAGAGGCCAGCCTAGGCTGCCCCCTCCGCAATTTTATCATTCAGCCAAGGATCACCAGCGCATGGCGCTTTTTGCCTGCGCTCAGCTTGATCGGCTCGGCCAGATCAGCGGCGGTGATCATCAAGCCCGCATCGCCAAGCGGCGCGTCATTCATCCGCGCGCCATTCTCAGAAATCAGGCGCTTGGCCTCCTTGCCCGAACCCGCAAGGCCTGAGCGCGTGATCAATTGCACGATCGAGATGCCACCATCGGCCAGATCCGCCGCCGACACAGTCAGGGTGGGCAAATCCTCACCCGTGCCGCCCCGCTCGAAGACTTCGCGCGCGGTGGCCTCGGCTGCTTTAGCGGCCTCGCCCCCATGCAAAAGCGTCGTGACCTCATTGGCCAAGACGATCTTGGCTTCATTGATCTCTGAGCCTGCCAATGCGCCAAGCCGCTCGCATTCCTCCACCGGCATTTCGGTGAAAAGTTTGAGGAAACGACCCACATCGGCATCGGTGGTGTTGCGCCAGAATTGCCAGAACTCATAGGGGCTGAGCATCTCCGCATCGAGCCAGATCGCACCGCCTTGCGACTTGCCCATCTTGCGCCCGTCCGATGTGGTCAGAAGCGGCGTGGTTAAACCGTAAATCTCATGGTCCAGCACGCGGCGCGTCAGGTCGATGCCATTGACGATATTGCCCCATTGATCCGACCCGCCCATCTGCAAAAGACAGCCATAGCGGCGGTTCAACTCGAGGAAGTCATAGGCCTGCAGGATCATATAGTTAAACTCAAGGAAGGAGAGCGATTGCTCGCGATCCAGCCGTGATTTCACCGACTCGAAGGACAACATGCGGTTGACCGAGAAATGCCGCCCGATATCGCGCAGGAAATCGAGATAGTTCAGCTCATCCAGCCATTCGGCATTATTAAGCATCACGGCCTTGTTCTTGGCCGCGTCATAATCGAGATATTTGGCAAATACCCGCTGCATGCCCGCGATATTGGCGTCGATCTGCTCAGGTCCCAGAAGCGGGCGCTCATCCGAGCGGAAAGACGGATCGCCCACTTTGGTCGTGCCGCCGCCCATCAAGGTGATGGGCTGGTGCCCCGTTTTTTGCAGCCAGCGCAGCACCATGATATTCATCAGATGGCCCACATGCAGCGATTTGGCTGTCGCATCATAACCGATATAGGCCGTGACCATGCCCCCGTTCAACGCATCGTCCAGCGCCTGATAATCGGTACAATCGGCCAGAAAGCCGCGTTCGATCATCACATGTAAAAAATCGGATTTGGGGTGGTAGGTCATCGTGATCCAGTCCATTTATTTCAGGGCTGACAGCGCAGGGCTGTAGCCATTCGGTCTATAACGGGGGGAAGCGTGAAGGAAAAGGGTCAAGCAGCCGAGGTTTTGCGCGTTGCAGGCACAATGTCGGGCACCTCGCTCGATGGGGTCGATATTGCCGTGATCGAGACGGATGGCCATAAAATCCACGGCTTTGGCGAAACCCGCTACCGCCCCTATAGCGATCCCGAGCGCGAGGTCTTGCGCGCCGCCCTCGGGAAATGGCCTGGTGAGGCTGGCGTGGATGAGGCGGCCCGCATCGTGGAAGACGCCCATATCGAGGTTTTGGCTGATTTGGATGAGGTCGATCTGATTGGGTTTCATGGCCAGACCTTGGCCCATGCCCCCGAATTGGCGCGCACCCATCAGGCGGGCTGCGGCGAGATTTTGGCCGATAAGCTCGGCATTCCCGTGGTTTGGGATTTCCGCACGCTGGATATGCGCATGGGCGGGCAGGGCGCGCCTTTGGCCCCGTTCTACCATTGGGCCTGCGCCATGCATATCGGCGCGACCGATCCTGTGGCCTTCCTCAATCTGGGCGGGGTGGGCAACCTGACTTGGATTGACCCCAGCAAGGGCAAACCTGACGCCAAGGGGGCGCTGATCGCCTTTGACACGGGGCCTGCCAATGCGCCGATGGATGATCTAATGTTTCGCAAACTGGGCCATCGCTTTGACAAGGATGGCCAATTGGCGGGGCTGGGTGCGCTGGATCAACCCGTGCTGAACGCGTTTCTCAAACGGCCCTATTTCTCGAAAATACCGCCCAAATCGTTGGATCGGGATGCTTTTGCCGATCTGGTTGATCTGGTGGGCGTGCTATCTGTGGAAGATGCGATGGCCACGCTTGCGGCTTGCGCGGCGGGCTCGGTCGCGCGCGGCTTTGAACATCTGCCCCAACCCCCCGCCTTTATGCTGGTGGGCGGGGGCGGGCGGAAAAACCCCATCTTGATGGAGATGATCGCAGCCCTTGTCGATATTCCCGTGCTTCCCGTGGAAGAGGCGGGTTTTGACGGAGATGCCTTGGAAGCGCAGGCCTTCGCGCATCTGGCGATGCGGGTTCGCATGGCGCTTCCCACCAGCGCACCCGGGACCACGGGCGTGCGGGCCGCTGTTGGCTCGGGGCAGCTGGCCGAGCCGATGTAAGGTCGGGATTATCCGCGCGGGATGTCGAATTCTGGCGCGGCCAGCGTAAAGCCGTCAAAGGAAAATCCGGGCGAGACGGTGCAAGATACCAAGCTATAGGCCCCCGTGCTGCGCGCGGCCTGCCAATGATGTTCAGGCACGATGATTTGCGGCGCCCCTTTTGTCAGATCAGGCGTGAGAAGATGATCGGTTGCAGGGCCATGATCATCGGCGCTGAGTGATAGGATCAAAGGTGCGCCTGCGTGATAGAACCAGATTTCGGTCGCATCGACCTTATGCCAATGGCTGGCCTCGCCTTCCTTCAGCAGAAAATAAATCGCCGTGCCCGTGGCGCGCCCTTCATTCTTGGCGATCCATGTCTGGCGATAATACCCGCCTTCGGGATGGGGCTGCAACTCGAGATGGGCGATGATCTCATCTGCGGTCATGGGGCTTTGCCTTTGGTTTGCTTGGGTCTTGAGCGGCCAATCTAGCGCGGATGGCGCGGCAGGACCAGCTGTGCCTCCAAGCCGCCACGCGCCTTATTGGTCAGGGTAAAAGCCCCCTCGGTCTGTTCGGCAAAGCCCAGAACCATCGGCAGCCCGAGGCCTGAGCCTTTGCCAATGGGTTTGGTTGTGAAAAACGGGGTCAATACCTCGGCGCTCAACTCCTCGGGAATGCCAGGCCCCGTATCGCAGACCGAGATCGCACAATATGGGCCAGATAGCACAGTGCCATCCTGCCTGCGCGGCGGTGTTGCCGTCAGCCCCGGATAGGTGACAGGCCGCGCGAATACGAGGATTTGGCCTTTCTCGCCCATGGCATCACGCGCATTGATCACAAGGTTCAACATCGCCGAGGCCAATTGGTTGCGATCAGCATGGCAGGTTAATCCCGCAGGGGCGTCATCAATCCGCAGGGTCACGGTTTCGGGCAACACGCGGTCAAACATCGTGCCGAGGCTGCTCAGAAATTCTTGCAGATCAATGGTTTCGGGGTTGAGCTGCGCACGGCGCGAAAAGCTCAGCAATTGCGAGGTCAGCGTGGCCCCGCGCTCGGCGGCGGCAAAGGCCTCTCTGATCACGAAATCCCGATCAGCCTTGTTTTCAAGCTCGTGATAAAGGTCCAGATTGCCGATCACCACAGTCAGAATATTGTTGAAATCATGCGCCACACCACCCGTTAGCCGCCCCACGGCCTCCATTTTCTGGGCCTCCGCGCGCATTTCTTTGGCGGTTCTAAGCCGTGTTCTGAGCTTGGAGATGCCAAGGTAATTCATGCCGTAATAGAGCAGCAAGGTCACCGCCCCCACACCGATCAAGATATCGTCAATCACGTTCGAGACATCTCTTACCGTGGTCCAAAGCAGCACAATCGTACCCGCCATGATCTGGATGAAATCCCATACCGCCAGATGGATCAGCCCGCGATGGCGCAACAGACTATGCAGGCACATCGCCAGAAAGCCGCAAATGGCAATAAAGCGCAGCGAGGAGACATCCGAGGTCATCAGATAGATCGGCATGGCGATGAACAGGCCCGAGGTGGTCCAACTCAACATCAAGGCGGTGATGAATTGTGTTCGATCCACGGGTGAGGCAAGCGATGCCAGATAGCGCAGATAGCTTCGATCCATGAGCAGATAGACCGCCCCCCAGATCGCGAATAAATACCGACCCGTGGCAAAGGTCAGGCTGATGGCCGCCAGCATGACCAGTGACCATCGCCATAGGATTTCAACCCGAGCGGAGGTGTCCGCCGACACGATCGGTGCGATATAGTCCCAATAGTCTTTTCGCCGTTTCGCGTTTGGGGGATCGCCCCATTGCGTGCTGTCGATTTCGCTGACCATGGATCGCTCCCCTGCAGCCCCCGAGTCCGCTCCAGCTTATCGAAAGATGAAAAAAGATCACCCTTTCGATCAATAAAAAAGCCCCCGGCCTGAGCCGAGGGCTAAATAGTCACAGTTTTTAGCGCGGTTTAGCGCAGGATCGAGCGGCCCGCAAAGATCGCGGTTTCGCCCAGTTCTTCCTCAATACGGATCAATTGGTTGTATTTCGCCAGCCGGTCCGAGCGCGCCAGCGAGCCTGTTTTGATCTGCCCGCAATTGGTGGCCACAGCCAGATCGGCGATGGTGGCGTCCTCGGTCTCGCCCGAGCGGTGGCTCATCACGCAGGTCATGCGATTGCGATGCGCCATCTCCACGGCGTCCAACGTCTCGGACAGGGTGCCGATCTGGTTCACCTTGACCAGCAGCGAATTGGCACAGCCTTTTTCGATGCCTTGGGCCAGACGCTCGGGGTTTGTGACGAACAGATCGTCGCCCACCAACTGGACCTTGTCGCCAATCGCATCTGTCAGCAGTTTCCAACCATCCCAGTCATCCTCGGAACAGCCATCCTCGATCGAGATGATCGGGTAATCCGCACAGAGCGCTTCCAGATAGGCGACATTCTCGGCGGGGGTCAGGGATTTGCCTTCGCCCGCAAAGACATATTTGCCATCTTTGAAATACTCGGTCGCGGCACAATCGAGCGCGAGATAGATATCCTCACCCGCTTTGTAGCCCGCTTTCTCGATGGATTTCAGAATGAAATCAAGCGCATCACGGGTGGAGCTGAGATGGGGCGCAAAGCCGCCCTCATCGCCGATCCCTGTGGACAGGCCGGCGGCCGACAACTCTTTCTTGAGGGTGTGGAACACCTCAGAGCCCATGCGCACGGCCTCGGCAATCGAGGTGGCGGAGACGGGCATGATCATGAATTCCTGAATATCAATCGGGTTATCGGCATGCTCGCCGCCATTGATGATATTCATCATCGGCACAGGCAGAACCCGCGCCTGCGTGCCGCCGATATAGCGGTAAAGCGGCTGCGAGGTGTAATCAGCGGCCGCTTTGGCCACCGCCATGGAAACGCCCAAGATCGCATTCGCGCCAAGACGGCCCTTATTGTCGGTGCCGTCAATTTCGATCATCGCGGCGTCAATCGCGGCCTGCTCGGTGGCGTCAAAACCCACCAACGCCTCGGCCAATTCGCCGTTCACGCAAGCCACCGCATCGCGCACGCCCTTGCCCATATAGCGCGATTTGTCGCCATCACGCTTTTCAACCGCTTCGTAAGCCCCTGTCGAGGCACCCGAGGGAACAGCGGCGCGGCCAAGCGTGCCGTCTTCGAGGATCACATCAACCTCGACTGTCGGGTTGCCACGGCTGTCCAAAATCTCGCGGGCGTGAATGTCGATAATCGTGCTCATGGGAGGGTTCCTTTAAAAGGTGAGAAGCAATTTCGTGGGCGTTTTAACGCCCTGTGGGCTGGGAAGGAAGGCCTCTTTGACGTTGCGACAGATGTGCCTCGCGCAAAATGGTGAAAAGACCCGACCCGATGATCAAAGCAGCCCCCGCTAAGGTCCAGCCATCGGGGCGCTCGGCAAAGAAAAACACCCCCAAAGCCATGGTGAAAATCAGCCGCGTATAGCGAAAGGGTGTGACCACTGCGATCTCGCCCACACGCATGGCGGCTGTGATCGCGTAGTAGCCCGCCATGCCGACAACCAGCGCGCCAAGCACGGTCAGCATCGCGCTTTGGTCGGGAACATTCGCACCGCCAAACAGCGCCAGCAGGATCAGACCCGCAGGGATACAGGCCGCAAAGCCGTAACAGGCCAATTGCAGCGATTTGATCTCGGGCGGGACAAGGCGGGTGGAAAGATCACGGATCGCCATCAAGATCACGGCAATCGCGGCCAGAAGCGAGCCCAGATCAAAAGCCCCCGTTCCAGGCCGCAGGATCATCAGAACCCCCACAAACCCCACCCCGATCGCAGTCCATCTGCGCCAGCCCACAGGCGCGCCAAGGAAGATCGCGGCTCCCAAGGTCACGGCCAATGGCGTGGCTTGCAGGATCGCGGCCACCGTCGAGATCGGCGCCAGCACAAGGGCTGTCACAAAGAACATCGCGGCCACCATCTCGGAGATATTGCGGATCATCACCGCGCGGTTGAGCAAGGCTTTGGAGATGACCGGCTCGCCACGCGCCTTCAGCATCAGCGCAAAGGCCACTGATCCGCCAATGCCCAAAACCAGCAAAATCTGGCCCGCTGGCATCGACGCGCTGGAGGCCTTGATAAAGGCGTCCTCCATCGCAAAACCTGCCATGGCAGCGATCATCAGGGCAATGCCGCGAAGGTTATCCATAAGCGTTCCGATCAGGCTGGGTGTATAACCCGCTTACGCCGATTGGAGGGATATGGAAAGCCGTGTCACGGGAAGGGGGCAGGCTCAGCCCTTCTTGATGGGCGAGCCGTAAAGTTCAAGCTTATGGCCCTTCAGCGTATAGCCGAGCTTGGCTGCGATCTTTTCCTGCAAGGCTTCGATATCGGGATCGACGAATTCGATCACCTCGCCTGTATGCATATCGATCAGATGGTCGTGATGTTCCCGCTCGGCATCTTCATAGCGCGCGCGGCCATCGCCGAATTCCAACCGCTCGATAATGCCTGCCTCCTCGAACAGCTTGACCGTGCGATAGACCGTGGCAATCGAGATGCGCGGATCACGTGCCGAGGCGCGGGCATAAAGCTCTTCGACATCGGGGTGATCGTCAGCCTCATCCAAGACCTGCGCAATCACGCGCCGCTGTTCGGTCATTCTCAGGCTGCGCGCCTCGCAGCGCATTTCGATTGTCTCGGCCATGCGTCTTCCAGTCGATCCTCTTCGCGAAACCTTCTAGACCAAGCAAGCCGCGGCGAAAAGTCAGAACAGGGGCAGGGCGGAACCGCTGCAGTCTGATACCGACACGGCATTGACAGCCCGCATGCAAAGGTCCACCCCATGCGGACCAAAAACGGAGCGGCCCCCCATGGATCGAAAAACACAGATGGACGCCTTTGGCGTGATCGCGATGACGGGTTTTGCCGTGCTTCTGGCCTTTAACCAAGTGGTGATCCGCGTCACGAATGAAGGGCTGCAACCGATCTTTTTCGCAGGCCTCAGATCGCTTGGCGGGGCTGTGTTGATCGCATTATGGATGAAGGCACGTGGCATCCGGATCGAGATTGCGGCTGGAACCGTGCCCGCAGGCCTGATGATAGGCACAATTTTCGCGGTGGAATTCATATGCCTTTTCGTGGCGCTTGACCTGACCACCGTGACCCGCAGCTCGGTGATTTTCTACACCATGCCCTTCTGGCTGGCGATTGGTGCGCATTTTCTGATCCCCGATGACAAGATCACCCCGCGCAAAGCTTTTGGAATGAGTCTGGCCTTTGCAGGTGTGGCTTGGGCGATCATCAATCAGGGCGGGCCCGAGGGCGAGGCCTCGTTGTTGGGGGATCTTATGGCACTTGGAGGCGCGGTGGGATGGGCAGGGATTGCGCTTTGTGCGCGTGGCACCCGCCTGCGTGAAGTCAGACCCGAGATGCAGTTGCTATGGCAGCTTTCAGTCTCGGCCCCTTTGCTGTTGATCGCGGCCTTTGCTTTCGGCCCTTTCCTGCGGGACCCAAGTTTCATTCATTGGGCGGGGCTGGCCTTTCAGATCGTGGTTGTCGTTTCGGCCGCGTTTTTGTTCTGGCTCTGGCTGTTGTCGATCTACCCTGCCTCCTCCATCGCATCCTTCAGCTTTTTGTCGCCGATCTTTGGTGTCGGGTTGGGCTGGTTGTTATTGGGGGAACATGTCGGCCCTGAGATTGGCGTGGCCTTGGCGCTGGTTTGCGCAGGCCTGATCATCATTAATCGCCCGCCAAAGCCTCGCGCTGAATGACGGCCTGACCCGAAGCGCCCTTAGGTGCCGCAAAAGGTGCGGGTGACGCGTTCATGATCCTCGGGCGGGTCTTGATAGGCGGCATGCGCGGCTTGCGCGTCAAAGGGGCGCGACAACACCTCGTTCAACCTGTGAAACGGCGCGTAATCGCCTGTGAGGGCGGCTTGGATCACCTCTTCCACGCGGTGATTGCGCGGAATGAAGGCAGGATTGGCCGCTTGCATGGCGGTGATGCGCGCCTCATCTGTGCGAGCCTCCTGCGCCAGCCGTGCCTGCCATTGGGCCAACCAGTCATCCAAACGGATGGGGTCCGTGAAATAGGCACGCGCGCGGGCAGGATCATCTGAGGAGAGCGCGCGGAAAGTCAGGGTAAAATCGGCTTGGCCCCCTGCCATGCGGGCCAGCAGGTCAAAGGCCAGCGCGGCATCGCCCTCATGCGGCTCTGCCAGCCCCAATTTGGCGCGCAGCACCGCTTCCCATGCCGTGTTGAATGCATCCGAGAAACCATTGACCACGTCGGTCAATTCTTCAATCGCGGCATCTCTGTCGGGCATCAGCGGCAAAAGGGGTGTCGCCAGTTGCGCGATATTCCAGACCGCGATTTGGGGTTGGTTGCCAAAGGCATAGCGCCCGAATTGGTCGATGGAGGAGAAGACCTTTTCGGGGTGATAGGCATCAAGGAAGGCGGCAGGGCCGTAATCAATCGTCTCGCCCGAGATGGTCATATTATCGGTATTCATCACCCCATGGATAAAGCCCACCCCCATCCATGCGGCGATCAACTGCGCCTGCGCCCCGATCACGGCTTTGAGCAAGCCCACAGGCCCCTCTGCCTGCGGGTAATGGCGCGCGATGGCGTAATCGCAAAGTATTTGCAGAGCTTCGACATCCTGTTTGGCTGCGAAAAACTGGAAACTACCTACGCGGAGATGGCTGGCGGCCACGCGGGTGAAAACAGCGCCTGGAAGGCGGGTTTCGCGCAGCACGATATCGCCCGTTTCCACCGCTGCCAGCGCGCGGGTTGTGGGGATGCCAAGCGCATGCATCGCCTCGGACAGGATATATTCGCGCAAGACAGGCCCCAGCCATGCCCTGCCATCGCCTGAGCGGGAATAAGGCGTGCGGCCCGCCCCTTTAAGCTGGATATCCCGTCGCTGCCCGTCTTGGTCCAAAACCTCGCCCAAAAGAACCGCGCGGCCATCGCCAAGCTGGGGCACCCATCCGCCGAATTGATGCCCCGCATAGGCCTGCGCCAAAGGCTCGGAGCCCTCGGTAATCTCATTGCCCGCAAAAATACGCGCAATCGCGTCGTCATCTTCGGGCAGGGTGATGCCCAATTCAGCCGCCAGATCACGGTTGAGCGCGATCAGGCGCGGGGCCGAGACAGGCTCGGGCGCTTGCCGCGCAAAAAAGCGGTCGGGCAGGCGGGCATAGGAATTGTCAAAGGGGATCGAGAAGGTCATGGGATGGAATATGTGCCAGCAGGGCCGCCTTTACCAGTGGGCCGCGCGCAATTCACGCTAAAGCCCCCATGACATGGCGTGCATATCCTCGCGCAGGCGGAACCCCATGCGTTTGAACAGCCGTGCCACAGCCTCGCCCTGTGCAGGAATATCAAGATGCAGCGCAACCAGCCCCGCCTCGCGCAATTGCGGCAGCAGCGCTGCAAGCGTGTCACCCCCCATGCCGCGCCCGCGGATTTTCTCGCGGATGAAGAAATCGGTGATCCTGCCCTCCATCCCGCCCCGCGCGATGGACCAACCAAAGGACAGCGCGATATAGCCCACAGGCGCTTGGCGCGGGCCGATCAGCCAGATCGCCCCAAGCGGGTTGCCATCAAGCAAGGGCTGCATGGCGGCCTCGCGGGCCTCAACGCTCATTGTAATGGCTTGGCTTTCGTGGAAGCGTTCGATCAAGGGCAGCAGGCGCGCGGCATCTTGGGCGGTGGCAAGATGGACAAGCTGGCTCATAACCGCGCCAAACGCTCGGTCAGAAGGGCAAAGAACCCCTCTGCATTCAGCTCGCCCATGAACATCGCATTGGCCTCACGCCCCGAGACGCGCCACCAATCGGCCACCGTCATGCCCAAGGTCAACTCCGATCCTGTCTCGATCTCCACATTCACATAGCGGCCCTTGAACAGATGCGGGGCCAGCAAATAGGCAATCACACAAGGATCATGCAAAGGCGCGCCTTCCGAGCCGTATTTCTCCTTATCGAAGCGTTCAAAGAAATCGGTCCATTCGGCCACCATGCGGCCCACTTCGCTGCCCATCTCGCGAAAGGCTTCAACGCGGGGGCGTGTGGTCAGCGCCTGATGGGTGACATCCAGCGGCATCACCGTGATCGGTACGCCAGATTTGAACACGATTTCAGCGGCTTCTGGGTCCACATAGATGTTGAACTCGGCCGCGGGCGTGATGTTGCCTACCTCGAAATAGGCCCCGCCCATCAGCACGATTTCCTGC
This sequence comes from Rhodophyticola sp. SM2404, assembly GCF_053570515.1. Classification (NCBI taxonomy): domain Bacteria; kingdom Pseudomonadati; phylum Pseudomonadota; class Alphaproteobacteria; order Rhodobacterales; family Roseobacteraceae; genus Rhodophyticola; species Rhodophyticola sp. SM2404. The sequence continues at coordinate 143,011 of NZ_JBSEDL010000004.1, forward strand.
ACCCGTTCAATGATATCGGGGGCGCGTTGAAAGGCTGTGGCGATATTGGTGAGCGGGCCCAAAGGGCAGAGCGTTACCGATTTGGGGGTATGCTCACGCAGGGAACGGATAATGAAATCAACCCCGTCTTCATCCTGCAATTCCATCACCGGATCAGGCAATTGCGGCCCGTCCAGCCCCGTTTTGCCATGCACATGTTCCGCCGTGACCAGCTTGCGTGCCAGCGGCGCGGCACAGCCTTTGAACACGGGGGTTTCGGGCTTGCCTGCCAATTCACACACGATGCGGGCGTTTTTCTCGGTCAGATCAAGCGGGACATTGCCTGCGACGGCCACAACCCCCAGAACATCCAACTGCTCAGGGCTGGCCAAGGCCAGAAGGATTGCCACGGCGTCATCTTGTCCGGGGTCTGTGTCGATGATGATCTTGCGTGTCATCTTTGATCCTATCGTGCTGCCTGTTTCGCCCGCAGCCTGACCCGAGCGCCGCTATGATGCAACGCAATTTCGGCGCGTAAGGCGAAGCTTTGCCACTGCCGCCCTCACAAATCAAAAAGGCCGCCCCAAAGAGGCGGCCTGAATTTTGATGAACTATGCTGGAGTGGTTCAGCGGTTCTCGATATCGACATAGTCGCGATAGGTCGCACCGGTATAGAGCTGGCGCGGGCGGCCGATTTTGCCTGCCGGATCGGCGATCATCTCTTTCCATTGTGCAATCCAGCCCACGGTGCGGGACACCGCGAAAACTGGTGTGAACATGGAGGTCGGGAACCCCATCGCATCAAGGATAATGCCCGAATAGAAATCGACATTCGGGTAGAGTTTCTTATCCGCGAAATAGGAATCTTCCAGCGCGATCCGCTCAAGCTCCTTGGCGACTTGCAGGGTGGGGTTGTTTTCAACACCCAGCAATTCAAGCACCTCATCCGCCGATTCCTTCATCACCTTGGCGCGGGGATCGAAGTTTTTATAAACGCGGTGGCCAAAGCCCATCAGGCGGAACGGGTCGGCCTTATCCTTAGCGCGGGCGATATATTCAGGGATGCGGTCAACCGAGCCGATTTCGCGCAGCATCTCGAGGCAGGCTTGGTTCGCACCACCATGGGCAGGGCCCCAAAGGCAGGCAATACCGGCTGCGATACAGGCAAAGGGGTTGGCCCCCGAAGAGCCCGCCAAACGCACGGTCGAGGTCGAGGCGTTCTGCTCATGATCGGCATGCAGCGTGAAGATACGGTCCATTGCGCGGCTCAGGATCGGATCGGGCTGGTATTCCTCGGCGGGCACAGCAAAGCACATGCGCAGGAAGTTTGTCGCGTAATCCAGATCATTGCGTGGATAAACGAAAGGCTGCCCGATCGAATATTTATAGGCCATTGCCGCAATCGTCGGCATCTTGGCGATCATGCGGATCGAGGCCACTTCGCGCTGCCACGGATCGGAAATATCGGTGCTGTCGTGGTAGAAGGCCGACATCGCGCCCACAACGCCAACCATTGTGGCCATTGGGTGTGCATCACGGCGGAACCCACGGAAGAAGTTATGCATCTGCTCGTGGATCATGGTGTGATTGGTCACACGCGCCTCGAAATCCTCCAGCACGGTCGCGCTTGGCAATTCGCCGTAAAGCAGCAGGTAGCATACTTCGAGGAAATGCGAGTTCTTCGCCAATTGATCGATCGGGTAGCCACGATGCAGCAATTCGCCCTTTTCGCCATCAATAAAGGTAATCGCGCTTTCACAGGCCGAGGTGGAGGTGAAGCCGGGATCATGGGTGAACACATCGGCCTGACCATAGAGCTTGCCAATGTCGATGACATCAGGGCCAGCGCTTGGTGAATGCATTGGCAATTCAAAGGTTTTGCCATTAAAGCTCAAGCTTGCTGTTTTATTTTCTGCCATCTCGTTCCCTTTCTATGTGACCCAAACGCAGATGCGGAGATCTGGGCTTGGGGAAACTTGTAGTCAGGCATCTTTAAAGACGCCCTAAAATCTTACCGGCGGGGCTGTTCACTCCGCGCTTGGGGCTGCGTCTTGCAATCGGGCAATGGTCTCCTCCCGCCCGATCACCAGCATCATATCGAAAACGCTCGGGCTGACGGAGCGGCCTGACAGCGCGGCCCTCAAAGGGCCAGCCAGCTTGCCAAGCTTCGTTTCATGCGCCTCGGCGACCTGTGAAACGACCGCCTCCAGCGTGTCTCGCGTCCAGCTAGCATTTTGCAGGTGCGGCGTCAATTCTTTCAGTATACCACGGGATACATCGTCAAGTGCTTTTGCCGCTTTTTCCTCGGGAATTAAGGGCCTTTCCTGCAGAACAAACACGGCTTTTTCCATCAGGTCGGGCAAAGTCTTGGCTCGCTCCTTGAGGCAATACATCGCTTTGGTCAGCCCATCTTTCTGCGACTGCGAAAGCGCGGTCTGATCTGTTTGCGACACATATCCTTCGATTTGTGAAACAAGATCGGCATCCTCCATCTGGGAGATATGCCAAGAGGACACATTATCAAGTTTCTTGAAATCGAGCCGTGCGGGCGATTTGCCGATCCCTGCAAGATCGAACCAGTCGCGCGCCTGTTCATCGAGGAACAATTCGTCATCGCCATGGCTCCAGCCAAGCCGCGCAAGGTAGTTGCGCATGGCAGCCGCTGGATAGCCCATGGCGGCATATTCCTCGACCCCGAGCGCGCCGTGGCGTTTCGACAATTTCTTGCCATCAGGGCCATGGATCAGCGGGATATGCGCAAAGACAGGCAGGTCCCAACCCATGGCAAGATAGATTTGCGCCTGACGTGCAGCGTTATTGAGGTGATCATCGCCGCGAATGGCATGGGTCACGCCCATATCATGGTCATCCACCACAACCGCCAGCATATAGGTCGGCGTCCCGTCCGAGCGCAGCAGCACCATGTCATCCAACTGGTCATTGCGGAAGGTCACTTGGCCCTGAACGGCATCCTCGATCACGGTTTGACCATCGCGCGGCGCTTTCAGGCGCACCACGAAAGGCGCATCGGGATGCTCCGCTGCGGGCGTGTCGCGCCACGGGCTGAGATACAGCGTCGAGCGGCCCTCTTCCTTGGCCTGATCGCGGAAGCTCTGGATTTCGTCCTGCGTGGCAAAACACTTATACGCTGTGCCTGCATCCAGCATGGCATGGGCCACCTCGGCATGGCGCGCGGCGCGCTCGAACTGGCTGATCGCCTCGCCATCCCAATCAAGCCCCAACCATGTCAGCCCGTTCAAAATGGCCTCGGTCGCCTCGGAGGTGGAGCGTTCGCGATCCGTATCCTCAATGCGCAGCAGGAACTTTCCACCTCGCCCGCGGGCATAGAGCCAGTTGAACAACGCGGTGCGTGCGCCGCCAATGTGAAGAAAGCCCGTGGGGGAGGGGGCGAAACGGGTGACTACCTCGGTCATGAAATCTCCTTGAGGGTCAAACGCGATTCTCCTTCACAGAGGCGACGCGCGTTAACCATTCTCTAACCATGTTACGGCTTGATGACGCTTGCGTTTTAGGGAAGCCCGAGTGGGGAGACAAGAGTGCCGCACCTGTCATGGCTCAGATCCCGAATGGAGTGCCAGACAAAGGGCTGGGTCCATGCGCTGATCAATGGCCAAAGGGGCGCGCTGATGCCTTGGGCGCCGGTCTGTGTCGGGGCAGGGGTGGCGCTCTATTTTGGCCTGAAATTCGAACCTGACATGCTGACCTATAGCCTTGTCTTGGTGGCGGGTCTTATCGCGCTGGCCCTATCGCGCCTTGCCCCTTTGCGTGAGGGATATGGCCCTTTTTTCATGGGGGTAACTCTCATTCTTGCGGGGTTTTTACTGGCGGGTGCGCGCGCCCATCATGTCAGCGGGCCTGTTCTTGATTTCCGCTATTACGGCCCGATTGAGGGGCGGGTGGTGGCGATTGACCGATCGGCCTCGGACGCGTTGCGCCTGACCTTGGACCACGTGGTGCTGTCGCGCATCCCGCGCGAGCAGACGCCGCTGCGCGTGCGTGTCTCGCTGCATGGCGAGCAAATCTGGCTTGATCCTTCCCCAGGTGATCTGGTGATGATGACAGGGCATCTTTTGCCCCCCGAAGGCGCGGCAGAGCCCGGTGGCTTTGATTTCCAGCGCCATGCTTGGTTTTTGACGCTTGGCGCGCTTGGCTATACGCGCACGCCTGCGCTGTTGTTGGAGCCGCGCGCGCCCCGTTCCGCGCCGATCACCCATATGCGCCTGCGCCTATCCGCCGCCATCCAGAGCAGGATTGACGGGCAGGCTGGGGCTTTCGCGGCGGCGGTTCTGACGGGTGATAGATCGGGCCTGAATGCGACCTCGATCGAGAATATGCGCGCCACGAATATCGCGCATCTTTTGGCAATTTCGGGGCTGCATATGGGGCTTCTGACAGGGTTTATCTATGCCGCCCTGCGCTATGGCTTGGCGCTGAGCCAGACCCTTGCGCTGCGCTACCCGATCCGAAAATGGGCCGCGATGGCCGCACTGCTTGCAGGCGCGTTCTATCTGGCCTTGTCAGGCGGCAATGTCGCGACCGAGCGGGCCTTTATTCAGGTGGGCGTGATGTTTACGGCTGTCATGCTCGACAGGCGGGCCGTGACGCTGCGCTCGGTTGCGATTGCGGCATTGATCGTGCTGGCCCGCCGCCCCGAGACACTACTGTCACCCGGTTTCCAGATGTCCTTTGCCGCCACGGTGGCACTGGTGGCAGTGTTCAATGCCTTGCGCGGGCGCGAGTGGCTCAGACGTCAACCCAAATGGGCCAAAGGCTTTTCTGCATTGGTGATCTCCTCCGTGGTGGCAGGGGCCGCGACGGCCCCTTTTGCGGCGGCGCATTTCAACCAGATGGCAAGCTATGGCTTGCTGGCCAATCTTTTATCGGTGCCGGTCATGGGCTCGGTCGTTATCCCCTTCGCGGTGTTGGCAGGGCTGCTATGGCCCTTGGGTCTGGATTGGCTGCCCTTTTGGGTGATGGAGCAGGGCCTGATCTGGATATTGAGCGTCGCGGCGCATATCGCGGATTGGCCCTCGGCCGCGCGTTTGGTGCAGGTGCCCCAGCCTTGGGTCCTGCCGCTGCTGAGCATGGGCGCACTGCTTGTTATAATCTGGCAAGGAAGGGCGCGGTTTATCGGGGTTTTGCCGATGCTTATCGGCCTTGTGATGTGGCAAGGGGCCGCGCGGCCTGAGCTGCTGGTTTCTCCCTCGGGCGGGATTGCGGGGCTTTTGACGCCTGAGGGGCGAGCGCTGTCGCGGGATAGGGGCGATGGGTTTGTTGCTGGTATCTGGCTTGAAAATGACGGGGACGGGGCCGATCAGGCACAAGCCGCCGCCCGATCGGGCTGGCGCGAGGATGGCGCGGGGCATAGCGTGGTCTTGGCAGGGCGTTCGATCTGGCATGGCCGCGGTGCGCAAGCGGCGCGTGAGGCCGACGCGGCCTGCGCCCGCCACCGCATCGTCGTCATCGCCACACCGCCCGAGACCGAGCGCATCGCCTCAATGCCTGATGCGGCGGGGAATGTTTTGCCAAGCCCCCTCCAAGGGGCGGCGCATGCGCATGGGCCGTCCGAGGCCTGCGTGTTCCTGACGCCAGAAAGCTTCCGCCGCACAGGGGCAATTGCCTTTACGCTGGATCAAGACAGGCTTGTCGCGGTGACCTCCGCTCAAATTCAGGGCCGCCGCCTCTGGTCGCGGCAATAAAAAAGCACGCCCCAACGGGAGCGCGCTTTTTGAATTTCCATTGGCAGAATTGTCAGGGCAGGGCCCTGTCTGGGTCTCAATACGTCCGGATCAGTCCGACAAGACGCCCCTGCACCTTCACCTGATCTTCCGGCAGAACGCGGGTTTCATAGGCGGGGTTGGCGGCTTCCAGCGCGATCATGCCTGCCTTGCGGCGGAACCGTTTCAGCGTGGCCTCATAGCCTTCGACCAAAGCGACAACGATATCCCCGTTATCGGCTGTGGAGCCTTCCTCGATCACGACGATATCCCCTTCATTGATGCCCGCCTCGATCATCGAGTCGCCCTTCACCTCAAGCGCGTAATGGCTTTTGCCAGTACCAAGCATCTGATGGGGCACCGCGACATGGCTGGCCACTTCGGCTAATGCCTCAATCGGGGTGCCTGCCGCGATGCGGCCCATCACGGGCAACTCAATCGCGGCGGCGCTTTCCACAGGGATCGCATCGCGGGGCGGATCAACCTTGTCACCCTCAATCACGCGTGGCGAAAATCCGGTTGCGCCTGCCAGTTTTTGCTCCAGCGCTTCGGGCAATTTCACAACCTCCAAGGCGCGGGCCTTATGGGCGAGCCTGCGGATGAAGCCGCGTTCTTCCAATGCGGTGATCAGGCGGTGGATGCCCGATTTGGAGCGCAGATCCAGCGCCTCTTTCATCTCGTCAAAAGAGGGCGGCACACCATCACGCTGCACGCGTTTATGAATGAATTCCAACAGATCGAGCTGTTTTTTGGTCAGCATGTTCAATATTCCCCGTTTGGGCCACATCACTGCTCGGGCCGGGTTGTTCGGGTTATGTTCTACCCTTGTTCGCCCATTGTGTCAACAATTTGTGAAAACGCAGCGCTAAAGGGTGAGGTAGTCGACCATGCTGCCCGCTTTGAGCGCCTCTTGATGGGGCGGGCGGATCATCAGCGCGCCTGCCTGCGAGAAGACGCTGAGCAAGGCGCTGTCTTGCCGTGTGAAAGGCGTGATCTCGGGCAGGGGGTGGCTGTGATGCTCCAGCGTGGCGCGCATGTAATGCTCACGCGGGCCATTGGGGGGCAGATCAACCGCGAGCCGCGCCTGAAACCGTTGCGGGGCTGTGGCGGGCAGGCCCAAAAACCCATGCAGCATCGGCACCAGAAACAAATGCCCGCAGACCATAGCCGAAACAGGATTTCCAGGCAGGCCAAGCATGGCGGATTTGCCCAAGCGGCCCGCCATCAGGGGTTTGCCCGGCCGCATCGCGATTTTGTAGAAGGCGCGCTCCAGCCCCATATCTTGGGCCACTTGCCCCACCAGATCATGATCGCCAACCGAAGCCCCGCCGATGGTCACGATCAGATCAGCGCTTGAGGCGAGATCAAACACCGTCTCAAGGCTTTCACGGGTGTCACGTGCAATCGGCAAAAGGCGCGCATGGCCGCCCTCGGCCTCGATCATCGCTTTCAGCCCGAAGGTGTTCGAGGCGATGATCTGATCGGGTGCGGGGCTGCTGCCTGGCATCACAAGCTCATCCCCCGTGGCGATCAGCGCGACCTCGGGCTTGCGCGTGACCTGCAGGCGCGGCGCATTCATCGAGGCGGCAAGCGCCAGATCTTGCGGCCGCAAACGCCGCGGGGCCTCCAAGCGGTCGCCAATGCGGAAATCATTTCCCGCGGCACGGATATGGGGGCCTTCATCAAACCCGTCCTTCAGGGTGATCACATCGCCGTCACGGGTGATATCTTCCTGAATGATGATCCTGTCCGCACCCTCGGGCAGGGGGGCGCCTGTGAAAATGCGCAGTGCCTCGCCATCTTGCAGGACGCCTGTCCACATATGGCCCGCAGGCGCTTCACCCACGACACGGAACTGTGCGCCAGCGCTGGCTTGCGCGGCCTTCAGCGCATAGCCATCCATCGCAGAGGCCGCAAAGGGCGGCTGGTCCCGCATTGCAGTGACGGGGGCGGCCAAGACCCGCCCCAACCCGTCTTGCAAGGCGATCTCCTCGGACGAGAGGGGGGTTGTCAGGGCCAGACAGGCCTCAAGCGCTTGCGCGACGGAGATCATTCCGCCTCATAGCGGCCCGATTTGCCGCCATCCTTCAAGACAACCCGTAGACCGCCGATCTCCATGCCGCGATCCACGGCTTTGAGCATGTCATAGACCGTCAGCGCCGCCGTGGAGGCCGCGCTGAGCGCTTCCATCTCGACACCCGTCTGACCCGAGGTTTTGACCGTGGCTTCGATCCGCACACCCGGCAGGCTGGTATCAGGCTGCAAATCAAGCGAGACTTTGGTGATCGGCAGAGGATGGCAGAGCGGGATCAGATCGGCCGTCTTCTTGGCCCCCATGATGCCTGCCAGCCGTGCAATCCCCAGAACATCGCCTTTCTTGGCGCTGCCTTCTTGAAGGATATCAAAGGTTTCGGGCAGCATCTTGACCCATGCTTGAGCGGTCGCGATGCGGTCGGTCACAGCCTTCTCCGAGACATCGACCATATGGGCCTGCCCCGCGCCGTCGAAATGGGTCAGCTTGCCGCCCGACATCAGGCCATTCCTGTCATCGGTTTATCCAGCAGTGCGCGGGTTGCGGCGGCAACATCATCCTGCCGCATCAGGCTTTCCCCAATCAAGAAGCACCGCGCGCCATAGCGGGCCATATCGGCCAGATCGGCAGGGATGAACAACCCGCTTTCCGAAATTATCAAGCGGTTCTCAGGGGCCACGCGCACAAGGCGGCGGGTGGTGTCCAAAGTGGTCTCGAAGGTGTTGAGATCGCGGTTATTGATCCCCAAGAGCCGCGATTTGAGGCGCGAGGCGCGCTCAAGCTCTTCCTCGTTATGCACTTCGATCAGCGCATCCATGCCCCATTCTTCGGCGGCTTTCTCAAGCTCATCGGCTTGGGCATCGCTGACCGAGGCCATGATAATCAGGATACAATCCGCCCCCCAAGCGCGCGCTTGCGCGACCTGATAGGTGTCATACATGAAATCCTTGCGCAAAACGGGCAGATCGCAGGCCTCGCGCGCGGCGATCATGTAGTCGGGCGCGCCTTGGAAGCTGGGTCCATCGGTCAGCACCGACAGGCAGGTCGCCCCGCCATCGGCATAGGCCTTGGCCAAAGCGGGCGGATCGAAATCGGCGCGGATCAGACCTTTGGAGGGGCTGGCCTTCTTGATCTCGGCGATCAGACCATAGCCTTGCTGGCTGGCTTGTTGCAGCGCATCGCCAAAGGGGCGCACGGGCGAGGCCGCGCGGGCCTCGGCGCAGATATCCTCATAGGAGGTCTCGGCGCGGTCTGCGGCGATTTCCTCAAGCTTATAGGCTTTGATCTTTTCAAGGATGGTTGGGGTGCTCATGCGGCAGCCTCCGATGTGATGCGGGCCAAGGTCTCAACCGCGCGTTTCGCGGCACCTGAATCGATGCTTTCGCGTGCCATTTCAACGCCTTGTTTCAGGTCACTGGCTTTATCCGCCACAACCAGCGCCGCCGCTGCATTCAGCAAAACCGCGTCACGATAGGCGCTTTGCGCGCCCTCCAGCAGGGCCTTGAAAGCCACGCCATTTTCTTCGGGTGTGCCGCCAAGAATGTCACGGAAAGGATGCACGGGCAGGCCTGCATCCTCAGGGTGAACCTCAAGCCCCGTGATCTTGCCATCTGCCAGAACCGCGATATCGGTCTTGCCTGTGATGGTGATCTCGTCAGTGCCATCCGAGCCATGCACCAGCCAAGCTTTCTCGGAGCCGAGGTCCTTCAGGGTCTCGGCCATCGGGAAAATCAGATCAATCGCGAAAGCGCCCGTCAATTGGCGTTTGACGCCTGCGGGGTTGGTCAGCGGCCCGAGGATGTTGAAGATGGTCTTGCAGCCAAGCTCGGTGCGCACGGGCATCACATGCTTGATCGCAGGGTGATGCATGGGGGCCATCATAAAGCCGATCCCCGCCTCGGAAATGGCGCGCTCGACCACATCGGCGCCGACCATGACATTGATGCCCATCACCCCAAGCGCATCTGCCGCGCCTGATTTGGAACTCAGATTGCGATTGCCATGTTTGGCCACGGGCACACCAGCGCCCGCCACAACAAAGGCTGTCGCGGTCGAGATATTCAGCGTGCCTTTGCCATCACCGCCTGTGCCGACGATATCCATCGCGCCCTCAGGCGCGTTCACTGAAACACATTTGGCGCGCATCACGGCGGCGGCAGCAGCATATTCGGCCACAGATTCGCCACGCGCCCGCATCGCCATCAACAGCCCGCCCATTTGTGCGGGGGTGGCTGTGCCCTCAAACAGATGGGTGAAGGCCTCCTCGGCCTGCGCGCGTGAAAGCGGCCCCTCGGAGGCGGCGTAGATCAGGGGTTTCATTGCATCTGAAGCGCTCATGCGGGTTCTGCCGTTTTTGCCATATCAAGAAAATTCTTCAGCATCGCATGCCCATGCTCGGAGCGGATGCTTTCGGGGTGGAATTGAACCCCTTCAATGGGCAGCGTTTTATGACGCAGGCCCATGATGTTGCCATCGGGCAATTCTGCCGTGATTTCGAGCTCATCAGGCAGGCTGTCGCGATCCACCACAAGGCTGTGATAGCGCGTGCCCAAAAGCGGCGAGGGCAGCCCCGCAAACACGCCTTTGCCCTGATGGTGAATCTCTCCCATCTTGCCATGCACGATCTCGTTGCAGCGCACCACCTTGCCGCCAAAAGCCTCACCAATGGTTTGATGGCCCAGACAGACCCCCATCAAAGGCACGCGCGCGGTGGCTGCGGCCTTGGTCAGGCTTAGGCAAATTCCTGCCTGTGCAGGGTCACGCGGGCCTGGCGAGAGCAAAATCGCCTCGGGTTTTAGCCCGAGCGCGTCCTGCACACTTAGTGCATCATTGCGGACAACCTTCACATCCGCGCCCAATTCGCCCAAATAATGGACAAGGTTATATGTAAAACTGTCGTAATTATCGATCAGTAGCAGCATGTTGCCTGCCCTCGTGAATAGGGGGTGAAGCGAGCGCGCGCTCGGGGTATACATGTTCAGAGCCGCGCGGCATGGTCAAGGGATCGGGCGGGATAAACAACTATAGAGCAATCGTTAAAGCGGGTGGGCTGAAATGATACGGGGCATTTTGACGGGTGGAATTCTAGGGGCGGTGGTTTCAGGTCTGGGACTGGGGCTTGTATCGCTCAGTGTGCCATTGCCAGATCGAAGCGGACCAGCTTCGGTATTGACGGCTCCCGACCCGACGGAAACCCTCGAAGATACGCAACAGGATGCGTCGCAAGACCTGCCGCAGGAGGCGCAAGACCCTGCCCCCGAGCAGGACAGCGCGCCCCAATCCGCGCCGAATGACAGCGCGCCTGTGGTTGAGGAACCTTTCAACCAAATCGAGCCTGAACCCCAGACCGAGCTGAGCCCCGACGCCCCCGCCCCAACCGCGTTTGGCGCGCCCGAGGCCCCGATTGCGGCCGCCCCCGCCATGCCATCGGTGAGCGAGACCGAAACAGCCCCGCGCCCCGATCCAACAGCGGATATTGCGCGGCCAAGCATCGCTTTCCCGACCATCGGCGGCGAGGATGAAACCACGGCCCCCGATACGGCCAATGATCCTTTGGCCCCGCCCGCCGAGCTGCAACCCGCCCCGATGACCCCGCCTGATGCAGGCCAATCGCCCGAGACGGTCGATCAAACTGTCGAAGAAGACACCTCCGCGCCGCTCGCCCCCTCCATCGCGCAGCCTGCGCCGCCACCCCCCGCTTTGGGCGGCGGCTCAGATCTGACACCTGCGCAACCCTCCGAAGGGGCCGATACATCCGCGCCAGCGCCTGCCATCGCGGGTGTCGCGCCGCCACCCCCAGCCCTTGGGGCTGAGCCTGCCACTGGCACACAAACCGCTGCCGCTCCTAATCCCGCCGCCTCAGAAGAGGCAATAAGCATTGCCCCTCCTGCGCGCGTCAGGCCACAGGAAGACGACACGCAGGAGATGGCTATGGCCGAGCCTGTCGCCCCTGTTTTGCCAAGCGTCACAGCGCAGCCCTCGGGCAATTCATTGGTCGCGCCCGAGCCGCCTGAACAGGATGCCGAGCCTGCCGCGACGCCTGAGCCAGACACAGCCATGCCAGCCGCACCCGACTTATCGCGGGCGATCGAAGCTTATGCCGCCAGCTTTGATCCAACCGAGACCCGTCCGCTGATGTCGGTCATCTTGATCGACGATCCCGAGGAGGAGTTGGACCGCGCCTCGGTGATCAGCCTTGGTCTGCCTGTGACCATCGCCATCGACCCGATGCGCGAGGATGCGGCTGAGGTTGCCGCCCTCTACCGCGAGGCAGGGTTCGAGCTTGCGCTTCTGGCCACGATTTTCCCCGAAGGCGCGGAAGCCTCGGATGTCGAGGTCGCGCTGACCTCAGCCGAGGAAACACTGCCTGAAACGGTGGCCATTCTCGACACGGTTGATGGGCGCATTCAAGGCGACCGCGCGGTGCTGGATGCGGTTGTGGCCGCAATCGGCGAAAGCGGGCATGGTTTGGTGGCCTTCCCGCAAGGCTTGAACGCAGCCGAGGCCAGCGCCACGCGCGAAGAGGTGCCTGCCGCCACGCTTTTCCGCGAGTTGGATGACGAACGGGAACGCGCCACAGTGATCAGCCGTTTTCTGGATCGCGCGGCCTTTGCCGCAGCGCAAGAAGGCTCGGTGATTGTCTTGGGGCACACCTATTCGGAAACGGTCACGGCGCTTTATTCATGGGCGCTGGGTTCACGCTCCGAAAGCGTGGCGCTTGCGCCTCTCTCGGCTGTGTTGCTGCGGGAAGAATAACGACCGTTTCAGCTATTGCCAGATCCGCTAAACAGCCCTGCATCCTCGGCGGCTTTTTTGATGGCGCGGGATTTGTTCACGGTTTCCATGAATTCGGCCTCGGGGTCGCTGTCATAGACCACGCCGCCGCCTGCTTGGATATAAAGCTTGCCATCCTTGATCACGGCCGTGCGCAGCGCGATGCACATATCCATATCGCCGCCCGCGCTGAAATAGCCAACGCCGCCGCCATAGACGCCGCGCTTTTCGGGCTCCAATTCATCGATGATTTCCATCGCGCGAACCTTAGGGGCGCCTGAAACCGTTCCTGCGGGAAGTCCCGCCAAAAGGGCCGATAGCGCGTCATGCTCGTCGGATAGCTCGCCCACCACATTCGAGACGATATGCATCACATGGCTGTAGCGCTCGACAATGAATTCCTCGGTCGGGCGCACAGTGCCGATCTTGGCGACGCGCCCAACATCATTGCGGCCCAGATCCAGCAGCATCAGATGCTCGGCCAGTTCTTTTTGATCCGCAAGGAGGTCCTCCTCCAAGGCGCGGTCTTCTTCAGGTGACGCACCGCGGGGGCGGGTGCCCGCAATCGGGCGGATTGTGATCTCGCCCTCAAAAGCGCGCACCAAAATCTCGGGGCTGGCACCCACGACTTGGAAACCGTCGAAATTGAAGAAAAACATGAAAGGCGATGGGTTGGTGCGCCGTAAGGCGCGGTAAAGCGCAAAGGGCGGCTCGGGGAAGTCCTGCGTCCAGCGCTGCGAGGGGACGACCTGAAAAATATCGCCCGCGCGGATATATTCCTTGGCGGTCTCGACGGCGGCCTTATAGCCCTCCCGCGTGAAATTCGACACGGGTTCGCCTTTTTGATGCACTTCGCCCATCTCGCGGCTGGCGGTTGTGGGCGCGCGTTCCAGATCGCGCAGCGCATCCGAGACCCGCTCGGCGGCTTGGGCATAGGCCGCGCGCGCCGACAGCCCCGAGGAGACCCAAGCAGGAGAGACAATCGTGACCTCGCCCTTCACACCATCGAGCACTGCAATCACCGAGGGGCGCATCAGCACCGCATCGGGCAGGCCAAGCGTGTCGGGGTTGATATCGGGCAGATGCTCGACCAGACGGATCATGTCATAGCCGAGATAGCCGAACAGGCCCGCACTTGCGGCTGGCAGATCGGCGGGCAGATCAATGGCGCTTTCTGCAAGAATGGCGCGCACCGTCTCAAGCGGGGGATGATCGCAGGTTTGGAAGCTCTCGCGATCATAGCGCGCGGCGCGGTTGATGCGGCTTTGGGTGCCGTTGCATTCCCAGATCAGATCGGGCTTGAGGCCGATGATCGAATAGCGCCCGCGCACTTCACCGCCTGTCACCGATTCCAGAATAAAGCTGTCGCGCCCTGCATCGGCCAGCTTCAGCATCACCGAGACAGGCGTGTCGAGATCAGCCGCAAGGCGGGTATAGACCACCTGATTTTTGCCTGTGTTCCAGTTTTTCTCGAACGCCTCATATGTCGGGATCATGGCCATCGGATCAGGGGAAACTGGCGTGGACCTGATTGACCACGGATTGGTTGAAACTGATCCCCGCATCGGCCTGCATGGCCTGACCGAAGCTCTCGAACATGTCACCTGCCAGCGATTGCGCGATTTGTGCGGTCACAATCTCGAGCAGCAATTCGGTATCAGGCTCGGCGCGATTGGCAGCATTGATACGATCAAGCCGCGCGATATAGGCCGCTTCCGAGGCAGGCACGACAACAGTGTCGCCAGTGCTGTCCAGCAAGAAAACCTGCGCCACCAAGGTCGGGGGCGTATCGGGGATGAAATCCTGACGGCGGATCTGAACCTCTTGGGCGAGGCTGCCCAAATCCTCAAGCTGTGCGCCTGTCACCAGATCCTCGACAAGGGTATTGGCATAGTCAGCCAGCGCTGCGCGCACAGCGCCCAAGCGCCAATCGGCCAGAACCTCGTCGCGCACCTCATCGAAGGGGGGCAGGGCGGGGGGCACGATCTCGTCAAGGCGCAGCGTAAACAGGCCGCCATCCGACAGGTCCAACACTTCGGGGAAATCGCCTTCCTGTGCGGCAAAGGCTGCGTCGCGGAAATTATCATAGCCCGCGATGCCGTCCTCGGATGCAGGGCTGAATTCGATCTCGCCCAATTCCAGAAGGGTTTCGTCAGCCACTTCTTCCACGGTCGCGCCCGAGGCGAGAAGGTCATCGACGGCCTCGCGCAGATCAAGAATGGTGCGGCGCGCAGCCTCGACGGCCAATTCGGCACGCAGATCGATCTCGGCCTCTTCAAAGCTGGTGGTTTGCGCATCCAGAACCGCGTTGATGCGGAACAGCGCTGGCCCGAAGGCCGATTCCACAGGGCCGATGATTTCGCTATCTGTATCGGCAAAGATAATCTGCGCGGCCGCTTCGCTGAGATCGTCGCGCTGTACATCACCCATATCCACATCCGTCAGGGTCAGGCCGCGATCTTCCACCAGTTGGTCGAAATCAGTCTCGCCTGCTTCAATCGCATCAAAGGCGGTCTGCGCCTCATCGGTGGAGGGGAAGACCAAGCGTTCCAACAGGCGACGCTCGGGCTGGTTGTAGATCTCAGCCCGCTGTTCATAGAGCGTGCGCAAAGCGTCTTCCGAGATTTCCATATCATCCATGATCGCCGAGGGCGTGACCCACGCATAGGTGATGCGGCGCTGCTCGGAGCGGGTGAAGCGCTGTGCGTTCTCATCAAAATGGGCCTGCAAGGTGGCGTCATCGGCATCGGCCACAGGTGTGGGCAGATCGCCCTCCGTCACTTCAAGGATCGAGAAATCGCGGGTTTCGCCCTGATAGGCGAGAACGGTTTCGGCATAGACCGCAGGGGCTGTGATGCCGCCAACCACAGCAAATTGCAGGATCGAGCGGCTGGCGTCTTGGCGGACATCTTCCTCGAACTCGCCCGCATCCAGACCAAGCTGGCTGAGGTAGAATTCATAGGCCTGACGGTCAAAATTGCCATCCACAAGCTGGAAGTTGGGGGTTTCAAGAATTTGGTTCGCGACTTCTTCATCGCCCACGGACAGGCCCATATTACGGGCCTCGTTTTCCAATGCGGCGCGGGCAAACAGGCTTTGGCGGACGGCCGCGTCAAGATTATTGGCGCGCAGATCGGCCAGATTGACGGGGGTGCCGCTCTCGCTCTGGCGGGCGCGGATTTCGGCTTGCAGCGCATTGGCATAATCGCGCGCGGAGATTTCGACATCGCCGACCGAGCCCAATCGGCTTGCGCCGCCGCTAAAGCCGCCAATGCCAAATCCGGCAAGGGCCACCAAGAGCAAGCCCATGATAATCCAGACAAAGAAATTCGAGGCTTTCTTACCGACGCTTTTGGCCATGTCCTGCAGTCTCCGAGTAATTTTGATGCGGTTCTTGCCGCAGTTCAGAGCGATTTACGCGCTCAAGGCTGGGGGGGCAAGGGCCGCGCTAGAGTGTGATATGCTCCAGCCGCGAAACCATCTCGGCAATTCCACTGGCATCGGCATTGGCAAAGGCGATCCGAAGGGTAGCTTCGGCCTGTCCATCACCGCCATCCGCGCGCAAGGGGCCAAACATCGTACCGGGCAAAACCAGCAGGCTGGCCTCATCCACCAAGCGTTTGGCGACCTCATCCGAAGGCAGATCAAACGGGTGGCGGACATAGGCGAAATAGGCCCCGCAGCCCAGAACCTGCCAATCGGGCAGGCGTTGGAAATTGGCGATCACGGCATCGCGGCGCGCAAGGATTTCAAGACGCTCGCCTGCCAGCCAATCGCCCAAATTCTGCATCCCCCAAAGCGCGCCGATCTGGCCGATCTGGGGCGGGCAAATCGAGACCGTATCAAGAAATTTCTCCACCTCGAAAAGCCGCATGCGCGAGGCCATGACAGCCCCCACACGATGCCCCGTCAGGCGGTAAGCCTTTGAGAAGGAATAAAGATGTATGAAAGTCTCGTCCCAATCGGCATCATGGAACAGATCATGGGGGGGTGCATCGCTGGAATGGAAATCGCGATAGGTCTCATCCACGATCAGCGCGATATTTCTGGCCTTGGCCAAATCGTAAAAGGCGCGGATCAGCGCGGGCGGATATTCAACGCCGCACGGGTTATTGGGCGAGATCAGGATGATCGCCTTGACGCTGTCATCAATCAAAGCGGCGCAGGCTTCGACATCGGGCAGCAAGCTGTCATCTGTCTTGAGATAGCGGCTTTCGACGCCCGCCATATCCAGCCACATCTTATGGTTGAAATAATAAGGCACGGGCAGGATCACCGCATCACCCGGCCCTGCAAGGGTGGACATCACGGCAGTGAAGGCCTGATTGCAGCCTGCGGTGACAGCGACCTGCTCGGGCGAGATATCGCCTTTATACGAGGCGCTCCATTGGGTGGCCAATTCCTCGCGCAGGGCGGGCAGGCCAAGCACGGGGCCGTAGAGATGGCTTTCAGGGCTGGAGACCAGCGCATCGGCCATGGCGCGAGCCAAGGCGTCTGGCGGGGGATCGACGGGGGCGGCTTGGCTCAGCGCGATCAGCGGGCGATCCTCGGGAAAGCTCTTGCCCTCAATCCAGCGCCGCGCCTCCATCACAGGAGGGGGGAAGGTGCCGTGAATATTCGGATTGATCGGACCCATTGCCGTGCCACCCCATCGTGAAAGGGCCGCAATGCCCTTTGGTCATTTCTTGGTTCTTTGGATGCCAAAAAGGTAAACGGCACCCCGCTTTTGCAGGATGCCGATGAATGGTCTCAGAAGGGGATTTCATCATCCATGTCATTTCCACCGGGGCCGCCTGCGCCACCGGCGGGGCCGGATGGTCCGCCACGATCATCAGGGTAGCCACCGCCGCGATCATCGCCATAACCGCCACCGCCGCCACCATAACCGCCGCCACCGCCGCTGCCGCCATTTTCGCCGCGACCATCCAGCATGGTCAGGGTGCTGTTATAGGGGCGCAGCACAACTTCGGTGCTGTAACGATCCGCGCCGCTTTGATCCTGCCATTTGCGGGTTTCAAGCTGGCCCTCAATATAGACCTTGGAGCCTTTGCGCAGATATTGCTCGGCAACGCGGGCAAGCGGTTCCGAGAAGATCGCCACGCTATGCCACTCGGTGCGCTCTTTACGCTCGCCCGTGGTGCGGTCCTTCCAAGTCTCGGAGGTGGCGATGCGCAGGTTGCATACCTTGCCACCATTCTGAAAGCTGCGCACCTCAGGGTCGCGGCCCAGATTACCTATGATGATTACCTTATTTACCGAACCGGCCATGTCTACTCCCCGGGGTCTATCGCTTGATGCGAATCTCAATTCTTGGACAGATGTTAGACCATCTGAAATTGGTTAATGAAACCACAATCCTCGCGAAACTATGGGCAAGCTGTGCCGTGAAACGCTGGCGCTTGGGTGCAAAACCCCTATATTGCGCGTCATATTGAGTGGATTTTTCGAGGTCACCCGTTTGAAACCCCTGCTTTCGCGTGTTTTCTTTCGCCGCAGCCTTGCCGTGAGTTTGGGGTGTTTCCTCCTGTCGGCGCTGATATCGGCGCCTGTTTTCGCCGATCGTCTGGAACGGTTTTCCTCGGCCACACGGCTTTTGGATAGCCGCGGCGCATCGCAATACGCCAATTCCATCCGCCTGACCCCGAATTACGACCCGAGCGGCAGCAATCTTCCCAGCTATCGCGGCGCATATGATGGGCCCTATCTTGAAGTGGCGCGTGCGGCGGCCCGCAGGCATGGGGTGCCCGAGGATTTGTTCCTGCGCCTTGTCACACAGGAATCGGCGTGGAACCCCAATGCTGTCAGCCATGCAGGCGCGATCGGGTTGGCGCAGTTGATGCCGGGAACGGCTGCCATGTTGGGGGTCAATCCGCGCGATCCGATGCAGAACCTTGAAGGCGGCGCGCGCTATCTGGCCGCGCAATATCGCACCTTCGGGTCATGGCGTCTGGCCTTGGCGGCTTATAACGCAGGGCCCGAGGCGGTGCAGCGCCATGATGGCATCCCGCCCTATGAGGAAACGCAGAATTACGTCCGCATCATCTTGGGCGGTGCGTGATCACGGATCAGGTTCGGCCCCGTAGGCGACCAGTTGCGCGCGAATATCCGCGGCCTCCGCAAGCCCTGCTTCCAAAGCGAAAACATAGGCATGGGTCAGGTAAAAGGCCGATGCGGCATCATCTTGCGCGCCTTGTGACGCCTTGAGGTAGAGCCGCACCAATTCGGCATGATCCCCGCGTTCATGCGCGGCAAGCAGGCCTGCATCCAGCGCGGATTTATCCATCTTCGCCAAGGGCCTCCATCCGGCCTGCCACCCAAGCGTGGAACAAATGCGTGGGGCCGTCCATCGCGGGGGCAAAGCGCCCCCCATCAAAGCCCGAGGCCCGCCGCCCGCGCATCATGCCCTCAACCACGAAAATATCTTCTTCAAAGACATCTTTCCATTGTTTGGCATTGCGCGCGCGCAGATCGGGGTCGGTCTGGGGCGCGGCGTAGTAGATATGCACATGCTCGCGCGTTTGCGTGTTCGAGACAGGCTCCAGAATAATCGCGAAACTATGGTCACGATGCACGCCAAGCAGCAGATTGGGGTAGAGCGTGATATATTCCGCGCCCGTCTCCCAGAACTCGGATAGGCCTTCGAAATCGGGCAGGCGCTGGCCATCTTCGCTTGTCAGTTGGCGATAGACATAGCTGCCTTGCCCCGAATACCTGCCCTGCGCCTCGATATGGTAATGATCTTCCAAGCGGGAATAGCTGTTCAGGCCAGGATGGACCCAAGGCAGATGGTAGCTTTCGCAATAATTCTCGACCGCCAGTTTCCAATTGGTCTGCACCTCAAGGGTAAAGCGGCTGTCATCGCCGCCATGATAAAGCGGTTTGTCGAACTCGCGCCAGCGGGCCAGCACATCGCTATGCACCTCCTCAAAAGGGGCTGCATCGCCCGAGAGGTTGATGAAGACCACATCCATCCAGATATGGCTGCGCACCTCCACCAAGCCAAGCGTGGCGCGGTCAATGCCTTCATGCTGGTTCTGCCCCGCGCCACCGACATGGGGCGTGGCCACCAAGCGGCCCGTTTTGGCATAGCACCATGAATGATAGGGGCAGCGGATCGCGCCTTCGATCTTGCGGGGTGCCTCGACCAAAATCATCCCGCGATGGCGGCAGATATTGAAAAACACCCGCACCACGCCTTGGTCATCGCGCAGCAACAGCAGCGGCTGGCCCAAGAAGTCCAGCGGTTTGGCATCACCATTTTCGGGCACATCCGCGCCAACGGCCAAGGCGGTCCATGTGGTCTCCAACACCGCATTGTTTTCGCGCGCGATGGTGTCGGGATCGGTGTAATGGCTGTTGGGCAGGCCGCGCGCATGGGTGATCGGGGCCTGAACATCGGCCAGATAAGTGGAACGAATATCGTCAGGCATTCCCGAGCCTCCCCGCGCGCTATCTTGGTGCGCTAGGGTCGCGCTTGTGCCCGCCCGCCGTCTGACCTGCAAACGACCATTTGATGTCGCGTTTGGGCAGGCAGAGGTCAGAGCCCCAGAAGATGGGTGACGGGTGTATCGGGGGGCAGATCAAACCTTGCACAAAGTGCCGCCCGCCCGCGTGACAATCGGGAGGTCACAGTGCCAAGCGGCAACCCTGTCAAGGCGGCGATTTCGGTGTAATTCTTGCCCTCGATGCCTCGCATCCGCAGGATTTGCGCCTGCTCGGGCGGGAGGGCATCAAGCGCGCTCATGGCGCTGGCGAAAATCAGGCGGGTCTCGCCGATGGGGGCGCATGAGGCCTCGGGCATGTCCTCGGTCACTGTTTCCTCGCGCATCGAGCGGGTTTTGAAGGCGGCTTTGCGCAAAATGGCATGAGCATAGGCGCGGGGGTTGTCGACATCGGGTTTGGCGCTGTCTTCCAGCCGCCGCCACAGCATCAGGGCTGTTTCCTGCACCAGATCATCGGGTTCAACACCCGCGCGCGCCATGCGGCGTGCCGCGCGTGTCAATTCGGGAAGAAGCGCGGCCAGATCGCCTGCGCGATCAGGGCCTTGGCCTGAGAACTGCTCCATGAGGTCCGATCCTTGGATTGCGTGTTGCCCACAGCCTCGGCCCGCGCGGGGCCTGCTTCAATCGCGCGTGGGGTGGCATGGCCGCTTGGGCGTTGGCTTGCGCAGATCGCTGGGGTGCATCGGCAAGCGATCGCGTGGGTGCGGACATGCAGTTTGCACAGGCGTTGTTTCGCCGCTCGATCCCGCACCTTTTGGCCAAGCCTTGCTGAGCGCGCGCGCTCCGCCCCGTGGCGTGGACGAAAGCACAGGCGTGCCGCCTCTTACCAAGTGAGCGTCACAAACGACCCGACGCTTTTCACGACCAATCAAGGAGAAAGACCTATGACGATCAGCTTTACATCGCGTCCGCAGGGCAATCGCCGTGTAACCCCTATCGCACTTGCCAGCCTCGCAACCCTGATGGGGGCCGTGGTTGCCAGTTATGCAATGGGGCAGGGCATGGCCATGGACAGTGATGGCGATGGCCTTGTGTCCTATACCGAGCTTCTCGTGATCCTGCCCGAAGTGACGGGCGAGGAGTTCGCAGCGATGGATGTGGATGGCTCAGGCGCGTTGGACGAAGCCGAGCTGGCCGCGGCCCAAGATAGCGGCATGCTACCCGCAACCTGAGGGCGGAGCCGCTTTTGCGCGGTTTGATCCCGAGTTCCGATCCCCAGTGATCAACCCCGCATGGGGGCGGCGCGACAGGCATCCCGCTGTCGCGCCGTCCTTGTTTGGTGTGAAATCAGGTGCCGCGGGAAATGGCGGCCACGCCTGTGCGCGCCACTTCCAAAAGGCCAAGCGGGCGCATCAGATCGGCAAAGGCTTCAATCTTTTCAGGGGTGCCCGTGATCTCGAAGACAAAGCTTTCCAAGGTCGAATCCACCACATTGGCGCGGAAAATCTCGGCCGTGCGCAGGGCCTCAACGCGGTGATCGCCCTTGCCTTGCACCTTGAACAACGCCAATTCGCGGCTGACATGGGGGCCTTCCACTGTCAGGTCATGCACCTCATGCACTGGCACCATACGGTCCAGCTGCATCTTGATCTGGTGGATCACCTGCGGTGTGCCCGATGTAACAATCGTGATGCGCGAGCGGTGGCCCTGATGGTCCACCTCGGCCACCGTGAGGCTTTCGATATTATAGCCGCGCCCCGAGAACAGCCCGATCACACGCGCCAGCACACCTGCCTCGTTTTGGACCAATACCGCCAGGGTATGGGTCTCGATCGCGTCGGACATATGGCTGCGCAGGTCGTAGGCGGAATGGCTCGAAGAGCCTTTGTCGATTTTTAGAGGGGACATGATGTCGTCCTTTTCCTTTATCTTTTTGCGGCCAATCAGACCAGAACACTGCCTTTGGCGTCGATGACGCCTTGGGTGTCGGCCTCGCCCAGAAGCATTTCGTTATGCGCCTTGCCCGAGGGGATCATCGGGAAGCAGTTCTCGTGCTTTTCCACCAGACAATCGAAGATTACAGGCCCGTCATAGGCCAGCATTTCCTTGATCGCCTCATCCAGATCATCGGGGTTGTCGCATTTGATCCCCTTGCAGCCGAAGGCCTCGGCCAGTTTCACGAAATCGGGAAGGGCCTCGGACCAGCTATGGGAATAGCGCTCGCCATGGAGCAATTCCTGCCATTGCCGCACCATGCCGAGACGCTCGTTATTCATGATGAATTGTTTGACGGGCAGGCGGTATTGAACGGCGGTGCCCATTTCCTGCATGTTCATCAACCACGAGGCCTCGCCCGCGACATTGATCACCAAGGCATCGCGATGGGCAACCTGCACGCCAATCGATGCAGGCGTGCCATAGCCCATGGTGCCCAGACCGCCCGATGTCATCCAGCGGTTCGGATCCTCAAACCCCAGATATTGCGCGGCCCACATCTGGTGCTGGCCCACCTCGGTGGTGATATAGCGGTCATAGCCTTTGGTCAGGGCCTCAAGGCGCTGCAGGGCATATTGCGGTTTGATGGTCTTTTCCGAATTTTTGAAGCCAAGGCAGTTGATCGCGCGCCAATCGGCAATCTGGCTCCACCAATTTTTCACGGCACCTTTGTTGGTCTTGCTGCCGCGTGCCTTCCAGATGCGCAGGATATCTTCCAACACATGGCCCACATCCCCGATGATCGGGAAATCGGCATGGATCACCTTATTGATCGAGGAAGGGTCGATATCGACATGCGCTTTGAGCGAGTTCGGGCTGAAATCGGCAATCCGGCCTGTGATACGGTCATCGAAACGTGCGCCGATATTGATCATCAGATCACAGCCATGCATCGCGAGATTGGCCTCATAAAGACCATGCATCCCCAACATGCCGAGCCATTTCTCACCCGAGGCAGGATAAGCCCCAAGCCCCATCAGCGTCGAGGTGATTGGAAAACCCGTTTGATCAACCAATTCGCGCAGCAGTCCGCTGGCGGCTGGGCCTGAATTGATCACACCGCCGCCCGTGTAGAAAACGGGGCGCTCGGCCTGCTCGATGGCCTCCACCAGCGCGGTGATTGTCTCGACATCGCCTTTGATGCGTGGTTGGTAATGGTCGGTTTTCGCACGGGGCTTTTCAACATAGTCGCCCGTGGCGAATTGAACATCCTTCGGAATATCCACCAAAACTGGGCCAGGGCGGCCCTTGGTGGAGATGTGGAACGCCTCATGGATGGTCGAGGCGAGGTGATCTGTCTCTTTGACCAGCCAGTTCATCTTGGTGCAGGGGCGGGTGATGCCAACGGTATCGGCCTCTTGAAACGCATCCGAGCCGATCATGAATGTGGGCACCTGACCTGTCAGAACCACAATCGGGATTGAATCCATCAAGGCATCGGTCAGGCCTGTCACGGCATTAGTGGCGCCTGGCCCCGAGGTTACAAGAACAACGCCGGGCTTGCCCGTGGCGCGCGCATAGCCTTCGGCGGCATGCACAGCACCTTGTTCATGGCGCACGAGGATGTGTTCGATATGGTTTTGTTGGAAAATCTCGTCATAGATCGGTAGTACAGCACCGCCGGGATAGCCGAATACCGTGTCGACGCCCTGTTCGATCAGAGCCTCAACCACCATCTTTGCGCCGGTCATCTGACG
Source organism: Rhodophyticola sp. SM2404 (assembly GCF_053570515.1). Taxonomy (NCBI): domain Bacteria; kingdom Pseudomonadati; phylum Pseudomonadota; class Alphaproteobacteria; order Rhodobacterales; family Roseobacteraceae; genus Rhodophyticola; species Rhodophyticola sp. SM2404. The sequence continues at coordinate 166,667 of NZ_JBSEDL010000004.1, forward strand.
TGTCATCGCTGTGTTCCTTATCTCGTCTATGCGTCTTTTATCGGTCGTTGATACAAAAAAGCCCCCGGAGTTTTCCGAGGGCGCATGGGGTAACCTAGGGTTGTCGTCACCGACCCATGCGCGAATTCCTCACTAGAACAAGAATACCGGACATAAAACCCGAAGCTCCTTTGCGTATTCGGTGGGACATTATGAGCGGCAAACAGGGGCGTCAACAGCCAAAACCGTGAATAATATGTCGTGAGGCGCATTTTTTGCGCAATAATGAAACGATTTTTGGTTTCTGGGGTGTCATTTGTTGCCGTGGGTGATTCTGCAAAGGGGGGCTGCTTTTGGGGGTGCTCCGCCATTTCTGCACAGTCGTGGTCTATTGCGGGTGCCTGCGCACTAGGCATCTGGCCATTCGCTAAGCAATTTCACCGTTTGACGCCCGTTTTGGCCAGATTGGTAAAAAAGTTTTACAAAAAATGGCAAAAACTGCGAAAAACCGTTTGCGGCCAGCGTCTGCTTCGCTAACGTGGCCGAACCTAGAAACGAAAATCCGCTGTCCGGAGGGGACGGTAGGATTCCAAAGGGGAGGATACCTTATGGATCGTCGTTCTTTCTTGAGAACATCTGCAGTCGGCGGTGCCGCTGCAGCATCCACTACGCTCGCAGCGCCACTTTATGCGCAGGGCAACCGTACACTGACTCTGGTAACGTCTGTTCCTGACGGCTTTGCCATTTTTGATGACGCGGCACAGACAGCGATCGATTATATCGCTGCAATGACTGATGGTCAGTTGACCTTCAACAAGAACTCAGCGGGTTCGCTCGTTGGCGCGTTCGAAGTGTTTGACGCTGTATCTGCAGGTCAGGCCGATGTGTATCACTCGGCAGAATACTACTTCTTGAACCAGCACCCAGCTTTCGCATTCTTCACCTCTGTGCCTTTCGGCATGACGGCGCAGGAAATGGCGAACTGGTACTACCAGCGTGGTGGTCAGGCGCTTCACGACGAGCTGTCGTCGCTCTTCAACCTCAAGCCCATCATGTGCGGCATGACAGCGATGCAGCCCGGCGGCTGGTTCAACAAAGAGATCAACTCGGTCGACGATCTTCAGGGTCTTCGTTTCCGTATGCCAGGCCAGGGTGGTCAGGTTCTCGGTCGCCTCGGCGCATCGGTTCAGAACATCCCAGGTGGCGAAATCTACCAGGCGCTGTCCTCTGGTCAGATCGACGGTGCGGAGTGGATCGGTCCTTACGCGGATGAGCGCATGGGCTTCCAGGAAGTTACCAACACTTACTATGCCGCTGGTTTCCACGAGCCAGGCTCTGCCTTGTGCTTGAGCTTCAACCTCGAGATCTGGGAATCGCTGACACCTGCACAGCAGCGTATCTGTGAAGTGGCGTGCCAAGCCGCACACGCAGAAAACACTGCCTTGTCGCTTGCTGAAAACGGTGCCGCACTGGCCCGTCTCGAAGCGGGTGGTACGCAGGTTCGCCAGTTCCCAGAAGACGTTTGGGATGCATTCGGTGCAGCCGCTGCAGAAGTACGCGAAGAAAACATGAGCGATGAAATCTACGCAAACATCGCAGAAAGCTACTTCGCAAGCCAAGCGGAATCGGCCGGCTGGTATGAGATCGCCGATGGCGAGTACATGCGTCAGCGTAACCGCGTTAACGCGGGCTAAACCAAGCTGAACTACACCGTCCCGCCCATGCCATTTGCGCCATGGGCGGGGCACTCTATTTATCAACCGACTTTGTGCTAAGGTGATCGCCTGCACAGGAGTGCCGTTGTCTAAGGGATCGCCGCATGCTTGATGCTATTCTCTGGCTACTGACGAATTTCGCGCTTGCCCCGTACCACCTGTTTCTTGCCATCGCCAATCCGGCTGCGTGGTTGAACTGGGGGGACCGAGAGGCCTTGGTGCGCTTCATCTATTACGGCGCCTCTACTGAATTTTTCTTTGTTGTCACCACAATATTCCTTGTGATCACCGCGCTCGGCATGGCCTGGAAGCGCGAGATCCTGTGGTGGTGTGTGCGTGTCCTCGAAGCGCTGGCCAATGGGGTTGGCCGTATCGCGGCATGGGCGGGGCTTTTGATGGTCCTGCAGCAGGTTATGATCGTGTTCCTCCAGCGTATCTTTCGCGTGGCCCAGATCGAGATCGGGCCTTTGGGGACAGCCTTTGTCCAAGACCTGAGCTGGTTTGGCGAAGAGTTGAAGCTTTATAACGCGATGGTTGTGTGCCTTTGCGTCAGCTATACCTTTGTGCAGGGTGGCCATGTGCGCGTGGACCTTGTTTATTCCGCAGTGAAATTCCGCACCAAGCGGATGATGGATATGGTCTTCTCCATCGTCTTCATGGTGCCTGCCATCGTTCTTACTTACATGTATGCGTGGTTCTTCATGTGGCGCCATCTGGTGCTGCCGGGCCCTTCCGCGACAGGCCAGCTGGACCGTATGTTGATGCAATCCCGCGTTATGCGCTGGAATGTGGAAACCATCGGCTTCAGCCCGAATGGCTTTAACGGGTATTTCCTCTTCAAAATTCTGATCGTTACCTTCTGCATCTTGGTGTTTTTGCAAGCGATCACCTTTTTCTGGCGCTCCTATCTGGAATGGCTGGAGGGCGAGGAAAGCGAAGGCAAATACCTTGACCGCGATAAAATGGGCGATGAAACGGCAGAAGCTGCCGCAGCCATCCACTAACAAGATCAGGCAAGTCGGCCCTGCAAGAAGGCCGCATAGAAGGGACTTTCACTTATGATTTTCGGTTTGGATGGGGTCGAAATTGGTCTGATCATCGTGTTCCTCACGTTGTTCTCGGGGATCATGACAGGGTTTCCAGTGGCCTTTGCCATTGGCGGCGCAGGGGTTATTTCCTTCACGATTATCGCGGCACTCGATAGCGCTGGTATTCTGATCCACCAAGCGATCGATTATAATTCGGCCGAGTTCGGGGCCTTGATCGCCGAAGGCGTCGCGCGAGACTCGATTTCCGTCTTCAGATACCCCGAACTGCCAAGGGTCGAAGAAGCGCTATTCCCCGATGGCTGGCAAACCGCGATGGACCGCAACCTGTCCTTCATCGTGAACCGTATGAACGAGCGTGTGATTGCGGGACAATCCATCGAGACCTTGCTGGCGGTGTCCATGTTCGTGATGATGGGTATCACGCTGGAACGCTCCAAGATTGCCGAGGACTTGTTGACAACAATGGCCCGCGTCTTTGGCCCGCTTCCAGGTGGTCTGGCGGTTTCGATCGTTCTTGTGGGTGCGTTCCTCGCGGCCTCGACAGGTATTGTCGGCGCGACGGTTGTAACCATGGGCTTGCTGGCCCTGCCCACAATGCTGCGCAACAATTACTCGCCCGAGCTGGCAACAGGTGTGATCGCGGCTTCGGGCACTTTGGGGCAGATCATTCCGCCCTCCATTGTGATCGTATTGCTGGGAACGCTTGTGGGCGATCTTTATGCAACTGGTCAGGAAACACGCGCGCAGCTTGCAGGATGTAGCGATGCGCTGACCTATCTGGGCGAGCCTGCCGTTCTGTCTGTGGGCACCTTGTTCCAAGCGGCCCTTCTGCCCGGTATTTTCTTGGCCTTCCTCTATGGCGCCTATGCCTTCGGCTTTGCGCTTTGGCGGCCAAGCTCGGCCCCGCCCGTTCAATTCGGCGCCAGCACTGGTGAGGCGGTCACCCGCAATGAAGCCCTGACATGGTATCTGTTCGCTCCGGTGGCGCTGATCGCGGCGGTTGTGATCGGCGGGCAAGTCGGGCTGGTTGGGTCGCAATCGGTCTTCGTGTCCGATTATGCCGAACGCGAAGAGCGTTCAGAGCTGCGCACCAATGTCTCCGAGCAGTGCCAGGGCGCGATGATTGATCTGCATGGCCAAGAGGCATGGGATGCATCTGTGGCAACCGCAGCGGCACAAGCCGAGGCAGGTGTGTCAGACGAAGTGGTTCTGCTGACCGATGAGGAACGCGCCACAGCCATCGCCACGGCCTTGGATAACGTGGCCCCCATCGGCACGGGTATCGCTGTTGTCGTGGTGCTTCTGGGGCTGGTCCTGATCCTTGCACGTGGTGTCTCTCCAAGCTCGAACCCGATGCCTTTGATCATTGGTGGCGTTGGCTTGGTGCTGGTCTGTTTGGCCGATATTCTGTTCGTCGGGCCCTCGACCTCGGCGGGGACCACGACCGTGATTATGGCCATCCCAATGCTCATAGCGCTTTACGGAACCCGCGAGGCGATGATCCGCTGCGCCCAGAACGAGCTGTTGCGCGTGGTGTTCCCACCGCTGATCCTGATTGTGGCGGTCTTGGGCTCGATCCTTGGTGGTATCACCAATCCGACACCTGCTGCTGCACTTGGTGCTGCGGGCGCGATCATGTTGGCGGCTTATCGCAAGCTTAAGGAAGAAAACGGCCTGTCGAAGATCATCATCTGGGCCAGCTTTGCCATTGTGATCATGATCCTTGTCGGGGTGAATTTCGACCTGCGGATCACGCGCGAGGATGTGCCACTCGTGGATTGGATCGCCTATATCGTGGCGCAATTTGCCTATCACTTTGCCTTCTTCGGCTTGCTCTATGGCTGCTATGTGCTGTTCCGCACCTCGGTCCTTTCGCCAGTGGTGCGCGAGACGGCGAAGGTAACAAGCATGGTTTTCACCATTCTGATCGGCTCGCAGATCTTGAACCTCGTACTGATCTCCTTCGGGGGTGAACATTACATCCAGCAATTCCTGCGGGCCTTCGACAATGAAATGGTCGTCTTCCTGCTGGTGATGCTGATCCTGTTTGTGCTTGGCTTCGTGCTCGATTTCCTCGAGATCATCTATATCGTGATCCCGATTGTCGGGCCTGTGATCTATGGCGGCACGCTGGACCCGAAATGGGTGACCATCATGATCGCGGTCAATTTGCAGACCTCCTTCCTGACACCGCCCTTCGGCTTTGCGCTGTTCTATCTGCGCGGTGTGGCCCCTGCAGGGGTGACAACAGGCCATATCTATCGCGGGGTGATCCCTTTCGTATTGATCCAGGTGGTGGGGCTCTTGCTTCTGTGGCTCTTCCCGTCGATCGTGACATTCGTGCCGGATCTTCTGCCAAATAACTAAGGCACTCAGCTTGAATGCAGATAAGAAAAGGGGCGGCCAATTGGCCGCCCTTTTGCTTTGAACATCTGACTTAAGTCAGAGCTTATTCCTTGTGGGCCTAATCCTTACGGGCCTAATCTTTGCGGGATTGCGGCTCGGCCATGCGGTCGGGCAGGGTGATTTGCGCCACCTGCTCGGCAATCGGCTGCACGGAAAGGGGATGGGTCTGGTTGGAATATTCCTCGGGGTTCTCAAGCGGCGTCCATTCGCCCCCCACAAAAACCTCCAATGCGGGAAAGCCCGCCTTATAGCCCATCTTGTCTGATCCAGGCACCCAATAACCCAGATAGACATAAGGCAGCCCCGCTTCGCGCGCGACCTCCACATGATCAAGGATCACATAGGTTCCAAGCGATTGTTTTTGCATGTCGGGATCATAGAAGGAATAGACAAGGCTCAACCCGTCATCCAGCACATCGGTCAGGCAAACGGCTGCCAAACCTCCCTCCGTCTTGGCGGCATCGCGATACTCAATCACCCGACTGCGCACAGGGGTTTCCTCGATCATCGCGGCAAATTCGAAAACATCCATATCCGCCATCCCACCCGAGGCGTGGCGGTTATCAAGATAGCGGCGGAAAAGGTTATATTGCTCCTCCGTGGCCCAAGGGGATCGCGCACTGCGTGTCAGCCCTGCATTGCGCTTGAGAATGCGCTTATGGCTGCGGCTGGGGGCGAAATCGGCCACTCTGATCCGCGCGGACATACAGGCCGAGCAATCCGCACAAGAGGGGCGGTAGAGCACATTCTGCGAGCGGCGGAAGCCTTGCTTGGAGAGCGCATCATTCAACTGGCCCGCATGTTCGCCCTGCAAGGCGGTAAAAAGTTTACGTTCCCGCCGACCATCGAGATAGGGGCAGGTTTGCGGGGCCGTCACATAGAATTGCGGTGCTATCGGGAGTGAATGACGCATTACATCTCGATACTGTTACGAAAGGAAGCCTGCAACAGCTTCCCCCTTTCTCGCAACAGATTTTTCACAAAAGCGCCCCCGCAGGGACACTCAGCGCGGACGATTAATGGCCGCCGAGCCGATCAGAAGATCATGCAGGCCTTGCCCGCGCCCGCCAAACATCATCATCAGCATGGACAGGATTTGCGGCAGGAAAAATGCCGAACTGACCAGAAAAGCCAAGGTGTGAAGGGCGGCTTCCCCGCTGGAGAACTGCATGCCCGTGGGGCCGCGCAGCTCGATATTCATCACCCGCATACCCCATGTGGCCGACCGCGATGAGATGGTGAACCAACGATAGGCAAAGGTCACAGCGATATAGAAAATCGGCCAGAGGAACCAAGCAATGCCAAAGGTCAAAAGCCCCAGCAAAAGGGTCGCCACTGTCACAAGGATCACGTCAATCACCCATGCAAAGAGGCGCTTGATGGTCACGCCCTCATAAAAGGCAGCTTGGTGATAGGGATCGGGAAGGCTTGAATTCATAGACGTAGACATGGGTCTGTCCCTGCGATTTGTAAAATGTGTTTTTCGAGGTTGCGCCATTTAATCTTGGGGGAGGGGGCAGGCGCAACCCCGTGAAACCAGCCACACCCAAGGGAGAGGAGGGGGCCTGGCTGGCAGGGTGACGGCTTAGCTCTCGGCATCCGCCTCTTTTGCGACCCGCTCGGATTTGCGGGCTTCAGCGGCATCATCCATGAACTGGTCGAATTCCGACTTGTCCTTGGCGGCGCGCAGACGCTCGAGGAATTCCTCAAAGGCGCGCTGCTCGTCTTCCAAGCGCTGCAATGTATCGGCCTTATAGGCATCAAAGGCCGTATTGCCCGAGCTGCGGAAATTTTGATGACGGCTTTTGCGGCTCATTGTGCAAGATGAATTGAACATGCGTTTGCTCCAGATCATATAGGCCAGAAGGGCGAGGCCGATTGGCCAGAAAAAGATGAAGGACAGGACCATAGCCGCGATCCATGCGCCTTTGCCGCGGGCATCAAGCCAACTTTCTGCGCGACTAAACCAGCTTTGCGGCTGTGCGATTGGTGCTGCGGGTGCAGATGTCATTTTGATCTCCTTTTGCTGCGTTTCAGTATGTTAATGTTAATTACATTTACTGATATAAGGAGGCACCGCGCCCTCACAAGAGGCGGGGTGTGAAAAAAGTAAATCTTTTTTACATAATTTGAGTTAAGGCATTGAATTAAATGAAAAAGGCGCATCAAAAAATGATGCGCCTTTGGCGAGTCAAGGGGGGCTCTTGAGGCGCTTTATGCGCGCCCGCGCCCCTCAAATCGTGGCAACATCGCCGAAAAATCCTTGCCCAAACCGTCTTCGAGCTCGACAAAGCGCTCATAAAGCGCGGCGGCCATCTGCCCCATGGGCGTATCGGCATCTGCCGCATCGGCAGCCGATTGGCTCAAACGCAAATCCTTCAGCATCAACTCAGCCGCGAAACCCGGTTTAAAATCATTATCCGAGGGGCTTTGCGGCCCAATACCAGGGGCAGGGCAATAGGCATTCATCGACCAGCTATAGCCCGAGGAGGTCGAGACAACATCAAACATGGATTGCCGCGACAGCCCCAGCTTGTCGGCCAGGGCAAAGGCCTCACAAGTGGCAATCATTGTCACCCCGAGGATCATGTTATTGCAGATCTTGGCCGCCTGCCCATTGCCTGCCCCCCCGCAAAGCACGGCCTTTTGTCCCATGATCTCGAATAGGGGTGTGGCTTGTGCAAACCCTGCCTCGGTGCCGCCAACCATGAAGGTCAATGTCCCCGCAGCAGCCCCGCCAACCCCGCCCGAGACGGGCGCATCCAAAAACTCCAACCCCTCCGCTTGGGCCTGCGTGGCCACAGCGCGGGCGGCCTCTACCTCAACGGTGGAGCTATCGATCAACACGGCACCTTGGCTCATCGCGGGGATGATCTCCTCGGCCACGGCACGCAGGATCGCGCCATTGGGCAGCATCGTCAGAACAATCTCGGCATCCGTCGCCGCATCCGCGGCACTGCCGGCCATGCGCACCCCATCAGGGGCGGCAGCGCTCAGGTCAAACCCTGTCACCTCTTGGCCCGCTGCCGCGAGATTGGCGGCCATTGGCGCTCCCATATTCCCAAGACCGATAAATCCGATTTTCATGGGCTCTCCCTCCCTGTTCAAAATGTCAGACCATCCGCGCCCAATGGCATCAGCATGGCCGCCACGGCTGCCACGCCCACCTCTTTGGGGGTGTCATGCTTCCATTTGGGTTGACGGTCCTTGTCGATGATTGCGGCCCGAATGCCTTCCAGAAAATCCCCTTTCTCCATCGCGCGCGCGGTGAAGCGGTATTCCTGTTCCAAAGCATGTTCGATGCTGTCGCGCATCCGCGCGCGATGAACCAACTCAATTGCGGCCCCCATGGCCAGCGGGCTGTTGCGCGCCAGAATGACCAATGTCTCTTGCGCAAAGCTGCTTTCCGAATGCTCCAGCACATTCAGGATATCGCGCAAACTCTCGCCGCCAAAACAGGCATCAACCTCAGCTTGAAGAGCTTCCAGATCGCTTGGAAGGGGCGGGATGGCGGCGCGGTCCACCTCTTCCCAATCGCCAGTGTCACAAAGGTTTTGGATCAGATCGGGCCAGAGCTGCTGAGGGATGAAGAAATCCGCAAACCCCGCATAGATTGCATCCGCCGCCGACATCCTGCGCGCCGTGCTGCCCAGATACTCCCCCATCCGACCAGGCGCGCGCGATAACACAAGCGTGCCACCCACATCAGGGATCAAACCGATCCCCACTTCGGGCATGGCGATCTGACTGTTTTCACACACCACCCGATGCGAACCATGACAGCCAATCCCGACACCGCCCCCCATCGTATAGCCCTGCATCAGGCTGATCACGGGCTTTGGAAAATTGAACAGCCGCGCATTCATGCGGTATTCATCCGCCCAGAACCTGCGCCCGTAATCGAAATCCCCCGCACGGCCTGTGGCATACATCTCGGCAATATCACCGCCCGCACAAAAGGCGCGCTCGCCCTCGGCATCAATGATCAAAAGCCTCACTTTCAGATCATCGGCCCAGTCAATCAAAGCGGCATCAATCGCCAGACACATCTTGTAAGACAGCGCATTCAACGCCTCTGGCCGCGTCAAAGTAATCCGTCCCGCATGGCCCTCGATCCGGATGGATATATCGCTGCTCATGGATGTTTCATCTTTCCAAAAATACGAAAAAAACGCCTGACCTCAGCCGCGCTCGGCCAGCATATGACGCGCCGTGATCATCCGCATGATCTCATTGGTGCCCTCAAGGATCTGATGCACCCGCAAATCCCGCACGATCTTTTCAATCCCGTAATCCGCCAGATAGCCATAGCCGCCATGCAATTGCAGACATTGATCAGCCACACGGCTTCCTGCTTCGGTCACGAATTTCTTGGCCATGGCGCAATGCTTTGCGGCATCAGGCGCGCCCGCATCCAGCTTGGCGGCGGCTTGGCGCAAAAACACCCGCGCGGCTTGCAACTCAATCTCCATATCGGCCAAGCGGAATTGCAAAGCCTGAAATTGATCGATGCTTTGCCCAAAGGCCTTGCGCTCGCCCATATAGGCCAGCGTCTGCGTCAGCGCGTTTTGCGCCGCCCCAAGCGAGCAGGCCGCGATATTCAACCGCCCCCCATCCAAGCCCGTCATCGCATAGGAAAACCCTTTGCCTTCCTCGCCCAAAAGCGCCTCAGAAGGAATGGCGCAATCATCAAATTGCACCTGTCGCGTGGGCTGAGAGCGCCAGCCCATCTTGTCTTCCAAACCTCCGAAACTCAGACCTGCTGCGCCATCCTCGACAATCACCGAGGAAATGCCCTTGGGGCCATCCTCGCCCGTGCGCACCATCACCAGATAGGCATCCGCATAGCCACCGCCCGAGATGAAGGCCTTGGTGCCATTGAGCTTATAGCCCTCATTGCTGCGTTCGGCCCGTGTCTTGAGGGCGGCTGCATCCGAGCCCGATCCCGGTTCGGTCAGGCAATAGGCAAAGAAGGTCTCCATTGCCAAGGCGCGATCCAGATAGCGGGCTTTGAGCGGCTCCGAGCCGAAGCTCTCGATCATTTTGGCGCACATATTATGGATCGACAGAAAAGCCGCGACCGAGGCGCAGCTTTCCGACAAGCCTTCAAAGACAAGGGTTGCATCCAGTCGCGACAAGCCCGATCCGCCAGCTTCCTCGCTGACATAGAGCCCGCCAAAGCCAAGCTCGGCCAGTTTCGGCCAGAGCGTTTTGGGGATTTCGCCAGCGCTCTCCCAATCCCGCGCGAAGGGCGCGATATGCTCCTGCCCAAAGCCGCGCGCCATGTCGAAAATGGCCTCTTGTTCCTCGCTCAGGTTGAAATCCACGATCCAGTTCCTCCCGCTCGCGCTTCTAATTGAACGCGTGTTTAATTTCCGACTGTTTCAGAAGTTTTGCAAGGCATGTGAAACCCTGTCGGGAAACAAAAAGGGGCAACCCTAAGGCCGCCCCTTTTGAAAGTATTTTTAAAGCAAAGAGGATCAATCCATCGCTTTGAAGTTGAACTCGCCGCCATCCTTGATGCCAGAGGGCCAGCGCGCAGTGACCGTTTTGGTGCGGGTGTAGAAACGGAAGGAATCTGGACCATGCTGGTTGAGATCGCCAAAGCCCGATTTTTTCCAGCCACCGAATGTGTGATAGGCCAGCGGCACGGGGATGGGCACATTGATGCCGACCATGCCGATATTGATGCGGCTTGCGAAATCACGCGCGGCGTCGCCATCGCGGGTGAAGATCGCGGTGCCATTGCCATATTCATGGTCCATCGCAAGGCCGATGGCCTCCTCATAGGAGCCTGCGCGCACGGTCGACAGAACAGGTCCGAAGATCTCTTGCGTGTAGATATCCATATCGGGTGTCACGCGGTCAAAGAGATGCGGGCCCACAAAGAAGCCGTCTTCATAGCCTTGCAGGTTGAAATCACGCCCATCAACGACCAGCTCGGCACCTTGATCAACGCCTGTTTGCACGAGGCGCTCGATATTGGCTTTGGCAGCGGCCGTGACAACAGGGCCGTAATCCACATCATCGCCCGAGGTGTAGGGGCCAACCTTGAGCGCTTCGATGCGCGGGACAAGCTTCTCGATCAGGCGGTCGGCGGTTTCCTCGCCAACGGGAACAGCGACCGAGATCGCCATGCAGCGTTCGCCCGCCGCACCATAGCCCGCACCCACAAGCGCGTCAGCGGCTTTGTCCATATCGGCATCAGGCATGATGATCATATGGTTCTTGGCACCACCAAAGCACTGGCAGCGTTTGCCATTCGCGGTCGCGCGGCTGTAGATATATTGCGCAATCGGGGTGGAGCCGACAAAGCCCACGGCCTGAATGGTGTCATTATCAAGGATCGCATCCACCGCGTCTTTATCACCATTGATAACCTGGAAGACGCCATCGGGCAGACCTGCTTCTTGCAGCAACTCACCCAGCATCATCGGGCAGGAGGGGTCGCGCTCGGAAGGCTTCATGATCATCGCATTGCCGCAGGCCAGTGCGGGGCCCAGTTTCCACAAAGGGATCATCGCGGGGAAGTTGAAAGGGGTGATGCCCGCAACAACGCCCAAAGGCTGGCGCATGGAATACATGTCGATGCCGGGGCCGGCGCTATCGGTGAACTCGCCCTTCAAAAGATGCGGTGCGCCGATGCAAAATTCGATGACTTCAAGGCCACGCTGAACGTCGCCTTTGGCATCGGGAATGGTTTTGCCATGCTCGCGGCTGATCGCCTCGGCCAGCTTATCCATATCGCGGTTCATCAGGTCAACCAGCTTCATCATCACGCGGGCGCGGCGCTGCGGGTTGGTATTGCCCCATTCGATCTGCGCTTTTGCAGCATCTGCAACAGCGGCGTCCATTTCTTCCTTGGAGGCCAGCGCCACCTTGGCTTGAACTTCGCCTGTTGCGGGGTTGAAGACATCTGCCATGCGGCCAGACGTGCCTTTGACATGTTTGCCGTTAATCCAGTGACCGATCTCGTTCATCGGGTGTCCTCCCAAAGAGTGTGTCTTGATAAGGCGTCTTATAGTCTTGCAAACGCGCAGGTAAAAGGGGCAGGTTGTCAAAGTAGATTTGCATTTTTGCAAAATGAGGATGGTATGCGGAATTGGGATGATGCGCGGGTATTTCTGGCGGTGGCCCGCAGTGAAAGCCTGACGGGCGCGGGCAAGATTTTGCGGATGGATGCCGCGACCGTGGGGCGGCGCGTGGCCCGCTTGGAGGAGGCGCTCGGCCAAGTCCTGTTCGTGAAATCCCCGCAAGGCTACGCGCTGACAGAGGCGGGCGCGCGGCTGTTTGAACCGGCAGAGCGGGCCGAGATGGCTTTGTCATCGGGGGCGGGGGCGGTTTCGGGCGTGGGGGAGGGGATGTCGGGGATCATCCGTATCGGTGCGCCTGATGGCTGCGCGAATTACCTGCTGCCGCAGGTCTGCGCCGCGATCCAAGCCGATAATCCCGATCTTGAGGTTCAGATTCTGGCCCTGCCGCGGGTGGTGAACCTGTCCAAGCGCGAGGCGGATATGGCCATCACAGTCAGCCCGCCTGATGCAACGCGGCTCAGCGTGCAAAAGATCACCGATTACCGTCTGCATCTGGCGATGCGCCATGATCTGCCCCAGCCCGAGGCGCTGCATCATGCGCCCGAGCACCCCGTGATCGGCTATATCCCTGATATGATTTTCGACAAGGAATTGGATTATTTAGGGGCCTTGGCCAAGGGGGGCGTGCAGCGCGCCTCCAATTCTGTTGCGGTGCAATTGCAGATGTTGCGGCAGGGGGGGATTGGCATCGTGCATGATTTCGCGCTGCCCTTTGCCCCTGAATTGACGCGTGTTCTGATGCAGGACCTCAGCCTGACGCGCGCCTTTTATCTGGTGCGCCATGCCTCGGATCGGCGCTCGGACCGTTTGACGCGCTTTGCCGATGCTTTGGTGGCGGGGTTGCAGGCCGAGGTCGCGCGGCTCGAAGCCATGGCGGACGGGGCCCGCTCTCCATTGCAGACTTGACAGCTGGCCAAGCCCCGCGCGACGCTGGAGCCATCCAGTATGTTTGGGAGGACATCTGATGTTGGTTTCACAAATCCTCAAGACCAAAGCCAATCAGGGCATTTTGTCGGTTACAAAGGACCAAACGGTTCTTGAAGCGGTCGAATTGATGAGCGCGCATCGCGTGGGCACAGTGATGGTATCGCCCGATGGGAAATCCATTGACGGTGTCTTGTCCGAGCGCGATGTCGTGCGCGAAACAGGCAAGCGCGGCGTCGAGGCGATGCTTGACCCCGTCGAGGCGCTGATGACCGCCAAGATCGTCACCTGTGATGAGAACCAGACCGCGCTCGAGATTTTGCAGATCATGACCGATGGCCGCTTCCGCCATATGCCCGTGATCCGCAATGGCGAGATGATCGGGCTGATCTCGATCGGGGATGTGGTCAAGGGCCGCCTTGCCGAATTGGCGATGGAAAAGGATGCGCTTGAAGGGATGATTATGGGGCATTGACGGACGCCCCTTAATCAAAGCCTCTTGCGTTCAGCCGCGCAATAATGTTGCGTGCAGCCCAGATAAGGGATGAGGAGGTCAGATCCATGCGCACAGGTCTATATCCGGGCACATTTGATCCAATTACATTGGGCCATGTCGATATCATCAAGCGCGCCTGCAAGCTGGTGGACCGCCTTGTCATTGGCGTTGCCATCAACCGCGACAAAGGCCCGCTGTTCTCGCTTGAAGAACGTGTGGCCATGGTCGAGGCCGAGATGAAAACCATCTCCGAGGCCACAGGCGTTGAGATCGCTGTTCATCCTTTCGAGAACCTTTTGATTGATTGCGCGCGCGATGTGGGGGCCTCGATCATCATTCGTGGTCTGCGGGCGGTTGCTGATTTTGAGTATGAATTCCAAATGGTTGGCATGAACCGTAAACTCGACTCCGAGATCACGACCGTGTTTTTGATGGCCGAGGCCGAGCGTCAGGCCATCGCCTCGAAACTGGTCAAGGAGATCGCGCGGCTCAACGGCGATGTCTCGGCATTCGTGCCGCCAGCGGTGCGCGACGCATTGGTTGCGAAATACGGGCGCTGATCTGCGCTTTTCCTTTCGCTTTCGCCGCACTAGGGTGCGCGCCAAATCGCAGATAAGGAGAGAGCCTGATGGCCGATATCAAAGATCCCGAAAACACCATCCTGATTGAATTGAAAGATGGCACTGTCACGATCGAGCTCTTGGCCGATGTGGCCCCCCAGCATGCAGCGCGCATGAAGGAATTGGCGCGCGAAGGCGCTTATGACGGCGTGGCCTTTCACCGTGTGATCGACGGCTTCATGGCGCAAACGGGTGATGTGCAGCATGGCAAGCTGGATGATGGCGGCAATATCCGCATGGCGGGCACGGGCGGTTCGGACAAGCCTGACCTGCCTGCCGAATTCTCGAAATTGCCGCATGACCGTGGCACTTTGGGCGCGGCACGTTCCTCCAACCCGAACTCGGCCAACAGCCAGTTCTTCATCAATTTCAGCGATAACCATTTCCTCAATGGCCAATACACCGTCTATGGCCGCGTGATCTCGGGCATGGAGCATGTTGATGCGATCACCCGTGGCGAGCCACCTGCGAGCCCCGACAAGATGATCAGCATGAAGGTGGCCGCAGATGCGTAAGCTCGCGCTTGGTCTAGCGGTTTCCCTGCTCGGTGCGCCCGCTTTTGCAGCAGGTCTTGAGATTGATGTCGCAGGTGAAGCCAGCGGCACGATCATCATTGACCTGTTCGAGGATGTGGCCCCCCAGCATGTTGAGCGGATCACCACGCTCGCCTCGGAAGGGGCCTATAATGATGTGGTGTTTCACCGCGTGATCGAAGGCTTCATGGCGCAGACGGGCGATGTGGAATTTGGCCGTCAAGGCATGGATATGCGGTATTCGGGGCGGGGTGGCTCGGAATATCCCGATCTGCCTGCCGAATTCTCCGATCTCGATTTTGCGCGTGGCGTGCTTGGCATGGCGCGCAGCAACAATCCGAACTCGGCCAATAGCCAGTTCTTCATCATGTTTGCGCCCGCGCCGCATCTCAATGGGCAATATACCATTGTCGGGCAGGTCGTGGATGGCATGGATGTGGTGGATGCGATCAAGCTTGGCCGTGGCCCCAATGGCGCTGTGATCGGCGCGCCCGATCGCATGGTCGAGGTACGTGCCTTGGACAGCGATCCAGAGCCTGCGGCGCCTGCCGCCAGCGAGTAACAAAGCCTCAGCCCCCCTCACAAGCGTGTGAGTGGGGCTTTGCGCAAGACCAAAGCTCTGTCACCCTATGCGCGTCAGATGACGTCAAAAGGGGGAAGGGCGCCATGCGCATCATCACAGCGATTATTGCAATTTGTCTTGCAGCACCCGTTTGGGCCGATCCGGTCCTGTGGCGTGCCGAATGGCCGAATACCGATTTCACCCAAAGCGAGATTGAGTTTGACTCCGTCATGGATGGCGGACCGCCGCGTGATGGTATCCCTGCGCTGGATGCGCCCCAAATGATCGCAGTGGGTGATGAAACCCGCCTCGCGCCCAATGAACCCGTGATCACCGTCAGACTTGATGGCCCCGCGCGCGCCTATCCTTTGCGCTACCTGACATGGCATGAGATCGTGAATGACGAGGTGGAAGGCCTGCCGATTGCCGTTACCTTCTGCCCCTTGTGCAATTCAGCCATCACCTTTGATCGCCGTGTCGAAGACCGCGTGCTGAGTTTCGGGGTGTCGGGCAAGCTGCGCCATTCCGATATGATCATGTATGACCGCGAGACCGAAAGCTGGTGGCAGCAGGCCATTGGCCAAGGTATTGTTGGCGAGATGACAGGCGTTGATCTGGATGTGATCCATGTCTCATGGGTGGAAAGCTGGGAAAGCTTTAGCACTCGCAACCCTGACGGATTGGTGATGGATCAGCCCGATTTCAACCGCCCCTATGGGCGCAACCCTTATGTGGGTTATGACAGCTCGGCGCAGCCTTTCCTCTATAATGGTGAAAACCCACCCCATGGCATCGAGCCTTTGGCGCGTGTGGTGCGTGTGGGCACGCAAGCATGGCCTTTGTCGCGCCTTTCGCAGGAGGGCACAATCAGCGAGGCAGGTATGACACTGGACTGGCAGGGCGGCGTGGCCTCGGCCCTTGATGCCGCGCGCATTCCTGAGGGGCGTGATGTCGGGATGGTGCGGGTCTCGGACGGGCAGGGGGCCGATATCGCCCATGACGTGATGTTTGCCTTTGCCTTCCATGCCTTCTGGCCCGAAGGTGACTGGATGTTGGGTCAATAAGCACGAAATCGGCAACAGCCGGCAACTGAGAACTTGACGCCTCCCGCCGCGCGGCATAGCTCGCAGGCCATGGCACGCGCACCCCTTCTCCAGCTTTCCGACATCTCGCTGACTTTCGGCGGCGATCCGATTTTCCATGACCTCGGTCTTGTGGTCCAGGAGGGCGACCGTGTCGCGCTTGTGGGGCGCAATGGATCGGGCAAATCGACCTTGCTCAAGGTGATGGCGGGCCTGACCGAGCCAGACAAAGGCGCTTGCGTGATCCCGCAAGGGGTGAGTGTCGGCTATATGGAACAAGACCCCGTTTTCGACGGCTTTGCGACCTTGGGTGATTACGCCACCGCAGGTTTGGCCGATGGCGAGGAATGGCGCGTCTATTCCGTGGCCGAAGGGCTCAAGCTGCGGCTTGATGCCGAACCTGATCGCGCCTCGGGCGGGGAACGCCGCCGCGCCGCGCTGGCTCGTCTTCTGGCGGAAGCGCCCGAATTGATGCTGCTGGACGAGCCGACCAACCATCTCGATATTCAGGCGATTGGCTGGCTTGAAAGCCAATTGGCCGAAAGCCGCGCGGGCTATGTGGTGATTTCGCATGACCGTGCCTTTCTCAATGCCCTGACCCGCGCCACGCTTTGGGTGGATCGCGGCCAAGTGCGGCGCAACGAAAAGGGCTTTGCCCATTTCGAGGAATGGCGCGACAAGCTGTGGGAAGAAGAGGACGTCAACCGCCACAAGCTGGACCGCAAGATCAAGGCCGAAGCCAGATGGGCCGTTGAAGGGATCAGCGCGCGCCGCAAGCGCAACCAGGGCCGTGTGCGCGCCCTGCAAGGCCTGCGCGCCGAGCGCTCGTCGATGATCCGCCGTCAGGGCACGGCCGCGATGGCATTGGAAGATGGTCAGCAGTCGGGCAAAAAGGTGATCGAGGCGCGCGGCATCTCGAAAAGCTTTGGCGACAAGGACATTCTGGCCCCCTTTGATCTGCGCGTGTTGCGCGGGGACCGTGTGGCTTTTGTGGGGCCCAATGGTGTGGGCAAGACCACTTTGCTGAAAATCCTGACAGGCGAGATTGAGCCTGATGAGGGCAGTGTCAAACATGGCACCAACCTCGATATCGCGGTGTTTGACCAGACCCGCGCCCTGCTTGATCCCGAAGCCACGCTTTGGGATTGCTTGACCAATGATCCCCTGATGGGGGTGAGCGGCTCTTCCGACCAAGTGATGGTGCGCGGCACACCGCGCCATGTGGTCAGCTATCTCAAGGATTTCCTCTTTGATGACCGTCAGGCCCGCGCAAAGGTCAAATCGCTTTCAGGTGGGGAAAAGGCGCGGCTTTTGCTGGCGCGCATCATGGCGCGCGAAAGCAATTTGCTGGTGCTTGATGAACCGACCAATGATCTGGATGTGGAAACGCTGGACCTGTTGCAGGATTTGTTGGGCGATTGCGGCGGCACGGTTTTGTTGGTCAGCCATGACCGTGATTTCCTTGATCGCGTGGCCACCACGACAATCGCCATGGAAGGCGATGGCCGCGCCACGGCCTATGCGGGCGGCTGGACGGATTACCTGACGCAGCGCGGTGCGGATCAGGAAAAATGGGAGGGCGAAACGGTCTCGAAATCGTCAAAACCCGCGCCTGAGAAACCCAAGGCCCAAGCGCCTAAGGCGGCCAAACTCAGCTTTACCGAGACCCACCGCCTTAAAGAACTGCCCGCCGAGATCGCGCGGCTTGAGGCCGAGATTGCAAAGCTGGAAGGCCTGCTCTCGGATGCAGAATTGTTCACGCGCGAGCCTTTGAAATTCCGCAAAGCAACAGAAGCCCTGACCGAGCGGCAGCAAAAACTGGCCGCAGCCGAGGAAGAATGGCTGGAACTGGAAGATCGCGCGGCAGGCTGATCTGGGTGCTCTAACCCTTGGGCGCAAATTGCGTAATCGCCACGCCCACAGCCATCACCGCAATGCCCAAAGCGCGGATCAGGCTCAGCGGGGTCACATTGGCCCCGAACAGCCCGAAATGATCAATGATCGCGGCCGAGATCAATTGACCGATCAACACGAAAAACACCGCATTCCCCACCCCGAAACGCGGGGCGATAAAGGTGATGCTGAGCACGTAAAACGCCATGAACGCCCCTGCTAAAAACAGGTATTTCGGCTGCTCGGAAAGCGCGCCAAGGCTTGATGCGCCTGTCTTGAGCATCACCACCGCCGAGACACACATCCCCACAAAACATAAAACCACGGCTGCCGCCGCAGGACTGCCGATATTGGCCCCCAGCCGCGCATTCATCACCGCCAGAAGCGGGATGCCGATACCGGCCAGCAACATGATCAAAGCGGGATGGGTCCATGGCATGGCGGGCTACCTTTCAGCTACAAATTCCAACCAACTCAACACCACTCCAAGGCAGAAGTATATCGCTTTGCGCGCGCGGCTGTTGCGAGATCGGCCTGAGATCCATGGCTTGCGAGATCAGACGCTCCAAGCGCAGCGTCCGTGCGCCCCGAGGATCAAGGGTTCGGCAACAGACATATTCCTCAACAAGGCTGGCTTGCTGCTCATAGCCATAGTCCAGAAAGGGCAGCTCGGCCTCGGTCTCGAACAGATATGGGTCCTCAAGGCGGGCATGTTCGGCGAAGGCGTGGGCAGGGTGGTAGCCCGTGCGCGCGCGGTTTTGCCATTGCCAGATATGGGTCATTTCATGGGCAAAAAACATTTGTGCCAGCAGGTTCACCGCGCCATCCTCGCGCGCGATGTAATCGGGCAGGGCATAGTCCTCGCGCAGATGAAGGCGGTTGAAAAACACGATACCCGCCGTGCGCCCCGTAACGGTATCGCCCTCAAGCGCTGGAAATATCCTTTCGCGGCAGGTGCTGCGGGGGCGGGCGGGATAGCTGCGGGTGGTCAGCCCGATCAACGGGTTCTGCGTGATGCGCACAGGGACGGGGTCAAAGGCGGGGCCTGCCAGTTCAGCCATGAAAACCTGCTCGGCCTCGGTCAGAGGGCGGCCACAAGCGGCAAGCAGGAAAAGGGCAAACAGGGTCCAGCGCATGGGGTCAGGATAGACAGAGTTCCCCGCGAAACAGAAGTGTTTTGCGCGCGTGCGCCCTGCAATGGCGGAATTCTTGCCGATATGGCTTGCATTAAATCTCGGCCAAAGCCCCGCGCTGCGCGATCACCTTGCGCGCGACATCGCATCCCGCGCGCGCGGCCTGCTCCATGCTGGCCCCGCGATCCAATGCCACCAGAAAGCCTGCATTGAAGGCATCCCCCGCCGCTGTGCTGTCCACAACTTGCGCCACTGGCGCAACATCAAGATAGGACAGCGCGCTTGCGTCAGAAAGGCAGATCGGGCCCGCGCCGTTTTTCACCACCACCCGAGCCGCGCCCGCCTTGCTGTAGCGCGCGGCACAGGCGGCAAGATCGCCATCGCCAAACCACTCGACCTCATCCTCAAACGAGGGCAGGATGATATCGGCGCATCCTGCTGCCTGCATGATAACCGCGCGCATCTCATCGGCATCGCGCCAAAGCTTCGGGCGCAGGTTCGGGTCAAAGGCAACAACTGCCCCTTGCGCGCGGGCCTTGGCGATGGCGGCCAGCAGGTTTTTGCGCCCTGTTTCGGGCAGGATGGCAAATGTGATCCCCGAGACATAAACCAGATCACCGGCTTTGATATCGGGCAGGTCGCCTAGATCATCGGCCAGTGTTCTGGCCGCCGATTGCCCGCGCCAATAGCTGAAGGACCGCTCTCCGTTTTGCAGCGAAATCATATAGAGCCCGATCGTGCGATCTGTGCTGTAGCGCAGCTCGGGCGTGACCCCCGCTTGGCGGATGAAGGCCTCCAATTGGCGCGAGGCGTCATCCTCGCCGATTGCCGTCATATAGGCGACCTCAAGCTGCGGCCCTGCCAATTTGCGCGCATACCAAGCGGTGTTGAAAGTGTCGCCCGCAAAGCCCGCTTTGTAGAGCCCGTCTTGCGCAGGTGCCATTTCCAGCATGCATTCCCCGATGGATAAGAAGCGACGCATCCTAAGGCCCCGCTGTCTTGAGCATTTGCAAAAAGGCCTGAACCTTGGCGGTGCGGTGCAGATCGACATGGGTGACCAGCCAAAGGCTGGCCTTGAAATCGCCGCTCGGCGGGAGGAGGGCGACAAGGTCTTGGCACGCGCTTGCATCATGCGCGGCGAGAAATCCCAACCCCATCCCTGCGCAGATAGCCTCTTGCGCGACATTGGGGTCATTTGTCTCCAATGCCAGCATGTCGCGGGTGACATTTTCAGTCATCCACTCCGAGAAGGGCAGTCGCGAGTTTTGCCCGATGGCCCCAACAAAGCGGTGCCCTGCAAATCCCCCGCCCTCGGGGTGACCGTATTGCGCGATATAACTTTGGCTTGCGAAAAGCCCGAACTCAATCGGTCTGAAGGGCTGGACGACATAATCGGGCATATCGGGCTTTTTGCCTGCGCGAATGGCGATATGGGCCTCGCCATATTCGAGACGGGCAAGGTTTTCCCCTGCGATATATGTCAGCTCGATATCGGGGTGGATTTGGTGAAAAGCGCGGATGGTGGGTATGATCAAAGCCGCAACCCCCGAAAGTGAGGTGATCACCAGATTACCTGAAAGCTGGCTGGCGCGGCTTTTATTGCGGCCTTCAAGATCTTCAAACATCTCATCAGCGCGGCCTGCCACTTCCAGCATATCGCGGCCCGCATCGGTCAGCGTGTAGCCGCGGGCATGGCGCTGGAACAGCGGTGCACCAAGCGCGCCTTCCAGCGTATCCACATGGCGGTTGATCGTGGCGCGATGCACCCCAAGCGCTGTGGCGGCGGCGCTGACCGTGCCAAGCTGTGCTAGCTTCAGGGCGGTTCTGAGTTCGGTCCAATGATCCATACATCCTGCTAACACGGAGCATATGTCGCATCAATGCGCATATGCTGCGCAATTGGGTAAGCTGTGCTGCATTTGGGATCGCTGAATACTGCCCTCAAGACAGTTTTAACAGCGCTATGGCCGCACGCCCAAGGGCCCGCCTGCGCAAGCCAAAGGAAGAATGACCATGACACAAACTCAAAAAAACCTCCTCAAATTTGCGGCCGTGCTTTGGGTGATCTGGGGGCTTGTCCATATGTTTGCGGGCCTCATCACCATTATCCGCCCCACGGCGGAAGGCTTCGCGGGCATTGCTGATGCGGTGGAGCCTGCCTTGCTGGCCGCCGAGTATCATGGCGCTGTTGGCGGCATCCTCAATCAACACGGGTTCAACCTGCTCTGGATCGGTTTGGTGACCTTGATCGGTGCAGGATTTATCTGGCGGGGCAATATGACAGCGATCTGGGTGACTACGCTTGTGGGCGGTTTGGCAGATGTCGGATATTTCCTTATGCTTGATCTGCAAGGCTATGTAAATTTCGTCCCCGGAACGGTCATGACATTATTCTCCAGCGCGGCCGTTATCTCGAGTTTCTTGGTCTGCCTGCCACGCCGCAAGGCCGAGCTGTCCTGAACACCCGTTTGAATTGAGGTATATCATGTCGACTATTCCAAAGATTTCACTGCGCGAAGATGGTCCTTTGATTGTTGAAAACGGGCCTGATCTGAAAACAGGGCAGGGCGGAGATATCGACGCCAAGCCGATGATGGCTTTGTGCCGCTGCGGGGCCTCCTCCAACAAGCCTTTTTGTGACGGGTCACATGGTGGGGCGGGCTTTGTCAGCGCGCCTGACCATACCAAACTGCGCAACGCCGCTGTTGAGTATCAGGGCGAGGCCGAGGGCGTGCCTGTCATCATCAGCTACACCCCCGCTCTGTGCACCCATGCCGCGCAATGTCAGGCGCGTGCGAAGGCGGTGTTCAACCCCAAGCAGAAGCCGTGGATCCAGCCAAGCGAGGGCAAGCTGGCCGAGATTTTGGATGTGATCGCGGCCTGCCCCTCGGGGGCGTTGCGGGTCTCGGTGGGGGATGTGCCCGAGCAGCATATGACAACGGGTGATGTCTCGATCCAGATTGAGAAAAACGGCCCCTATCATGTCACCAATATCGGCTTGGAGGCCGAGTTCAACGGGGTCGGTGCCAGCCGCGCGAAATACTCGCTTTGCGGTTGTGGCCTGTCCAAGAACAAGCCCTTTTGCGATGGCAGCCATTATGACGCGAAATGGCGCGATGACAGCGCGCCAGACTGAACGCGCCCTAAATCGCGCGTTCATCCAGAAGATCGGCAAGGATCGGATTGGGGAAGCGGCGCGATAGGGTCACGGCGTAGAAGGTCTCGGTGATATTGGGCAGGCGCTCGGCCTCGATCAGGCGGCCTGTATTCAATTCATCCTGCACCACAATGGGCGAGAGCACCCCCAGCCCCGCGCCTGCGCGTGTCAGCAGGCGCATCATCGCCATATCATCCACCTCGGCGGCGATCTGGGGGCGGATGCCAAGACGCTCGGTCCATGCATCAAAGCCCACCCTGATATTGGTATCGGGGGTGGGCAGAATAACGGGCTGGGTCGCAACCCTTTCTGCGGCGCTTAAGTTGTCTTGCAGCCGCTCGGGCGTGCCGATCAGGCTGACGGGTTGCTCGGAGATGCGGTGCGAGACAAAGGGCGTGACCGCATCGCGTGAGGGGGCGCGGTTGATCAGCACGACATCAAGGTTCAGGCTTTCCAGTGATTGCAACAAATCAGCACTGGTGCCCGAGCGCAGGATGATCTCCACATCGGGGCGGTCCAGCACGGGGCGCAGGAATTCCATATGGAAGTTGCGCGACAGCGTGGCCAATGCCCCGATCCGGATGGCTTGGCGCGTGCGCCCCTTTTCCTGCAAAGTGCCCACCAGTTCACGCCCTGCCGCGAAAATCGCATCGGCATGATCCAGCGCGATCCGGCCCGCCTCGGTCAGGATCAACTGGCGTCCGCGTCTCTCGAAAAGGGGGTGGCCCAGTTGCGCCTCAAGCTGTTTGATTTGCACGGAGACCGCCGATTGCGACAGGTTCAACCGCTCGGCCGTGCGCGTGAGATTGCCATCATGGGCCACAGCCCAGAAATAGCGCAGATGGTGGTAATTGAACTCTGACATATCCATTCATTTAACAGAACGATAATTAGCAAACAATGAATTTTATTCTTTGTTTTGGCGCTGCTATTTCCCCCGAAACTCGCATTCCAGCCAAAGGATTTTGCCCCGTGCTTATCGCGACCCTGCCTTTCCTTGCGCCTCTTGCCCTTGTGGGGGCTGCCATCCTCGCATTTCGCGGGCCGCAATTGCGCCCCTTCCAGACCCTGCGTCAGGTGGAATGGATTGCGCTGGCGGGGTTTGCCATTGCGGTGCTCTCTGGCGGGCTTTTGGTGCTGCATGGCGCGGGCAGCAGCCCGTTGATCGGGGTGTTCGGGATGGGCCTTTCGGTCAGGCTCGACCCTGTCAGCGCGATTATGTTGCTGCTGGTCTCTTTCGTGGGCTGGATCGTGCTGCGTTTCGCAGCCACCTATATGGATGGCGATGAGCGGCAAGGCCCTTTCACAGGCTGGCTCTGCGCGACTTTGGTGGCGGTTATGATGCTGGTGATTGCGGGCAATCTGCTGCAATTGGCGCTGGCATGGATCGCGGTCAGCCTGTTTTTGCACAAGCTGCTGCTGCATTACCCCGACCGCGTGGCCGCTCAAAGGGCAGGGCATAAGAAATGGATCACCGCGCGCATGGGGGATGCGGCTTTGGTGATCGCCTTTATCCTGCTTTTGATCAATTACGGCACGGGCGATATCGCGCATATCCTTGAGGCGGCCCGCCTTGGCGAGGGCCGTGATCTGGCCCCTTGGATTGCCGCGGCCCTTGCACTGGCCGCGATGCTGAAATCGGCGCAATTCCCGATGCATGGCTGGCTGACCGAGATGATGGAGACACCGACCCCCGTCTCGGCGCTGCTGCATGCGGGCGTCATCAATGCGGGCGGGTTCTTGTTGATCCGCTTTGCCGATGTGATGCTCCTCTCGCCCGGAGTTTTGGCCTTTTTGGTGATTATCGGCGGGTTCACGGCGCTTTTTGGCGGCTTGGTGATGTTGACGCAATCGGCGGTGAAGACCTCGCTGGCATGGTCCACCGTGGCGCAAATGGGCTTTATGGTGCTGCAATGCGGTCTGGCGCTTTTCCCGCTGGCGCTGCTGCATATCGTGGCCCATTCGCTTTATAAGGCCCATGCCTTTCTTGCGTCAGGCTCGGCCGTGGAGGGGGTGGCCTCGATCCGCAGGCCGGGGCCTGTGGCGATCCCCAATGGGGTGGCCGTGGGGCGGGCCTTTGTGATTGCGCTGGTGATCTATGCCGCCGTTGGCTTTGTCTTCGGGGTTTCGGGCAAATCCCCGCAAGCGATTGCGCTCGGCGCAATCCTGATCTTTGGCGTGGCCTATCTGCTGGCGCAAGGTTTGGCCGATGCCGCCCCGCGCGTCTTGACACAGCGCACAGCCCTTTACTCGGTCGCCGCAGCCATCGGGTATTTCGCCCTGCAACGCGGTGCGGATTGGCTGATGTATGGCACCTTGCCCGCAACCCCTGCGCCTGGACCATTGGAATGGGCGCTGATCCTGCTGGCACTGTTCAGTTTCGGCGTGGTGGCGGTGGCACAAGCGATGTTCCCGCTATGGGCCTATCATCCCGCCGCGGCGGGGCTGCGGGTGCATCTGTCCAACGGGCTCTATGCCAATGCGGTGTTTGACAAAATCCTGAATGCTTGGTCCGCCAAGCGTCCCTCCTGATCGAAGCAAAGGACCTGATCCCATGACCAAAGCTCCCAAGCTCTCGCTAACCGCCCTCACCAAAGCCAGTGACGCAAGCGCCCGCGCCATCCCGCCTGTCTGGCCGCTGGCCTCTTCGGTGGCGGTGAACCCCTATCTTGGTCAAACGGGCGAGACATTGGCCCAAACGGGCGCGCGATTGGGCCGTATCGGGGGTGTTGCCGTCACCATGCCGCGCGAATGGTATGCCACGCGGATCGCCGATGGCACGATCACCGATGCCGATCTGGAGGCCGCCCTTGCCGCACAGCAGGGCGCGGGGCCAAACGATATCGCGGCCCTCAAAGAGGCCGCCAAAACACAAGCCGCCCCCCAAACCCCGCATCCCAGCATCGCCGATCTGGCGGCAGAGGTCTCGGGCATTGATTGGGCGGGCATTATTGCTGATCGGTTCAGCCAATGGGCGGCAGGCTATTTCGACCAAGGCCAAGCGCTGTGGTCCGCGCCGCGTCGCCGCGGGGCCTATGATGCATGGCGTCAGCACGCCACCCATGATCTGACGCCCGAGATTATGGGGCTCAGCGGCTTTGGCCAATTTGCCAGCGAAACCCCTGATACCGCCCCTGAGGCGCGGTTGCGGGCGGCCAAGCGGCTTGGCCTTGGCGCGCAGATGCTCGACACCTATTTCCATCAATTGCTTTTCTCGCTCGGGGGATGGGCGCAGGTGGCGCGCTACCATCTATGGCAGGCCGAATTGGAAGGGCGCTCGGATCAGACCATCACTGATTTGCTGACCATTCGCCTTTTGTGGGAGGAGGCGCTGTTCCTGCAATATGAGGATGAGATCACCGCCAAATGGCTAGAGGTGAAAGCCGGACATGCCAGCCCGCTTGCGCCATCGCAGGACCTTGAGACAGATGCCATTTTGCAGGAGGCATGGGAGCGCTCGGTCCAGCGGGATTTGGCCCAGACCTTCGCCCAAGCCCCGTGTAATACCAATGATACGCGGCCTGCCTTGCAGGTGGCTTTCTGTATCGATGTCCGCTCCGAGGTGTTCCGCCGCGCGTTGGAAGGGGTGAACGATGACATCCAAACTCTTGGTTTCGCAGGATTCTTTGGCTTGACAGCAGCGCATAAAGGCTTTGCCTCGGATGTGACCGAGAAACGTTTGCCCGTATTGCTCAACCCTGCGGTCACCTCGACCTCGCAAGGGGATAACCCGCTGGCCGATCAGAACACCCGCTTCAAAGCGCGCGCCAGTCGTGCATGGGGGCGGTTCAAATTGGCGGCGGTCTCCTCCTTCGCCTTTGTCGAGGCGATGGGGCCGATCTATGCGGCCAAGCTGCTGCGCGACACCTTCAACATGGCCCCCAATGCGATGCCCAATGGCCCCGCACCGCGGCTTGATCCGGCCCTTGATCTGGACAGCCAGATCACCTCGGCTGAAACCATTTTGCGCGCGATGTCCTTCACCGATAATTTCGCGCGGCTGGTGGTGTTGGCGGGCCATGGCGCGAATGTGGTCAATAACCCCTTTGCCAGTGGCCTGCATTGCGGGGCCTGCGGCGGCTATTCGGGCGAGGTGAATGCCCGTCTTCTGGCAGGGCTTTTGAACAGCGTCGAGGTCCGCGAAGGGCTTGCCGCGCGTGGCATCGACATCCCCGAGGATACGCTGTTTCTGGGGGCCTTGCATGACACGACCACTGATCAGATCACCCTATATGAGCGGGACCCCGCAAAGCATCTGCACACGGCCGAGATCAACCAAGCCAAGGCGTGGTTTGCCGCCGCAGGCGCGGTCACGCGGGGCGAGCGGGCCTTGCGCCTTCCTCGGGCGAATGGGGGGTCTGATATCGTCAAGCGAAGCCGCGATTGGTCGGAAACGCGTCCAGAATGGGCTTTGGCGGGCTGCAAGGCCTTCATCGCCGCCCCGCGTCAGCGCACAGCGGGCAGATCCTTGCAGGGTCGCGCTTTCCTGCATGATTATGACTGGAAACAGGACAAGGGCTTTGGCGTGCTGGAGCTGATCATGACCGCGCCCGTGGTCGTGGCCAGTTGGATCAGCTTGCAATATTACGGCTCGACCGTGGCGCCGCAGGCCTTCGGGGCGGGGAACAAGCTTTTGCACAATGTCACAGGCGGGATCGGCGTGGTCGAGGGCAATGGCGGCACCTTGCGCGCGGGTCTGGCATGGCAATCGATTTATGAGGGTGAGGGTTATGCCCATGATCCGCTGCGGCTCTCGGTTTGCATCGAGGCCCCGCGCGAGGCAATGAGCGATATCCTGAGCCGTCATGAGGGCGTGCGTGCGCTGTTTGACAATCGCTGGCTGCATTTGTTTGCGCTGGATGAGACAGGGCAGATGGCGTGGCGCTATGAGGGTAATCTGGAATGGTCCCCCGTGGAGCATGCAGAATGGGCTGGGGAGCCACTGAAAATGGCAGGCTAAGGCCCGCGCGCGGGCTCTCGCGACCGATTGCGCGCAGGAGCTTCGTCTAGCTTTCCCGAAACGCGCGCGAGAAGTAATCCGACAGCGGTTGGATCAGATAGGCCAGAGGCATTCGATCCTGTGTGCGGATAAAGGCCTCGACCGGCATGCCGGGCAGCAGGGTGACATCGCCTAATTGGCGGATTTCACCATCAGCCAGCATGATCTCCACCTCGTAAAAGGCCGCCCCTGTGGCCTCGTCAATGAAAGTATCGGCCGAGACGCGTGTGACATAACCCTCAAGCTCGGGTGTCATGCGCGCATCAAAGCTGGGAAAGCGCAAGGTGACGGCCTGTGTGGGGGCGACCTGATCAACATGGATCGCCTCAATGCGGGCCGAGATCACCAAGGGGCGGTCTTGCGGCACGATATAGAGGATGGGTTCAGCCGCGCGGATCACCGAGCCTGCGCCGAATATGGCCAGATCATAGATAATCCCCGAGACGGGCGCGCGCAGGTCGCTGCGCCCCAAGGCGCGGGCGAGGCTGCGGGCGCGTTCGGTCAGTTCTTCCTCCTGCACACGTATTTCGCGCAATTCGGCAATGGCTGTCTCGCGGTGTTGATTGCGGCGTTGCAAAGCGGCCAGTTCAATCTCGGTGATGCGCCCCCGCGCGCTTGCGATCGAGGCCTCAACCTCGCCGGAGGCCCCGAGCAGAATTGCTTCCTCGCGCCTTAGGGCCAGCACGCGGGCTGATTGTGCCAACCCGCGCTCAAGCAGGGCTTCTTGCGTGCTCAGATCTTCTGCGACTAAGCCTTGTTGCCGCGTGAGCGCATTTTGTTGTGCTTCCAAACCATTGATCTGGCTTTCAATTTGCTCAGCGCGGCGCGTCAGTTGCTCCAACTCGCGCTCGAAGGTTTCGCGACGGGCGAAAAAGAGGTTTTCTTGACCCACGATGATATCGGCAAGCTCATGATCTTCCCATGCCTGTTCCAAAAGATCATCGGGAAAACGGATCATGTCTTGGGTGTCACGCTCGGCCTCGAGCCTTGCACGGCGGGCGCGGGCCTCGTTCAGTTGAGCGGTGACCACAGCAAGATTGGAGGCGGCATCCGATCCATCAATCCTGAGCAAAACTTGGCCCTCTGCGACGCTCTCGCCTTCCTCAATAAGCAGGGCCTGCACCACGCCGCCCTCGGGATGTTGAATGACTTGTCTGTTTTGATCCACCTCGATCCAGCCCGCGGCCACCACCGCGCCTGCAATTTGCGACAGCGCGGCCCATGCCCCGAACCCAGCCACCAAGACGAAAAGGGCACAAAACCCGAGGATCATCGGGCGCTGAACGGACCATGCCGCTTTGCCCTGCGCCATCAGCTTGCCCCCGCAGGGACTGAATGGAGAAGGCTTGCATGATTGCGCACCATGCGGCGCAAAACCTCGTCACGCGGGCCGAAGGCCTTGGGCAGCCCCGCCTCGATCATCAGCAGCGTGTCGCATTCGGCAATTGCGGCGGGGCGATGCGCCATGATCAGCACGGATTTTTCCTCCGCCTTCATCTGACGGATCGCTTGGTTCAGGGCCTCACTCCCATCATTATCAAGATTGGAATTCGGCTCATCCAGCACCAGCAAGACCGGATCGGAATAAAGCGCGCGGGCCAGCGCAATGCGCTGAATTTGGCCGCCTGAGAGCCGCGACCCGATATTGGAGACGGGCGTGTCATAGCCCATGGGTTGGGCAAGGATCATCTCATGCGCGGCGGCCTGTTTGGCGGCGCTGATAATGCGGGCAGGGTTCGCATCCGCATCAAGACGAGCGATGTTTTCCGCGATTGTGCCCTCGAACAGGGTGACCGATTGGGGCAGATAGCCGATTAGGCGGCCCAGAATATCGGGGTGGTATTGGTCCAAAGTCGCGCCATCAAGGCGGATATGGCCCGATGCAGGCGGCCAAACGCCTGTCAGGGCGCGCGCCAGCGTGGATTTGCCAGCGCCTGATGGGCCGATCACGCCCAAGGCCTGCCCAGGCTCGACCATAAAGCTTACGGCGCGCAGGCTGGATTGGCTCTCGCCAGGGGGGATGACGGCAAGATTGCGGATCTCGAGCCGCGCTTGCGGGCGCGGCAGAAGCAAAGGCGCTGCCTGTTCGGGCGTTTTGCGCAACAGCTCTTGCAGATTTGACCACCCTACCATGGCGCGTTGGATCAACGCCCATTGCCCAATCGCCATTTCAATCGGGGCCAGCGCGCGCCCCAGCAGGATCGAGCCCGCGATCATCGCGCCTGCCGTCAATTGGCCCTGCAAAACAAGATAGGCACCAAGCCCTAATATGGCCGATTGCAAGAACAGCCTGAAGGTTTTGCTCAAACTGGTAAAGCTGCCGACCCGATCAGCCGCGGTGATGGATTGGCCCAAAGCAACCTCGCGCTGGCCGCGCCATCTGTTGAAAACCGCGTTTTGCATCCCGAGGCTGCGGATCAACTCGGCCTCGCTTTGCATCTGCCCTGCCATGCTGTCCGCGCGCAGCGAGGCCGAGGTGGCCATGCGCAAGGAGGATCGCGTCATGGTTTGGGTCAAAAGCGCTACAATAACCAAGAGCCCGCCACCCGCTACAGCCAGCCAGCCGAGCCATGGATGGAACAGAAAAATCGCAAATAAAAACAAGGGTGTCCAAGAGATGTCAAAGATCGCCAGAAAGGCAGGAGAGGAGAGCAGCCTTTGAGCGGATTCGAGGTCTTGCAACCCTGTCTGCGGCCCGCCTTCGCGTCTTGCCCGTGTCAGCGAGGCCGAGAACACCCGCGCATCCAGCCCGTCTTGCAGGCGCGCGCCGATCCGTGCGGCCACGCGGCCCCTGACATAATCAAGCAGGCCCATCATCAGAAACAGAAAGGCCAATAGGATCGATAGACTGACCAATGTTTCTTCCGAGCGTGAGCCTAGAACACGGTCATAGACCTGCAACATATAGAGCGGGCCCGAGAGCATCAGCAGATTGGTGAAGATGCTGAACAGGAAAACCGCGCCGAACAAATGCATGTTCCGGCCTCTCAGGCGGGTCAATTCGGTGTGGCTGTTTGCAAACATGGCCGACCTCAGGGGCAATCAGGGCGCTATGATCTGACAAGCCTAGTGCAGCCGTTATGCGGGCGGGAATATCGGTGCTGATATCCTGTGGGTTTTTGCCATATCTTGCCTGCCGTAAGACCCTTTGAGTTGAGCTTTGGTGGCCAAGTATTTGAAATTATGAATGTAATCATCGTAAACCCATCGGCGGAAATACAGGACATGGCCCTGATATGGACCATGACCCCTAACGTTCCCCTAATGGATGGGCAGTCTTTTGCTGAGCCGCCCCTTTTTGCAGCCCATTTTCCGCGCAGCGCTGTTGGTTTGGTCAGGTCTGTGGCAATGCGGCTTTCACGGTGGGGGCGACTTCGGTGCCAAGCAATGTGATCGAGCGTTGCATTGCTTCCGTATCCAGCATGGCCGTGCTCATCTGGAAAGACAGCCGCGATATGCCTCCAAGCGTGTTATGTGCGGCAAGCACCTTTTCACGAACAGAGTGCGGGCTTCCCACCAGAAACGCTCCATGCGGGCCGCACATTGCATCGAATTGCGGGCGGTTGGGGGGCGGGAAACCCCGTTCCTTCCCGATATCGGCCATCACATGCGCCCATCCGGGATAGAAAGCATCGCGGGCTTGCTCGTCGGTATCGGCGACAAACCCCATCGCATGAATCCCAAGCTTGAGCGTCTGCGGTGGATGGCCTGCCTGTTGGCCTGCCGCATAGTAAAGATCAACCAGCGGACGGAACCGCGCAAAACTGCCGCCAATGATTGCGATCATCAATGGCAGGCCAAGACGGCCCGCGCGCTCGAAGGAGGCGGGTGTTCCGCCAACGCCCAACCAGACGGGCAGTTTATCCTGATAGGGGCGGGGATAGACGCCTTGGCCGCTTAAAGCGGGGCGGAAGCGGCCTTGCCATGTTACATGGGTGTCTTCGCGCAGCTTGAGCAGCAGATCGAGTTTTTCGGCAAATAGCGCGTCATAATCCTGCATGGCGAAGCCGAAAAGCGGATAGGCCTCACCAAAGGAGCCGCGCCCCACAACAATATCGGCGCGCCCTTTGGAGATCAGGTCGATGGTGGCGAAATCTTGAAAGACACGTACGGGATCAGCGGCGCTGAGCACAGTCACGGCACTGCTGAGGCGGATATTGGTGGTTCGCGCAGCGGCGGCGGCAAGGATCACGGCGGGGGCTGCGTCAAGAAATTCGGCACGGTGATGCTCGCCCATTCCAAAGCAGTCCAACCCCACACGGTCGGCGGTTTCAACCTCGGCAAGCAGGTTTTCCATCCGCTCGGCCGCAGGCACGATATGCCCTGTTGCGGGGTTGGGCATAAGGGCTGCGAAACTGTCGATGCCGATTTCCATGTCGTCTCCGATCCAAGCTCAAAGGCGCCGCTGCAAGGCGCAGGGCTCTCATGTCAGATATTGTGCCTGACGACGGCATTAAATGCGCGAATAAGCGCAGAAAATGCGCGCGGGCTGATCAGATCGCGGCGCGGTGGCTAGCCCGGCATCTTGTCGAAGGCGGGGATGGCGTCATCCAGCAGGGTCGCGGTCATTTTGCTGGAGGCATAGACATTCACTTTTGGTGCGAATTCTTCCTGCTCATTGATCACACCCGCCCGCAGCCCAAGCATGCCGTCGCGTGCCGAGTTTTGTGTGAACAGCGGTGTCCCGCAGGTGCCGCAGAAGGATTTTGTCATCGTGCTGCCGCGGTCGGATCTGTGTTGGAAGGTTTTCGGAGTGCCACTGACCGTTACATCTTCAAGCTTCATGATCATCAGCGTGGCATAGGCGCTGCCCGTGGATTGGCGGCATGCGGTGCAATGGCAATTGGCCATGATCGGCACCTCGCCATTCGCGACAAAGGAAATCTCACCACAGAGGCATTGGCCTGTCAGCTTGGTCATCGGGTATCCTTTCTGGGGCTGCCGTGTTTGCCTGACCGAGCCTAGGGGATTTCCACCAATCAGCAAGAAGAAAGAAGCGCTGTTACACGCCCAGATAGGTGTGGATCTTTGCGGGGTCCGAACGCAAATCCGCGCCTGTCATCGTATCGAGATTGCGCCCGTTCTCGATGAAGGTTGCCTGATCGGCCACGGCCAAAATGGCGTCGATGCGTTGCTCGACCAGCACCACCGCCAATCCGTCATCGCGCATGCGCAGGATGACATCGCGGATCAACTCGATCATCGAGGGTTGCAGCCCCTCTGTCGGCTCATCCAGCAAAAGCACTTTGGGGCGCAGGCACAGCGCGCGGGCGGTGGCCAGCATCTGTTGCTCGCCCCCCGAAAGGGTGCCTGCCGCTTGGGTCAACCGTTCACGCAGGCGCGGGAACATCTCTAGCACCCAGTCGCGCGTCTCGTGGCTTTCCTTGCGCACCATCAGCCCCATCTCGATATTTTCCGACACCGTGAGCTGCGGAAACAGGCGGCGGCCCTGCGGCACATAGCCGATCGCATGTTTGGGCACCTGATGAGGGGGCAAATCGCTGAGCGTGGTCTCCTCCAGCGTGATCTGGCCCGCGCTGAGGGGCAACAGCCCCATGATGGATTTCATCGCCGTGGTCTTGCCCGCCCCGTTGCGGCCCAAAAGGCAATGGATCTCGCCCGCCCGCGCGGTGAAGGAGACACCATAGAGCACTTTCACGCTGTCATAGGCGACATGGATATCCTCAACCCTCAGCATTGTTTGTTCCTAGATAGGCTGATTTGACAGCGGCATTTTCGCGGATTTCGTCTGGCGTTCCGCTGGCGATGATCCCGCCTGAATCAAGCACGGTGATCTGCTCGGCGCTGCGCATGACCACATCCATATTATGCTCGATCAACAAGATGGTGGTCTTGCCCGCCAGCGATTTGATCAAGGCCACAAATTCCGAGATTTCCGCCTCGGCCAGACCTTGCGTCGGCTCATCCAGAATGAAGAGCTGCGGGTCTTGGGCAAGGCCCATGGCAATCTCGAGGACGCGCTGGTGACCATAGCTCAGATCACCCGCGATCTGCTCGGAGCGCTCCGCCAGATTGATACGCTCCAACACGGCATCAACCTTGGCTTGCACCTGTTTCTCGGGCAAATGCCCCGCGCGCCGCACCGCCAGCGCCACATTCTCGCGCACCGATAAATTCCCAAAGACCGAGGTGATCTGGAAGGTATAGGCCATGCCAAGGGCAATGCGTTTATGGGCGGGCAGGGCGCTGATATCCTTGCCGTTGAAAAAGACCTGCCCCGAGGTCGCGGGGATCCGCCCGCAAAGCATGCCCACAAAGGTGGATTTGCCCGCGCCATTGGGGCCGATCAGGGCCATGATCTGGCCCTGTGCCAGTTTGAAATCGATATTCGTGGCGGCTTTGATGCCATCGAATGTCTTGGTCAGACCACGGGTTTCCATCAGTGTCATGGCAGCCATTTCAGGCCTCGTTTGCGCAATTCGCCACCCAGACCTTTCGGGGCAAAGAGGGTCAGCAGCACCAGAACCACGCCTGCAATCAGCATATAGGCATCGGTGACATTGCTGGACCACTCAATCAGATAGAACAGGAAGACCACGCCGATCAGCGGGCCAATGGTTGTGCCGGCACCCCCCAAAAGCACCCAGACCAGCGGCAGGATCGAATATTGCACGGTGGCAAAGGTTGCGCCGACATAGCCAAACAGCAGCGCATAGGCCGCTCCCGCAACGCCTGAAAGGGTGCAGGACAGGATCACAGCGATCAATTTCAGCCGCCATGTGTCATAGCCAAGCATTCGCGCGCGCTCTTCATTCTCGCGGATCGCGATCAGCGCGCGCCCGAGGCGGGATTTGACCAAAGCGGCCGTGCCCAAAAAGCTGGCCGCGAACAAGATGAGTGCGGCCCAGAATTTGGTGGTCTCTTGGGTCAGGTCGAGGCCAAAGAGGGTGCGCTGGACTTGGGTCAGCACAAAGCCCTCATCCCCGCGCGTGCTCGCCCCGAAATAGAGGATTGTGAGATAGCCCGCCTGCGCGAACATCAGCGTCACGATCATGAAGGCGACTTCCTTGGTGCGCAGCGCCAGAAACCCGACCGCTAGCGCCACAAGTGCTGTAAATGCCACCGAGATCATCAGCGCCACGGATGTCGGCACCCCCAGATACGAGACCGACATCCCGAACCCATACATGCCTGCCGCAAAGAATAGCGCATGCCCGAGGCTGAGCAGGCCCGTATAGCCAAAGAGCAGATTGTACCCCATCGCATAGACCGCCAGCACCAATATCCGCGCCAGATTGCCAGCGTGATAGGCGGGCAGGGTGAAATAGAGCACAATAAGAAGCACCACCACGCCTGCATGGAACAGGTAGGATTTGCGAAGATCACTCATCAATCCCGTTTTCCCATCAAACCTTGCGGGCGGAAGACCAGCACCATGGCCACCGCCAATGTCGCAATGATTTTCGCTAATGTCGGCGAGAAGAAGACCGAGATGATCCCGTCACTCATCCCGATCAGAATGGCCGCCACCACCGTGCCTGGAAGGCTGCCAAGCCCGCCGATGATCACCACGATGAAAGACAAAAGCAGCGGGTCATGGCCCATCAGGTAATGGGCTTGCTGGACAGGCACGATCAAAACTGCACCCACAGCCGCCAGCCCCGCACCAAGCCCGAAGACATAGGCAAAAACCCTATCCACGGGCACCCCAAAGGCTTGCGCCATATCGCGGTCTTGCTGGGTGGCGCGCATGATCAGGCCGAATTTGGTCCGCGTCATCAGCAGCCAGATGCCTGTCAGGATCACCAAAGCGGCAAAGATCACGAACAGCTTATAGCTGGTGACGCTCAGCCCCCAAGGGTAGAATATCTCAAAGCCGCTCTCGCCCCATTCAAACCATGGCAGGGCAATGCGTTGGTTGAAGGGGGGATCAACGGGGCGTGCATCGGGCCCGAAGCCCATTAATGCGGATTGCTGGATGATATAGAGCAGGCCAATCGTGGCCACGATGGTCCGCTCGGGGTTGTAATTGACCCGTTGCAGGATCAACCGATCTGCCGCCGCCGCCAATACGCCCACCAGCAATGGCGCGATCAGCAAAGCCCCCACAAAACCGATGGCAGGATGCCCGCCAAGACTGGTTGAGATAAACCACGCAAATACCGCGCCGAGCATGAAAAATTCGCCATGGGCCACATTCACGACGCGCATAACGCCGAACACGATGCTGAGGCCCATAGCAGTAAGCGCCAGAATGGCAGCCGTCACGGCTCCCTCAAGCGAGGCTAGAAACAGATGAGGTCCGAAATCCATGAGTGTTCCCGCCTGAGGGCCGTGATCAGAAGGACATTGCCGTGTAGTCGACCTCGTCCTCATAGAGCGTGTCCTCAATCGAGGTCTGATGCACGCGCACCAGTTTCCCGTCCTGCAATTGAGTGATGCTCTGCTTGCCAAAGACCTGATGCGTCTTGCCGTTGAACAGCTTGTCACCTTGCGGGTGATCATCGCTCTCGGGCATGTCGGACATGGCCTCAACCGCCTCGATCAGGGCCGTGCGATCTGCGGTGGTCTGATAATTCGCAGCCTCCATGCCCGCCTTGATGATATTCAGCGTCTCCCAAACCCCGAACATATGGGCATAGGTCGAGACATCCTGCGGATCATCTATTGAAGCGCCGTTTTCATCCACACCGACTGCCGCACGATAGGCGGCTTCATAGGCGGTTTGATCGGTTTGGGAATAGCGCGGCATGCCTTCCCAAAAATAGGAGCCATCAAGAAACTCAAGGCCCGAGCTGTTCACATCAACCGCCTCAAGGCTGTCGATAAAGCCAAACAGGGCAGGGCCTTGGCCGCCAAAGAACTCACCCATCTCACGCACGAAGGTCAGAACCGCAGGTCCGACCATGACGTGGTAAACCACCTCGGTCTCACGCGGGATGGCGGGGAAATAGCGGGTGAAGGAGGTCTCGGACGGGGGCACCGCAATGGAGGCCACGATCTCGCCGCCTTGGGCTTCAATCGCTTGGCTGAAGAAATCGCGGTGATCATGGCCAAAGGCGAAATCGGGATAGATCATGGTGACCTTCTTGCCGACAGTATCGGCGATGAAGGGTGCCATGGATTGCACCTGACTTTTCACATCCGTGATGCCGGGCTGAAGGGTCCAGCGGTTCAACATGCCGCTGGCCACATGGTGCCCTTCGGAGACCACGAAATAGGGCAGTTCCAATTCGGCCGCGCGCGGGGCCGCGCCGATCACCACATGGCTGAACAAAGGCCCGAAGGCGAGGTCACAATTGTCACGCGTTGCAAAGCGTTCCAGCACTTCGGCCGCGCGGCGGGGGTCGGTGCCGTCATCCTCGGCCACGATCTCGACCTCGCGGCCATTGATGCCGCCCATTCCATTGATCCGCTCAACCGCGGCGGTCACCACGCGGTCATACCAGCGCCCATAGGAGGAGCCGATCCCCGTGCGATGCACCTGAAAGCCAAGCTTGATCGGACCTGCCGATTGCGCATGCGCGAAACGCGCGGCACTTGCCAGGAAACTGGAGGCCCCAGCCACACCAGCGGCCGCGCCAATCGTCGTTAATGCTCTACGGCGGCTCAGGCCTGCGGATGTCTTTTTAATCAATTTTGTTCTCCCTATAGGCGTGGAACATGACTTAATTTTTGTGGCACTCAAACGATCAGTAAAGGTTTCTGGGTGGCCGCACTATACCCCTCTGGGGGAAGCAAGCAGCCATAGCCCGAACACTGTATAGGCCACCATAAACACTCCAAGCGGGATCTGGCTGAGGGTGGCTGCGCGCGGCGATTGGAACAAATCAAGCGCGCGGCAATGGGCGATGATAACGGCCAACACATGCCCGAGCACCACAATCCCCGCTTGCGTCAGCCAAATCGGCCGCACGCTTTCCATAGAGTTCAAAAACCCCGTGGTCACCCTGATATCCCCCAACCCAAACAAATTCGCGCCGACCGCCAAAGGATCGCCAAAGGCTGCCAGCAGGTATTGCCCGTCAACCAAGAAGGTCACTGTAAAATGCGAGGCGTGGAAGGCCAAGGCAATTGGCAAAATGGTTGGAGAAAATACTCTAAACATCTGTGAGACGGTAATTTTCGCCTGCGCGTCTTGGGCACGGTTTCCCAAAACCTGCCCGCACCACATGGTCAGCGCAAACAGAGCGATGAGCGTTGCCACAGACAGGATCATCCCGATGATCGAGGGCAGGATCACAGCCGTTCGCCCAGGAAATGCGAGCGGATTGATCCCGATCTGGCCAAGCCACCAGAAGGTCTCTTTCAGCCCGTCAAAGCTGCCCAACCCAAGAATAATCAACGCGAAAATCGCAGGCCCCCAAGCCGAGATGTCACCGCGTGCAAGCTGCCAGCCCAAACAGCCGATCCGCAGGGTCTTGTTATAGCTGATGAGCGAGACGCGGGCGATTTGAGCGAAGAACAGCGTCAAGGGCTCGCCCCGTGTCAGCCATGTTTCCCGTCCGAAAACCACCATCGCGACAAGATGAAAGAGCCAATAAAACAAAACGATTTGCGCCAATCTGTCGGGATCGGCAGGGGCGGGATCGACGATGGAGAAGCCGAACATCAGGCAAAACCCTGCAATCGCAGGCGCGACCCCCCAATTTTGTGGCAAATTCAATAATGGGGCGCTGTCCTGTCGCCCAAAAATTAGGCGATGCAGCCCCGTCCACGGGTTTATCAACCGCCAGATATCGCCAAATACCCCCACAAAATTGAAAAGCACGATCCAGACGCCAACCCACACCATCAAAGGCAGGAGATTCGTCAAAGGATCGCGCGGGCCTGTCATGCCGATCAGCACGAGGCCCAAAACCCCTGCCGTTGCGGCTAGGCTGATGAAATCGGCCGCGCCGCGTGGAAGCGAGGGGATGGGCAAGTGTAGCGGGCGAAACAAGCGCTCCAGCCAGTGGCGGGGCACAAAGCCCACGATCAGAACGGAGGCCAGAACCGATAGAACCCCGCCCGTGATATAGGCCTCGGTCGGCAAAAGAAGCACGAAAGCCTGCTCGGAGACATGGGCATTTGCGCCCTGTGCTGGTAGCACGAAGGCGGCGGTGAGGATAAGGTTACGCAACCTGTTTGTGACCATCATCGCGCCTTTGGAAATTGGAAATATTTGTCAGCATATTATCGAGATGGACGTGAAAGGAATGCATATGCGCGCGGTCTTCGGGATCGGGGCTGTGGTTTTGCTCTTGGGCTCGGCTGTGCTCATCTCTCGCGGTTTCGGGCCATCTGGCACGGTGGTCTTGTCGAATGCGCGGGCCGAGCTGTCAATGATGGCGCTCAATTCGGTCGATATCTTCGTGACCATGCAAAACGGGGCGGAGCCTGATCTGCTCTTGGGGGCGTCTTCCGCCCTCGGGCCGGTCGAGGTGATCAACCCTGATGATGCAGGCGTGCCGCCTATTCCTGCTTTCAGTGATGTCTCGCTGTCGTTGGATGGGGTGTTTTTACGGCTCAGCGGCTTTGACAGCCTGCCCGAAGAGGGGCAATTGCTGCCCTTTACGCTGGTTTTCGAAAATTCGGGCGCGCTGTCCTCGCGCGCGGTGATGGGGCGCGCGGCTGATCTGCATGGCACCCATCAAGCCTTGGGTGATCTGTGGGAGGGCGAGGAATTGGTGGCCGAGGGCCACGCCCTGCCAAGCCTTGATCTGTCGATGACCCAGCTGGAAGACGGCGGCTGGCAGGTCATCTTGGAGACCCGTGATTTCACCTTTGCCCCAGACAGCCCCGAGCCTGAACATGTGCCAAGCCACGGGCATGCGCATCTCTATATCAACGGGCTCAAGGTCCAGCGCATGCATGGGCCCGAGGCCGTGATCGGTGCTTTGCCGCAGGGCGCGTATCATGTGCGCGCGGCGATCAATTCCAATGATCACCGCCCCTATATCGATGCCAATGGCCCGATCGAGGCTGTCCTGCGGCTGCGCGTTGAATAACGCCAAGCGCCTTAGCGCAATCCGTCCTCGCCCTAAACCTGTGCGGCCTCTAGCTCGCCTATGCCGCCAAGCATTCTGGAGCCGGTGCAATCGGGTCATCTTCCAGACATGGGGATGATGGCAATTGATGCGAGATTTGCAGCCACCGAAGCCGCAACACGCCACCTGCATAAAACCTGCCCGAGGTAGAGGCCTAACCAAACGGCTCGAAACCTACCCGAAAATCCTGCTCTGGCGGGATCGCGCGCGCTACGATAAATGTCTGGCATGGAGAGAAAACCTGAAAACATCCTCCCTTGGCGCCTGTCCGTTGCGCCGATGATGGATTGGACCGACCGCCATTGTCGCTATCTTCATCGTCTGATGACGCGTGAGGCCTTGCTCTATACCGAAATGGTTACCGCTCCCGCTGTGATCCATGGCGATCGGGAGCGGCTTCTGGGGTTTGATCAGGCCGAGCATCCGCTTGCCTTGCAGCTTGGCGGCTCGGACCCGCAGGAGCTGGCGCAGGCCTGTCAGATCGCGGCGGATTGGGGCTATGACGAGATCAACCTCAATGTCGGCTGCCCCTCGGATCGCGTTCAATCAGGGTTTTTCGGTGCGGTCTTGATGGAGCGGGCGGAATTGGTGGCGGATTGCGTGGCGGCCATGATGTCCGCAAGCCCCGTTGAGGTCACGGTGAAATGCAGGATCGGCGTGGATGATCAAACTCCCGAAGAGGTCCTGCCCGAATTTCTGGCCCGCGTCTCGGCGGCTGGCGTCAACCGCTTCACTATCCATGCGCGCAAGGCTTGGCTGCAAGGGCTCAGCCCCAAGGAAAACCGCGATATTCCGCCTTTGGACTACCCGCTTGTCCATCAGATGAAAGAGATTTTCCCGCATCTGCATCTCAGCGTGAATGGCGGGATCACCACGCTGGACCAAGCCAATGGCTTTCTTGAGGCGGGGTTGGATGGCGTGATGATCGGGCGCGCGGCCTATCACGAGCCTGCCTCGGTCCTGCTGCGCGCGGATGCCGAGATTTTCGGCCAGCCTGAGCGCGGGCTATCGGCCGAGGATATCGTGCGCCAGATGCTTCCCTATATCGAAGATCACCTCGCCTCGGACGGGCGGTTGCACCAGATCACGCGGCAT
This sequence comes from Rhodophyticola sp. SM2404, assembly GCF_053570515.1. Lineage (NCBI taxonomy): Bacteria > Pseudomonadati > Pseudomonadota > Alphaproteobacteria > Rhodobacterales > Roseobacteraceae > Rhodophyticola > Rhodophyticola sp. SM2404. The sequence goes on from NZ_JBSEDL010000004.1 coordinate 207,394, forward strand.
ATGCTGGGGCTGTTCACGGGCCGCCCTGGGGCGCGGGGCTGGCGCAGGGTTCTGTCCGAGGGCGCGTCAAAAGATGGGGCAGGGATTGCCTTGGTCGAGCAGGCTTTGGCCGAAGTTACGCAGCGCGCTGCGTGATATCCGATCTGGCGCTGCTGCGCGCCAGCCTATAACAGGTTTCCAAAAGGAGCCTGCCTATGCCTGATATCTTATCGCTTTTGCCCATGCTTGGATTGATCCTTGTGATCGGTGCCTTCGCGGGCGTCATTGCAGGGCTGCTTGGTGTGGGCGGCGGGATCATTCTTGTGCCTGCCTTCTATTTTGCCTTTGAAGGGCTTGGCTATGCCTCGCCGCAACTGATGCAAATCTGTCTGGCGACCTCGCTGGCCACAATCATCGTGACCTCCCTGCGCTCGGTGATGGCGCATCACAAGAAAGGCGCTGTGGATTGGGATATTCTCAAGACATGGGGGCCTGGAATTGCGATTGGGGCAGCACTTGGCGTGGTCGCGGCCTCGGGCTTGCGCTCAGAAACCCTGATGGGGATTTTCGGCGTTTTAGGCGTGGTGGTGGGCCTTTATCTGGCCTTCGGGCGCGCGGAATGGCGTTTGGGCGATGCAATGCCCGCAGGTGCAGGGCGGCTTGTGACATCGCCTGTTTTGGGCTTTTTGTCGGTTTTGATGGGGATTGGCGGCGGATCCTTCGGCGTGCCTTTGATGACCTTGTTCAATGTGCCCATCCACCGCGCCGTGGCGACAGCGGCGGGGTTCGGCGTGGTAATCGCTGTGCCGTCTGTGGCAGGCTTCCTGCTGGTCGGCGGGGATGGCGTGAACCGCCCGCCTTTCACAATCGGTCAGGTCAATCTGGTGGCCTTTGTGCTGGTGGTTGCCATGACAATGATCACCACCCCTTGGGGGGTTAAGCTGGCCCATGCGATGGACCCCAAACCGCTCAAGCGGTTTTTTGCCTTCTTCATCATGCTGATGGCGCTCAACATGCTGAGAAAGGCATTCGGTCTCTGATTAAGATCAGACACTTGCCAGATTTAGGTGAAGTATAACTACGCGCCCTTGCGCGCGGCCCGTCCCGCACGCCCGCCACGCCGCTTTTGCAGCTGCGACGCGCGCTCGGGCAAAGCGGCCATCACATCGCGGCGCGCTTCAGGGGCCATACGGCTCCATTGGGTGATCTCGTCGATGCTGCGCAAACAGCCGGTGCAAAGCCGCGCCTCGGGATGGATGACGCAAATCTTGATACAGGGCGACTCGATCTCGTCGCGGCTCCAGATGCTGTCACTCATGAGAGGCACGCGCCTTTTCTGCTTTGATATGGCGCATACGATCCAGCACCCCCTGCAATATATAGCTCGCCGCCACCGCATCAATGAGCTCGGCCCGTCTTTTGCGCGAGGTATCGGCCTCCAGCAAAGCCCGCTCGGCTGCAACCGTTGACAGGCGCTCATCCCAAAAGCTGATCGCGCAGCCCTCGAAGGCGGGCAAGCGGCTGAGATTGCGGGCAAAAGCGCGGGTCGATTGCGCGCGCGGCCCCTCCGAGCCATCCATATTGCGCGGCAGGCCCAAGATTACTCCCTTGGCATCACGCGCCTGCGCAATCTCGGCCAGCCGCGCGGCATCTTGGGTGAATTTGCTGCGCTTGACCGTCTCGGTGGGGCTCGCCACAGATTGCATCACATCTGACAAGGCCACACCGATTGTCTTGGTGCCCAGATCAAGCCCGATCACGCAGGCCGTGGCTGGCAAGACGGCGGCAAAACCCTCGATATCCTCGAAAATCACTGGTCTGCCCCAAGCAGCGGGGCGGCGGCAGCCTCGATCACCGCCATCACGCCTTCGGGCGCATCGGCATAGGTCACGCGCGCATCCTCATAGATCGCGCGGGCCTCATCCTCGCGGCCAAGCACGATCAGCGCACCGATCAATTGCGCCCATTCCTCGGGCGCGCCGCCCTCACTGGCCAGCCGCTCGGCCAGACCTGCGACCATATTCTGGATCATCGCGCCGCGATCCTCAGAACTCATATCACCCGCCGCCTCGATCTGATCAGCGGAGGGGCCGCGCAAATCATCATTTGCGGGGGCGGCAGGGGGTTGCGGCTGGGGCAGGTTCTCCAACTCGCGTTGGGTGCCTGCAAGAAAAGCGACCTCCTCGATTTGCAGCATGATCGGTTCAACCCAAGGGGCGTCCCCCGTGCTTTCGGCCAAAAGGTCCCGCCAGATCGGGAAGGCCAAATCGGGGCGGCCCTGTTGGGCATACATCAACCCTGCATAATAGCGCGCGGTGCCATTGCGCGGGTCCATCTCGAAGCCTGTGCGCAGCTGCGTCTCCGCCTCGGGCGAGACATAGCCACCAGCCCCCAAGATCATCATCTCGGCCATATCAATATGCTCAAGCGCTGTGACATCCTCGCCCAAAAGGGTGATCAGACGGGCTTGCGCCAAACGGGCCGCGCGGAAATTGCCAAGCCGCGCTTCGTTTTGCGACAAAAGGCGGATGCCTTGAACATCATCGGGGCGGCGCTCGATAATGGTGCGCAATTGGACCACCATCTCCTCCAACTCGTCGCTCACCTCAAGCCGAGGCATGGGGGGAACTTCCGCCTCGGCCTGTTCCTGACTGGGGCGCGCGGCGCGGCCCTCTTCGATAATGGCAATACGCTCGGCAATCGGCAGGTCGCGATAGCCGGGCGCGCCAAGCTGGGTATAGACCAGCAGCGCCAGCCCGACCGTGGCCACCAAAGCCACGCCGATCACCAGCGCGCCTTTTGGGCCGATCTGGGTTGTGGCTTTGTCCTGTTGCAAGGCGCGGTCGGCCTCAAGAATGCGGCGGGACACTTCGGTGCGCGCGCGCGCGGCGTCATCCTCATTCAGGATGCCGCGGTCCAGATCGCGGTCGATCTCGCTCAACTGGTCCTTATAGACCTGAAGATCATAAGCGGCATTGGGCGTGGAGGCCGTGCGCTGCCTGTTCACAGCGGCAAAAATGACCAAGGCCGCCAATGCCGACATCGCGCCTGCGACAATCCAGAACCCCATTTCTTCCGCTCTCCTCTTGCTTCGCCCTAAGATGTAGGGCCTTGTCGGCCTGATCGAAAGTGGCAATCGTGCCTTTGGCTGCGACCATCTCGCGCGTGGTCGCATTTTGGCCTTGATATGCCGCGCGCAGTATCCTCTTTCGTGGCATTCCGCGCGAAGACAGACCGAGTTTCAGGGAAAGACAAGCATGCCGCGTTATTCTGCTTTTGCAATCGCCAAAGAGGCCTTCCGCCACCAGCTCGGCTGGGAGAGGGCGTGGAAAAGCCCCTCCCTCAAATCCCATTACGATGCGATCATTGTGGGGGCTGGTGGGCATGGTCTGGCCACGGCCTATTACTTGGGCAAAAACCACGGCATCACAAATGTCGCCGTGATCGAGAAAGGCTGGCTGGGGGGCGGCAATACGGGCCGCAATACCACCATTATCCGCTCGAATTACCTGCAAGACCCTTCCGCCGCGATTTATGAAAAAGCGAGGTCGCTCTATGAGACGATGTCGCAGGATTTCAACTATAACGTGATGTTCAGCCCGCGCGGCGTGATCATGCTTGCACAAACCGAACATGAGGTGCGCGGCTACCTGCGCACGGCCCATGCCAATAGCCTGCAAGGCGTCAAAACTGAATTCATCGGCCCCGATAAGGTCAAGGAGCTTTGCCCGATCATCAATATTGATGGTCCGCGCTATCCTGTTCTGGGCGGTCTCTGGCAAGCACGTGGCGGCACGGCACGCCATGATGCGGTGGCTTGGGGCTATGCGCGCGCCTGCTCGGATATGGGCATGGATATCATCCAGCAATGCGAGGTCACGGGCGTGCGCTCGGAAAATGGCGCGGTCAAAGGCGTCGAGACCTCCAAAGGCTTTATCGGCTGCAAAAAGCTCGGCATCGTGGTGGCAGGTCATTCAGGCGTCTTGGCCGAGATGGCGGGCTTCCGTCTGCCGATTGAAAGCGTAGCGCTCCAAGCGCTGGTATCAGAGCCGATCAAACCTTGCATGGATGTGGTCGTGATGGCCAACACGGTGCATGGCTATATGAGCCAGTCGGATAAAGGTGAAATGGTCATCGGCGGCGGCGCGGATGGCTATAACAATTACACGCAGCGCGGCTCCTTCCAGCATATCGAGGAAACCGTGCGCGCCCTGATCGAAACCTTCCCGATGATCTCGCGCCTCAAGATGCTGCGCCAATGGGGTGGGATCGTGGATATGACCGGCGACCGCTCGCCCATCATCTCGAAAACCCCGCTTGAGAATTGCTTCATCAATTGCGGTTGGGGCACAGGCGGCTTCAAGGCCATCCCCGGATCGGGATGGGCCACCGCCGAGATGATCGCTAAAGGCGAGCCGGGCCCCTTGGCCGCAGAATTCGGGCTGAACCGCTTCCGCGAAGGCCGCTTCATCGACGAATCCGTTGCAGCGGGGGTGGCGCATTGACCCGTTCCGCGCTGTTTCATCTTTCCAAAAATACGACTGCGCGGCCTGCCGCCAGCTTGAACGAGGTGCATCCATGCTCCTACTGACTTGCCCCTGTTGCGGGATCGCCGCCGAGGAAACCGAGCTTGCCCCGGGTGGCGAGGCGCATCTCAAACGCTTCGGCCCTGACAGCTCGGATGCGGATTTCGAGGCCTATCTCTTCCAGCGCGAAAACGCCAAAGGCGTGCATTTCGAGCGTTGGCGCCATGTCAATGGCTGCGGCAAGTGGTTTCTGGCCGCACGCTGTACTGTGACATTGGAGGTCTTTGGCACCTATCCCGCCCAGACCCTCGCGCCCCCCGCCGAAATCATCGCCAAAATCAAAGCCAAACGACCCGACTGGAGCCCCGCATGAGCACCCGTCTTGCACGCGGTGGTCGTCTGATCGACCGCACAAAACAGATGAGTTTCACCTTCAATGGCAAACGCCTCAAAGGCTTTGCCGGCGATACGCTGGCCTCGGCGCTTCTGGCTGAAAACCAGATGCTTCTGGGCCGCTCCTTCAAATATCACCGTCCGCGCGGGCTTGTGGCCTCTGGCGCGGAGGAGCCGAATGCCCTTATGAATTTGGGCGAAGGCGCGAAATTCGAGCCGAACCAGCGCGCCACCACGACCGAACTGTTCGACGGGCTGGCCGCCCAAAGCCAGAACCATTGGCCAAGCCTCGAATATGATATCGGCATCGTGAATAACTACGCCGCGCGCTTCCTCTCGGCGGGCTTCTATTACAAGACCTTCATGTGGCCGCGCCCGTTCTGGAAACATGTATTCGAGCCGATCATCCGCCATTCTGCAGGGCTTGGCCGTGCGCCGAAAGCGCGAGATGCGGACCGTTATGAGCATTTCTATGCCCATGTTGATCTGCTGGTCATCGGCGGCGGCATTGCGGGTTTGCAGGCGGCTTTGGCGGCAGGTAAATCGGGCAAACGCGTGCTTGTGATTGAGCAAACTGCCCATTGGGGGGGGCGCGCGCCCGTTGACGGCGTCGAGATCGCGGGCAAACCCGCCGATGATTGGATCAGTGAGAGCTTGGCCGCGCTGGAGGCCATGCCCAATGTGCGTTTGCGCACCCGCACCATGGGCGCGGGCGTCTATGACCACGGCTATGTGCTGGCCTATGAGCGGATCGGCGATCACCAGCCCGAGCGTGATGCCCCGCGCCACCGCCTCTGGCGCATTCGTGCGGCCCGCGTGATCACCGCAACAGGCGCGATCGAGCGGCCCTTATCCTTTGTCGGCAATGACATCCCAGGTGTGATGCTGGCCGCCTCCTTGCGCGATTACGTGGTGAATTACGGCGTCTCGGCGGGCGACCGCACGGTGGTTGTCACCAATAATGATGATGCCTATCGCACAGCGATTGCCTTGGTCGAGGCGGGGCTTTCCGTGCCCTGCATCATCGATGCGCGCCCGCAGGCCAATGGCATCCTGCCGCAACTGGCCCGCAATTTGGGCATTTCTGTCAAAACGGGCAGCGCCATTGCGGCTGTGAAAGGCGGCAAGCGCGTCACAGGTGTCACGCTTTGCGCGCAGGCAGGCGAGGGCGCGGTGACCGAGGAAATCGCTTGCGAGGCTGTCGCCATGTCGGGCGGCTGGTCGCCCGTGGTGCATCTTTGGTCCCATTGCGGGGGCAAGCTGCTCTGGGATGAGGATCATGCCTGTTTCCGCCCCGATCCTGCCCGCGCGCCGCTCTCGCATGATGGCGCGGCATTCGTGATGGCGGCAGGGGCCGCAAATGGTGCCTTCGCACCCTCAGCCGTGCTGGCCGATGGCCTGCGCGCAGCCCAAGATGCGCTTGGCACGAAAGCAGAGGGTACCGCGCCCTCGGCCAATGATATGGCGGAGGAGCCGATGTTGCCCGTCTGGATCATGCCGCAAGGCGCGCCCGTCGAGAAACGCATGAAAATGTGGCTCGACTATCAAAATGACGTCAAGGTGGCCGATGTACAGCTTGCCGCGCGTGAGGGCTATGAAAGCGTTGAGCACACCAAACGCTACACCACGCTTGGCATGGCAACAGATCAGGGCAAGTTGAGCAATATCAACGGACTGGCGACACTTGCTGATGCTTTGAATGCCGAGATCCCGCAGGTTGGCACCACCACATTCCGCCCGCCTTATACCCCGATCTCCATGGGCTCGATTGGTGGCGAGGCGCGCGGCGAGATTTTCCAGCCTCTGCGCCGCACTCCGATCCATGACTGGCATGCCGAACAGGGCGCCCATTGGGAACCGGTCGGATATTGGCGGCGTCCCTATTGCTTCCCGCGCACAGGCGAGAGCCACCGCGATGCGGTCAATCGTGAGATTTTGGCGACCCGCGGCTCGCTCGGGGTGCTTGATGCCTCGACCCTTGGCAAGATCATCGTCAAAGGCCCCGATGCGGCCCAATTTATGGATATGCTCTACACCAATATGATGAGCAGCCTGAAACCTGGCAAATGCCGCTATGGTTTGATGTGTTCGGAAAACGGCTTCTTGATGGATGACGGCGTTGTCGCCCGCATTGATGAGGAAACTTTCCTTGTGCACACCACCACGGGCGGGGCCGATCATATCCACGCGCATATGGAAGATTGGCTGCAATGCGAATGGTGGGATTGGAAGGTCTATACCGCCAATGTCACCGAGGCTTGGGCGCAGGTCGCTGTTGTTGGCCCCAATGCGCGCAAGGTCTTGGAAAAGCTTGGCTGTTCTACCGATATCTCGGCTGAGGCCTTGCCGTTTATGGCATGGATCGAGGCCAAGATCGGCCGCTTTGATGCGCGGATTTTCCGGATTTCTTTCTCGGGCGAGTTGTCCTTCGAGATCGCTATTCCCGCCAGCCAAGGCCGTGCCTTCTGGGATGCCTTGCAAGAGGCGGGCGCAGAGTTCGGCATCACCCCTTATGGCACCGAAGCCCTGCATGTGATGCGTGCTGAAAAGGGCTTTATCATGATCGGCGATGAAACCGATGGCACCGTGATCCCGCAGGATCTGGGGCTGGGTTGGGCGATCTCCAAGAAGAAGACCGATTATCTGGGCAAACGCGCGCAGCAGCGCAGCCATATGGCCAGCCCTGATCGTTGGCAGCTTGTCGGGCTTGAGACATTGGATGGCTCGGTTCTGCAAGATGGCGCTTATGCGGTGGCCGATGGCTCAAATGGCAATGGCCAGAGCAATACCCAAGGCCGCGTGACCTCGACCTATTATTCGCCAACCCTTGATAAGGGCATCGCGATGGGGCTGGTGCTGCATGGGCCTGACCGAATGGGCGAGGTTCTGGAGTTCACCCAATTGGATGGCGGCCGCTGCAAGGCCAAAATCGTAAATCCTGTTTTCTTTGATCCCGAAGGGGAGAAGCAGAATGTCTGAACTGGCTATTTCCGCATTGAATGAGGCCGCAAGCACGGGCCCTGTCACGGTCCGCGAGCTTGGCTTGCAGGGCATGATCACCCTTCGTGCCGATCTCTCGGATAAAAAGCTGGCCAGCGCACTCAAGGCGCTGACGGGGCTGGGAATGCCCGCACAGCGCGGTATCGAGCGCGAGGGCGATTTCGCAGTGGCGTGGATGTCTCTGGATGAACTGTTGATCCTTTGCCCCCATGCACAGGCCCCCAAGCTGGAGGCCGATCTGGCGAGCAAGCTGAAAACTATCCATCATCTGGTGGTCAATGTCTCGGATGCCCGCGCGATCTTTGCCATTGAGGGGCAGGGCGCACGCGAGGCGCTGGCCAAGGTCACGCCTGCCGATCTCCACCCCGAGGCGTTGCAGGTGGGCGAGCTGCGCCGCTCGCGGCTGGCGCAGGTGGCGGCTGCCTTCTGGATCGAGGGCGAGGACAGCATCCGCCTGATCTGTTTCCGCTCGGTGGCGCAATATGTTTTCGATTTGCTGGCCATGAGCGCGAAAGAGGGCGGTGAAGTCAGGTATTTCTGAGGGTCAAGCCTTGACCTTTGGGGGGCTTGGCCTCCATTTGTCTCTCAAAGAAACCGCAAACATCAGAGGGGGCCGTCGAAATGGCTTTTGAACTTCCCGATCTTCCCTATGCACATGACGCACTTGCCGGCAAAGGCATGTCTGCTGAAACCTTTGAATATCACCATGATATTCACCACAAAGCCTATGTCGATAACGGCAATAAGCTGATCGCGGGCACTGAGTGGGAAGGCAAATCTCTCGAAGAGATCATTACCGGCACCTATGCAGCAGGTTCGGTTGCGCAAAACGGCATCTTCAACAATGCCTCGCAGCATTGGAACCATATGCAGTTCTGGGAAATGATGGGCCCGTCGGGCGACACCATGCCAAGCGAACTTGAAGCCGCGATCACCGATAGCTTCGGCTCGGTTGATGCGTTCAAATCCGAGTTTGCAGCCGCAGGCGCAGGCCAGTTCGGCTCGGGCTGGTGTTGGTTGGTGAAAGACACCGATGGCGGCCTGAAGGTCACCAAGACCGAGAATGGCGTGAACCCGCTCTGCTTTGGTCAAACCGCGCTGCTCGGTTGCGATGTTTGGGAGCATTCCTATTACATCGATTTCCGCAACAAGCGCCCTGCCTATCTGGATAACTTCCTGAACAACCTCGTGAATTGGGAAAATGTTGCGGCCCGTTTGAGCGCGTAATCGCAAACAGACTTCTGGTGAAACGGCCCCCAGTGCGGGGGCCGTTTTGCGTTTAGCCAAGCGGCGCGAAGGCGCAGGTGAAATGGCGCAGGAGTTTGGGCTCTTTCACGATTTTATACCCCTGTAGCCTGTCTTTGATGGAGGCCAGTTCCTCAAAAGCCTCGACCACGTAATCGGCATGGCTTTGGGTATAGGTCCTGCGCGGGATCGCGAGGCGCACAAGGTCCATGGCGGCGGGGTGTTCGCTGCCATCGGGTTGACGCCCGAACATTGCAGTTCCGATCTCGCAAGACCGTATGCCCGCAATCTCGTAAAGCGCCACCGCCACCGCCTGTCCGGGATAGGCGAGGGGTTCAACATGGGGCAACCAAGCGCGGGCATCTATGAAAACCGCATGCCCGCCCGCAGGTTTGACCACAGGCACACCAAGCGCGTCCAACCGCTCCACGATGTAGGAATTGGCGCGAATGCGGTAGCGCAGGTAATCCTCCTGCACGATTTCCTTCAGGCCCTGTGCCAAGGCCTCCAGATCACGCCCCGCCATGCCGCCATATGTCGGGAACCCTTCGGTGCGGATCAGATGCGCGCGGGCCTCCTCGGCCATGTCATCATCATTGAGCGCAAGCCAGCCGCCGATATTGCCAAAGGCGTCCTTTTTGGCGCTCATCGTCATTGCATCTGCAAGGCGGAAGCAATCGCGCACAATATCGGGAATGGAGCGACCCTGCTGGCCGTCTTCGCGGGTTTTGATGAACCACGCATTCTCGGCAAAGCGACAACCATCGATGATGAAGGGTTTGCCATGGGCATGGGCGATTTCTGCCGCGGCATGGATATTGGCGAGGCTGACAGGCTGGCCACCGCCTGCGTTATTGGTGATGGTCAACATCACAGCAGGCACAGCCGCGCCATGCTCGCCCAGATAGGTCTCAAGCTTGTGCAAATCGATATTGCCCTTGAAGGGATGATCCAGCGACGGGTCCTTGCCCTCTTCGATCACCAGATCATCCCCGATTGCGCCCGATGCTTCGATATTGCCGCGTGTCGTGTCGAAATGCGTATTCGAGGGGATGCGTTTGCCCGCCCCTCCGATGATCTGCATCAAGATCGCCTCGGCCGCGCGCCCCTGATGGGTCGGGATGACATGTTTGAAGGGCATCAACTCCTTCACGGTCTGCTCAAAGCGCAAGAATGAGGGCGATCCCGCATAGCTTTCATCGCCGCGCATGACTGCGGCCCATTGCTCGGCGCTCATGGCACCTGTGCCTGAATCGGTCAGCAGATCAATCAGCACGTCGTCGGAATGCAGGCCAAACAGATTATAGTTGGCTGCTTTGATTAGATCGGCGCGCTCGGACCGTGTGGTCATGCGGATTGGCTCGACCGATTTGATGCGAAAAGGTTCGATGATGGTTTTCATCTCAAGGGCTCCAGATAGGACGGTCCCTTGAAAACGCGGCAGCCAAAACACGATGGGACCGAAGCGCTGCGGTTGCCCGAACTGGTTTCGGACCGCGCTCAACGCCCATTAGGCTGCACGGATATAAATTTCAGAAACGGGTTTCGAGTTCAAGACCCCTTGACCCTGCGGTATCGCACAGGTCGTGTGATCCAAAAGGAAAGGCCAAGAATGACTGAGTCGGGCAAAGGCGTTTTGGCCATGGTGGGGGCCTGTAGTATCTGGGGCCTTTCGGCGCTGTTCTACAGGCTTTTGGCCGATGTCCCACCCTTGGAGGTGCTGGCGCATCGCACTGTCTGGTCGCTTGTGGTCTTTGGCATTGTGCTGGCGCTGCAAACCCGTTTGGCCGAGACCCGAATTGCCCTGTCAGGCACCCGCAAATTTGCTTTGGTCTTTGCAGCGGCGGCGATGATTTCGTGCAATTGGTTTTTCTTCATCTTCTCGGTGCAAGTGGGCCGCGTGGTCGAAAGCTCGCTTGGCTATTACATCTTCCCGCTGGTTGCCGTGGCCCTTGGCGGGATCGTTCTGCGCGAACGCCTGTCCAAGCCGCAATTGGCCGCTGTGGCGCTTGCCGCCCTTGCCGTGATGATCCTGACGGCGGGCTTGGGCGTGGCCCCGTGGATTTCGCTGATATTGGCGGTGACCTTTGGCATTTATGGCCTGCTGAAACGTTGGGTGGATGCAGGCCCCGTGGTCTCGGTCACGGCAGAAGTGTTGGTGCTGACCCCCATCGCCGTGGCCTATCTGATCTGGCTGGGTGCGGATGCGGGGGTGTTTGGCCATGATCTATGGCTCTCAATCCTGCTGGTACTGGCAGGGCCGATGACAGCGATCCCGTTGATCATGTTCTCCTATGCGGCCAAGCGCGCCTCGCTCTCGACTTTGGGCTTGGTGCAATATCTCAACCCCAGCCTGCAATTCTTCGTCGCGGTGGTGCTGTTCGGAGAGGCCATCACCCTTTGGCACGCCATAGCCTTCCCCATTATCTGGGTGGCTTTGGCGCTTTATTCATGGGCCACGCTCAGGCGTGCGCCGCCTCCAGCGCAGCCATAAGGGCGGGCACGGTATCGATGGTCTGGATGAAATCCAGCACCGAGCTATCGGCAAAACCCTCGGTCACGACATGATCAAGAAGATCGGTGAGCTTTGACCAGTAATTATCTGTATTCAGAAGATAAATTGGCTTTTTATGCAGGCCCAATTGCCGCCATGTCAGCACCTCGAAAAACTCGTCCAGACTGCCAGCTCCTCCGGGCAAAACCACGATCGCATCGCAATTCATGAACATGACCTTCTTGCGCTCATGCATCGTTTCGGTGACGATGAATTGCGTCAGGTCGCGCTTGCCGACCTCCCATTCCAGAAGATGGGTCGGGATCACCCCGAAGGTCGCGCCGCCTGCTTGTGCTGTGGCGCGGGCAACCGTGCCCATCAAGCCCACATCGCCCGCCCCATAGACCAGCCGCATATCAGCGCCAGCCAAAGCCGTGCCAAGCGCCTGCGCCGTTGCCTCATATGTTGCACGTTTGCCTGAACGGGCACCGCAAAATACGCAAACTGAAAATTGGGTCATAAAAAATGTCCAAAATGATTTAGTTAACACTTTGATAGCGGGGTTGTGACAGTCATCACAAGTTCGTTTATGCTTTTTGAATGACTGGGAATGAAAGAGATTTGAGATGAGCGAAGGCGCAGGCAGTACGGGCGGTGGTTTTGGGGCCTTGGGGGCAGGGCTGATTGTGGTCGCTCTCGGTGTGGCTGGCTTTTTTGGTTGGCAATCCACGCAAAACAACAGCGACGCAGAGGCCGATATTGCGCAAGAGGCCGAGGGTGAAATCTCAGGCGGCGATGCCGAGACCTCGACGGAGACTGCCGCAGAGGGTGCTGTCGTCGAAATGGCAGAGGAGATGGCCGAAGCTGAAGATGCTGCCACTGACGGCGCTGCCTCAGAAAGCGCTGATACATCCGAAGCCGCGCCTGAAGCCGATTTGGCCGAGGTCGAGATCGAGGGCGAGGAGGGCGCGTCTGCCGCTCTCGACGTGCTGGTCGATGACGCCGCCACTGCCACGGGTGATGAGCCTGTTCTGGATGTTGTGCGCATCGATCCCCAAGGCGGCACCGTGATCGCGGGGCAGGCGGCAGCCAATACGCTGGTTCGCCTGATGTTGGATGGTGAAGAAGTCGCCTCTGATACCGCTGATGCAGGCGGCAATTTTGTTCTATTCGCAACGCTCCCCCCGTCAGACGAGGCGCGCGCGCTTTCGCTTGAGGGTGTCAGCGAGGATGGAACGCCGCTCGCGGGTCTCCAGACCGTGATGGTCTCGGCCATTGAAGCCGCGCCTGCGGCGGCCATCGATGACGCGGGTGTTGAGATTGCGGCCACGGATACAACTGCCGATACCAGCGATGAGACAGCGCCTGCGCAGCCCACAATCGTGATTGCCGATGCCGATGGCGCGCAAGTCGTCCAGCGCGGTGAGGAGGCAGGCCCTGAGGTCAGTCAGGTCTCGCTTGATGTGATCTCCTATGGGACCGAGGGTGAGGTGCTGCTCTCGGGGCGGTCTGTGCCGAATGAGCAGGTGCAAATCTATATCGATAATGAAGCGATCGAATTGGTCGAGGTGACAAGCGCAGGGGCTTGGGAGGCAAGCCTGACGGGCATCGCGCCGGGCAATTTCACCTTGCGTCTTGATGGACTGGATGCGCAGGGCGCGGTGACATCGCGCCTTGAGACGCCGTTCCAACGGGCCGAGCCTGAACTGGTTGCAGCCGTGGCCGCGCAAGCTGCCGCTGCTGCTGAGGAAAGCGCAACCACGACGGACTTGGCAGACGCCACAGAAGAAGCCATGCCAGACGCTGCGCCCTCTGCTGATGCACAGGCCGACACAGCCGCCGAGACAGCAGATGCAAACGCCGTGGCCGAAGCGGTAGAGACAGGTGTTGAAGTTGCAGCCGAGGCCGCAGCGGAGACAGTCACCACCGCTGTTGAAGATGTTGCAGAGGAGGCAGCGGAGACAGTGTCCGCCGCTGTAGAAGACGTTGCCGAGGAGGCAGCGGAAGCAGTGACCGCCGTAACCGAGGGCACGGCGACTGACACCGCTGCTGAGGAAGCGACAGAAACCGCGACCGAAACCGCTGCCACGGAAACCACAGAAACCGCCGCAACGGATGCCGCTGAGGGCACTGAAGGCGCAACCACCGAGCCGCGCGCCCGTGTGGTGACGGTGCAGGCAGGCTTTACGCTTTGGGCCATCGCGCGCGAGGAATTGGGCGATCCGATCCGCTATGTTCAGGTCTTTGAGGCCAATCGCGATCTGATAGTTGATCCTGACCTGATCTATCCTGGTCAGATCTTTTTGATCCCCGATACCGAGTAGGCCCGAAACCGAGTAAGGCTGACAGATTGGCGCGGCGCCCTGAAAAGCGCCGTGCTTGGCTGGCTATTCTTGCATCGGGTAACTAGGTTACGCGGTAACTCATTTGCCTGCAGGACCATTTCATGCCAGCCGATACCACTGATCTCTCTTCTGCCGATCAAGCCGCCGAAGAGCGCCGTTCCGGCTGGCGCACAATGCGCCGTGTTGCCCCCTATCTCTGGCCCGAGGATCAGCCTTGGGTGAAGCAGCGCGTGGTGATCGCGCTGGCCATGTTGTTTCTGGCCAAAGTGATCGCGGTTGGCACGCCGTTTCTCTATAAGGCGGCGGTTGATACGCTCTCGGGCGATGTGGGGGCGAACCCTGCTTGGGCGCTTGGAATGGGGGCGGTTGGCCTGACGGTGGTCTATGGTCTGGCCCGCGCGGGCAATGTGGGCTTTCAACAATTGCGCGATGCGGTATTCGCCAAGGTGGGCCAACGCGCCCTGCGGATGATCGCGCTTCAGACCTTCCAGCATATCCATGCACTGTCACTGCGCTTTCACATCACACGCAAAACAGGCGGGCTCAGCCGTATTATCGAGCGCGGTGTGAAGGGCGTGGATTTCTTGCTGCGCTTTATGCTCTTCTCGGTCGGGCCGCTGATACTGGAACTGGCCATGACGGGGATCATCCTCGCATTGGTGTTTGATATCAATTACTTGCTGGTTCTGGCGGTCACGATCACGCTCTATGTCTGGTTCACCTTCAAAGTCACCGAATGGCGCGTGAAAATCCGCAAGGAAATGAATGATCAGGACACGGACGCGAACCAGAAGGCCGTGGACAGCCTGCTGAATTTCGAAACCGTGAAATATTTCGGGGCCGAGCGGCGCGAGGCCGCGCGCTATGACAGCGCGATGGAGCGCTATGAAGATGCCGCGATCCGCACCAATTACTCACTGGCTTTCCTCAATTTCGGTCAATCCCTGATCATCACCACAGGTCTGGTGATCGTGATGGTGATGGCTGCGATCGGGGTCAATGACGGCACGTTGACCGTGGGCGATTTCGTCATGGTCAATGCCTATATGATCCAGATCACCATGCCGCTGAATTTTCTGGGCACGGTCTATCGCGAGATCAGGCAGGCGCTGGTCGATATGGGCGAAATGTTCACCCTATTGGAACAGCCCGCCGATGTGCAGGACCGCGCCACAGCGCAGCCGCTGGAGGTGACGGGCGGCGAGGTCCGCTTTGACGATGTGCGCTTTTCCTATGATCCCGCGCGGCCCATCCTGAAAGGGGTCAGCTTCCGCGTGGCACCGGGGGAAACGGTGGCTTTGGTGGGGCCGTCTGGCTCGGGCAAATCCACGATCGGGCGGCTTTTGTTCCGCTTCTATGATGTCGAGGGCGGCGCTGTCAGCATTGATGGGCAGGACCTGCGCGATGTCACTCAAGAAAGCCTGCATGCCCGCATCGGCGTCGTGCCGCAGGACACGGTGCTGTTCAATGACACGATCCGCTACAATATCGCCTATGGTCGGCCTGAGGCGAGTTTTGCCGAGATTGAGGCCGCCGCGAAAGCCGCGAAAATCCATGATTTCATTCTGGCGCTGCCTGAGGGCTATGAAACCACTGTGGGCGAGCGCGGCTTGAAGCTATCGGGGGGCGAGAAACAGCGCGTGGGCATCGCGCGCACCTTGCTCAAAGACCCGCCGATCCTGCTGCTGGACGAGGCGACCTCGGCGCTTGATACCGAGACCGAGCGCGATATTCAGGGTGAGTTGAAGATGATGGGCGAGGGGCGCAGCGTGATCACCATCGCGCATCGCCTCTCAACCGTGGTTGAGGCTGACCAGATCATCGTGCTGGAGGCAGGCGAGATCGTGGAGTATGGCACCCATGACGCGCTTTTGACCCGCGGGGGGCGCTATGCCTCGATGTGGCACCGCCAGATGGCGGAAGAAGAAGACGCCGCTTAAAGCAAAGCGGCGTCTTTTATATTGTGTTCCACAATTGCGCGGCTTTGCCCTGCGCCCGCGTTTATTCCGCCGCGCGCAGCGGTGGGGTGGCAGGGTCCTCGGCCTCTGGTGCCGCGGGGCGGGGGTCCTCATCCCAATAGATGGTGGGGTTCTCGGCGCGGGCGGCTTCGCGGGTCAGCGCCCAATCCTGCACCCGTTTGCTCATGCGCTTGGCCCCTAGGCGGCCCAAGCGGCGCATGGCCCCGCTGACAATCGTCCACCACCAGATGCGCAAAGCCAGAAGCGAGGGGGTGAAGACCAGCGTCAGCACCGTCGCGATCCCGAGGCCGAAGACCACGGCTGTTGCCAATTGCTTCCACCACAGCGCTGTCGGGCTGTTCACGGTATAGCCGCCCGATCCGAAATCAAGGCTTATGCCGTACATCATCGGGGCCAGACCTGCCATCGTGGTGATGGTGGTCAAAAGCACGGGGCGGATACGCTGTTCGGCAGTGCGCACAATCGCCTCAAGCGGGTGCATATAGCGGTTAAATTCCTGATAGGTGTCGATCAGAACGATATTGTTGTTCACCACGATCCCCGCCAAAGCCACGATCCCCGTGCCTGTCATGATGATCGAGAAGGTCTGATCCATCGCCAGCATGCCTATCAGCACGCCCGTGGTCGACAAAACCACCGCGACAAGCACCAAGGCCGAGTTGTAGAAGGAATTGAACTGCGCCAGCAGGATGATGAACATCAGCCCCAAAGCCGCAAGGAAGGCTTGACCAAGGAAGGCTTGGCTTTCGGCCTGCTCCTCTTGATCGCCGGCCCATTCCCATGCAACTGATGCGGGCAGATCTGCCTCCGAGCTCAGCCATTCCGACAGCACTTCGATGCGTTCATTGGCGGTCACAGGGGTGAGCGCCGCGCCCTCCAGCACCGCCTCCTCGATTTGGGCGGCGGTGACGCCATCCTCAAGGTTGAACACGACATAGCCCGTCTCATCATAGGTGAAGGCAGGCTGGGTATTCGCGGCCTCAGGGGCGGCATCGCGGATCATGCCAAGGCTGCCATCTTCCCCATCCGAGACCAGAAACAGCCCCGTAAACACATCGGCGCGCACATCAAAGACGCGCGATTGATCAATGCGCGAGATTTCGGCCAATTGCGGGGCAGGCTCCCATGAAACGAAATTGGCCAGAGGCACAAGGCCATCGGCTGTGCGCACCCGCAGGGTCTCAAGCGTCGAGAGAACCCTTTGTTCCTCAGGGAAGCGCACGCGGATTTCAATCTCGTCATCCGAGCTGGGAACCCGCATCGTATCCAGCAAGATACCGCGCGTGACAAGCTGCACCATCGCGCCGACAGTGGCGACATTCGCGCCATAGCGGCCCGCGGCCTCCACATCGACATTCACCTGCCAGTCAATGCCGGGCAGGGGCAGGCTGTCCTCAACCAAGGTCAGGCCGGGTAGGGTGTCGAAATGGGCGCGTGCGATGGCCGTGGCATCCTGCAAATCCTGCCAGTCATCGCCCGAGAGGCGCAGATCAATCGGCTTGCCCGAAGCGGGGCCTTGGGCGGCTTCGAAAATCTCGGTCTGGATGCCGGGGATCATGTCCAATTCGGCTTGAAGCCCGTCAAGAATGACATTGCCATCCTCGCGCTCGCCCCAAGGGGCCAGATC
Source organism: Rhodophyticola sp. SM2404 (assembly GCF_053570515.1). NCBI lineage: Bacteria > Pseudomonadati > Pseudomonadota > Alphaproteobacteria > Rhodobacterales > Roseobacteraceae > Rhodophyticola > Rhodophyticola sp. SM2404. The sequence continues at coordinate 224,982 of NZ_JBSEDL010000004.1, forward strand.
CATCTGCACCTGCCCGACTGTGTCGCCCGGAGCCGCCGCGCCGCCTGTGTTATTGTCGAGCCCGCCGCTGCCTGCAAAGGCAAAGACATCACGCACCCCTTCGGTGCGCAGCACGATCTCTTCGACTTGGCGCACCAGATCATCTTTTTCATCCAGCGAAAGATTGCCCCGTGCACGCACATAAACGATGGCGTTTTCAGGCTCGGTTTCGACGAAAAACTCAACGCCGTTATTATTGGCCGCAAAATAGCCAAACACGGCAATCACGAAGCCTGCAACAAGCCCGATCATGACCAAAGGCATCACTGGGTTGCCGACAATAGCATGGATGAAATGCCCGAATAGCGAGCGTTTATACCCCGCGCTGATCACTTTGCGCTCGCGCTCGATCATCACGGTGCCGATCAGCGCCGACATCAGGGCCGAGGCGATCACAAACATCACCACACCCGGCAGCATGGCAATAAAGGGCGAGACATCCTCGCCCACAAAAGCCGCACCTCGGATGGTCACGAGGATCGATTGGAACATCGCAAAACCTGCGGCCAGTGTCAGCAAAACGCGGATCCAGTAATTGGGCACAAGCGCCATCACCAAAGCCGAAGCCGCCTCGACCGTGCGGCTGAAGCGGGCAGCCACACCGCCCAGAACAGGCAGATAGATCAGCGCCACAATCAGCGAGGCCGAAAGAACGAAGATCAAGGTGACAGGCAGCATGCCCATAAACTCACCCGGGACACCCGGCCAGAACAGCATGGGCAAGAAGGCACATAGCGTGGTCGCGGTTGAGGAGACAACAGGCCAGAACATCCGCTTGGCGGCATCGGTATAGGCCTGCATCGGCCGCGCGCCTTGTTGCAGGCGCTTGTCGGCATATTCGACGATCACAATCGCCCCGTCCACCAGCATACCCACCGCAAGGATCAGGCCGAACATCACGATATTCGAAATCGTGATCCCCATGATCCCCAGAAGGATAAAACACAGCAAAAACGAGGTCGGGATCGCAAAGCCCACCAGCAGCGCCGAGCGCGTGCCAAGGGCAGCCAGCACCACGATCATCACCAATGCTACAGCCGTCAGGACCGAGCCTTCAAGCTGGCTGACCATGCCATCTACCTGTACCGATTGGTCCAGCGAGGTCTCGATCTGGACCGAGGCGCGCAATTCGGGCGGCCAAGTTTCGGCATAGGCCTCTACTTCGGCGCGCACCAGATCGGCGGTGTCGATGATGTTGAAACCCTGCCGTTTGACCACTTGCAGCGCAATTGTGGGCTGCCCGTTAAAGCGCGCCGTGCCTTGGCGGTCTTCATAGGTCAGGCGGATTTCGGTCAGATCGCCAAGCGTGACCACGCGGTCGCCATTGACCTTGACGGGCAGGGTATAGACGTCTTGGGGGCTGTCGAAACTGGAGGGAATGCGCACTGAGAGCGCGCCCGAGGCCGTATCAACCTCGCCTGCTGCGATCAATTGGTTGTTGTTCACAACCGCCGAGATCAATTCCTCGGCAGTGACATTATAGGCCTCCATCGCCAGCGGGTCGATCACGACCTCCAGCATCTCGTCGCGCGCCCCTGCAAGCCCCGCCTCCAAAATTGGCGAAAGCCCCTCAAGCAGGGTCTGAAGCTCATTGGCCAAGCGGATCATCGTGCGCTCGGGAGCATCGCCTGAAAGCGAGACCACGATGATCGGGAATTCCGAGAAATTGATTTCGTTGATCGAGTAGTTTTCGGCTCCATTGGGGAATTCGGCCTCGGCGCGGTTCATCGCATCGCGGACATCGGCGATGGTCTCACCCTTATCCCAGCCAAACTCGAACTCGAGGAAAACGCCTGCAAACCCTTCTGCGGCGGTTGAATTGATGCCGTCCAACCCGTCAAGGTCTTGAAACTCGGCCTCCATCGGGCGCACCAATTGGCGCTCGGCATCTTCGGCGGAAATGCCGGGGAAGGGGACGGATATAAACAGGCCCGGAATGTCGATATCAGGCTCACCCTCTTTGGGCAGACCGATATAGGCGGCGGTGCCCACGGCCAGCGAGAGCACCACAAAGGCCAGAACCATTCGGGCGCGGGAGGCCGCCCAATCAATTAAACCGGTCATTGATCACCCTCCCGATAGGTCGGGATGACCTGCACGCCTTCGGTCACAAATTCCTGCCCCACGACGATGATATCGGCCTCATCTGGCAGGCCTGCCACCACAGCGCCCTCAGGCGTGTCGCGCAGGAAATCGACCTCATGGAACACAACGCTATTGTCTTGCGCCACCAGACGCAGGCCAAGCGTGCCCTCATCATTCAGCGTCAAGGCCGAGGAGGGGACCATATGCGCAGGCGTGCCCGGTGTCTGGATCAGGATATCGGCGGTTTGGCCATCGCGGATCAGCAGATCCTCATTGGGAACCTCAAGCTCGACACGGAAGGTGCGGGTTTGCGGATCGGCCGAGCGGGAGACGAAGGTCACCGTGCCTGTCACCTGTTGGCCGCTGATCAAACGCGCGCCTGCGGTGGCCCCCACAGTGACGCTTGCCACCGAGGTTTCGGGCAGGAAGCCCACGATCTTCATACGGTCCAGCTCGATGATCGAGGCGCATAGCGCGCCGGGCTGCATCAGACTGCCAAGCTCGGCCGTATCGGTTTCCAAATAGCCCGAGAAGGGGGCCGTGATCGTCAGGCGCTGAAGGTCTTCTTCGGCGCGCTGCACGGCGGCTTCTGCCGATTGGATGCCGCTGAGCGCTTGCTCCACACCTGCTTGGGCCGAGCTGATTGCCGCCTGCGCCGACGAGGCTGCCGCGGCCGAGCTGGCCGCGCGGGTTTCAGAGGCAAAGCCGCTCTCGTTCAGACGCGAGGCTGCATTGGCATCAATCTCGGCGGCGACCAATTGCGCTTGGGCTTCGGCCACGCGGGCCTCGGCCTCGGGCACGCGCGATTGCGCGGTCACAAGGGCTGCCTGCGCCTCAAGCAAGGCGATGCGGCGGGTGCCGGGGTCAATCTCGCACAGGGCCTGCCCCGCCTCGACACGGGCGCCCGCGCGGATCGGCTCGGAAATGATCTGGCCCGAGGTCTCGGACATCACCTGCACATTGCGCAAGGCTTCGGTGCGGCCCCGCAAGATCACGGCTGTATCGGTCTCACTGGCAAGGCTGCGCATCACTACGATACGAATGCCTGCCTGATCTTCAATTGTTGCATCATCGGGCGCTTCGTCAGCGACAGGCATAGCCGCATCGGCGGCCTGCGCCTCGCTGCCAGCGCCCACCAAAGCCAACAGGCTGCCGCGATCAAGGACGATGAAATACAAGGCGACGCATACCAGCAGCGCGCTAATGATCGGAAATATCTTCATGAAGGTCTCATCCTTGCTCGGTCGCGCCGAAGCTCACGGGGGGATATGTATAGATATGTATTAGGGTATACGCTGAACCATTTAGTTCAGATTAGTCTCTATTCCAAAAACCTTCAAGAGTGAACCGTTCAGTTTAGTTGTGTCGCTTTCTTTGGGTTTGAGCGCGAAAAAGGGGTGGAAACCAGCGCAATAGGCCCGCGCCACTTGGCAAGCCCGCGCCCTTCGCGCTAAGAGGGCGCAACACCCGTGCAAGCGGGGCCATAAACACAGTTGAAGCGAGCCGGACCTCATGGCCAATACCGATAGTTTTGTTGATGAAGTGACCGAAGAAGTTCGCCGTGACAGGCTCTTCAATCTCTTCAAGAAATGGGGCTGGCTGGCCGCTTTGATCGTGATCGGCATTGTGGGCGCGGCGGCATGGAATGAATACCGCACAGCCACGGAACAAGCGGCTGCGCAAAATTTCGGCGATAGCGTGATTGCCGCCCTCGATAATGAGGACGCCGCCGAGCGGATCGCCGCGCTTGAGGCGATCACAAGCGACAATCAGGGCGCGGATGCGCTGCTGGAAATGATGATCGCCGCAGAAGAAACCGCCGCCGAAGACCCAGAGGCCGCCGCACAGCGTCTGCGCAACTTGGCCGATATGCCTGATCTTTTGCCGCGCTACCGTGACCTTGCGCTGCTCAAAGCGCATTTGCTGGCCCCTCCCGCCAGTGAGGCCGAGGCCGATGCCATCCTCGCGGCGATTGCCACTCCGGGGCGGCCCTATGCGGCTTTGGCGCGCGAACAGCAGGCGATTGCGCTGATTTCACGGGGCGATATCACAGGCGGAACGGATATCCTGCGCGAGTTGGAGCGTGATGCAGCCGCCACACCGGGCTTGCAACAGCGCGCCTCTCAGTTGATTGTGGCCTTCGAGGCGGGCTCTATTCTGATTGACGAGCCGATCGCGGAGCCGGAGCTGGTTGTACCTGATGTGGTATTGCCACCGGAGCCGGACAGCGCGCCGGAGGAAACAGAAGACCAGACCGGGACAGCACCCGGTGAGACAACGGATGACGCCACCGCGCCCGCAATCGGGGAATAAGCGGCGGCCAAAGGGGCAGGGCAGAGATGAGCGCTTTTCGGATCGTGACATTGGGGCTTGGACTGACAATGGTCCTATCTGCCTGTGAACGCGAAGTTATTCTCGAAGGGGAACGCTTTGATACGCGCACGCCTTTGCAGGCCTCGCTTCCAACCGACAGTGTTGAAGATGCAGCAGAAGCCGCTTTGAGCGCGCTTGATCAAAGCGAGGCCAATGAAAGCCGCGCGATCAATCTGGCCGCCGCACAGACGCTGAATGACTGGCCGCAACGCGGCAGCAACACGCGCAATGCCGTGCCGCATCTGGCCTTCTCGGCAGCGCCTGCGCAGCTCTTTTCGGTCTCGATCGGGCAGGGCAATACGCGCCGCCAACGTCTGACTGCCGATCCGATTGCCGCAGATGGCCTTATTTTTACGCTTGATTCAGATGCGGGCCTGCAAGCCACCTCTGCCGCGGGCGAGGTTTTGTGGCGCGCCGATCTTACGCCTGGATTTGAACGCGGTGGCGGTGTCTCGGGCGGTGGTCTGGCGATTGAGGGCACAACGCTTCTCGCCTCCACGGGCTATGGCGAGTTGATCGCATTGGATGCTACCTCGGGCGCTGTGATCTGGCGCCAGCGATTGGGGGCGGGGCTGGCGAGCCCGACCATCTCGGGCGGTCTTGTCTATATCATCAGCCGTGACAGTCAGGCTTGGGCCATTGAGCTAGATGACGGACGCATCCGCTGGCAAAGCCCTGCATCGCCGGCAGCCTCTGTTTTGTCGGGGGCTGCGGCTCCTGCAATTACCGACCGCTCGGTCATCTTCCCCTTCGCTTCGGGCGAGCTGGTGGGAGCGCTGCGCCAATCGGGCGTTCGGGTTTGGGGCACAACGGTTGCGGGCTCGCGCCTTGGTGTGGCCTATAATGATCTCAATGATATCACGGGCGATCCTGTGGTTGTTGGCGGCACGATCTATGCGGGCAACCAATCGGGCCGCGTGGCAGCCCTCGACGCCGCCTCGGGCGAGCGGATTTGGACTGCGCAGGATGGGGCCTATTCCCCTGTTGTGCCTGCGGGAGACAGCGTGTTCTTCGTCTCGGACCGCAATGAATTGCTGCGGGTCGATGCAGCAACCGGCGAGCGTATCTGGGGTGTGGAACTGCCGCTCTATGTGCGCGAGCGTGAGCGCCGCCGCAAAGCTGTGTTCACCCATTTCGGGCCGATCATGGCAGGGGGGCGCTTGGTCGTGGCCTCGGGCGATGGCGAGATCCGCTTCTTCAACCCCGAAGATGGCAGCGCGCTTGGCACACTTCCGATCCGCGGAGGGGCCGCGTCAAACCCGATCATCGTGGGTGATGTTCTCTATGTCATAGATGCCGATGGCCGCCTGAACGCCTACCGTTAAGGGCTTAGGTTTCAAGCCCTTCAATGTTGTAATGCCGCGCGATGCCTTTGGTGACGTATGCCCAAGCGCTTTGCGCGCCACGGGCTTGATGGGCCTTGAAGGCGGCAGGGGTGGAGAATGCCTCGGAGACTTCAAACCGCCCGACAGGCTCCGCGCTTTCCGTTACATCAAAACGGAGGCATCCCTCTTCGGCGCGGGTCAGGCGGATATGCTCGGGCAATGCCGCGCGCACCGCGTCCAGCCGCTCGGCGGGCACATCGATATGCCCTTTTAAAACGACCGTCATCCCGCGGTTACTCCCACTCAATCGTGCCGGGAGGTTTCGAGGTGATATCATAGGTCACGCGGTTGATGCCTTTGACCTCATTGATGATGCGCGTGGCAGTTTCGCCAAGGAAATCATGGCTGAACGGGTAGTAATCCGCCGTCATGCCATCCACGCTGGTTACCGCGCGCAGGGCGCAGGCGAAATCATAGGTGCGACCATCGCCCATGACACCCACGGTGCGCACAGGCAGAATGGCGACAAAGGCCTGCCAAATCTCATCGTAAAGCCCATGCTTACGGATCTGGTCGATATAGACCGCATCCGCCTTGCGTAGGATTTCGAGCTTTTCGCGCGTGATCTCACCGGGGCAGCGTATCGCAAGGCCTGGGCCGGGGAAGGGGTGGCGGCCAATGAAACTGTCGGGCAGGCCCAATTCACGCCCCAAGGCGCGGACCTCATCCTTGAACAATTCGCGCAGCGGCTCGACCAGTTTGAGGCCCATCTTTTCGGGCAAACCGCCCACATTGTGGTGCGATTTGATCGTCACCGAGGGGCCGCCCGAGAAGGAGACCGACTCGATCACATCGGGATAGAGCGTGCCTTGGGCGAGGAAACGCGCGCCCTCGATCCCGTCGGCATATTTCTGGAACACATCGATGAACAGCTTGCCGATGATCTTGCGCTTGGTCTCGGGGTCGCTAACGCCCTCCAATTCACCAAGGAACAGCTCGCGCTCATCGGCATGGATCACATGCAGGTTCATATGGTCGCGGAACATCGCCACGACGTCTTCCGCCTCGTTCAGGCGCAAAAGGCCATGGTCAACAAAGACGCAGGTCAGTTGATCGCCAATCGCCTCATGGATCAAAGCGGCAGTGACCGAGCTGTCGACCCCGCCAGAGAGGCCACAAATCACCTTGGCATCGCCAACCTGCTCGCGGATCGCGGCAACGGCTTGGTCACGATAGGCATCCATCGTCCAATCGCCCGAAAACCCTGCAAGGCGCACGAAGTTTTCATAGAGCGTTTTGCCATTGGGCGTGTGATGCACTTCGGGGTGGAATTGCACGGCATAGAAATGCCGATCCAGATCAGCCGTGATTGCGAAAGGCGCACCGGGCGAGGTGCCAAGAACCTCGAAATTAGGTGCTATTTCAGAGACATGGTCGCCATGGCTCATCCAGACTTGTTCGCGACCTTCGGCATCAAGGAACCAGCCGTTCAGGATATCGGGCCGCGTTTGTGATGGCGTGACATAGGCGCGCCCGAACTCGGCCGTGGCATGCTCGCCCGCTTCCACCTTGCCGCCCAGATCATGCATCATGACCTGCTGGCCATAGCATATCCCCAAGATCGGCAAGCCCCTGTCATAAACCGAATTCGGCGGGCGCGGAGAGCCCTCGCGCATCACGGAATCGGGACCGCCCGAAAAGATCACCGCTTTGGGGTCAAACGCATCGAGAAATGCATCCGTCACATTCTGATAGGGATGAATTTCGCAATAGACATTCAACTCACGCAGACGGCGCGCGATCAACTGGGTCACTTGGCTGCCGAAATCGATGATCAGCAGCCGCTCATGGGAAATATCTGTCATGCACCTTCTCCTATGCAAACCCTATGACCTGCGCAAGATGGTCAGGGCTGTTTGTGCACGACCAGAAACTTGTTTGCTTTGCGTCGTATGTAGCGATGCGGGAAGACATAGGCGAGGCTGATCTCAGGCGCGATCGCGGTAAAATCACGTTCCAAATCGGTATCTGTATGACTGAATTTCCCAGTCTCTGTAAACGCGCGGAACAACTCACCTGTCTTGGTGAAATCGGGCTTTTCATATGCTTTCGGCTGCCAATGCAGATCTTCAATAATGTAAAGGCCACCTGGCTTTAGCGTCTTCCAAAGTTCTAAAAACCCGTATTGCTGATGGTGAGACGCATGGGATGCATCGTCGATGATGAAATCATATTCACGGGTTACGGACTCGGCCAATTTTTTAAGATTTTGTCGTTTATCCATATCGCAATGGATGTACTCAAAATTCGGGTCATCGACCCAAGAGAAGTCGGAAATATCCACACCCGTTACATGGACGTCGTCAAAATATTCCAGCCACATCGACACCGACGGGACCTTGTTTGTCTCGCGGCTTGCATCGAACCCGTTTTCTGGCCCGCCAATCTGAAGTCCCATCTCCATCAAAGAAACAGGACGGTTTTTATAGGGGTAAAACAACAGCTCATAGGCCAGTGTATACATATGGGCTTGTTTAACGTTGCCCTTGTCCGAGCGGTGTTTTGTGGCCAATTGGGTTAGATTCACTTGGGCATTCCTATCTGTCATCGGTCCAGCCAAATACGGGCAAGCCCAATTCGGCATCTGCAAAATCTGTTCGGTCAATATATGGTTTGACAAATTCACGCATTTCCAGCGGGCTGGTATGCTGCTCTGCCAACAGTCTTGTGCGGAGCCTTTCGCGGCTTGCAAAAAAAGTCGCTTCGAGGATGTCCGCAAGAATGTGCTGCAGACCGCTTATCTCCAGCCACTGCTTCATCGCAAAGAAATAGACTTCGTCAAAGCGGCGCCTTTTGTCTTTCCAAGGCTTGATCGGCCCCGTGAAGTGAACAAAGCGCGGGTTTCTTAACGGAATGAGATGATCATAACGGGTATTGGCTTGCCAGTTCCAACTTGGGGATAGCTCCAGCCAGTCACCGTTCACCGCCGCATTCAAGGCGGATTGGTCGGCGTAATGGCACAACTCAGGATAGTCGCGCAAAAAGGCCAGCGCGCGCTGCGTGATCTCCTGTGCAAGAAACACTTTGCTATTTGCAACGATTATCCCTGCGTTGAAATATCGGTTGTGGACGCCCGACGGCAGGTTGGGAAAGTAATTTTTGGCCACCCAGACTTCTGGTTCACGCCCCCATAACGAACGATCACGCACAGCGGCCAGAGGTTGTTCATGCTCTGCCAGATTGATCAATTCGCCAAAGGATCCCCAACGCTGGAACACGTCAACATCACTATAGGCGACTTGGTCATAATGCGGACATAGCTCCTCAAGGGCGATCATCCGCAAGAAGGTCGCTTTTGAAATGTGACTCGATAGGGGAATATTGTCTGCAAACCCTGCCTTTTCTGTAAAGACAATCTTGACCCTCGGTCCGAGCGCTTTCTTCAGCTTTGGGTCAAATGGGTCTGAGCAATACAGGTAAAAATCGACCAATTTATCTGGGTCGAGGCTTATTGCGCGTGCCAGAAAAAATGCGGATTGCCAGAACAGGTTCTTGTCAGTGCAAACCACGACAGCGATTTTGGCCTTTTTCGGTTTTGATGTGGCCTTCGCCATCCAAACGACCTCACTGCTTCTTTTATCTTTTGGTGCATTTGTGGGGTATCTTTTGGCTCCTGTCCAGATCGAGTTGGGCAAGGGCTTACCCAATGGATGTCGCTTTCCCCCCGCATGCGCCGCAAATCAGCCCTGCAGGGGTGGGCATGCGCGCTACAAGCGCTTGCAGTGGCGCAGTGCCAGAATAGCGGAGAGTCGTGAGATATGGCGGAGGCAACAATGACGGAACGGCGTAGAACACGGGGCGGCGGAGGGGCCGCGCGGCGCGCGGCGCGCTCGGCGGTCAGCTTTGAGACAGCCCGCTTCATTGAGCGCAATATCCCCAATCTCGAGGTGCTCTCAGACGAGGCGCTGGAGATCATCGAGTATAACGCCGAAACCGTTCTCGAAGAGATTGGCGTCAATTTCGCAGATAACCCCAAGGCGCTGGCCCTTTGGAAAGAGGCGGGCGCTGATGTTCAGGGCGAGCGGGTGCGCATTCCGCGCGGTCTGGCGCGCGACTTGTGCAAAACCGCCCCCTCTCGCTTTACCCAATATGCCCGCAACCCTGAACGCAATGTCGAGATCGGGGGCAAATCGCTGGTGCTGGCCCCTGTCTATGGCCCGCCCTTTGTCTGGGATATCCATGAGGGGCGCCGCTACGCGACCATGGCCGATTTCGAGAAATTCGTGAAACTGGGCTATATGTCGAAATGGCTGCATCATTCGGGTGGCACGGTCTGCGAGCCTACGGATGTGCCTGTTAATAAACGCCATTTTGATATGCTCTATGCGCATATGAGTTTGTCGGACAAGCCCTTCATGGGCTCGGTCACCGAACCTTCCCGCGCACGCGATTCCATCGAGATGTGCAAGATCCTGTTCGGCGCGGAATTCGTTGACCAAAACGCGGTCATGACATCGCTGATCAATATCAACTCGCCTTTGACCTTTGACGCCACGATGATGGGCGCATTGGAGGAATATGCCGCCGCAGGGCAGGCCTGTATCGTCTCGCCCTTTATCGTGGGGGGGGCGATGGCGCCCGTGTCGGTCACGGGCACGCTGACGCAGGTGCTGGCCGAGGTTCTGGCAGGCGTGGCCTATAGCCAGTTGATCCGCAAAGGCGCGCGGGTGATTTTCGGGGCTTTCGTGGCCTCGATCGATATGAATTCGGGCGCGCCCACTTTTGGCACGCCCGAGGCCTCGCAGATCACCTATGGCGCGGGGCAATTGGCGCGGCGTCTTGGCTTGCCCTATCGCTCGGCAGGCTCGTTCAACGGGTCGAAACTGCCCGATGCGCAAGCGGCCTATGAGACAGCCAATTCGCTGAATGCGGGGCTTTTGGGCGGGGTGAATTTCATGCTGCATGCCTGCGGCTGGATGGAAGGTGGCCTGAGCGCCAGCCCCGAGAAATTCGTGATGGATGCCGACCAGCTCGGTGTTTTGCATAAAATGGCGGCAGGCGTCAGTTTTGACGAGAATGCCCAAGCACTGGACGCCCTGCGCGAAGTCGGGCCGGGTGGCCACTTCCTTGGCTGCGACCATACCCAGAACAATTTCAAAGAGGCCTTCTGGAAGAGCGATCTGCTCGATTACAAACCGTTCGAGACTTGGGCCGATGAAGGCTCGCGCGATACGATTGCCTTGGCAGCGGCGCGTGTGGACAAGATGCTGGGGGATTATGTCCAGCCACCGCTTGACCCCGAAATTGATGGCCGTCTGAAGGACTATATCGCACAGCGCAAATCCGAGATGCCCGACGCCTTCGCCTAAGATGGCCAAGGGTCCCATCGCGGGTGCCATTTACCAGTTGTTAACTCATGAGCCCCTGCGGTTGCGCCGCGCGGGTTCGCTTGGATTGGCAGATCAGCACGGCCAGAACCTCGATATGGCGGATCGCTGAATACCCCACCAAACCATCAAGCCGCGCGCTGTTCAATTGCGCCTCCTCCTCCAGCAAGGCGGCAGGTGCCTTGCGCAAGCGGGGCAGGGTAAGGTCTTGGCGAATATAGCTATTTGCGGCCATCTGGGCCGCGCCGACCAGAAGTTTGGGGCGGCGGATATTGTGCAAAATAGAAGTCAGGTTTTTCATCGGGCGCATCTCTCCGGCAAAGGTTTTGGGCCTTTGAGGATCACCCGAGCGACCCTGCTGTTGCGTATTTTTTTCGAGAGCGTTCGCAGGCAGGCTGGCTGTTAACGAATTGAAAACAATTCACTCAAATTTTGCGAATATTAACCTTTAAGTAATCAATAAGGCGAAACTCTGGCCGAGTTATCCACAAGCTTACCAAAAGGATAGATCGCGTGACCCTTCGGCCAGACAGCCCAAACCAAAAGACCTTTCCGCCATGGGTTCCCGACCAAGCGCGACAATATTTGCACCATGTCGCGCTCGGAACTCCCGTTCGCCAGATTGCCCGCGATTGGGGCCGACATCCCTCAACGATTTCGCGTCGAATTCGACATATGGAAGCGCGCCGTGATGACCCATTGGTCGATGAAGCGCTCAGCGCGCTTGATCCGCGCAATGCAGCAATTGACCAGACCAAGCCATCTAGACAGGAAGACTTTACCATGACCATGCCAATTAGGACCGGACTCGTATCGGACGAGCCGACAATCAACCGTGAAGCCCGCCGTATTTTGCGCAGGCTATGTGAGAAAGACGCCGTTCTTGTCGTCGCGGGCGATATGGACAAAGCGGTTGTGCTGCGGCCTGCGCCAGACGGGTCGCAGACCCGCACAGCCGTTCTGGAGCGCAATATCGCCAATGCCTTTGCGCTCAAGGATTGGATCGCGACCGCCAAACGGGGCAGGGTGACGAGTTATCGGATCACCTCGGTTGGCAAAACCGCCCTCAAGACCTTGATCGAGGAGGACCGCAAGCGCCGTCATTCGGTGATGGAGATGTCGGAGGCCGCGACCCCTTTTGCCGCGCAACACGCGATCTGGGGCGAGCGGCGCATTGCAGATGATGCGGGCAAGCGGCGCAAGATGCGGGTCAATCTGGCCGAGTCGCCGCTGGCCAGCCTTGCGCGCCGCAAAGGGCCTGATGGCAAGGCCTTCCTCGAGATGAGCCTTGTGCAAGCGGGCGAGAAGCTGCGCGAGGATTTCGAGCGCGCCCAGATGGGCCCGCGCGTGGCCCAGAATTGGGATCGTTTCCTGACGGGCGTCGATCGGGGTGGCTTCTTGTCGGATACAGGCATTGGCGAGGGGCCACGCGATGCGCGCAAACGGGTCTCGGATGCGATGGATGATCTGGGGCCGGGATTGTCGGATGTGGTGATGCGGGTGTGCTGTTTTCTGGAAGGGCTTGAATCGGCTGAGAAAAGGCTTGGCTGGTCGGCGCGCTCGGGCAAGATCGTGCTCAAGATCGGCCTACAACGTTTGCTCAGCCATTATCAGACGCAATACGGCTTTGTGCCTGCCTTGCAGGATTAAACGCGCCGCCTGCCTTTCGCCTCATGCATTCCTGTGATGCAAAATGTCAGGGTTACTTTTTTCGCCGAGCGGATTAGATAGAGGGCAATGGAGGAACGGCCCCAATGCGTGATCTGAAAATCCCCGGCGAACGCCACCCTGAAAAAGCGCATCGCGCGGATAATGAGCAACCCAAGAAACCGTCTTGGATCCGTGTGAAAGCCCCTGTGGGCGAGGGCTATCAGAAAACCCGCAATATCATGCGCGAGCATAAGCTGACCACGGTCTGCGAAGAGGCGGGCTGCCCCAATGTCGGCGAATGCTGGAGCCAAGGTCACGCCACCATGATGATCATGGGCGAGATTTGCACACGCGGATGCACTTTCTGCAATGTGGCCACGGGCCGCCCTGATACCTTGGATGCTTTTGAGCCGGGCCGTGTGGCGGATGCGGTGCAAAAACTGGGGTTGAACCATGTGGTGATCACCTCGGTGGATCGCGATGATCTGGATGATGGCGGGGCGGAGCATTTCGCCATGACGATCCGCGCCATCCGCAAACGCGCGCCCGAGACGACGATTGAAATTCTGACACCCGATTTCCTGAAATGCGGGCCAGAGGCTTTGGAAACGGTCGTGGCTGCACGCCCTGATGTGTTCAACCACAATCTCGAAACGGTGCCGGGGCTTTACCCCGAGGTCCGCCCTGGTGCGCGTTATTTCCATTCCCTGCGCATTTTGCAGCGGGTGAAGGAGATTGATCCCTCGATGTTCACCAAATCGGGCATCATGGTCGGGCTTGGCGAGGACCGCCAATCGGTCACGCAAGTGATGGATGACATGCGCGCGGCGGATGTGGATTTCCTGACCATTGGCCAATATCTGCAACCCAGCCCCAAGCATCACGCGGTGGACCGCTTTGTGACGCCCGAGGAATTCGCAGCCTATGAGAAAGCGGCCTTCGGGAAGGGCTTCTTGATGGTCTCGGCCACGCCTTTGACGCGCTCAAGCTATCATGCGGGGGATGATTTCGCGCGTCTCCGTGCGGCGCGGCTGAAAAAACTCGGGCGCGCCTGAGTGGATCCAAGACAGGGGCGCTGCCCCTGCGGGCCGCTTCGGCGGCCCTGACCCCGAAGTATTTTCAGAGCGTTTCCACGTTTTATTGAGGTCAAATTCCCTGCCTCTCCCTTCGGTCGAACGGGATTTTGCCCACGCTTTTGAGTCAGTGTTTCGTGGTAACGCTTTAAAGCAAAGATAGGGGCGCGGGACTTACTGCGCGTTTGGCAGCGCCAGCAGATAGGCCGCGATGGCCATGCGGTCTTCATCGGGAAGATTGGCGAGGTTTTGCACCACCGAGCGCATATGCCCGCCCGCTGCATCAAAGCTGGGGGTAAAGCCGTCGTGCAGGTAATTGGCGATATCGGCTTGCGACCAGCCGAGCTCAGCGGGGGTGATATCTGGGATGCGGCCCTCGCCCGAGGGGTTGGGTGCGCCCTGCATCCATGCAGCTCGATCAAGGGCGCCCAAGGCGTTGCGCGGCGTGTGGCATTCAGCGCAATGGGCCAAGGCCTCGGAGAGGTAGCGCCCGCGGGCTACATCCTCGGGCAAGTCGCCATCAATTACATAGCCATCTGTCATGAAGAGGAATTTCCATCCTCCGGTCAGGCGTCTGATATTAAAGGGAAAGCCGATGTCATGAGGCTGGGACGGGGTGGCATCGGCGGGCAGGGTCATCATGAAAGCGTAGAGGTCGACAATGTCCTGCCGTTCGGCCAGATGATAGGCGGTATAGGGGAAGGCGGGGTAGTAATGCTGGCCTGAGGGCGAGACACCTTCCTGCACGGCGGTGACGAATTCGGCCAAGCTCCACCCGCCGATCCCCATATCTGGATCGGTTGAGATATTGGGGGCGATGAAGGTTCCGAAATCCGAGGGGAAATGCTGACCCCCTGCAAGGATCAGGCGGGCCTCGCCAGTGCTGTCCTCCGCTGCATGGCAGGAGGCGCAGCCTGCCGCCCAAAACACCGCCTCGCCATGGACAGGATCGCCTGTGAGGCCTGCAAGCTCGTCCTGCGAAACCGTTTTGGGGCTGGTCAGAAGCAAAAAGATGCCAAATCCGACAACGCCTATTCCGAAAATCTGGCCAATAAAGCGTATCATCTCTTTGTCCTTATGCGCCCAATTGCCAAAGGCCCCCTCGGAGGAGGAGGCCGAAGGCTGTGTCTGTGTGGACCGCCCTTAGCGAGGCTGGCGGTAATCGTCATGGCAGGCGCCGCAGGCGGCACCTACGGGGCCGAGGGCAGCCTGCATGGCTTCAAGCCCGTTGCCTGCTGCTGCCTGAAGGCCTGCTGCTGCCGCACCAAAGGCTTGGCCCTTTTCGGAGACGCCAGCGAAATCTTCCCAGATGGCGGGCAGGGCACGCGAGCCTTCAAAGGCTGCACTATCCGAGCCCTCGGGCCAGTAGAACCGCTGATCCAGCATCGAGACGGCCGCGATATTATCGGCGGCGGCCTGCGCGGCTTCGGCATCATAATCGGCATTGCCGCGGGCCATACCACCCAGAACACCAATATTCAGCGCCATAATATTCATGCCGCCCTGACGCGCATCAACCGCGCTTGAAAAATCCTGTGCGAGGGCGGCTGTGCCAAACCCAAGGGTTGCAACAACCGCAACCATACTGCTTACTTTTAAAAAGCTCATTTGAACCACTCCCATGATCACCAATATATGTGGCAGCATGCCGCAGCGCGACGCAGGTGGTCAAATAAAACCACCCGTGCAGATTAGCACAGGATTTGTGCGTCCAAGCACCGCCCTCACGGCCTCGTGATGGAGCGTGAGTTTACTGTGAGGGCCTCGGGCCAGCCGAAGAGCTTTTCAATCGCGACAAGGGCCAGCACCACTGCGACGATGGCCAAGACGAATTTCACCTTCTTTGCGGAGGGCGGGTTTCGGGCCCATCCCACAGCGCGCAGCAGCCATATATTCATCGCGACCCCCTTTGGCCTATGGGCTTAGTCAAACACCACTTTGCCGATATAGGGAAGGTTGCGATTGCGCTGCGCATAGTCAATGCCATAGCCCACCACAAATTCATCGGGGATGGCAAAACCTGTCCATGTCGCTTTGATATCCACCTCGCGGCGCGAGGGTTTATCCAGAAGCGCGATGGTGTTTAGTTTGCGGGGTGCGCGGCTTTCAAGCAGATGCAGCACATGGGTTAATGTGTGGCCTGTGTCGACGATATCTTCCACCACCAGCACGTCGCGCCCGCCGATCTCGCCGCGCAAATCCTTCAGGATGCGCACCTCGCGCGAGCTTTCAAGCGCATCGCCATAGGAGGAGGCCTCGAGGAAATCGACCTCGACGGGCAGGTCCAATTCGCGCACCAGATCGGCGATAAAGACGAATGAGCCCCGCAACAGCCCCACCACCACCAGCTTGTCGGTGCCGGCATAGGCGGCCTCAATCTCGCGGGCCAATTCCTCGATCCGCGCGGCAATGGCCTTGGCCGAGATCAATGTATCGACATGGTAATCTGGCTGCGCCATTGGGTCCCGCCCTTTTAACCTTGAATTCCAGCGCTGTTTTTAAGACATCAGGGGAGCTTACGAAAGACGAAAGAGACCCATGCCCGCGCATTCCGAAACCCGCACCCTGCCATTCACGGCTGACCAGATGTATGCGCTTGTCGGGGATGTGGCGCGTTATCCTGAATTTATTCCATGGACGGCGGCGGCGCGGATCCGTTCGGTTACCGATCAAGGCGATCATCGTGAGATGCTGGCCGATCTGGTGGTGGGCTTCAAAATGTTCCGCGAACGCTTTGGCAGCCGTGTGGTGCTGTGGGACGAGAAAAAGAAAATCGATACTGAATATATCGATGGTCCCTTCAAGCATATGATCTCGCATTGGCAGTTCCGCGACCTTGAGGAGGGCGGATGCGAAGTGGCATTTGATGTGGATTTTGAATTCAAAAACAAACTGTTGCAGGGTGCAGCTGGTGTGTTTTTCTCCGAGGCCATGACACGGATCGTGCGGGCTTTCGAGACGCGCGCCGAGGCGCTTTACGGCAAGCCGTAAAAGGTGCTGCGCGGCCCCGAGATGAGGCCGCGCGCTGATTTATTCAGGAGCTGATATCATAGGCCCGTTCACCGTGAACGGCGATATCAAGACCTGTGCTTTCGCTGTCTTCATCCACCCGCAATGGCGTGACCAGCCCGACCAGTTTGATCAGAACGACGGTCACAACAATCGTATATGCGCCCACAATCGCCAAGCCGCCAAGCTGTGCAACCCATGCGCCCTGACCGAAGGCCGCGATCATGATCGTGCCGAAGATGCCGCCAACGCCGTGCACGGCGAACACATCCAATGTGTCGTCGATCTTGGCTTTGTTGCGGATCAGGTTCACCGCCTCTTGGCACAAAATGCCCGCGACCGTACCGATGACCAGCGCCTCAACGGGGCCAACAAAGCCCGATGCAGGAGTGATCGAGGCCAGACCCGCGATGGTGCCTGTTACAACGCCAACCAGCGATGTCTTGCCATATTTGATCCGCTCCCACAGACCCCAGCTGAGCGAAGCTGCCGCGGCCGAGATATGGGTAACAGTGATCGCCATCGCGGCCCCGCCATCAGCGGCCAGTTGCGAGCCGCCATTAAAGCCGAACCAACCGACCCAAAGCATCGCCGCACCAATCATCACCATGCCGGGATTATGGGGGGGGGTGGTGTTGTTCTTGCGCTGCCCAAGGAAGATCGCAATCACAAGCGCTGCAAGACCTGCGGTTTCATGCACCACGATACCGCCTGCGAAGTCACGCACGCCGATCTCGCCCAAGATACCGCCATCGGCCAGCATGCCGCCGCCCCAGATCCAATGGACCACAGGCGCGTAGCACAGCAGCATCCAAAGGCTCGAGAAGAGCAGCACAAAGCCAAAGCCGATCCTCTCGACATAGGCGCCCACGATCAGGGCAGGGGTGATGATGGCAAAGGTCATCTGGAAGGCAAAGAACAAAACCTCGGGCAGGGTGCCCGACAAGGTGTCTGTGGTCACGCCGCTGAGAAAGACCCGATCAAGCCCGCCCCAAAGCCCGCTCTCGCCGGGGCCGAAGGCAATAGAATATCCAACGGCCAGCCAAAGCACGCTCATCAAACAGGCAATCATATAGCAATGCATGAAAACGCTCAGCACATTGCGCGCGCGCACCAGGCCGCCGTAAAACAGCGCAAGCCCTGGTAGCGTCATAAAGAGGACCAGCGCCGTGGCGACGATGATCCATGCGGTATCCGCTCCGTTCATTGGTGAAGTCCCTTCCCTTGTGTTCGTGTTGCAGGAGGGCAAAGCGTGACTGAGGTGCGGAAAAAAGAGGCGAACGCCAAATTTAGCGACTAAAGCTTGGTCGTTTTGCAAAATGCGCAAATTTGGGGCGCATATTTTAGCTTTGGTCTAAAAATTAGGCAGAAAGCGAAAGCCGCTGTTCCAGCATGCCCAAAGCATGCTCGACCGTGGCCTGACGGACCTTGCTGCGTCCGATTGCGCCGAATTCGACGGTTTCCGATGTGGTTTTATGGGCGGTGGAAAGCGCGAAACACACGCGGCCCTCGGGCTTATGCTCGGACCCGCCGGGCCCTGCAATGCCCGTGACCGAGATCGCAATATCAACCCCCGCCTTTTGCCTTGCCCCTTGCGCCATTTCGCGCGCGACCTCCTCCGAGACGGCGCCATGGGCCTCCAAGGTCTTGGCGCGGACATCCAGCATCTCGATCTTGGCGCGGTTCGAATAGGTGACAAAACCACGATCAAACACCGAAGAGGAGCCCGCCACATCCGTAACAGCGGCTGCGATCAGGCCAGCGGTGCAGGATTCCGCCGTGGCCAGCCACCAGCCACGCGCTTTCAGCAGGTCAATGACGCGGGCCGCCTGCATCAGATCAGCCATAGATGCGCAATGGCGGCCAAAGCCACGACGACACCCGCCGCCATAACGCCCGCCACGACATCATCCAGCATCACGGCCATCGCACCCTCATTGCGGTCGGCCCATCTGACAGGGCCAGGCTTCCAGATATCAAACAGGCGGAAGGCCAAAAAGGCGGTCAGGATGCCCGGCCAGAGCGCCAGAATATCCGCGCCTGCGAAAACCGCCCCATAGGAGACGGGCCAAAGCGCGATCCATTGGCCCACAACCTCGTCGATCACGATCTCGGCTGGGTCATCTTCTATCCCGTCGAGCAATTCCTGCATCACCGCCCAAAGCCCGATGCCAAACACCGCGATGGTTGCCGCCAGAAGCAGCCAGAAGCCACCGATATAATGGAGCGCAATGGCCGTAGGCAAAGCCGCAAGGCTGCCCCAAGTGCCAGGTGCGGGCTTGAGATGGCCGACGCGGAACACGGTTGTGATATTGTGGATCATGCTTTCACCAATGTGACACTCGCCAATGCGGCGATCCCCTCTTTGCGGCCTGTAAAGCCAAGCCGCTCGGTTGTGGTTGCCTTGACCGAAATGCGATCAAGATCAATGCGCAGCAATTCGGCCAGCCGTGCGCGCATGGCGCTGGCATGAGGGCCGATCTTGGGCTCCTCGCAGATCAAGGTGAGATCGGCATTCGAGATTGTGAAGCCCTTGGAGGACGCAAGTTCCACGGCGTGGCTGAGGAAAATATGGCTCTCGGCACCTTTCCATTGCGGGTCGGAAGGCGGGAAATGGGTGCCAATATCGCCCTCGGCCAAAGCGCCATAGATCGCATCGGTCAGGGTATGCAGCCCCACATCCGCATCGGAATGGCCTTTCAGCCCGCGCTCATGCGGGATGGCGATACCGCAGAGCATGACGTAGTCCCCCTCGCCAAAGGCATGCACATCAAAGCCGTTGCCTGTGCGAATATCCATTGCTCTCTCCAAATATTGCGCGGCGCGGGCGAAATCCTCGCGCCTTGTGATCTTCAAATTGGCCTCATCGCCTTGGGTGATGGCCACGCGCAAGCCCGCCGCACGCGCCACTTCCACATCATCGGCGGCTCCGCCTGCATGGGCGTCATGGGCGCGGCGGATCGCATCGATATGAAAACCCTGCGGGGTTTGCGCGCGCCACAGTCCCTCGCGCGCTTGTGTACCTGTGACGATGCTGTCGCCCCGCCAAAGCGCATCGGTGACCGCCAAGGCAGGGGCCGCCCCGTCATGGGTTTGCAATGCGTCCAGCACGCCATGGATGACCTCGCGGCTAACCAGCGGGCGCGCGGCGTCATGGATCAGCACCAGCTCGGCCGCCTCGCTCAGCGCTGCCAGCCCCGCGCGCACAGAGGCATCGCGGCTGGCCCCGCCAGTCACCACAGATAGCTCGGCGCGGGTTTCAGGGCGGGCCGCCTCGAATAGGGCGGAATCGTCTGGATGAATCACAACAATGATCTGCGTGAAAGCGACCGCATCATCCAGCGCTGTAATCGTGCGCGCGATCACAGGTCTGCCGCCTAAATCATTGTATTGTTTTGGAATATCGCCACCCGCGCGGCTGCCGCGCCCGCCTGCAACGACAATAGCGGCAAGGGTGTTTGGCGGGGTATCGGGAAGACGATCACTCATGCCTTGGTGATAGGGCGAAAGCGGCAAACGCACAATCGCCCCTAGGTGTTTGCTTAAAAATTAGGCACTACGCCTTAAAAATGCGCTCTTGCGTCGGGTTTGCCTTAAAAATAGCACCACGCGCTTTGATCTTGGCTGCAAGAGCCGATAGTCGATAAGGGTCTGCACAAGGAATGAGCATTTGTCAGTTTTGCTCGCACAGCACCATCTTACGCCACCCGTCCTTCTTGCTCCCCTTGCGGGGATCACGGATTTGCCGTTTCGCCGTCTTGTTGCGCGCTTCGGGGCGGGGCTTGTGGTGTCTGAGATGGTGGCCAGCCAAGAAATGGTGCAGGCCAAACCTTCCGTCCGCGCCAAGGCCGAGCTTGGGTTCGGGGTTGAGAATACATCTGTCCAGCTTGCAGGCCGCGATCCCTATTGGATGGCTGAGGCCGCGAAGCTTGTTCAGGATCAGGGCGCGCGGATCATTGATATCAATATGGGCTGCCCTGCGAAAAAGGTGGTCTCGAGCAGTGGCGCGGGGGCCTGTGGCTCGGCCTTGATGAAAACGCCTGATCTGGCGCTTGAGCTGATCGAGGCGGTGGTCAAGGCGGTATCGGTGCCCGTCACCCTTAAAACTCGGCTTGGCTGGGATGAGGATTGCCTGAACGCGCCCCAGATCGCGAAAGCTGCCCAAGAGATCGGCATCCAGATGGTCACAATCCATGGCCGCACCCGCTGCCAGTTCTATAAAGGCCGCGCCGATTGGGCGGCGATTGGGGCGGTGAAAGAAGCTGTCTCTATTCCCGTGATTGCCAATGGCGATATCGTGGATACGGCCTCCGCCAAAGCGGCACTCGCCGCCTCCAAGGCCGATGGGGTGATGATCGGGCGCGGGGCGCAGGGCAAGCCTTGGGCCTTGGCGCAGATCGCGCATGACATTTTCGCAACTCAGGCCCCTAGGATCCCACAGGGCGGGGATTTGGTGGATATGGTGGCAGCCCATTACGAGGATATGCTTGATTTCTATGGCGAAACGCTTGGCCTCAAGGTCGCGCGCAAACATCTGGGGTGGTATATGGATGAGGTGTCTACCCCGTCCAAGCTGCGCCGCGAGGTGCTGACTGCCCCCTCAGCGGCTCAGGTGTTGCGCCTTCTGCCGCAAGCGATTTGCCCCGATGACGCGGAGATGGCGGCATGAGCACCTTGACCGATACCCTGTGGCAATCCCTTCCGATCCCCGCGCTGATTTTGGATGCCGAGGATCGCATCGCCTTGGTTAATCCGCCTGCCGAGGATTTCCTCAATGCCTCCGAGCGCAGCCTTGTCTCTAGCCCCGTTTGGGACCGCATTTTTGTGGATGCCCCTTTGGAGGATGCGTTGAACCGCGTGCGCACGGGCCAATCGGTTTTGATGGTCAATGGCGTTGATGTGGGCACGGGCAGCAAAAAGCCTGTGGTCTGTGACGTGCAGCTTTCGCCTTTGGCAGATCAGCCGGGCTATGTGCTTTTGGTGCTGGAAAGCCGCGAATTCGCAGGCCGGCTTGATCGCGCGATGTCGTCGAAATCAGCCGCGAAATCGGCCATCGGCATGGCCGAGATGCTGGCCCATGAAATCAAGAACCCTCTGGCGGGGATCACGGGTGCGGCACAGCTCATCTCCATGAGCCTTTCTGGCGAAGACCTTGAATTAACTGATCTTATCGTGGCCGAGACCCGCCGCATTGTGAAGCTTCTGGATCAGGTCGAG
Source organism: Rhodophyticola sp. SM2404 (assembly GCF_053570515.1). Taxonomy (NCBI): domain Bacteria; kingdom Pseudomonadati; phylum Pseudomonadota; class Alphaproteobacteria; order Rhodobacterales; family Roseobacteraceae; genus Rhodophyticola; species Rhodophyticola sp. SM2404. The sequence continues at coordinate 247,140 of NZ_JBSEDL010000004.1, forward strand.
GAGTTTGGCAATGTCCGCCCGCCTGAATGCCGCTCGGTCAATATCCATGATATTCTGGACCGCGCGCGCAAATCCGCAATGGTGGGCTATGCCGCCCATATGCGCTTGATCGATCAATATGACCCCTCGCTGCCCGCCACTTGGGGCGATCCCGATCAATTGCTGCAGGTCTTTTTGAACCTGATCAAGAACGCCTCGGAGGCGGGACCATCAGGCGGCACGATCACCATCCGCACCTTCTATGAGGCGGGCTTTCGCCTGCGCCGCAAAGACGGGTCGGGCGCCTTGGTGCCTTTGCAGATCGAGATTATCGATGACGGCCCCGGCATTCCGCCCGAAATCCAGCAAGATATCTTCGAGCCCTTTGTTTCGGGCCGCGAAAACGGCACGGGGCTTGGCCTTGCGCTGGTGTCGAAAATTATCTCGGACCATGACGGTCTGGTCTCGCTCGACAGCGTTCCAGGCCGCACCGTGTTCCGAATTTCCCTTCCAATTGCCCCGAAACAGGCAGCCCAATGACGTCAGGAGTTTTATAAAATGGACGGTACCGTACTTGTCGCAGATGACGACCGCACGATCCGGACGGTTTTGACCCAAGCGCTGACACGCGCGGGCTGTAAGGTGCATGCCACCTCAAGCTTGATGACATTGATGCGTTGGGTCGATGAGGGCAAAGGCGATCTGGTGATCTCGGATGTGGTGATGCCCGATGGAAACGGCCTCGATACCCTGCCGCAGATCACCCAGAAACGTCCGGGCCTGCCTGTGATTATCATTTCGGCGCAAAACACCATTATGACGGCCATTCAGGCGACAGAAAAAGACGCTTATGATTACCTGCCCAAGCCCTTCGATCTGCCTGATCTGATGAAACGGGCCGCCCGCGCGCTGGATGTAAAGCGCCGCGCCAAGCCCGCCGTGAAAACGGCCGATCAGCCAATGGGCATGCAGGATGACCTGCCTTTGGTGGGGCGCACGGCGGCGATGCAGGCGCTCTACCGTTTGGTGGCGCGGGTGATGAATACCGATATCCCTGTGCTAATTTCGGGCGAAAGCGGCACAGGCAAAAGCCTGATTGCCCGTGCGATCCATGATTTCAGCGACCGCCGCACATCGCCTTTCACGGTTGTTTCGGCCTCGGACCTTGAGGGGGTGGATGGCCCCTCGGCGGTGCTGGCGCGCGCACGCGGTGGCTCGATCCTGTTTGATGAGGTTGGCGATTTCGGCGAGGATGCGCAGGCCCGCATTGTTCGGATGCTCGATAGCCTCTCGGATGGTGCGCCGCGGATCATGGCGACCAGCCAAAAAGACCTGACCGAAAAGATGGAAACGGGCCAGTTCCGTCAAGATTTGTTCTACCGTCTTGGCGGGGTCAGCATTTCCGTGCCGGCCTTGCGCGAACGGGTCGATGATATTCCGCTGCTGGTCACGCATTTCCTTGGCCGCGCCGAACGCGATGGCGGGCCGCTGCGCCGTTTGTCCAATGAAGCGATGGATTTGATCCGCACCTATTCCTGGCCTGGCAATGTACGGCAATTGGAAAACACCATTCGCCGCTTGACCGTGACAGGGCAGGGCGAGGAGATCGCCAAAGCGGAAGTGGAGATGGTTCTTGGCAACCAGCCCGCGATCGAGCCTTTGATGGGCGGCGGTGAGGGCGAGAAGCTTTCAGCCTCGGTGGCCAAGCATTTGCGGCGCTATTTCGATCTGCATGGCGGGGTTTTGCCGCCCGCTGGTCTCTATACGCGGATTCTGCGCGAGGTTGAGGGGCCACTTCTCGAGATCGCCCTCGAAGCCACGGGCGGAAATCAGGCGAAATGTGCCGATCTGCTTGGCATCAACCGAAATACCCTGAGAAAGAAGATCACCGAGCTCGATATCCGCGTGACACGCCGCCGCAAATTGATGTAAAACCGCAACACAGCGTGTTGTTTTGGAAACAGTGACGGCGCGCGGGTAAATCTAGCGGTTGGGCGATGTTCTAGCCCCAATATAATGGGCGGTGCGGGTGGAAAACCCTCTCGAGAATGCATTAAATTCCCCTCTGAGCAGGCTTTTTCGCCTGAAGTCTCGGCGGCGTCTGCGCAATGCGGGCACGCTTGGTCTGGTGATCCTCGGGCCGCTTCTGGCCGTGGCGACCTTCCTCGTTTTGGGGCCTTTGGGCGATCTGGCTGATTCCCCCGCGCTGCGCCTGATCCTGCTGGCCGACCTTGCCTATATCCTGATTGTGGCGGCTTTGGTGCTGCGCCAAGTGGCTAAAATGGTGGCTGCGCGGCGCGCGCGCTCGGCGGGCTCGCGGCTGCATATGCGGCTCACGGGTGTCTTCACCATGGTGGCGCTGGTGCCGACGATCCTTGTGGCGGTTTTCGCAATGATTACCGTGAATATGGGCCTAGAGGGTTGGTTTTCGGACCGTGTGAGCGGCGCGCTTGGCAATTCGGTTGATGCGGCTGTGGCCTATCAGCAGGAACATCGCGATGATCTGGCCTCGGATGCTGCGGCTTTGGGGGCGTTTTTGAACCTCAACCGTCAGGCCAACCCTTTGATGTCGGATGGCGATATCCGCCTGATCCTAAGCGACGGGCAATCGCAAATCCAGCGCGGCCTTCGCGAGGCTTTCGTGATTGACGGCGCGGGCGAAATTAAAGCGCGCGGCGAGCGCAGCTATCTCTTTGATTATGAGCGCCCCTCGGATGAGGATCTGGCGCTGGCCAGTGAGGGGGAGTTGGTTCTTATCGAGGATCGCGAGGTGAATGAATTCCGCGCGCTTCTCCGATTGGTCAGCTTCACCGACCGCTATCTTTATGTCAGCCGTGAGGTTGACGGGCAGATCATCTCGCTTCTCGATGAAACGCAGCAAACCGTGCAGCTCTACCGCCAATTGGAAAGCGAACGGGGCCGCGTCCTGTTTGAATTTGGCCTTTTATATCTTGGCTTTGCCCTGATCATGATCATGGCGGCGATCTGGCTGGGGCTTTGGTTTGCCGAACGCCTGTCACGCCCCGTGGGGCGTTTGGCGGGGGCTGCGCAGCGGGTTGGGCAAGGGGATCTGGATGTGCGCGTTCCCGAGGAGCAGGGCGATGACGAGATCGCGCTTTTGGGGCGGCTCTTCAACCAGATGACGCGCCAGCTTAAAGGGCAGCGCGACACGCTGATCGAGCAAAACACTGCAACCGAGGAACAGCGCCGCCTGTTTGATTCCGTTTTGGGCTCGGTCACGGCGGGTGTGATTGGGCTGGGGCCAGATGGGCGGGTTGATTTCATGAACCGCTCGGCGATGCGGCTGCTCAGCCTTGTGGATCAGCGTGATCATGGGCTCAGTCTTGCCGCCGTGGTGCCTGAATATGCCGCGCTGTTTGATCTGTTGAAGGAACGCGGCTCCGAGACCGTGCAGGAAGAGATCAAGGTCACCCGAGACGGCAAGCAGGAAAGCCTGCTGGTGCGCATGTCGGTTCGCCGCAATGCCGAAAGCGCGCTTGAGGGCTATGTGGTTGTTTTTGATGATGTCACCGATCTGGTCAGCGCACAGCGCATGGCGGCTTGGGGCGATGTGGCCCGCAGGATCGCCCATGAGATCAAGAACCCCCTCACACCGATCCAGCTCTCGGCCGAGCGGGTGAAACGCAAATTCAGCACGCAATTGAGCGATGATAATGCCGAAAGCCTTGCGCAATATACCGATGTGATCGTGCGCCAGACCAATGATCTGCGGCGGATCGTGGATGAGTTCTCCAAATTTGCGCGCATGCCCGAGCCGACCCGCAAGACCGAAGATATCGTGCAATTGCTGCGGGAAACGGTGGTGTTGCAACAGGCAGGCCAGCCTGATCTGCGCATCATCAGCGATATTCCTGATACCCCCGTCATGGTCGAGATTGACGCCACCATGATCGGACAGGCGCTGACAAACCTGATTAAGAATGCAGGCGAAGCCATTGAAACCTTGCAGGAAAAAGGCGCACCCGAAGGGTTCGCGCCCGAAATTCATGTGCGCATGGAGCGCGACGCGCAATCGGTGCGCATCCTGATTGAGGATAATGGCATAGGATTGCCGGAAGACCGCGCCAAGCTGTTTGAGCCCTATGTCACCACGCGCGACAAGGGCACGGGGCTTGGCCTGCCAATCGTTAAGAAAATCATAGAAGAGCATGGCGGCACGCTGGATCTTCTGGACGCAAATCCCTTCCATGAAGGGGCGCATTTCGGTGCGGCGGCCCAGATCATTCTGCCACAGCCTGTCGAAACCAAGGGGAAAAACTGATGTCGGACATTCTGGTCGTCGATGATGAACGCGATATTCGTGAATTGATCTGCGATATTCTGCGCGATGAGGGGTTCTCGACCCGTATGGCGGGCAATTCCGATGACTGCATGGCAGAGCTGCAATCCGAGGCCCCCAGCCTGATGATCCTCGATATCTGGCTCAAAGACAGCAATATGGATGGGATCGACATCCTGAAAACCGTGAAACGCGATAATCCCGATATCCCCGTCGTGATCATCTCGGGCCATGGCAATATCGAGATCGCGGTGGCTGCGATCAAACAAGGCGCTTATGATTTCATCGAAAAGCCCTTCAATATCGACCAATTGCTGGTGGTGATCCGCCGCGCGATGGAGGCCTCGAAACTGCGGCGCGAAAACTCCTCGCTCAAGCGCGGCGAGACGCGGGTCTCGGAGATGATCGGGCAATCGGTTGCCATCAAGGCTTTGAAATCACAGCTTGATAAGGTCACCAAATCCAATGGCCGCGTGATGCTGACAGGCGGCGCAGGCAGCGGCAAGGAAGTGGCCGCGCGCTATATCCATGCCAATTCCAACCGCTCGGACGGGCCGTTTGTGACGGTAAACTCCGCCTCGATCGCGCCTGAGCAGATGGAAGTGGTCCTCTTTGGTCGCGAAAGCCCTGAACGCGGGGTGGAGCAGGGGCTTTTGGAGCAGGCCAATGGCGGTGTGGTCTATTTCGATGAAGTGGGAGAAATGCCCTTTGGCACGCAATCCAAAATCCTGCGTGTCCTTGTTGATCAGGCATTTCAGCGGGTTGGTGGCACCTCGAAAGTGCGGGTGGATTTGCGGGTGCTGTCCTCGACAAACCATGATCTGCCAGCCGAGATTGAGGCGGGCACCTTCCGTGAGGAATTATACCATCGTTTGAATGTTGTGCCGATTGATGTCCCAAGCCTTGAGGAACGCCGAGAGGATATTCCGCTTCTGGCGCAATATTTCATCGAACAATTCAACCGCGAACAGGGCCTGCCGCTGCGCGAGCTTGGCGAGGATGCCAAAGCCATGCTGCAAACCATGCGCTGGCCTGGAAATGTGCGCCAATTGCGCAATATGATCGAGCGGGTCTTGATCCTTGGCGATGGCACAGGCCCGATTGACGCCAAGGACCTGCCTGGCCAGGCCGAGGAGGCTGGCAGCGCGGAGGGCGAGGATGTGGCGCTTTCGGCCACGCTGACCACCTTGCCCTTGCGCGAGGCGCGCGAATTGTTCGAGCGTCATTACCTGATGGCCCAGATCAACCGTTTTGGCGGGAATATCTCGCGCACCGCCGCCTTTGTGGGGATGGAGCGCAGCGCGCTGCACCGCAAATTGAAATCGCTTGGCGTGGTCACAACCAATAAATCGGGGGCCCGTGTGGCGCAGGTCGAAACCGAGGAGTGATCGGGGCCTTGGCGCGGGTCTTTCCAAGCATGATTGACGCCCCGCGCTGCTTCTGCCATTCAGAGCATCTTAGCTGGACCGTTCGGGCAGAAGGCACATGAAGGTCATTATTTGCGGCGCAGGCCAAGTCGGCTGGCAAATCGCGAGACAACTCTCTGGTGAAAACAACGATGTGACGGTGGTTGATAACAACCCCGATCTTGTGCGTCGTGCAACCGACACCTTGGATGTGCAGGGCCTGACAGGCTATGCCTCGCATCCTGATGTGCTGGACCGTGCAGGCGCGCGCGATGCCGATATGATCATTGCTGCCACCTATTCCGATGAAGTGAATATGGTCACCTGTCAGGTGGCCCATTCGGTCTTTGGCGTGCCGCGTAAAATCGCGCGTTTGCGGGCGCAAAGCTATCTCAATGAAAGCTATTCCAGCCTTTATAGCCGCAATGAATTGCCGATTGACGTTGTGATCAGCCCCGAACGCGAGGTGGCCGAGGCCGCGTTGCGCAGGCTGGCCTCACCCACGACCTTCGAGACGGTCTTCTTCCTTGGGGGAGAGGCGCAATTGATGGGGATCGAACTGGCCGAGGATTGCCCGATCCTGAACACGCCCTTGCGCCAACTCTCCGAGCTGTTTTCGACCTTGCGCGCGCTGGTGGTGGGCGTGCGCCGCCAAGGCAGTTTGTTTGCCCCCGAACCCGGTGACCAGCTTTTCGCGGGGGATCAGATTTACGTCTTTTCTCATGTCGAGGATAGCGATCGCACCTTGGAGATTTTCGGCAAAGCGCGACAGGAGCAGGAGCGGGTGATCATCATCGGCGGCGGCAATGTCGGCCTGACCGTGGCGCGCAAGCTGGAGCAATCCTCGCGCCGCGTGCGCTGCCGCGTGGTCGAGATGGATCGTGGCCGTGCCGAGATTGCCGCTGATGCGCTTGAGCGAACGATTGTGCTGCATGGCGACGGGCTGGATATGGACATTCTGAAAGAGGCGGGCGTGTCCAAGGCCGATGCCGTTCTTTGCGTCACCGATGATGATAAAACCAATCTTTTGGCTTCGGTGCGCGCGAAATCTTCGGGCACCAAGATGAGCATCGCCTTGGTCAATGACCCGACCATGGTGCCCTTGATGGGGCCGCTTGATATTGATGCCTATGTGAACCCGCGCTCGACCACCGTTAGCTCGATCCTGCGCCATATCCGCCATGGACGGGTGCGCGGCCTCTATTCGGTCGGCGATGCCGAGGCCGAGATCATCGAGGCACAGGTGCTCAAGACTTCCAATATCGCAGGCCGCCAAATCCGTGATATCGATTTCCCCGAAGGCGTGCTGGTTGGGGCGGTGCAAAAAGCGGGCAAGGTGATCCGGCCATCGGGCTCAACCCGCCTTGAGGCAGGCGATGCGCTTGTGATCTTTGCATTGGCCGAGGACGTGCCGGCGGTCGAGACGCTGCTGCAGGTCTCGATCGACTTTTTCTAAATCATTATGGGCCGTTACCTCGCAAAGCTCCCCTTTGTCGTGGTCCTGATGGGGCTGTCATCCTTGGCGATGCTGCTGCCTGCGATTGTGGCTTTGGCGCAGGATGATCATTTCAGCTCAAGGGTGTTTTTCTATTCCTCGATCCTGTTTCTGATTTTGACCGCTTTGGTGGGGTTCGCGACCCAGAATATCGAAGTCCGCGCCTCGGCGCGGCAGCATCTTGTGGGGCTGTTGCTGGCCTATATGGCCCTGCCGCTCATGCTGGCCGTGCCCTTGGACGCGGCCGTGCGCACGACCAGTTTCCTCAATGCCTATGTCGAGATGGTCTCGAGCCTGACCACAACGGGCGCCTCGGTTTTCGCGCCTGATCGCCTTGCCCCTGCCGTGCATATGTGGCGCGGCGTGGTGGGGTGGTTTGGCGGCTTTTTGATCTGGGTGACGGCTGTGGCGGTCTTTGCACCGCTTAATCTGGGCGGGTTCGAGGTAACATCCGAGGCGCAGAGACAAGGGGTGATCGGCGGGTCCTTTTCGCAGATACGCACGGCCTCGGCCAGTGACCGCTTGCTCAGAAACGCGTTGAAACTTGGGCCGGTCTATATCGGGCTAACGGCCTCGCTTTGGGCCTTGCTGATCATCGCGGGTGATCAGCCCTTATCAGCCGCGATATTTGCAATGTCGACGATGTCGACCTCGGGCATTACGGCCTCGGGCGGGGTGTCGGGCAGCCAGTTGGGTGTCGCGGGCGAGATGTTCATCTTCCTGTTCTTTGTCTTTGCGCTATCGCGCCACAGCTTCACCACCCGTTTCGGGAAGGAATGGGTGCTGCGCGTTTCGCGGGACCGTGAGCTGCGCTTGGCGATACTGGCGATTGTGCTGCTGCCCACCTTGCTTTTCGTGCGGCATTGGACCGCCGCGCTGGAAGTGGATGAGTTGGGCAATATCTCTGGGGCGATCTCGGCGCTTTGGGGCTCGGTCTTTTCGGTCATGTCCTTCCTGACCACCACGGGGTTCGTCTCCGAGAGTTGGTCGGACGCGCAAACATGGTCGGGCTTGCAGACGCCTGGCTTGATCCTTGTGGGCCTCGCGCTGATGGGAGGGGGAGTGGCGACCACGGCAGGCGGGGTCAAGCTGCTGCGGGTCTATGCGCTTTACAAGCACGGGCTGCGCGAGATGGGCAAACTGATCCATCCTCATTCAGTGGCAGGGGCAGGGCGTCTGGGGCGGCGTATCCGCCGTGAAGGGGCCTATATTGCTTGGATTTTCTTCATGCTTTTCATCCTGTCGATGGCGAGCATCTCGGCGCTGTTCGCGGCCACAGGTCTCAATTTCGAGGAATCGATCATTCTGACCATCTCGGCCCTGACAACCACAGGGCCTTTGGCGGACGTTGCGGGCAGTGCGCCGATCTCCTATGCCAAGCTATCGGATGCGGCCAAGCTGCTTTTATCCTTCGCGATGGTGCTGGGACGGATCGAAACGCTGGTTCTGATTGCGCTGTTTAACCCCGGATTTTGGCGGGCGTGATGCATTTGTCGCATTTTCCACGCTGACGGTGCCATTCGGGGTGGAATTTATTCAAATGTCGCTACATATTACGCCTTAAGCGCAAAATGCCGCGCTAAGCGGTGCGAACAATGACAAGGCGAAAATAAAATGGCCGAAAGCAAGCAAAACCTTCAGGATGCCTTCCTCAACCATGTGCGTAAGAACAGGGTTCCGGCAACGGTCTTTCTGATCAATGGCGTCAAGCTGCAAGGTGTGATCACGTGGTTTGACAATTTTTGCGTCCTGCTGCGCCGCGATGGACAGTCTCAACTGGTCTATAAGCACGCAATCTCGACAGTGATGCCTGCGCAGCCAATCAGCCTTTACGACGGGGAAGAGTGAGCGACAAACTGCTGACCGGGACCTCGGAGGAGGACCCGACGCGGGCGGTCGTTCTTCATCCCGATATCACCTCAGACCGAACGCGGCGCGATGCAGGCCCCGCACTCGACGAAGCCGTGGCTCTGGCCGCAGCCTTGCCTGGCCTTCAGGTTGTGGGCTCTCAGGTCGTGCGCCTTCCCAAAATGCATGCAGGCTATCTGTTTGGCAGCGGCAAGATCGAAGAGATCAAGCAGCAGATCGAGGAGCATGAGGCAGGTCTTGTCCTGATCGACGGGCATGTAACGCCTGTGCAGCAACGCAATCTCGAAAAGGCATGGGGGGTCAAATTGCTCGACCGCACTGGCCTGATCCTGGAGATTTTCGCCGATCGCGCTGCCACCCGCGAAGGTGTGTTGCAGGTCGAACTGGCGGCGCTGAGCTATCAACGCACGCGTCTGGTGCGGGCATGGACCCATCTGGAGCGCCAGCGGGGTGGTTTGGGCTTTGTGGGTGGCCCTGGTGAAACCCAGATCGAGGCGGACCGCCGCGCGATTGATGACGCAGTGAACCGCATTCGCCGCCAATTGGCCAAGGTCGTCAAAACCCGCAGCCTGCACCGCTCGGCACGCAAGAAAGTGCCATTTCCGATCGTGGCGCTTGTGGGCTACACCAATGCGGGAAAATCAACTCTTTTCAACCGTCTAACGGGCGCGGAGGTGATGGCAAAAGACATGCTTTTTGCCACGCTGGACCCGACCATGCGCGGCGTGAAACTGCCTGATGGCACCGAGGTGATCCTGTCGGATACGGTTGGATTTATCTCGGATCTGCCCACCCAGCTTGTGGCGGCCTTTCGCGCGACATTGGAAGAAGTGCTGGATGCCGATCTGATCGTGCATGTGCGCGATATCGCCCATAAAGAAACCGCCGAACAGGCCCGCGATGTCGAGGCTATTCTGGCCGATCTCGGGGTCAATCGCGACACGCCGATGATCGAGGTCTGGAACAAGATCGATCTTCTCTCGGGGGAGGCGCGCGGCGGGCTGGTCAATACGGCCGAGCGCAAACACGAGGTCTTCGCGCTCTCGGCCATCACGGGCGAGGGGCTGGATCAGCTCCTTGGCGCGGTCAAAGGCCTGCTCTCGCCGCCGCGCCATATCAGCGAGCTGGACCTGACCCATAGTGAGGGGCGCAAACGCGCATGGCTCTATGAGCAGGGCGTTGTCGAGGCAGAGGAGCAGGGCGAGCAGAGCACCCATCTGACGGTCAATTGGACAGACCGCCAGCAAGAGGTGTTCGAGCGTCTGTAACGCCTCAACCTCAGCCGCTGCCTAGCGCGGGGTAAGCGTGCTCACACCGAGATTGCCCGCGCGCGCAAGATCGGGGTCCAGCGACATCGGAATATATTCCCCGCGCCGCCACAGCTCGCCCAGATCATCATAATGGCGGCTGAAGGGATGGCCCGATTGCCCTGTTGCGGTGATGAACACGCTCGAGTCGGGATCAGCAAGGTCATACACCCCGCGATAGCCTGCGGCATGGGTGTTGCGATAGGGGGTGGGGCCTTCGCCCGAGGTGGCCGCGCGGTTCAGGGTGAAATCGCCACCGCCTGTGGGCTGGGTGATATTCACGATCCATGAAAACAGCGATGTATCGCCCAGAACCTGATGGGCATGCACCGCCTCATGGGCCGCGCCCCAACGCCAGCTTTCCAAGGCGGGACCATAGGCTTCTTCAAGTTCCTGCAAGGCGTCATCCAACGCCGTTCTTGCGATATCGGTGCAGGTTTCGATCACCGAGGATTGGCGGATATCGCACCAGACCGAGGCACCATCGATATCGCGGAAGACCCTTTCAAGAAAGAGCGGCTCATATTGCCAGTATTCATCGGCAAGCGGGCCCAGATCATCGCGGATCAGGCGTTGCTGCAAGGCGCGCATCCACGCCGCATAGATCAGCGGCTCGGGCAGATGCTCGTTCATATCGCCATCCCATTCCGCCAGCAGGGCAAGCGCGCGCTGGCGGCGGCGCTCAGGGGTGCCATCGGGCGCGGTTTGGCCCGTGAACCACAGATCACGCGCGATCACGGGCAGCACATTCACAGCAGCCGCCGAGACGGTATCAAGCTGCGCATCGATAAAGCTGTCGCGGGTATGAACAAGACGGCTTTGCATCAGGCGCTCCCAACGGGTCACGCGCTGCGTATCGCCCCAAGAAAAGCTGACATGGAGGGGAAAGTCACGATCAATGGTCTTGTTATTGGTATTGCCGACCAGCCCGCCCTCGGGGTTGAGGAAACGGGGATTGGCGGAATAGCTGTTCACCCCACGCCACCGGTTTTCCGCGATCCAACCCGGTGAAGGGATGCGCCCTTGGCTTTGATGTCCCGCCATGCGGCGGGGCATATGCCCGATGGTTTGCAGCGCGATATTGCCCTGCCCATCCACCACCGTCAGGTTTTGCGAAGGCGCCACCATATCACGCCCTGCTTGCAAAGCCTCACCAACAGTTTGGGCGCGCATCAGGTTTATTCCCGCTTGCACAGAGGTATTTGCATCGCTCAATGCGGTCCATGACAGGGCCATCACATGCCCCTCGGGCGTGATGCTGCCCAAATTCCAATGCGTGGAGGGAATGACAGGCCCGTTTTCTGTCCAATGCAGGGTGATGGTCACAGGCTCGCCATTGGCCACCTCGATGATCTCGCGGCGGGTCTCAAAGCTCTCATAGCCGTTGGGGGTCAGGTATTCCTCAGGATTGTCAGGGTTCACCTGTTCCACGAAGAAATCCATGTCATCCATATAGGCGGCGGTGACGCCCCAGCCCAAAGTCTCGGAGCGGCCCACAATAATGGCAGGCATGCCCGGGATTGTGGCGCCAATCACCCCGCCTGAGGACAGCTCCAAACGGGCCAGATACCAGATGGTTGGGGCGCTGAGGCCAAGATGCGGGTCATTGGCCAAGAGCGCGCCGCCCGCAGCGGAACGTTCAGGCGCTGCCGCCCAGACATTGGAGGCCCCACCAAGCCCGCGTGGACGGGTCGGATAGAGCGGGTCGGCAGGCGGGCTGGTATTGGCCGCAAAGCGGGGCAGGGGCGCGTCAAACAGGCTGGAATATTCAGGCAGGGCCGCCACACCCGTTCCGGGCGCATCGGGCATGATATCGGCCAGCCGCGCTGGATCGCCAAGCGCCAGCGAGGTTCGCGCGCGCAGCACCTCTTCTTCGTGATGGGTGGCCAATTGCAGGGCCATGACAAAGCTGACCGCCACGCTATCGGCAGGCCGCCATGGGGCGATTTCAGGCTCGAACAGGAACAACTCGGGCGCGCCGCGCCCCAAAGCCTCTTGGCTGACAAGGCCGAGCCATGCATTCACACCTGCCGAATAGGCGGAAAGCGAGGCACGCGTCTCAGGGTCGAGGGCGGCCACAGAGCGGCTGGCATAGCCATCGAGATCAAGACGGCGCAGCAAGTCATCAGCCAGCAGGGTGCGCGGCCCAAACAACTCGGATAGACGCCCTTGCGCGGTGCGGCGCATCATCAGCATCTGCCAAAGGCGGTCTTGGGCATGGGCAAAGCCGAGCGCGAAGAACACATCATCATCGGTTTCGCCGAAAATATGCGGCACACTGGATTGCGCGCGCACAATCTCGACAGGGGCGGTGATGCCCTGAACCGTCCAATCCGCCTCGAAATCAGGCAGGGAGCGCGATGCCATCCACCACACCACCGCTCCGCTGAGAACAGCCAGAATAAGGGTCGCGGTTACAAGTCTGAGGAGCCAGCGCAGGGCAATGGTCATAAAGTCGGTCTTCTTCAGAAATGAGCGTTTGAGTTGTGATCTTTGCTAAAGAAAAGGCGCGCGGATTGCAAAGCACTCCGCACGCCCGAAACATCGAATATCGAATTTGTTACGGGATGATCCGCGTATAGCGCATCCCCTCAAGCGAGGCGCCTGCGATCAGGCCCGCTTGGCCATAGACCACGGCGATAACGGGATCGCTCAGGGTATTGCTATCAATCCCCAAAGAGCCGCCGCGTGTATTGATCGCATAGCGCACATCCGCGCCCACGGCCCATCCGTTCGAGGAGCGGAATTCAGACAGCGAGTCTTGCGTCATAAAGAACAAGGTATGGGCATATTGCTGCGCGCCGATCTGCAGGCCAAAGCTGCCCCCCACCGCCGAGTAGAAATCAACCGTTGCGCCATTGATCCTGAGTGCGCCACGCCCAAATGAGCCGCCAAGGCCAAGCCCGGCCTCGGTGATCAGGGGCATGACCAACATGCCTGCGGCATTGAAGGCCAACTCCTGCGTGCCGGGCACTTCGTCATACATGAAATCAACGGCGGCATCCACGCGTGCATCAATGCGCTGCGAGGCCCGCGAATTCACGCCATTGCCACAAGCTGCCACAAGCGGCAGGGCTGCCGCTCCTACTACGAAATTACGCCGCGAAAACTGGGTCATCTGCTCATACGCCTCAAAAATTTCAGGTCATGCCTCGGGGTTCTCGGGTCTTTTGCCCAAGATTTCCACGAGTTTAGGCCTTTTCCAGCGGATTGTCATGCCAAAAACCGACTTGGATGCGACTTCTTGCCGATCCGAGCGGTCCTAGCTTTCGCGCGGTATGCCATGAGCCGCGCGCAGGAGGGTAGGCCAAGGCAAAGCCTCTAGCGGTTGAGGATGCGCGCAACCTCGGGGGCGAAATAGGTCAGGACACCGTCACAGCCTGCGCGGCGGAAGGACATCAGGCTTTCCAGCATGACTTTTTCACCATCAATCCAGCCATTGGCAGCAGCCGCCTTGATCATCGCGAATTCGCCCGAGACCTGATAAGCAAAGGTCGGCGCGCCAAAGCGGTCTTTCACCGCGCGGCACAGATCGAGATAGGGCAGGCCCGGCTTGACCATGACCATATCGGCCCCTTCGCTGAGGTCACGTTCCACGCAGCGCAGCGCTTCTTCGCGATTGGCAGGGTCAATCTGATAGGTTTTCTTGTCGCCCTTCAACGCGCCCGAGGCCCCGACCGCATCGCGGAAGGGCCCATAAAAGGCCGAGGCGAATTTCGCGGCATAGGACATGATCGTCACATTCGTATGGTCCGCGCCCTCCAAGGCGGCCCGCATCGCGCCAATGCGGCCATCCATCATATCCGAGGGGCCAAGAATATCCGCCCCCGCTTCCGCCTGTGCCAGAGCCATTTTGACCAAGGCCTCAACGGTTTCGTCATTCACGATGATCCCGTCGCGCACGATCCCGTCATGGCCGTTGGAATTATAAGGGTCGAGCGCGATATCCGTCATGATTGCGATATCGGGCACAGCCTGTTTGATCGCGCGGATCGCACGGTTGGACAGATTGTCGGGGTTCCATGCCTCTTCACAGGTTTCGGTCTTTTTCGAGGCATCGGTATAGGGAAAGAGGCAGATCGCGGGGATGCCAAGATCTGCGGCCTCGCGCGCGGCCTCGACCACCTTATCGATCGACAAGCGGTTCACCCCTGGCATGGAGGAGACAGGCTCGACCACGGCCTCGCCATCGCGCACGAAGACAGGCCAGATCAGATCATTCACTGAGATTTCGGTCTCACGCACCAGATTGCGCAGGGCCTGTGTGGCGCGCGGGCGGCGAAATCGGGTCAGCGGATAGGGGGCCTGATTGGTGCTCATGGCGATGCTCTTTACCTTCGAAAAACTCTCTGGGTTACAGGCGTGGCAGATGAGAGATGATATCTCAAGGCTGGAAACCGCCCCAAAGCGCGAATAAGGTCTGCTTCAAAGACGATTTGAGCATAAATTTTGAGGCCTGGAGCGCATCACATTGAATTTTATAGACCTTGCCCGTGATGTCATCGACCTGCGGTCTTTCTCCAGCATCTGGTATTGGATCGCGCTGGCCGTCATGTGATCCACGCTGAGCAATTGGGTGATGGGGGTGCCATCCGATATGATCATGCGCGCGCGGCGGGGCGATGCGCAAAGCGAGGCGGATATCCGCGTCTTGGCCGAGATTTTCGTGAACCGCACCCTTGCCATCGTCGAGGCATCGGGCACCGTGATGGTGGGGGTGACGGGGTTTGTCCTCTCGGCGCTTGGATTGCTCGGATTTCTTTACGGGATCGAGCTGTGCCAAGCCCTGTTCCTGCTGATCCTGCCGATGAATTTAGTGGCTCTGATCTCGGCGGTTGTGGCGCGTAACCTGCGCACGGAGGGCTATGAGAACCTGACCGAGCGCCTGCGCTGGTTCCGCTTCAAAGTGCAAATGCTCGGGGCGGCTTTCATCTTGCTCACGGCGCTTTGGGGCATGTGGGTCAATGTGAATACCACCTATTTCTAAACCCCGCGGCCTGCACGCGGCGCTTTCGGCCCTTGACATGGGGGGCAGGGCCTATACCTCACGCCTCCATGTCCAACCCAGCCCATATCCTCGCAAGCGGTGCGCCTGAAGGCTTTGATGCCAGTTTGCTCCTTAAAGAGCTGGCCAAGGCAAAAGGCCCCGTTTTGCATATCGCGCGCGATGATAAACGCGCCGCCGCAATGGCCGAAGCGCTTGCGTTTTTCGACCCTTCGGTGCCCGTGCTCCGCTTTCCGGGCTGGGATTGTCTGCCTTTTGACCGCGTCTCGCCCAATGCCGAGATTTCAGCCGCGCGCATGGCTTGTCTGGCCGCACTTGCTGCAGGGTTTTTAGGGGAATTCGTGGTTCTGACCACGCTGAATGCGGCCACGCAATATGTGCCCCCGCGCGATTTGTTGCGCGCATCGGCCTTTGTGGCAAAGGTCGGCGGGCAGATCAGTGATACCCGCCTGCGCGAATTTCTGGTGCGCATGGGGTTTGTGCAAACCCCGACCGTGACCGAGCCCGGCGATTACGCGCTGCGCGGCGGTATCATTGATGTCTGGCCCCCGGGTGAAAGCGCGCCAATCCGGCTTGATCTGTTTGGCGATGTGCTGGATGGCGCGCGGCGGTTTGACCCGATGAGCCAGCGCACAACTGAAAAACTGGACCAGATTGAACTGGCCCCCGTCTCTGAGATTGTGCTGGATGAGGCCGCGATCACGCGGTTTCGGCAGAATTACCGTATCGAATTTGGCGCGGCAGGCACCGATGACCCGCTTTATGAGGCGGTCAGCGCGGGGCGCAAACATCAAGGCGTGGAGCATTGGCTGCCCTTCTTCCATGAGCGCCTCGAGACGATTTTTGACTATCTGCCGCAAGCCACGATCACACTTGATGATCAATCCACCCCGCAACGCATCGCGCGGTGGGAGTCGATCTCGGATCAATATGATACGCGCAAGACAGCGCTCAGCCAGAAGGGGCGGTTGGACAGCGTCTATAAACCCGTGCCGCCTGAATTGCTTTATATGACGGAAGCGGCTTGGGAAGGTGCTGTTTCAGGGCATCGCATGGTGCAATTCGCGCCGATCCCCGCCGCACTTGGTCCCAATGTGATTGATGCAGGCGGGCGTGTGGGGCGGAATTTCTCAGCGGAGCGCCAGCAGGAATCCCTCAATCTTTTCGGGGCATTGGCCGACCATATTAAAGCATGCCAATCTGATGGCGCGGTGGTGGTCGCCTCTTGGTCCGAGGGTGCGCGCGAGCGTCTTCAGGGCCTCTTGGAAGATCAGGACCTGCTTGGTGCGAAGCTGATCCGTGACGCGCGCGATATCGGCGCGGCGGGCAGCCTTAATCTTGCGGTTTGGCCCTTGGAGGAGGGCTTTACAGGCAATGGCTTGACGGTGATTTCCGAGCAGGATGTTCTGGGGGATCGTTTGACCCGCCAGCGCAAGAAGCCGCGCCGCTCTGGGAATTATTTGACCGAGGCGCAATCGCTCAGCGCGGGTGATCTGGTCGTGCATGTCGATCATGGCGTGGGCCGCTATATGGGCCTTGAGACGATCACGGCCGCAGGCGCGCCGCATGAATGCCTGCTTTTGGAATATGCAGGCGGTGACAGGCTGTTTTTACCTGTCGAGAATGTCGAATTGCTCAGCCGTTATGGCCATGATGAAGGGCTGCTCGACAAGCTTGGCGGGGGGGCGTGGCAGGCCAAAAAGGCCCGCCTCAAGGAACGTATCCGCCAGATCGCCGATAAACTCATCCGCATTGCCGCCGAACGGGAATTGCGCTCCGCCCCGATCATGGACCCGCCTGGCGATATGTGGGAGGCGTTTTGCGCCCGTTTCCCCTATGACGAGACCGATGACCAGCTCAGCGCCATTGCGGATGTGATGGCCGATCTGGAGCGGGGCCGCCCGATGGACCGTTTGGTCGTGGGCGATGTGGGTTTTGGCAAAACCGAAGTGGCGATGCGCGCGGCCTTTGTCGCGGCAGCCTCGGGGATGCAGGTGGCCGTGGTGGCCCCCACAACCTTGCTGGCGCGCCAGCACGCCAAAACCTTTTCCGACCGTTTCCGTGGTTTTCCGATCAATGTGCGCCAGCTTAGCCGTTTTGTCGGCACCAAGGCGGCCGCTGATACCAAAGCGGGCATGGCCGATGGCAGTGTTGATATCGTGATCGGCACCCATGCGCTTTTGGCCAAGGGAATACGCTTTAAAAACCTCGGGCTCTTGGTGATTGACGAGGAACAGCGCTTTGGCGTGGGCCATAAGGAACGGCTCAAGGAAATGCGCTCGGATGTGCATGTTCTCACGCTCTCGGCCACGCCGATCCCGCGCACCTTGCAGATGTCGCTCTCAGGGGTGCGTGACCTCAGCATGATCGGCACGCCGCCTGTCGACCGCCTCGCTATTCGGACCTATGTCAGCGAGTTTGACACCGTCACCATCCGCGAGGCGCTGCTGCGCGAGCATTATCGTGGCGGGCAGAGCTTTTATGTGGTGCCGCGTATCGAGGATTTGCCTCAGATCGAGGCATTCTTGCAAGAACAGGTGCCTGAGATCAGCTATATCACCGCGCATGGCCAGATGGCCGCAGGTGAGCTGGATGACCGGATGGTCGCCTTTTACGATGGCAAATATGATGTGCTTCTGGCCACGACTATCGTGGAATCGGGCATCGATATCCCCACGGCCAATACAATGGTCATCCACCGCGCCGATATGTTCGGGCTGGCGCAGCTTTACCAGATCAGGGGCCGCGTGGGCCGCGCGAAAACCCGCGCCTATGCCTATCTGACGACCAAACCCCGCCAGAAACTGACACCCGCCGCCGAAAAACGCCTGCGGGTTCTGGGCAGCCTCGACAGTTTGGGGGCGGGCTTTACCATCGCCTCGCAAGACCTCGATATTCGCGGCGCGGGCAATATCGTGGGCGAGGAGCAATCGGGCCATGTCCGAGAGGTGGGGTTTGAGCTCTATCAATCCATGCTGGAGGAGGCGATTGCCAAAATCCGCTCAGGCGAGGGCGAAGGCATTCTGGAGGATGACGGGCAATGGTCACCGCAGATCAATCTGGGCGTGCCTGTGCTGATCCCCGAGGCCTATGTGCCTGATCTGGACGTCCGCCTTGGCCTTTATCGCCGCCTGAGCCATCTGGAGAGCAAGGTTGATCTCGAAGGCTTCGCCGCCGAGTTGATCGACCGTTTCGGCAGCCTGCCCAAAGAGGTGAACACGCTGCTTTTGGTGGTGCGGATCAAGGCGATGTGCAAACGCGCCCATATCGCTAAGCTCGATGCAGGGCCCAAAGGGGCCACGGTGCAATTCCATATGGATAAATTCCCCAACCCCGCGGGTCTGGTGGCCTTCGTGCATGACCAGAAGGGGCTGGCCAAGGTCAAGGATAACAAGATCATCCTGCGCCGCGACTGGACCAAGGATGCCGATAAGATCAAAGGCGCCTTCGCCATCGCTCGCGATCTGGCGGTTAAGGTGAAGGGGTAGGGGCGCGCTGATACGCCGTTACGCCTGTCTGGACCCGAATAACTCCAATAGTGAGAGCCCTACCTCCCGTCAGCCGTGAATAGCTGCACAGCCCATGTGTGCGCACAGGCAATGTGCCCCGCTTTGAATTCGCGTAGACCCGCCTCAAACCTTATCAAAGCGAGAGCCACATGCTGACAAACACCGCCACCCGCTATGGCGCGGCCGCCCGATTTTTCCATTGGTCGATTGCCCTGCTGATCCTGATTGATATCGCGCTCGGGCTTTGGGGGAAATTCACGCCGCGCAATGCCGAGACGGTGGATTTCCTCCAGATGCTTTATTCCACCCATAAGACCATCGGCATGGCTGTGCTGGCCCTTGCAGTGCTGCGGGTGATCTGGGCCTTTCTTCAGCCGCGCCCAGTGGCGCTGCACCCTGAAAGACGGCTCGAGACCTTCGCTGCCGAAACCGCGCATTGGCTGCTTTATGCCGCGATCTTCATTCTGCCGCTTTCGGGCTGGGTGATGCATTCCGCTGAGGTGGGCTTTGCCCCCATCTGGTGGCCCTTTGGCCAAGACCTGCCTTTCATCCCCAAATCTGAGCAGATCGCGCATTGGGCCGCAAATCTGCATTGGTTGGCGGGGCTTGTGCTGGCCGCCACCATCGCGGCCCATATCAGCGGCGCGCTCAAACATGCTTGGTTTGACCATGATGCCACCTTGGCGCGGATGTGGCGCGGGGCTGATGCAGGGGATGCGGCGCAAAAATCTGGCAAACACGCAGCCCCCGCGATGGCCGCCTTGCTGGTCTGGGCGTTGGTGATCGGCAGCGCACTCACCGTCTTTGCCCCCACCCATGAGGAGGCGACGCTTGCACAAAGCGCCCCGCTTCCCGCCTCGGGCTGGGTGGTGGAGGAGGGCGATCTCTCCATCACCGTCACGCAATTGGGCGCGCCTGTGTCGGGGCGCTTCGACATATGGCAAGCGGGTATTGAATATGACCCCGCCACGGGCACAGGGCAGGTCGAGGTGGTGATCGATACAGGCTCGCTCAGCCTCGGCTCGGTCACCGATCAGGCCACGGGGCCTGAGTTTTTCGATGTCGCGCAATTTGCCCAAGCGGTCTTCGAGGCCGAGATCACACGCATCGAAGGGGCGGCCCATAGTGCCACGGGCAGTCTGACGCTGGTCGGGCAGGTGGTGCCTGTGACGCTGGCCTTTGACCTTGATATCCAGGACGGCAGCGCGACCATGTCAGGCAGCACCCAATTGGACCGCCGCGATTTCGGCATGGGGGCGGATTACCCCGATGAAAGCTCGGTTGGATTCTCGGTCGGGGTGGAGGTCAGCCTGACCGCGGCGCAAGCAGAATAACCCCTCCGTCCGCGCAAGAAAAAAGGCCGCAGGAGCGATCCCGCGGCCTTTATTTTGCGACATGCGTGGCGCTTATTCAGCAGGCACCATCGCTTCGATCGAGATATAGATTTCGACCTCGTCACCAACGAAGGGTGCAAATGCGCCCATATCGAAATCCGAACGCAGCAGCGTGGCGGTCGCGTCAAACCCGACCCATGGAAGGTTGGCCATCGGATGCTCGGCCATCTGGTTCATCACGGTGTCCAGCACGACAGGTTTTGTGATGCCATTGATCGTCAGATCGCCAGTGATCAGGCCTGTTGTGTCGCCAGTGACCTCAATTGAAGTTGAGGTGAAGGAGACCAGCGGGTTTGCCTCGGCGCTAAAGAAATCATCCGACAGCAGATGCGCTTCACGCTCGGGCCAGCCAGTGATCAGGCTGGAGGCAGGGAAGGAGACCGAGACGCTGGAAGCGGCGGGGTTTTCGGCATCCAATTCGATGCTGCCTTCAAAGCCCGAGAACATGCCCGTGGTGGTGGAAAAGCCCAAATGGTCATAGCTGAATACGATCTGGCTATGAGAGGAATCGAGCATATAGGTCACAGGCTCGGCATGGGCGGCCGACACAAATGCGGCACTCAAAACGGTCGAGAGAAGAAGATTTTTCATAACAAGCTCATTTTCTTTGCTGAGAAGGAGGTAGTGCATAGGCTCTGACCTGCGTGGTTTTGCCTTTGCACGCAATTCACCGCCGACCCACAGGGTCTGTGCGAAGATGCACATGATGCGCTGTGGCCATCTGTCCGCACTATTCCCTCTGGCTTTGTTAGCGCTAACGGTCTATATGGGCGACAGTGAGGAAATTCGGAGCTTGTCATGCCACTTGATGATCGTATCGCCAAAGTCACAAAGACCATCGAGGACCGCTCTCGCGACAGCCGCGCGCTCTATCTCGAACGGATGCGCCGCGCCGCCGAAGACGGTCCGCGCCGCGCGCATCTGTCTTGTGGCAACCAAGCCCATGCCTATGCCGCGATGGAGGGGGATAAACCCGCTCTGGTCGAGGCGCGCGCGTCTAATATCGGGATTGTGACCGCCTATAATGACATGCTTTCGGCGCATAAACCCTTCGCGAGTTATCCCGACCGCATCAAGGAGGCCGCCCGCCGCTCAGGCGCCACGGCGCAGGTCGCAGGCGGCGTGCCCGCCATGTGTGACGGGGTCACCCAAGGGCAGGTCGGCATGGAATTAAGCCTATTTTCCCGTGATGTCATCGCCTTGGCCGCAGGGGTTGCGCTGTCCCATAACACCTTCGATTCCGCGCTCTATCTGGGCGTGTGCGACAAGATCGTTCCGGGCCTGATTATCGCGGCGGCCACATTCGGCTATCTCCCAAGTATTTTCGTGCCTGCGGGCCCCATGCTCTCGGGCCTGCCCAATGACGAGAAAGCCAAAATCCGCCAGCAATTTGCCGCCGGAGAGATCGGTCGCGACAAGCTGATGGAGGCCGAGATGGCCTCCTATCACGGCATCGGCACCTGCACCTTTTATGGCACGGCCAATTCCAACCAGATGCTGATGGAATTCATGGGCCTGCATTTGCCCGGATCGAGCTTCGTCAATCCCGACACCCCTTTGCGCGATGCGCTGACCGATCTGGCCACGGAACGGGCCACTCAAATCACCGCGCTTGGCAATGATTTCCGCCCTGTCTGCGATATTCTCGATGAAAAGGCCTTTGTAAACGGGCTGGTCGGGCTGATGGCCACGGGTGGCTCGACCAATCTTGTGATCCATCTGGTCGCCATGGCGCGCGCCGCAGGCGTGATCCTCGAGCTGTCCGATTTCGCTGAAATTTCCGCAGCCACCCCGCTGATGGCACGGGTCTATCCCAATGGTCTGGCCGATGTGAACCATTTCCATGCGGCAGGTGGTTTGGGCTATATGATCGGCGAATTGCTCGATGCAGGCCTGATGCATGAAGATGCCAAAACCGTTCTGGGGGACGGGCTGTCGCTCTATACCAAAGAGCCGAAACTCAAAGATGGCGCGCTGGTTTATGAGGAGGGCACGCGCGAAAGCCTGAATGAAAAAATCCTGCGCCCCGTCAAAGATCCGTTCCAATCCTCTGGCGGCTTGGTGGAGCTGAAGGGCAATCTGGGCCAAGGCGTGATGAAAGCCTCCGCCGTCGCCCCCGAGCGTCACGTGGTTGAGGCACCCGCCCGCGTGTTCCACAGCCAAGATGACGTCAAGAAAGCCTTCCAGAACAACGAGTTCCAAGGCGACACTGTTGTTGTTGTGCGCTTCCAAGGCCCCAAGGCCAATGGCATGCCCGAATTGCACGCCTTGACCCCCGTTCTGGCTGTCCTGCAAGACCGTGGCTATAAGGTCGCGCTGGTCACAGATGGCCGCATGTCGGGCGCGTCAGGCAAAGTGCCATCCTGCATCCATGTCGCGCCCGAGGCGCTGGATGGCGGGTTGATCGCCAAGCTGCAAGATGGCGATCTCATCCGCGTAGATGCCGCCCAAGGCCAGCTTGAAGTTCTTACCGAAGGCGTCGCGGCCCGCAGCCCCGCCGCCCCCGATCTCAGTGCCAATAGCCATGGCATTGGCCGCGAATTATTCGAGGTGTTTCGCCAAAATGCAGGCCCCGCTTCCACAGGCGCAGGGGTGGTGGTCTGATCCCGTCTTCTCTATCCTGAAAATACTCCCGCCGGAGGCCTCCCAGCCTCATCCCGACGCAGCAACACCAAGGACGACGCAATGACCCCGCAACTGCAATCGGCAAAAGCCAAGGAAATCGCATCCCTCGCGCCCATCATCCCCGTTCTTGTGGTGGAAGACCCCTCCCAAGCTCAAGGTCTGGCGCAGGCGCTGGTCGCAGGCGGTTTGCCCGCGCTCGAGGTGACCCTTCGCACCGAGGCCGCCTTGGATGTGATCCGCGAGATGGCGCAAATCGAGGGCGGGTTTGTCGGCGCAGGCACCTTGCTCACCCCCGATGATGTGGCCCATGCCAAAGAGGCGGGCGCGGTTTTCGGTGTCGCGCCTGGGGCGACAGACAAGCTGCTGGATGCGGCCGAGGAAATCGGGCTGCCCCTTTTGCCAGGGGCTGCCACGGCCTCCGAGGTCATGCGCCTTTATGAGCGCGGCTTTGACATGCTGAAATTCTTCCCTGCCGAGGCCTCGGGCGGTGCGCCTGCGCTCAAGGCAATCGGTGCTCCGATCCCGCAGGTCAGCTTTTGCCCTACAGGCGGCATCTCCACCAAGAACGCGCAGGACTATCTCTCGCTGCCCAATGTGATGTGTTGTGGCGGGTCTTGGGTGGCCCCCAAAGCATTGGTCGAGGCGGGCGACTGGGAAGCCATCACCGAGATTGCGCGCGCTGCCGCCGCCTTGCCGCGCGACTGATCCACTACAGAAATGACATTCAGCAAACCGGCCGCTCTTGGCCGGTTTTCGCTTGTTTGCGCCCCGCTTTGGCAGGGATTTGCCCGTTTTCTCGGTGATTTGGCCCTGCAGGCCCGATCTCACACAGCCGTGAGCGCACCCGTCCGTCTGGCACGGATTAAAGCCGTTATCTCCGCCTCATACGCAATGAGACCCAAACAATCATGGAGATACAGTTATGCGTTTCACAACTCCTGCGGCTTTTGCCGCTTTTGTCACGATTGCAGCCCCCAGCTTTGCGGGCGGCCTGAATGACCCCGCGCCCGAGCCGATGGTTCTCGAGCAATCTGCCCCGATGCCCTATATGGGCGCCGATTGGGGCGGGGGCTATGTGGGTGCGCAATTGGGCTATGGTGATGTCTCGACCGATGGCGCGGCTGCGGTTGAGGGCGATGATGTCCTCTTTGGCATCCATGGCGGGTATCGTTGGGATTTCGGCACAACCGTGATCGGGGCCGAGGCGGGCTATAATGGAGGCGATATCGAATTGAGCGGCGGGGCAGGCAGCATCGATGATGTTTTACGCCTCAAGCTCAATGCGGGCTATGATCTGGGCCAGACGCTGATCTACGGCACGGTCGGTGCGGCGCAGGCCAGTGCCACGCTCAGCGGCGTCGAACGCGATGATATGGGCTATCTCTTCGGGGCAGGGCTTGCCTATGATCTGGGCAATCAATGGGAAGTCGGGGGCGAGGTTTTGCGCCATGAATTCGAGGATTTCGACAGCACAGGCATCAATGTCGATGTGAACACCCTCACAGCGCGCCTGTCCTACCGTTTCTAACCTTGGCCTGAGCACAGAGGACGGCCAGAGGCGTTGCCTCTGGCCGTTTTATTTTGCCAAAGCTTTCGCGAAATCTACAAGGCGGGCAAAGGCATCCTCGAAAGGCGCATCGGGCAAGGTCAGGGCCACGCGGATATGGCCTGCGGCGGCCTGCCCAAAGCTTTCCCCCGGCATCACGGCGATCTTTTCGGCCTCCAGCAGGGCATGGCCAAAGGCCTCGCCGCTCAGCCCCGTGGCACGGATATCCAGCATCAGATACATCGCGCCCTCGGGCGGGGTGGCGCGGATCGCGCTCTGCCCTTCAAGGCGCGCCAAGGCCAAATCGCGGCGGCGGCGGAAGGGGGCGGCAATCTCGGCCTCGAACTCGTCCCCGAGCGATAGGGCATAAAGCCCTGCCTCCTGAATATAGCCCGCAACCCCATAGGTGATATGGGTCGCCAGATTGGTCATATGGGCGATCATCTCCTCAGGCCCCACCACCCAGCCAATGCGCGAGCCTGTCATCGCATGGGATTTTGAGAGCGACCCAACGACCAAAAC
The DNA here is from genome assembly GCF_053570515.1 of Rhodophyticola sp. SM2404. Lineage (NCBI taxonomy): Bacteria > Pseudomonadati > Pseudomonadota > Alphaproteobacteria > Rhodobacterales > Roseobacteraceae > Rhodophyticola > Rhodophyticola sp. SM2404. Next base: position 272,097 of record NZ_JBSEDL010000004.1, read on the forward strand.
CCGCTCGGCCATATTGGGCAGCGCACGGATCGAGAGGTGCTGGCCCGACCAGATTTGCGTGTCATAAACCTCATCCGAGATCACCCAGAGGTCTTGCTTGGTTGCGATATTGGCGATCATCTCCAATGTGGCGTGTGAATAGACAGCGCCTGTCGGGTTATTGGGGCTGTTGATCAAAAGCGAAGAGGCGCGCGAGGCCACAGCCTCAAGGGCTGCGGCTTTGGGTTGGAACCCGTCCTCAGGCCGCGCAATCACGGGGACGGGCAGGGCACCCACGCCTCGGATCACACCGGGATAGGTGGCATAATAGGGATCGATAAACAGCGCGCGCGCGCCCTCATCGCAGGTGGCGTGATGGGCGGCAAAAAGCCCCGCTTGCCCGCCTGCCGTGATCAGTACATTCGCCTTTGTGGTCGCAACCCCCGTTTGGCGGCTCACCCGCTGTGCGACGGCCTCGCGTAAACTTTCCATCCCAGGCACACTGGCATAGCCCGTATGGCCCGCCTTTGCCGCGCGGTGCATCTCGTCCAAGATACGTGGGTCGGTGCGGATATCATGCTCGCCAATGGTCAGCTCCAGCACGGGCTCGCCTGCGGCAATCATCGCGCGGGCCTTATAGAACAGGCCCCAGCCGTCATCACCGCCGCCTGTGATATTTGCAATCCGCTGTGAGGCCCGCATCAAAGCCGCTCCTTATTCTGAAATCTGGGTGCTGCTATCTTGCAGGCAGCTAGGCGGCAAAGCGGGGCAATGGCAAGCCATGCTTGATTTTTCACAGCCGCTCGCTTAGGCCAGAGCCATGACACGGATGACACATATTCCTACCGAGATTTGTATTCGCCCCTGACCCAAGCGGCGGGCTGTCATTCGCGTGTTTTCAACAAAACCCGAAACTGCTAGGCCCTCCCCGCGAGGAGTTGAGACGCAAGCTGCGCTTTGGCGCATGAAGAAAGAGGCATGGCCATGACGCAGATCAGGCTCAGAAATTCGATGACCCGAAAGGTGGAGCCTTTCGAGCCGATCGACCGCGAGAATATCCGCCTCTATCTCTGCGGCCCCACGGTCTATGACCGTGCGCATCTGGGCAATGCGCGGCCCTCGATCATGTTTGATGTGCTGTTTCGCCTTCTGAGCCATGAATTTGGCGCGGATCACGTGACCTATGTGCGCAATTTCACCGATATTGATGACAAGATTAACGCGCGCTCGGCCGCCTCTGGCCGCAGCATTGGCGAGATCACGGATGAAACCATCGGCTGGTATCACGAGGATATGGATGCGCTTGGCATTTTGCGCCCGACCCATGAGCCGCGCGCCACGCAATATATCAGCCAGATGATCGAGATGATCGAAGGCTTGATCGCAAGTGGGCATGCCTATGCTGCCGAAGGCCATGCGCTATTCGCGGTCGATAGCTATTCTGACTATGGCAAACTGTCAGGCCGCTCGGTTGATGATATGATCGCAGGCGCACGGGTCGAGGTGGCCCCCTATAAGCGCAATCCGATGGATTTCGTGCTGTGGAAACCCTCGGATGCCGATCAACCCGGATGGGAGAGCCCTTGGGGCTATGGTCGGCCCGGATGGCATATCGAATGCTCGGCCATGGCGCATGACCTTTTGGGCGCGCATTTCGACATTCATGGCGGCGGCAATGATCTGATGTTCCCGCATCATGAAAACGAGATCGCCCAAAGCTGCTGCGCGCATAAGGGCGCGGGCTTTGCCAATATCTGGCTGCACAACGAGATGCTGCAGGTCGAGGGTAAGAAAATGTCCAAATCTTTGGGCAATTTCTTCACCGTGCGCGATTTGCTGGACCAAGGTGTGGCGGGCGAGGTGATCCGCTTTGTGATGCTGTCGACGCATTATTCCAAGCCGATGGATTGGACGGCGCAAAAGGCCGAAGAGGCTACGAAGGTTTTGCGCAAATGGGCGGGCATTGTGCAGGGCGTGAGAGCGGGTGCAATGCCTGTCGAGGTTCTCACCGAACTTGGCAATGATCTCAACAGTGCAGGCGTGATCGCTGAATTGCACAAGCTGGCCCGCGCAGGGGATGCAGGCGGGCTGCGTGCGGGGCTTGATCTTTTGGGTTTTGGCAATCTGGCGGAACTTGCCCAAATGCCCGAAACAGGCTTCTCGGATGCGGCGGGGTTTGAGGCCAAACTTCTTGCGCTGCGCGCTGAGGCCATGGAGAGCAAGGATTTCTCGCAGCTGGATGCGCTGAAATCGGCCTTGACCGAGGCAGGGCTGGAGGTTCGCATGTCCAAAGCGGGAGTAGAGCTGGTTCCGACACCCGCTTTCAATCCTTCAAAGCTGGAGGGTTTGCTGTGAGCACATACCATGCCCAAAGGGCTAGCGCCTGCCCGTGGGGTGGCGCAGCAACAGGTGAGCAGGGTGCTTTATGCCTGCCAAGCCCCTCTCTCATCACTGCTAAAGAACAAGCCCAACCAAAGCGCCAGCCCGTGGGGGCGGGCAGTCGCTGGCCCGGCACCTTCGGTGCTGTTCGGGCTGTTACCATGACCCGAAGGGGCCGCCCATGACCCGCGAACGTCTCTATCTCTATGACACCACCTTGCGCGACGGGCAGCAGACCCAAGGCGTGCAATTCTCCACGCCTGAGAAACTGCGCATTGCCGAAGCGCTGGACATGCTCGGGCTTGATTACATCGAAGGCGGCTGGCCCGGCGCGAACCCGACCGATAGCGGCTTTTTCGATGCCGCCCCCAAGACCCGCGCCACCATGACCGCCTTTGGCATGACCAAACGGGCAGGGCGCTCGGCTGAAAATGATGATGTTCTGGCGGCCGTGATGAATGCAGGCACGCCTGCCGTTTGCCTTGTGGGCAAAGCTCATGATTTCCACGTGACCGAGGCTTTGGGCATCACGCTGGAGGAAAACACCGAGAATATCCGCGCCTCGGTCGCCCATATGGTGGCGCAAGGGCGCGAGGCCTTGTTTGATGCCGAGCATTTCTTTGACGGCTATAAAGCCAATCCTGAATATGCCCTGCAAGCCTTGCGCGCGGCCTATGATGCAGGCGCGCGGTGGGTGGTGCTGTGTGACACCAATGGCGGCACTTTACCTGCCGAGATCAAGCGCATCACCGCCGAGGTGATCGCCGCAGGCATCGATGGCGCACGGCTTGGTATCCATACCCATAATGATACCGAAACGGCGGTTGCTGGTGCCTTGGCTGCGGTGGAGGCGGGCGCGCGCCAGATACAGGGCACGCTGAACGGTTTGGGCGAGCGTTGCGGCAATGCAAACCTCACCACCCTGATCCCGACGCTTTTGCTGAAGGAGCCTTATGCCAGCCGTTTCGAGATTGGCGTGAGCCTTGAGGCTTTATCGGGGCTCACGCGCGCCTCGCGGTTGCTGGATGATGTGCTCAACCGCGTGCCGATGCGGCAAGCGCCTTTCGTTGGGGCCTCGGCCTTTGCGCATAAGGCGGGGCTGCATGCCTCGGCGATTGCGAAAAATCCCACGACCTATGAACATATCGACCCCGCGATTGTCGGCAATGCGCGGATCATCCCGATGTCCAATCAGGCGGGGCAGTCGAACCTGCGCAAACGTCTGGCCGATGCAGGGATCGAGGTTGCCAAGGATCACCCCGCACTGGCAGGCATCTTGGACGAGATCAAACTGCGCGAGGCGCAGGGCTATTCCTATGACACCGCACAGGCCAGTTTCGAGTTGCTGGCGCGCCGCGCCTTGGGCCAATTGCCGAAATTTTTCGAGGTGAAGCGCTACAAGGTCACGATCGAGCGGCGCAAGAATAAATATGACAAGATGGTCAGCCTCTCGGAGGCGATGGTCGTGGTCAAGATCGGCGATGAAAAGATGCTCTCGGTCTCCGAAAGCCTTGATGAGCAAGGCTCGGATCGGGGGCCTGTCAATGCGCTCTCCAAGGCGTTGGCCAAGGATCTGGGGCCGTATCAAAGCTATATTGATGATATCCGTCTGGTCGATTTCAAAGTGCGCATCACCCAAGGCGGCACCGAGGCCGTGACGCGGGTCATCATCGACAGCGAAGATGGCGCAGGGCGGCGTTGGTCCACGGTCGGGGTTTCGGCCAATATCGTGGATGCAAGCTTTGAGGCTTTGCTGGATGCGGTGATTTGGAAACTGGTCCGCGATGGGGCGCCTGCCTCATGATGGAAGAGTTTTTTACCATCCATGCGGGTTTGCCGCGCCAAGGTCCGGGCGAGACGTCGGATGTGGCTTGGGCGGCGGAACAGGCGGGCGTCAACCCAGATGCCGCGATCTGTGATGCAGGCAGTGGTCCAGGCGGGGATGTGGGCGCTTTGCTGCGCGCCGCCCCTTTGGGCCATGTCACAGCCATTGATATGCATGCGCCCTTTATCGAGGAGGCCAAGACGCGTTTCGGTGAAAACCCGCGTGTGACCCTGATTGCAGGTGATATGGCCGAGATTTCAGGGCCGTTTGATTTCATCTGGTCGGCAGGTGCGGCTTATTTCCTTGGTGTGGAAGGGGCGTTGACGCTGTGGCGCAAGGCATTGGCGGCGGGCGGGGCAGTGGCCTTTTCCGAGCCCTGTTTGTTCACCGATACCCCCTCTGAGGGCGCAATCGCGATGTGGGATGGCTATCCGCGTTTGACGAATGCGGCGGGCATTGCCGAACAGGTGGCAGCCGCAGGTTTCGAGACCATCGCGACCAAGCCCGTCTCCGATATCGGGTGGGAAAGCTATTACCGCCCGATTGAAGCGCGGGTGGCGGAATTGCGCATCGGCGCTGATGCCGCCATGACGCAGGCGCTGGATGCCGAGGAACGCGAGATTGCACTGTGGCGCGCGCATCGGGCGGAAACGGGGTATCTTCTGTCTGTGGTGCGCCCGCTATGAGCGTGCAAGCCTGCGCCGATCTGGTGGAACGCGGCGATCCTGATCGCTTTCTGGCGGCCATGGCCGCACCGCCGTCGGCCCGCTCGATGCTGTTTCCGATTTATGCGTTCAATCTGGAAGTCAGCCGCGCCCCTTGGGTCACCCAAGAGGCGATGATCGCTGAGATGCGCCTGCAATTCTGGCGCGATGTGGCCGAAGAAATCGGGCTTGGCAAAGCGCCCCGCGCCCATGAGGTGGCAGCCCCTCTGGCGCAATGCATCGCCCCTGAGGATGCGCCGCTTCTTGATGCAATCGCCGAGGTCAGGCGGTGGGATATCTATAAGGATGCTTTTGAGGATCAGGCCCATTTTGATGCCTATCTTGAGGCCAGTTCCGGCAATGTGATGGTGTTGGCCGCCAAGAGCTTGGCAGGCAGTGCACTCACGCCCGAAGCCGAGCCCGTGCTGCGCGGCTTTGCCTTTGCGGCAGGGCTTGCGAATTTTCTGCGCGCGATCCGCGATCTTGAAGAACGGGGCCGTGTGCCCTTGCTGGATGGCACGCCTGAGGCGGTTCAGGATCTGGCCCGTCGCGGATTGGCGCGCTTGGCGCAAGCCCGCGCCAAACGCGGGCTGATCCCGCCACAAGCGCGCGCAGCGCTCTATGCGGCTTGGCAGGCGGAGGCGATCCTCAAACAAGTGGTGGAGAACCCGCTAAGGGTGGCCGAGGGCAGCCTTGGCACCAGCGAATTTGCCCGCCGCGCGCGGCTGCTCTGGGTCAGTGCCACAGGTCGGGTCTAAGAATTCGGGTCTAGAGGGGCGGGTTTAGGCGGCCAGCTGATCCTTGGGGCGCATGGCCAGCCAGATCAGTGAGCCACCTGCCAAAGCAAGGAAGGGCAGCATCGCGATATTCACCGCTGTCCAGCCTGCAACAACATCGGCGCCCATGCTCATCAACACACCTGAGGAGAGCGAGGCCACGGTCACGCAGCCGAAGACCAAGAAATCATTCATCCCCTGAACGCGTCCGCGTTCCTCGGGACTATGGGCCGAGGCAAGCATTGTGGTGGCCCCGATAAAGCCGAAATTCCAGCCAAGCCCAAGCAGGATCAGCGCGCCGAAGAATTGGTATAGCTCCACCCCTGTCAGCGCCACGACCCCTGCAAGCGCCAGCAGCACCAGCCCTGTTGCCACGATTTTGATCGTGCCGAAACGGTTGATCAGATGGCCTGTGAAAAAGGAGGGCGCAAACATGGCAATCACATGGGCCAAGACCACATCAGCGGCATTGCCCGTTGAAAACCCGCATCCCACAACCGCAAGCGGGGTTGAGGTCATCATCAGGTTCATCAAAGCGTAAGAGACCATCGCGCAGATGATGGCCACCAGAATTTTCGGATCACGCAATAACTCGGCGCGCGAGCGTCCCGTGGGCGCGCCTTCTTTGGGCGCTTCGGGTTTGGGCAGATCCAGCGCTGCAAATAGCAGCGTTCCCAGCAGATTAACCGCGACAATCGCGATATAGCTGCCAAGGAAGGGGATCACCATCGCATCATCGGTGGCCTTGACCAATTGCGGGCCGATCAGCCCCGAGATCAGACCGCCCGCCATCACATAAGAGATCGCCTTGGGGCGATAGGCGGGAGAGGCAGTATCCGTGGCGGCAAAGCGGTAGAACCCTTGGGCCGACATATAGATGCCCGTGAGATAGGAGCCTGCGAGGAACAGGTAGAAATCGGAGTAGTAAAGCCCGATGGCCGCAATCGCCGCGCCCAACGCGCCCGCGAGAGAGCCTGTGACAAACCCCGCCACACGCCCATAGCGCTGCATCATGGCCGAGAGCCAAGGTGCTGTCGTCATGGAGCCGAAGACGATCAGCGAGATCGGCAGCGTGGCCAGTGCGGGCGAGGGGGCAATCATCAGACCCGCCAGACCGCCGACTATAAAGGTCATGGGCATTTGCGCACCAAGCAAGGCCTGCGCCATCACCAGCACCCAAACATTGCGTTTGGCGCGGCGGTCAATGTCATGCGCGATAGGATCAGCCGTGGTCGTCATGGGCCAAGCGGTATAATGGATGACGAGAGCCGTCCAGAGGAACGTGACGGCGAATTCGCGGGGCAAAGGGGGCGCTGCCCCTCGGCGGGCAGGCCCGCCTCACCCCGAAGTATTTGGAAAGCAAAGATGCATGCAGCCCATTGAACGGATCGATACAGAGGTACAATTGGCGCAAGCCGCGCGGCACTTGGTGGCGCTGGAGCCGCGATTTGCGCCTGTCTTGGAGGCGGGGCCTTTGCCTTTGCGGCGGCGTGCGGATGGGTTTGAGGCTTTGCTCTCGGCGATTGTGAGCCAACAGGTCTCGGTGGCGAGTGCGGCGACAATCTGGGCGCGGGTGGAGGCGGCGGGGCTGGCGCGCGCGTCTGCGATGGCGCTGGCCACGGATGAGGATTTGCGCGCGGTCGGGCTCAGCCGCCCCAAGCAGCGCTATGCGCGGGCATTGGCACAGGCGGATCTGGATTACGATGACTTGCGCGAGGCCTCAAGCGATGAGGTGATCGCGACATTGGTGGCGCTTCCGGGTATCGGGCTTTGGACGGCGGAGATTTATGCGAAATTCGCGCTTGGTCATGCGGATGTGTTTGCAGCGGGTGATCTGGCCTTGCAGGAGGCGGCGCGGGGGATGTTTGATTTGCCCGCGCGCCCCTCGGAGAAAGAGCTGCGCGCCATGGCACAGGCGTGGTCGCCCGTTCGGGCGGTTGCCGCGCGCGCGCTCTGGGTTTACTACCGCTTGGAAAAGGATCGGGAGGGGATCAGATGACGCGCAGTCTTGAGTATAAGGTGAAACATTCGATCTCGGGCATGGATGATAGCCTTGTGATCTTCCTGCATGGCTATGGCGCGGATGGCAAAGACCTTTTGGGTCTGGCAGACCCGCTGGCCGAACATATGCCCGACACCGTCTTTCTTGCCCCAGATGCGCCCGAGCAATCGGCGATGAACCCGATGGGATATCAATGGTTCCCGATCCCTTGGATCGATGGCTCCTCGGAGGAAGAGGCGGAATTGGGGATGAGCCATGCGGTCAATGATCTCAATGCCTTTCTTGATATGGTGATGGATGATCTTGATCTGGAGGCGGACCGCGTTGTTTTGGTGGGCTTTAGCCAAGGCACGATGATGAGCCTGCATGTTGCGCCACGCAGGATGGCGGCTTTTGCAGGGGTGGTCGGGTTTTCGGGGCGGCTGTTGCAGCCTGATTTGCTGGCTGATGAGGTCAAATCCCGCCCGCCTGTCTTGTTGATCCATGGTGACCAGGATGATGTTGTGCCGCCGCAAAGCCTGTCGGAGGCCGCAGAGGCCCTGCAAGAGGCGGGTTGGGAAGAAGTTTATGCCCATATCATGAAAGGCACGGCCCATGGCATCGCGCCTGACGGGTTGAGCGTGGCCCTTGCCTTTATGCGCGAAAAGCTCGGTATCGAATAAAGCCGCAATTTTCATCGCTCTTGTCATAAATCTGTCGAGTCCGGACGGTAACTCTGCCCCTGACACCTCACAAAATATTGTGGGGCTTGTCAGGTAGGATACGAGATATATAGTCGAGACATGCTGGGGCGGGGCTCCCGCTCTGGTGCCGCTAAAAAATACGGGCAGACAGAGTGGAGACGGAGTCCCCCATGGATGGTGATTTCAGGACAGAATTTACACGCGACCCCAGCACGCTGAGGCATAACCCCGCCTTGGTGCTGAACGCAGATTATCGACCCTTATCCTATTACCCGCTATCGCTTTGGCCATGGCAGGAAGCGGTCAAGGCGGTTTGGTTGGACCGTGTGCAGATTGTCGCCGAATATGAAGAGGTTGTCCGAAGTCCCTCAACCACGATCAGGATCCCCTCGGTCGTGGTGCTGAAAGATTTTGTAAAACCGCAAAAGCGCGTGGCCTTCACGCGCTTTAATCTTTTCTTGAGGGATGAATTCTCCTGCCAGTATTGCGGCAGTAAGGGCGATCTGACCTTTGATCATGTCATCCCGCGTGCGCGGGGCGGGATCACCTCTTGGGAAAATGTTGTGGCGGCCTGCTCCAGATGCAATCTGCGCAAAGGCTCCAAAAGCCTCAAGCAATCGGGAATGGCGCTGTGCAAACCGCCGCGTAGACCTGCTGCTGAACAATTGCGCAATACGGGCCGCAAATTCCCGCCGAATCATCTGCATGACAGCTGGCTCGACTTTTTGTATTGGGACGCCGAACTGGACGCGTGACATCATGGGTTTTGCGCTGCTAGCGTCAGCGCAGATCCATGAAAGGCGCGCCCCCCATGTCCGATACCGATTATTCCCCCGTCTCAGGTGCTGTTCTGCCGCGTTATGCGGGGCTGGCCAGCTTTATGCGCTTGCCCTATATCCCCGAGGGCGATCCGCGCCGTGCCGAGGTTGATCTTGGGTTTCTGGGCATGCCTTGGGATGGCGCGACCTCGAACAGGCCCGGTGCACGGCATGGGCCGCGGGCCTTGCGCGATGCCTCGACCATGATCCGCCAGATGAACCGCCATACCGGCCAATTGCCCTTTGAGGCGATGAAATGCGCCGATATGGGCGATGTCGCCATGAGCCCTGTTGATCAGGACGAAGCCCTTGCGGCGGCCGAGGCGGCGGTGGCAGGCATGTTGGCCGATGGCATTCTCCCCTTCATGCTGGGGGGCGATCATCTATGCACGCTGACCTGTCTGCGCGCGATCGCCAAAGCGCGCGGCGAGGCGGTGGGGCTGATCTTGCTGGACAGCCATACCGATCTCTACCCGCCCTATTTCGGCGGCAAGACCCTGACCCATGGCAATCCGTTCCGCCAAGCCATTGAGGAAGGCTGCATTGACCCAAAACGCAGCTTTATGGGCGGCATGCGCGGCACGTCCTATAATAACGAGGATTTTCAATATGGCTGGGATAAGGGTGTGACCATCATCCCCGCCGAGGAATGTTTCGAGCGTGGTTGGATGGATGTGATGGCGCAGGCCCGCGAGATTGCGGGGCAGGGGCCTGTCTATACCAGTTTCGATATCGATTTCATTGATCCCGCTTTTGCACCTGGCACGGGCACGCCCGAGGTGGGCGGCCCCAGCAGTGCGCAGGCTATTGCCTGCGTGCGGGCTTTGCAGGGCCTCAATATTATCGGGGCCGATCTGGTCGAGGTCTCGCCGCCTTTTGACCCAACGGGCAATACAGCATGGCTGGGTGCCTCGATCATTTTCGAGATGCTTTGTGCGATTCAGGGAAAATGAGCGCCAGACAGCCGCAAACGCCCAAGCATCTGAGGGAGAGCGACCAAGCTGCGGGGTTTGAGTTTGTCGAGGGGGCTGCGCGGTTTTCGCAAATGAATGATATCTTCACCCGCGCCTTTTGGGATAATCGGGTGCGCAGCGAGGACACAGATGCGTTTTTTGCCTCCTATCGGATGGAGGCCGCCCCGCGCCGTGGGGATGGCTTTTCGCAAAAAGACTTCGCGCTCAGGAATGCATCATGGTTGATCTCTGATATGATTTCGGAGCGCTCGGCCCATGAGGGTGAGCGGGAGGGGTTTCAAGCACCCTTGCGCGCCCAAACACCGACCCCTATGCAGGCCCCGCTTGGCACGCCTGAGCTGGAAGCGGGCCAAATCAAACGCGTGGCCAAGATGTTCGGCGCTGATCTATGCGGCATTACTGAGATTGATCTGCGCTGGCATTATGCCGATCGCCCCGATCTGCGCAGCATGGAGGCTGTGCCCAATGAGCTGCCCGAGGGGCTGACCCATGTGATTGTCATGGGCCATGCGATGGAGGCTGATCTGGTCGAGACCTATCCAAGCGCCTTGGCGGGGGCCGCGACAGGGCGGGAATATTCGCATGAGGCCGCGATTGTCATGCAGATGGCCGCCTATATCCGCAATCTCGGCTTTGAGGCTGTGGCCAGCATGAATGACACGGCCTTGGTCATTCCCTATGCGATCAAGGCAGGTTTGGGGGAATATGGGCGCAACCAGATGGTGCTGACGCCTGAATTTGGGCCACGCCTGCGCTTTTCCAAGATTTTCACCAATATGCCCTTGGCTGTGGATGGCCCTCGCGATCTTGGCATCAAGGCCTATTGCGAGGGATGCACGATCTGCGCGCAGGCCTGCCCCGTGAAGGCCTTGCCTGTCGGGGTGCCTGATTTTGGTGAAGAAGTCAGTGCGGGCTCTCCTTCCACGTTTCGTGCGGCGCGCAAATGGTCCTCAAATGCGGAAAGCTGTTTTGGCTATTGGGCCAAGTTGAAAACCGATTGCGCGATTTGCATGCGGGTTTGCCCCTTTAACCGCAGCTATACGGATTGGCGCGACAGGCTCTGGCGGTGGCTGGCCACAGGGCAGGCGGGTGGATGGGGGCGCAGGCTTGCGCAAAAATGGCAGCTGTGGAGAGGCGTGCCAGCACGGCTGAAACCCAAGGATTGGTGGCAGGCCAAAGGCGGCTAAACGGGGCGGGAACGCATGGATACTGTTTTCTTCATTGCATCAAAACTGGTCTGGATGGTTGCGGACCCGAGGATGTGGCCTGTCTATCTGATCGGCTTGGGCGTGGTGATGGGGCTGTTTGGCAAACAGCGCGCGGCGTTTCGGTTCAATGCGCTGGCCTTTGTCTTTTTGATGGTAGTGTGGGTCCTGCCGATTGATCGGCTGGTGCTTGGCCCGCTGGAAGGGCGTTTCCCCTCAAACCCCGCGATTGAAACCGCACCTGAAGGGATCATCCTGCTTTCAGGGTCCGAGCGGCCATTGCTGACGGCGCGCAGTGGTGTGGTGAATGTGAACGGCGCGGCTGACCGTATTTTGGCAACGATTGATCTGGCCAACCGCTTTCCGCAGGCGCGGATCGTGCTTGTAGGTGGCTCGGGGCGGTTGGAAGGCCTGCCTGAGGGCATGAGCGAGGCGGGTATCTCGAACCGTGTCTTGCTGTCCGCAGGCATTGATCCTGCCCGCATCACCATCGAGCAAAGCAGCCGCAACACCGCAGAAAGTGCGGTGACCACACGCGCTTTGATCAGCGGGGATCAGGCAGGGGCTTGGGTCTTGGTGACATCCGCTTGGCATATGCCGCGCAGTGTGGTGGTATTTTGCACGGTAGGCTGGCGCGATTTGCAGCCCTATCCGACGGATCATTCGAACATCACAGCGGGCCGAGGTAATTTCGATCTATTCGATAATTTGGAGGAGATTTCCAAAGGTATTCGGGAATGGATCGGGCTTGTGGCCTGTCGGGTTACAGGACGATCAGACAGCCTGCTTTCGGATGGATGTTAAAAGAGCCTCTCCCCCCGTTGACGCCGCCAAAAAGGCGGAGTAGGTGATCCGCGAGGCCCGAGTGGCGGAATTGGTAGACGCAGGGGATTCAAAATCCCCCGCCTAACGGCTTGTCGGTTCGAGTCCGACCTCGGGTACCACCTCATCTTCATTTTACATCTCAGCTCATTGGAATGCCCGCCCTTGGGGCGCGGTTGCTCGTGGCAAGCTGCCTACGACGCGGGATGTGTAAAATGCGCAGTAGAAAACGCTCGCAATCGGCACGATTGATTGCGTTAAGACTTATGCCGATTGGCCAGCCTGAACCGAGCACCTGAAGTGCGCTTTAGAATCGAGTCGGGAAATCGAAAGATAGCACCCCGATTCTTAGTCGATTCTCTGGATTAGCCTTCAAAATGCCGAACAATGCGCGGCTAGGGCCGCTGCAAATTGCGGGGAAAGAAACAATGTGTTTCCCCATTTGGCAACAATATGGCGAGAGGTTTGGCCGTAACGCAGGTCGCCCTCGGGCTATGCGTATCTGTGCAAAGCCCGAAGACATACTGGGTGTTAGGGGTGATTAAGACATATATTTTAAGAAACTTTTTCTCAAACACTCTAAAGTTAGTCGAACCCTATCCTTGGTTCAAAACCTCTCGAAATCGTAAATCGCGCTGAGGGCCTGGTAATCTTTGTGTCCGGAGTTTGTCTAAATGCGCCTGCTTGCCACGAAAATACCTCTTCGCCTCTCGAAAGATAGGGGCTATTACCAATGCAAGCCCGACTGGGGGGCGATGACTGCTAGGCCAAGGGGGCGGCCGCACGGACGACGCATGTGGGAATGCGGAGGATGTGCGTTCGCATTATCGCGATGAGCGATAACAGGCGCACCTATTGTACAGACTCGCAATCTGGGTCTGCGCTTTCAGGGCTGCATCGCAGCCATTCTCCTTCTCATTTGGACCGTCTTGACGTGTGGCCGCTGCGCTTTGTTTAGCCATCGCCCATCAAGTCGACGTGACATGATTTTCCGTCGCAAGACGGAAGGCCAAAGCAAAGGCCAAGGATAGGAGAGCAAGATGAAAGCTAAGATCGCAAATCAAGCGTATCGCAAAGCTAAACAAAGCATCGGTCAGACCGATGTTAAGTTACGTGTTGCTCTGACTGACCAACGGCTCTCGAGGATCTGAACGCAGGTTCGAAACAACAGAATTCACGGGCAAAGAAACAGCCCGAAACCGACCAAGCCGACATCGCGCGGCAACACATGAAGAAAGACTGCATCAATGAAGCTTCTTACCCCAAACTTCACAGCCAACGCATCGGCGATTGATGTCGTTTTTCACAACCAAAATCATTCGAACCTGAACGCGCTTGGTCGCGGTCTTTTCGTTGAGGGAGCAGTATAATGGCCATCATCGACGTAGCAATTCCAAGCAGCCAGACGGCCACGACCACCATCAACGCCGGGCCAGGTGATGTGATCAACATCCCAGCGGGGATGATGGGCAACATCACGATCAATGGCGGCCCTGATGTCACCATTAATATTCTGGGTGACCCCGATCCTGGCAGCACATTCGGCCAGCTCACACTTGGCGGCTTTGGCAGCGACATCGAACCGACGGTGAACATCCCTGCGGGCGTTGATTTCTCTCGGTATCCCATCGATTCAAACGGCCAAAACCTGACCCTGAACGTCGGCGACGGTGCAACGCTTGCCGGCATCGACGCCACCGGCATGAGTAACACGGGCACGTTGACCATCAACGCGGGTAACGATGTAACCGTCGACGGTTCGATCAACAACTACGGCGCTGACGCTGACTTTACCTTTGGGTCTGGCGCGACTGTCACGGGCACCACGACTGCGACGTCGGTTGGCGATGCCAATGTTACCTTCGGCGACAATGCAACGTTTGGCGGTACTGTCGCCCTGTCGGACGGAGGAAACACCGCGAACGTGAACGCAACGTTTGGCGACGGCCTTGATGTGACCGGTCAGATAACCGCTGGCAACGACGGTGCAGAAATGAATATCGCGATCGGCAACGATGCGACGATCTCCAACGCGCTCAACCTTACCGGACAAGCGCCGACCAATCTGACCATCGGCGACAACGCCACGATCCTCGGCAACATCAACTTGGCATCGAGCGAAGATACCGTCGTTATTGGCGACAATTGGGATCTTGCCAACATCAACATGGGCCTTGGCGATGACAACCTGACCATCGGCCAGCAAGCTGTTGGTGCCAACAACACCGTGATCGACGGGGGCAACCCCCAAGGCATCGACACGGATGGGATCACCATCACGGCGCGGCCGGATCAGGTTGCCGCCTTCCAAGCGGATGGCTGGATCGACAACGGTGACGGCACGTGGTCATCTCCGCCCGCAGCGTTCAACGGCAGCCCAATGAACGGGCCCGGCATTGCTATTCAAGACTTCGAAGGCGCGGCAGCTCCGTTGCCAAACGATCCGCCAGTGATCGATCCGATCGCGGATACCACTACGCCTGAAAACTCCACCGATCCTGTCTTCACGGCCTCGGCCACCGACCCTGACGGCGACCCGGTCACCTACTCGCTGTCTGGCGATGATGCGGCGCTGTTCAACATCGATCCTGCGACGGGCGAAGTGACGCCGATTGCGGGCCTTGATGCAGAGAACCCGACGGATGCCAATGGTGATGGTGTTTATGACATCACGGTTGTGGCCACCGACCCCAATGATCCGACGCTCTTCGACGAGGAGCCTGTGGCGATCACCGTGGGTGATGTCGATGAAGCACCTGTGCTTGACCCGATCACGGATCCGACGATCCCCGAGAACTCAACAGCGCCTGTCTTCACAGCCAATGCGGTTGACCCCGATGGCGAAGCCCCCGTCTACTCGCTGACAGGCGACGATGCGGCCCTGTTCAACATTGATCCGGCAACAGGCGAAGTCACGCCGATTGCAGCGCTCGATTTCGAGAACCCGACGGATTCCAATGGCGATGGCGTCTATGACATCACTGTCGTGGCCACCGATCCGAATGATCCAACCCTCTTCGACGAAGAGCCCGTTGCGATCACCGTGGGCGATGTGAATGAAGCTGACGGCGTTGTTGACGGTGAAACCACTGGCGAGAGCATGACCCCTGGTTATGACGCCGCCAATGGTCCAACCGATGGCGGCGGCGATGTGATTGGTGCTGGCAATGACAGCATTGAAGGCAATGGCGGCGATGACACCATCGATGCGGGTGCTGGCAATGACACTGTTGATGGCGGCGCGGATGATGACAGCATCACCGGCGGCGACGGGGACGACTCTGTCCTCGGTGGTGACGGCGCTGACACGCTTGCGGGCGGCGAGGGCACAGATACGCTTGATGGCGGCGCGGGCGATGATGACATCGCGGTTGGCGGTGACGATACGGGTCTTGGTGGCTCGGGCGATGATGTCTTCACAATTGACCCAACTGATCCTGCGCCAGATGTAGCTGTCACAATCGACGGCGGCACCGATGGCACCGTTCCAGGTGAAGAAGCTGGCCCCGAAAATGGTGATGAGGGCGATGTCCTTGATCTGTCGGGTGAAACCGGTGATCTGGACGTTGTTCTGGCAACTGATCCTGAAAGCGGCACGGTTGACGGTATCGATACGATTGCGGGCGATGATGACATCACCTTCGACGAGATCGAGAAGGTCCTGACCGGTACTGGCGATGACAGCATCGACGGCGGCAGCTCGACTGGTCCGATTGATGTCGAGACTGGCGGCGGCGATGATACGGTCGCGGGCGGCACTGGTGATGACACCATCGATGGTGGCGATGATAATGACAGCATCGATGGCGGTGACGGCGATGACAGCATTGCTGGCGGCGCGGGCACCGACACTCTGACAGGTGGTCTGGGTGCAGACACAATCGATGGCGGCGCGGGTGATGATGACATCACTGTGGGCGCTGGCGATGTGGCCACAGGCGGCAGCGGGGATGATGACTTCTTCCTCGATCCGACCAATACCGATGGCCCCGACACCATCACGATTGACGGTGGTACCGACGGAACCTCCGGCTTCCCCGATGATCTGGCCAATGATGATGACGGCGATACGCTGGACTTCACCGGTCTGGACAATGTGACCATCGTGACACCGCTGGTGGATGACGGCACGGGCTCCTTCTCGGGTCAGGTGAGCTACACCAATGACGAGGGTGAAGTGATCACGGTCGACTTCACCGAGATCGAGAATGTGCTTGGTCTGCCCGGCGGTCCTGACGGCGTTGTTGACGGTGAAACCACTGGCGAGCTGATGGATGTCGGCTATGACGACGCCAATGGTCCGACAGATGGTGGCGGCGATCAGATCACCAATAATGCAGACTCCATCGAGGGTAATGGCGGCGACGACACGATCAATGGCGGTGGTGGCAATGACACCATCGACGGTGGTGACGATGACGACGTGATTGATGGCGGCCTAGGCGACGACTCTGTGCTTGGCGGCGACGGCGCTGACTCGGTGGTTGGTGGCGATGGTGCCGATACCATCTATGGCGGATCGAACGTCCCAGCTGACAATCTGATCGATGATAATATCGACCCAGGCCAGAATGACCCTGACACGCTAAATGGTCAGGATACGCTGGATGGTGGCGCTGGAAATGACGTGATCTTCGGTGAAGATGACGATGACAACATCACCGGTGGCACGGGCAATGACAGCCTTGATGGTGGCATCGATGATGACACCTTGTCGGGTGGCGATGGTGAAGACACCTTGATCGGTGGTCAGGGCGCTGACAGCATGTCAGGTGGCCTTGGTAATGATACCTTCTTGGTCGGCACCTTTGATGATCCGAACAACCCTGGTGACAGCTATATCGAAGGCATCGGTGATACGATTGTCGGTGGTGAGGACCCCGGTGATACCGATACCGATACGCTTGATCTGACTGGCTCTGGCCCGCTGACGGTCATTCCATCGGCACCGGGTGCCGAGGACGGTATCGTCGAATTCTATAGTGATCCGGCGAAGACCAACCTGATCGGCACTTTGGCGTACTCGGAAATCGAGAACATCATTCCGTGTTTCACACCTGGTACGCTGATTGCGACCATGAAGGGCGAAGTGCCAGTCGAAAGCTTGCAGGAAGGTGACAAGGTCATCACCCGCGATAACGGTATCCAAGAGATCCGTTGGATCGGCAAACGGACGCTTCAGCGCGATGAGCTTCGTCGCGCCCCGCATCTGAGCCCGATCCTGATCAAAGCGGGAAGCCTTGGTGATGGATTGCCCGAGCGGGACATGATGGTCAGCCCTCAGCACCGTATGCTGGTGGCAGGCGATCAGACACAGCTCTATTTCGAAGAGCCTGAAGTTCTGGTGGCGGCGAAGCACCTGATCAATAATGGCTCGATCCAAGCGATCGATACCCTGCGGGCGACCTATATCCACTTCATGTTCGATCAACACGAAGTGGTGCTGGCAGACGGCGCTTGGACGGAAAGCTTCCAGCCAGGTGATCAGACCCTTGGTGCCATGGGCACAGCACAGCGTAACGAGATTTTGGAACTCTTCCCTGATCTCGAAATGCAGACCGGTCGCGATGATTATGTCGCCGCGCGTCGTGTTCTCAAAGGGTATGAGGCCAAGCTGCTTAAGGGCTAAGGCGCTTCGCGTGAAGCTTAAGCCACCTAACGCTGCCTGAAATCATTGGTTTCAACGCGTTAGGTGGTGATCACGGCAACTTGTGAAACGCGAAATGCTCAAAAAATAACAGTACCCATGGGGGCACTGTGGCGCGAGGGGGATACCTCCCTTGCAGCTCGGAGGATAGGGATGGCCTAGGGGTAGGCCGTCCCTATCTGCGTTTTACCGAATGGTTTTTTCGGGAAGACATTTCAATATATTGATATGAAATCAGCGTCTTGCGGCGCGCCATTGATCCCAATCCTCGGGCGTGTCGAGATCGGTGATCGCGCGTTTGCCTTGGAGGGGAACCAGATGCAGCCGCGCCGCCTCGCGCGTCAGGATCTGCTTTGCCCCGTCATCCCCTTTGAGCTGGCCCAGATCAGGCAGCAGATCGGCGGGAAACAGTACGGGATGGCCCGCGATGCCATCCTTGGTGGCCGCCCGCAGGATCGCATTGGGCGCCTGTTCCGATAGGGCCAGAAGCACATGGAGATCATAGGCCGTGACCTCGGGCATATCGGCAAGAACCACCAGAACGGGCCCTGTGAGCCCCTCGACACCCGCCTTGAAGGAGGCGGCCATTCCCTCGCCTTCAGGGGCTTCAACGATTTCGAGCGACACATCTTCAAGCGCTGTGCGGCGGGCCGCTTGATCGGGGCCGAGCACCACGCGGGTCGGGCCTGCCTTGACACAGCGCGCCGCTATCAGGCGGATAAGAGGTTGTAAATCAACGGTTTCCAACAATTTATCGGCGCCGCGCATCCGCGTGGAACGGCCCGCTGCCAAAAGCAGGATCGTCGGGGCGGAGGTGGCGCTGCGCTTAGCCAAGATTGCGGATCTTCAATTCGGTCAGGCGGTTGTTTTCGCGCTTGGCCACTTCGAAACGGAAGCCGTGGAAGGAAAAGACCTGCCCTTCAAGCGGGATGGTTTGCGCCTCATGGATCACAAGCCCCGCGACGGTATTGGCTTCCTCATCAGGCAGGTTCCAATCGGTGGCGCGGTTGAGGTCACGGATCGTCATCGCCCCATCGATCAAATAGGTGCCATCGGCCGCAGGGGTCAGGTTGATGGCTTCTTCGGTGTCGAATTCATCAGTGATCTCGCCCACGATTTCTTCGAGGATGTCCTCAAGGGTGATCAAACCGCGCAGCGCGCCATATTCATCGACCACCAAGGCGAAATGCGTGTGGCGGCGCAGGAATTGGCGCATCTGGTCGTCCAGCGTGGTGGTCTCGGGCACGAAATAGGGCTTCATCGCCACATCCAGCACCTTGAATTCCTCAATACCGGGCGCATCCTTGCCGCGCGCGAGGCGGTCCATCGCGCGCAGAAGGTCTTTGGCATGGATCACGCCGATGATGTTTTCGGTCTCGTCGCGATAGACGGGCAGGCGCGTATAGGCCGATTGCAGCGCTTGGCTGAGGATTTCCTCGGGCGCGTCATCGGCATTGATCATCTCAATCTTCGAGCGATGCAGCATGATTTCCTCAACCGTGCGTTCATGCAGGTCAAGCGCGCCAAGCAGACGGTCACGATGTTCTTTTTCCACACCCCCCTCGGAATGGCCAAGGGTGATCGCGCCCTCGATTTCCTCACGGGCGAAAAGGCCTTTGCTATCGGTATCGGTCTGCACGCCAAAGAGGCGCAGCACCCCGCGCACAAAGACCTGAACGGTGGCCACGACAGGTGCAAAGACAAGGATCACCACGCGGATCACGGGCGAGACGGCGGCGGCGGCCTTCTCGGCATTGGTGATGGCATAGGTTTTGGGCAGAACCTCGGCAAAGATCAGCACCAGCAGGGTCATCACCAAAGTGGCCAACGCCACCCCGCTCTCGCCAAAGGCGCGGGTGAACATGGCTGTGGCCAGCGAGGCGGCGAGGATATTGACGAGGTTATTGCCAAGCAGAACCGAGCCGATCAGGCGCTCGTTATCCTCGGTCAATTTGAGCGCGCGTTCCGCGCCTTTTGACCCGCGATCAGCTTGCGAGCGCAATTTGCCCCGTGAGGCGGCGGTCAGCGCGGTTTCGGAGCCTGAAAAGAAGGCTGAGAGAACAAGAAGACCAATGATTGCGCCTGCTGTGATCCAGAAAGCGGTGTCTAGGAGGGGTGCGTCGGGCATGGGCTCGTCATTTGTTCAAGGAATGAGAGAGTTATGGGGGCGAAGCGGGGCCGCTTCAAGCCCAATGGTGGCAAGGATTGCGGCTGCGGGAGCCTCCGGCGGAGGTATTTGGGAAACAAAGAAGCCGAAAGCTCAGTCCTTTTGGGCGAGAGGGTGTTTATCCAGCACCAGTGCGCGCAGGCGTTCATCAAGGATATGGGTGTAAATTTCGGTCGTGGCGATATCGGCATGGCCCAGAAGGGTCTGGATCGCCCTGAGATCCGCGCCGCCTGCCAGAAGATGCGTTGCAAAGGCGTGGCGCAGGGTATGGGGGGTGGTTTTCTCGGGCGAGACGCCAGCGGCGGTGGCGATTTCCTTGATCAGGGTGAAAAACCGCACGCGGGTGAGATGGCCCGCTTTGCCATTGGAAGGGAAGAGGAAGCGCGAGGGCGGGGTGCCGCGCTCGATACGGGCGGTTTCTTCCAGCGCGTCGCGGGTGCTGAGCCATGTGCCTAAAGCCTCGCGCGCAGGCGGTGACAGCGGAACCATGCGTTCCTTGCCGCCCTTGCCGCGGATTAAAAGCCATTGCGGATCGCCACGCGCGGCAGAGACGGGCAGGGTGACCAATTCGCTTACCCGCATCCCCGTGGCATAGAGCAGTTGCATCAGGCAATGGTTGCGCAAGCGGTCAGGTGTGTTGCGGCCATGGGATTTCGAGGCCTCCAAAAGGCGGTCCACCTCGGCATGATCGAGGGTTTTGGGCAGGCTGCGGGCGCGGGCGGGGCCTTTGATTTTGAGGGCAGGGTTTTCCATGCGCAGCCCGTCCTCATAGGCAAAGCGGTAGAGTTGCTTGATTGAGGAGAGGCGTCTGGCGCGGGTCGCAGGGGCCATGCCGCGTGTGTCGAGATCAATCAGATAGGCCTCAAGATCCTCGCGGGTGGCGGTGGCGAAATCCTGCCCGCGGGTAGAGAGGAACGTATCGACATCCATCAGGTCGCGCCCATAGGCCTGCAAGGTATTCTCAGAAGCGTTTAACTCAGCCGCTTGCGCCTCGAGAAAGGGGCTGATCCAAGCGCGGCTCATATCCGGCTCTGGCTGCTGCTGTTCAGAAGAAGCAATTGCAGGGCGGCGCGGCGGGCCACATCTTCAAGACCTGCAGCGCGGAACAGGCGCAGGGCATCGGCCAGATCATCCAGATCGCTGCCCTCACTGGACAACACGAGCGAGGCGCTGAGCAACGCTTCGCCCAAGCGGCCTGTTTGCAGCAGATGTGCATAGCGTTCAGGCGGGGTGATGGCGGCAAAAGCCGCGACCACGGCGGCCTCGGTCGGGCCATCATCGGGCAGGGCGGGGGCTGCGCGGCCTGTGGCGATGGCAAAGAGACGGCGCTCGATCGGGGATTGCGGCACTGTGCTTTGGGCCAGTGCCTCGTATCTGGGGCCAAGCAGTGCGATTTTGCGGGCCAGCTCGGCGGCCTCACCCGTGAGCGGCTGGCGCGAGAGGGCTTCGGCATAAAGCGTGGCAAAGGGTACCAGTAGGCCTGCGCTGCGCATCGCCTCGACCGCTGCGGGCATGCTTTCTGCGATAGCCTGCGGGTCACGTGCGAGCATGGCCATATCAAAGGCTTGCAGGGCATCCACGCGGTCCCAGATGCTGCCTGAGGCCGATGGAACGCGGCTGAGATAGATGTTTTGCCATTGGCCAGGCTCGATCGCGCCGGCGCGCATCAGCCGCTCGGACGCATCAAGCTGCGCGCGCCAGCCCGCCAGATCGGCCATGTCGGATTGCGCGAAAGCCAAAGGCAGAGAGGTTGAGGAGGGACGCTCACCAAGGGCGATGCGCATTTCATAATGCAGCGGCGTCATCTCGGCCTCAGGGGGTAGGGGCGGTTCCCCCTCAAATAATTCGGGATCAAGGAAGCGCGTCATCAGCGCGGCATCCTCAGCGGTGATAAAGCCCAAGGCCTCGCCCGTGCCAAGCGAAAGGGCGGCGGCAGGCCAATCGCCCGAGCGGGCAAGGCAGAAGATGCGGGCCGGATAGGTGGGCGCGATATCGGGATTGGCGCGCATCGCGGCACAAGCGCGATCGGCCTTGCCTGTCAGAAGGCTGACATCAAACCAGCGGCGAAAGACAGTGGGGTTGGTGGGGCCTGCGCGTTCGATCAATTCGCGGGCTTGCTCGAGCGCGCCGCGATGGAGCAGCATATCGATGCGGCTGAGAAACAGGGTGGCCTCGCGCCCTGCATCTTGGGGCGGGTCCAGCTCGGCCAGCGCCAGCATCTCGGTGAAGGCTTGAATGGCGGGCAGGCCTTCTATGGGTTGGCGCAAGAACAGCTCGGCCAAGGCGGAGGCCTCGGAATTGGTCCAAAGATCGGCGGGCAGCCCCGTGATGGAGCGTGGCAAAAGCCCCACGGCATCCAGACGCACAGCGCCGATTGGCATCACGGTGATGGCGCGCGGTGCGGCGGAGGTCGCCACATTGGCATGCGGGGCTGTGACGGTGTCGGACAACCAAGCAGGCGGTGCGAAATCCTCAGGCGCGGTTGAGGAGGCAAGCTCCTGCGCGCCTGCCATGCTACCACATGCCAGAAAGGCCAGCGGCCAGAATGCCTGCTTAATCCGCATCAAGGGTCACCGATTGGGTGACTTGACCGGTCGGTGGCTCCATCAGCCCTGAATAGGAATAGCCCAAAAGCCCCGCCACAATCAGCAGAACGAGGATCGCGAGGTATTTCAAAAGTCGGCCCATTTACGCCTCTGCCAGTTTCAATTTCGCGGGCTTTTCGCCTTGGATCACTCCATACAGGCTTTACACCCTTTTTTCGACATTTGCCGCCGCTCTGATTTCAATATAAGGCATTGCGAGCAGAATTTCGCCACTGTCGGGGATAATTTTTTTGGATATGCGCGAAACAGCGGCACATACGGGGCAGGTTTTGCAGCAAACGCTGGTTCTGGTGGGGATGCCGGGCTCGGGCAAGACAGCAATCGGGCGCGCTTTATCGGCGCGTCTTGGGGCACCGATGAAAGATTCGGATGCCGAGATCGTCGAAAGCGCACAGCTTTCCATTGCTGAGATTTTCGACCGGTTCGGCGAGGAATTTTTCCGCGATCGTGAGGCCAAGGTGATCGAGCGGCTTTTGGATGGCCCGCCTTGCATCCTGTCCACGGGTGGCGGCGCTTGGTTGAGTGAGCGCAACCGTGAAATGATTGGTGCGAAAGCGGCCGTGCTCTGGCTTGAGGCCGATCTGGACCTGCTCTGGAACCGTGTGCGCCACAAGACCACGCGCCCCTTGTTGCGCGGGCCTAACCCCAAGCAAATATTGACAGATTTGTTGATGGCGCGCACGCCATCCTATGAATTGGCCCCGATGCGGGTGCATGTGCAAAGCGCGTGGTCCATCGAGCGCACGACCGATGAGGTCGAGGCGGAACTGGCCCGCGCGGGCGTCATAAACGAGGCAGGCTGATGCTGAATGAATTCACGGTTCATGTTCCTTTGGATGATCGCGCCTATGATGTGCGGATTGCGCAAGGTCTGACCGCGCGGGCAGGCGCCGAGATTGCGCCGCTTCTGGTGCGCAACAAGGTCTGGATCATCTCTGAGGAGACGGTTGCGGGGCTTCATCTTGATGCTGTGAAGGCGGGTTTGGGCGCGGAAGGCATCGCCTCTGAGGCGCTGATCCTCAAGCCGGGTGAGGGCACGAAAAACTGGGAAAACCTGACGCGGGTTGTCGAATGGTTGCTCAGCGAAAAGGTCGAGCGGCGCGATATCGTCATCGCTTTGGGCGGCGGTGTTATCGGGGATCTGGTGGGGTTTGCGGCGGCCATTATGCGCCGCGGCGTGCGCTTTGTGCAGATGCCCACCTCGCTTTTAGCGCAGGTCGACAGCTCGGTCGGCGGCAAGACGGGCATCAATACCCAGCATGGCAAAAACCTTGTGGGCGCGTTTCACCAACCCTCGCTGGTTCTGGCCGATATTGATCTGCTCGGCACGCTGAGCGCGCGGGATTTTCTGGCAGGCTATGGCGAAGTGGCGAAATACGGGCTACTTGGCGATGCGCGGTTCTTTGACTGGCTGGAGGCCAATGGCCCCGCTTTGGCAGCGGGTGATCCCGCCTTACGGGCCGAGGCCGTGCGCCATTCGGTGCAAATGAAAGCCGATATCGTGGTCAGGGATGAGACCGAGCAGGGCGACCGCGCGCTTCTCAATCTGGGGCATACGTTTTGTCATGCGCTTGAGGCCGCGACAGGCTATTCCGACAGGCTGTTGCATGGTGAAGGGGTGGCCATTGGCTGCGCCTTGGCGTTTGAGGTCTCGGCGCGGATGGGGCTGTGTTCACAAGAGGATCCAAGTCGCGTGCGCGCGCATCTTTCTGACATGAAGATGAAGCGGGATATATCTGATATTGCAGGAAAATTACCTGACGCCAATGGCCTGTTAGAGTTGATGGGTCAGGATAAAAAAGTGCAAGACGGCAAGCTGCGTTTCATCATGGCACGCGGCATTGGCGAGGCCTTCGTCACCTCGGATGTGCCGCGTGATATCGTGTTGGATGTTCTGGGCGAAGCGCTGGAAGGGCGCTAGCGCAAGCGCCCTTGAGGGGGCGGATCAGTCCTTGCCGCGATAAGGCTCGACATATTGCAGGGCCATATCCCATGGAAAGAAAATCCATGTATCTTGGCTGACGCCTGTGATGAAAGTATCGACCATCGGCTCGCCTTTGGGTTTGGCATAGACGGTGGCGAAATGCGCCTTGGGGTAGAGCGCGCGCACGATCTCGAGGGTTTTGCCGCTATCGACCAGATCATCAATCACCAGAATGCCTGACCCATCGCCCATCAAGTCGGGATCGGGTTTATTGAGCACGACGGCCTCGGATTGGTTCTGATGATCATAGGACTTCACGCTGATCGTATCGACGGTGCGAATATCCAGCTCTCGCGCGATGATCATGGCAGGTGCCATACCGCCGCGCGTGATGGCGACAACCGCCCGCCATGCGCCATCTTCCTCGGGGCCCCGCTTATCAAGCCGCCACGCCAAGGCGCGGGCATCGCGATGGATTTGGTCCCAAGAAACATGGAAGCCTTTTTCATGGGGCAGGGGCGTGATCATCTGCGTTAGTCCTTCCGGCCTGTCACAACATCAATATCGGGCGCATCCACAGCCTTCATGCCAACAACATGATAGCCTGCATCCACGTGCAAATTCTCGCCCGTCACGCCCGAGGCGAGATCGGAAAGAAGATAAAGCGCGGATTTCCCGACATCATCAATATTTACATTGCGGCGCAGCGGTGAATTCAGCTCGTTCCATTTCAGGATATAGCGGAAATCACCAATACCCGAGGCCGCCAGCGTCTTGATCGGACCCGCCGAGATCGCATTGACGCGGATATTCTGTTTGCCGAGATCTTCGGCCAGATACATGACCGAGGCCTCAAGCGCGGCTTTGGCCACGCCCATTACATTATAATGCGGCATGACCTGCTCGGCACCGTAATAGGTGAGCGTCACGGCGCTGCCGCCATCGCTCATCAGCTTTTCGGCGCGCTGCATCACGGAGGTGAAGGAATAGACCGAGATATTCATCGTCATGTTGAAATTTGCGGCACTTGTATCCACATAGCGGCCGCGCAATTCGTTTTTATCCGAGAAACCAATGGCATGAACGATGAAGTCCAGTTTGCCCCAAGCCTTTTCCAGCTCGGCAAACAGCGCATCTACACTTGCGTCATCGGTCACATCGCAGGGAATGACCAGATCGCTGCCCAATTCCTTGGCCAAAGGTGCAACCCGCTTGAGAAGTTGTTCACCCTGATAAGAAAAAGCCAATTCCCCGCCCTCGGCCGCAACGGCCTTGGCAATGCCCCAAGCGATGGATTTGTCATTGGCGAGCCCCATAATCAGCCCGCGTTTTCCACTCATCAGCCCCATGGTCACCCTCGTTTGTTTTGGTCAATGACGACGTCATTTCGGTCTTAGGCGATTGAGTTAACCGCTTCAAGCCATCCTCGCTGCCTTGCCTTGTCATATCCCGCGCCCTAGCTTGCCCCTTGCCGGACCCAAGGAGGCTAGAATGAGCGACCGCACAGGCATATTTGCCGGAGATAACCCCTTTGAAATTGCCAAAGCATGGTTGAGCGAGGCGGAGACATCCGAGCCGAATGATCCCAATGCGATTGCCTTGGGCACCGTTGATCCAGACGGGCTGCCCAATGTGCGTATGGTTTTGCTCAAGGATATCGAAGAGGACGCGTTCGTTTTCTACACCAATTACGACAGCAAGAAGGGGCAGGAGATCGAGGCCTCGGGCAAAGCGGCTTTCGTGCTGCATTGGAAATCACTTCGCCGCCAAATTCGGGTGCGCGGTATTGTCGAGCGCGAGGATGGCCAAGCCGCCGATGATTATTTCAATTCCCGTTCCCTCAAGAGCCGCCTTGGGGCTTGGGCCTCGGCGCAATCGCAGCCTTTGTCCAGCCGTGCGGCCTTGGTCGCGGAGGTGGCGAAGGTGACGGCCAAACAAGGCTCGAATCCGACACGCCCGCCAAATTGGGGCGGGTTCCGCATCCGTCCAGTCGAGATTGAATTTTGGGCAGATGGCGCATTTCGCCTGCATGACCGCTTCAAATGGACAAAACTTGACGCTGCGTCAACTTGGGATGTAGAGAGACTTAACCCTTAATAAGTCAAACCTACCTAAAACCGTGCTGCATGAAACCGTTTGTTCGAAAATGGAACGAGTGGAGTATTAAATGTTACCACGGGCAGAAATTTCTACTTGCGATGACCTTGGGGCCGCGCCAAATGGGGATGTTAGGGAACAAATAAAGGGCGAAAGCCCTAGGACAGGAAAATCCACTATGTCGGAAGATAGTATCCGCGTGGAGGAGGCCGTTCGTGGCAAGGTTAAATGGTTTGACGCATCCAAAGGGTTTGGTTTCATCGTCTCAGATGATGGTGGTCCGGACATCTTGTTGCATGCAAATGTATTGAGGAATTTCGGTCAGGGATCGGTGGCGGATAACGCCCTTGTCTCGGTCACCGTTCAGCACACAGAACGCGGGGTTCAGGCACAAGAAGTGCTCTCGATCGCCCCACCGTCTCCGGAAGAAGCACTTTCAGGTGTCACAGTAGACATCCCCGAGACCGACGCGCCCTTCGAGGCCGCTCGGATCAAATGGTTCGACAAGACCGAAGATATATTTCTGCATGCCGAGGTTCTGCGCAGCTTTGGTTTTGCCGATCTTATGCCGGGTGAGGCCGTTTCGATTCGCGTCGCTGATGGTCCGCGTGGTAAGATGGCTGCAGAAATTCGCAGTTGGGACCACGTCCGAGAGGAATAAACATGTCGCTATATTCAAGGATCACCTGTCTGGCTTCGGTTTTGGTGATCCTTGCGGGGGGCGCATCTGCCGCCTGCCGAGAGGACCGCGTTGAAATTCGCGGTGATTTCGGGACAGCGCGCTTCTCGGTTGAAATTGCGGATGATCCTCAGGAACGCGCCATTGGTTTGATGAACCGACCCAGCATGGCGCGCAGCGCGGGAATGCTCTTTATCTATGAACGTCCGCAGATGGTCAGCTTCTGGATGGAGAACACGCTGATTCCCCTCGATATGCTTTTTATCGATGAAACGGGCGTCATCGCGCGCATCCATGAAAATGCGATTCCACTGGACCGAACACCGATTCCCGGAACGCCGGAGACCTTGGCCGTGCTGGAAATCAATGGCGGTTTGGCGCGGGATATCGGAATTTCGGAAGGGGATTTGCTGCGAAATCCCCTGCTACCTCAAGAACTTGCAGCTTGGAGCTGCGAAGTCGAATAGCAGGGGTTTTCATCGGCGCAACTTGGCGTTAGAGGAGAGCCGTCGGGGCGTGGCGCAGCCTGGTAGCGCGGCGGTTTTGGGTACCGTAGGTCGTAGGTTCGAATCCTATCGCCCCGACCACTTTAAATCTTCATGATTTAATCATCCCACCTTCATCCCATTGTCACGAATTGGCGGTTCGCTAGGCGAACCCCTGCGGCCCAAGCGTATGTTTTGGCCATAGCTGCACAAACTTATCGCACAAACACAACATGTAGCGATCACAGGATAGGACCGCGTCAAAAGATATCCTTTTGGCCATGCCATGCTCATGTCTGGTTTCACATCTTTGGCTAAATGTCAGTGAAACAACGAAGTTTGCGCTTGTCGGTTATATTAACGAATTCTGGATGAATCGGATGGCACTTGCCGCTAAGGCAGTCTTTGTCGATTTCAACCTCTAAAACTGCTCTGAATTGTCAAAAAAAGAATTGACCTCTTGTGGTGATCTACGCCAGTTTGTGTGGGCCGACGCAGAGAACCACTACATATAGTGGTGCTGAGGCACAGGGGCATAATATCTCCCAATTGAGCCAGCTTTGTCGAAAAAAGCTGCATCATGCCCGAAAGGGCGTGGGGGATGGGGTGTTGCCAAAATAAAGACGGTCAGAGCGCGTTAGACGCTGGCAAGCCGCAGGAACAGTAATTTGGCTTAGTAAATGAGGCAGTCATGAAAATTGAACGTAGTTTTACGCGGGCCGGCGAAGATGCTTATGCCGATCTGGAATTCAACATCACATCGTCCGAGATTCGGAATCCAGATGGCACAACCGTGTTCAAACTCGATGAGGTCGAAGTCCCTCAAGGGTGGAGCCAGGTTGCCTCCGATGTGATTGCTCAGAAATACTTCCGCAAAGCCGGTGTTCCTGCCGCAATGAAGCCGGTCAAGGAAAAGGGTATCCCCGAATTCCTTTGGCGCCACGTGGCCGACGAAAAGGCGCTGGAGGCTATGCCGGAGGACCAGCGCTATGGTGGCGAAACAAGCGCCAAGCAGGTCTTCCGGCGCCTTGCAGGGGCGTGGGCCTATTGGGGCTGGAAGGGTGGCTATTTCACCACCGAGGCCGATGCACAGGCCTATTTCGATGAAATGCAGCTGATGCTGGCGCGCCAGATGGCAGCGCCCAACAGCCCGCAATGGTTCAACACCGGTCTGCATTGGGCTTACGGCATTGATGGTCCGGCCCAAGGCCACCATTATGTCGATTACAAAACCGGCAAACTGACCAAATCCACCTCCAGCTACGAGCATCCACAGCCGCATGCCTGCTTCATTCAGGGTGTGAAGGATGATCTGGTGAATGAAGGCGGCATCATGGACCTTTGGGTACGTGAAGCGCGTCTGTTCAAATATGGCTCGGGCACGGGCACCAATTTCTCGCATCTGCGGGGCGAGGGCGAGAAGCTGTCGGGCGGTGGTAAATCATCGGGCCTGATGGGCTTCCTGAAAATCGGTGACCGCGCTGCGGGCGCGATCAAATCGGGCGGCACCACGCGCCGCGCGGCCAAGATGGTGATCGTCGATGCCGACCACCCCGATATTGAGGCCTTCATCGACTGGAAGGTGAAGGAAGAGCAGAAAGTGGCCTCCTTGGTGGCTGGCTCGAAGATGCATGAGAAGATGCTCAACGGGTTGTTCGCGGCTGTGAAAGGCTGGGATGGCTCGGCCGAGGATGCGGTTGATCCTGCCAAGAACACACAGCTCAAAGACGCAATTCGCGCGGCCAAAAAGGTCGCAATCCCCGAGACTTACGTCAAGCGGGTGCTGGATTACGCAAAGCAGGGCTACACCTCCATCGAATTCCCGACCTATGACACCGATTGGGATAGCGAAGCCTATAGCTCGGTCTCGGGCCAGAACTCCAACAACTCGATCCGCGTGACCGATGCCTTCCTCAAGGCCATCGAGAATGACGAGGATTGGGCGCTGCTCAGCCGTGTAAATGGCGAGGCGACAAAAACCATCAAAGCCCGCGATCTGTGGGAAAAGGTGGGCCATGCCGCGTGGGCCTGTGCCGATCCCGGCATCCAGTACCATGACACGGTCAATGCGTGGCACACTTGCCCCGAAGATGGTCCGATCCGCGGCTCGAACCCGTGCTCGGAATATATGTTCCTTGATGATACGGCCTGTAACCTTGCCTCGATGAACTTGCTGAAGTTCTACAAAGACGGCCAGTTCGACGCCGAGGCCTATATCCACGCGACACGTCTTTGGACGCTGACGCTGGAAATTTCGGTGATGATGGCGCAATTCCCTTCCAAGGAGATTGCACAGCTTTCCTATGACTTCCGCACGCTTGGTCTTGGCTATGCCAATATCGGTGGCCTGCTGATGAATATGGGCTTTGGCTATGACAGCCCCGAGGGCCGTGCGCTTTGTGGCGCGCTGACCGCGCTGATGACGGGTGTATCCTACGCCACTTCCGCCGAGGTCGCCTCTGAGCTTGGGTCTTTCTCGGGCTATGAGCGCAACGCAAACCACATGCTGCGCGTCATCCGCAACCACCGCAATGCCGCCTATGGCAAGGCGGATGGCTATGAAGAGGTCAATGTCACACCCGTGCCGCTGGACCGCGCCAATTGCCCCGATGACCGTCTGGTCGCCCTTGCCCGCAATGCATGGGACGAGGCGCTGACGCTTGGTGAAAAGCACGGCTTCCGCAACGCCCAGACCACCGTGATTGCGCCCACAGGCACAATCGGTCTGGTGATGGATTGTGACACCACAGGCATCGAGCCTGACTTCGCTTTGGTGAAGTTCAAAAAGCTCGCAGGTGGTGGTTATTTCAAGATCATCAACCAGTCGGTGCCCGCCTCGTTGACCAAGTTGGGGTATTCCTCCAGCCAGATCGAAGAAATCATCGCCTATGCGGTGGGTCACGGCACCATCGGCAATGCGCCCGGCTTGAACCACACATCGCTGATCGGCCATGGCTTTGGCAAAGAGGAACTGGAAAAGATCGAAGCAGCTCTGCCATCGGCCTTTGATATCCGCTTTGTGTTCAACCAATGGACCTTGGGCGAGGAATTCTGCACCAAGACCTTGGGCATCCCTGCCGAAAAGCTGAACGACCCGACCTTTGACCTGCTGCGTCACCTCGGCTTCTCCAAGAAAGACATCGAAGCGGCCAATGACCATGTCTGCGGCACGATGACTTTGGAAGGCGCGCCATTCCTCAAGGATGAGCATCTCAGCGTCTTTGATTGCGCCAATCCATGCGGCAAGAAGGGTAAGCGCTATCTAAGCGTCGACAGCCATATCTATATGATGGCAGCGGCTCAGTCCTTCATCTCGGGCGCGATCTCCAAGACGATCAACATGCCCAATGACGCCACCATCGAGGATTGCCAGAAGGCTTATGAGCTGAGCTGGTCCTTGGGTGTGAAAGCCAATGCGCTCTATCGTGATGGCTCCAAGCTCAGCCAGCCTCTGGCCGCCGCTCTTGTCGAGGATGATGACGAGGCTGCCGAAACCCTCGAGACAGGCAACCCGCAGGAAAAAGCGCAAGTGCTGGCCGAGAAGATCATCGAGAAGGTGATCGTCAAGGAAATCGTCAAGGCGGAGCGTGAAAAGCTGCCACAGCGCCGCAAAGGCTATACGCAAAAGGCGATTGTGGGTGGCCATAAGGTCTATCTGCGGACAGGCGAATATTCCGATGGTGCGCTTGGTGAGATCTTCATCGATATGCATAAAGAAGGCGCGGGCTTCCGTGCGATGATGAATAACTTCGCCATCGCCGTCTCGGTTGGTCTGCAATATGGCGTGCCACTTGAGGAATTCGTCGATGCCTTCACCTTCACCAAATTCGAGCCCTCGGGCATGGTGCAGGGCAATGACTCGATCAAGAATGCGACCTCGATCCTTGATTATATCTTCCGCGAATTGGCGGTCTCCTATCTCGACCGGACCGATCTGGCGCATGTGAAGCCAGAAGGTGCGAGCTTTGACGATATGGGCCGTGGCGTAGAAGAGGGCGTGTCGAATGTGACGCCTGTCTCGGAGAGCGCGGCCTCCAAATCGCTTCAGGTGCTCAAGCAGATCAGCTCCACAGGCTATCTGCGCAAGCGCGTCCCGCAGGATCTGGTTGTCCTGCAAGGCGGTGCATCCGCGGCTGATGCCGATCCCGTGACGACCTTGGAAACCCTTGTTCCCGAGATCAAAAGCGGTGGCACCATTGCCGAGGCCACAGGCACCACAGCCGTCACCACGGGCAGCGTCGAGATGAATGCGCGCACCAAGGCGAAAATGCAGGGCTATGAGGGCGAGGCCTGCGGCGAATGTGGCAACTACACGCTGGTGCGCAATGGCACCTGCATGAAGTGCAACACCTGCGGCGGCACATCGGGCTGTAGCTAAGCACAAGAGATCGGGCGCACCGCTTTTGCCAGCGGTGCGCCTGAAACACGGGGCGGGTGCGCTCGCCCCTGACGCGTATCAGGCCGCAGGCAAAAACTACGGGCGGTAACAATGAGTGAGCCTGATAAGCGAGACTCGGGGGTGCATTTTGCATCCCCTTTTTCTTTGCGGGACAGCTTTAGCTGTTGGATGCCAGCTAGAGCAGGGCGTCAATAAAGTTGCGGACTGCCTCGCCTGCATCTGGGAAGAAATAGAAAACCGCACAAAGCATGATAACCGCGCCGAGCAGCCATCCAAGGCCCTCAAAGAAACCGCTGAGCAAAGCGCCGAGTGTTGTCATAGCAGAGTGTTTCATGATCAAACCTCCTTGGACCATATTATTTATGTTTGGGGATCGGTTTGAATTTTCAATTCATCGCGTGACGGGCGGGCGGAAAGCTGCCTGTGTTGGATGACGTGATCAGAATAAGAGCGCCCAAGGGGCGCTTTTTCATTGTGCTGCAATGGGGTGCAGGGTGGGGCTAGTCTTTGCTGCGCAATTTGACGGATTTGCGATGCGCCCGCGTCGTGCGCAAAACCAGCAGCGATGCAATGCCCAGACCCGCCAGAGCGGCAAGATGCGACGGGTCACTGACCCAATGGCCCGCTATGGCCGCCCCATGGCCCGGATGCCCCATTGCAGGCGAGGCCGTGAGGGCCAGCATCAGTGCAAAATAACGGTTCATGGGGTGTCCTCCGCGTAAGTCTGTTTGAGCCAGATTAAACGCGCGGCTGGCAGACTTGCCATGGAGGGGCGGGGGCTCAGGCTGTATGGCGATTGGAGGGGCTGTTTTTTGGGCAGCCCGACGGCAGACTGCCCGATATTTACGCAGGCTGAGGTCAGCCTGTGATGGGCGTGAAGCTGTAACCTTCGGCTTCACGTGTGACATGGCCGATCCCGCCTTCGGGCAGGTGGAAGCCGATCAGTTTCATCTCGTCACTGGCCACTTGATCAAGAACCGCCGCACGGGTCTGCGCGCCAAGCGCGCCATCCTGATCCGAGCCCGAGGCCCAAGCGGGGCGTGCAAAGCTGATATGATCATTCGTGGCGACATCGCCAAGGATAAAGGCCGTCTCTGTGCCATCCGAGAGAAGGAAGGACATATGGCCTGGCGTATGGCCCGGTGTCAGCATCGAGGTCACGCCTGGCAGGATTTCGGTGCCGCTTTGGATGCGGGTGATCTGATCCCCCAGCATGCTCAACCGCCGCTCGGCCCCTGCGGCGAAGGCTGCGCGCGCCTCACCGATAGAACTGGGGGTGGCGGGATCCGTCCAATAGGCAAATTCGGTCTCGCCCATCATATGTTCGGCATTGAAGAAGGTGGCCTCGTCGAAATCATCCAGCACGCCCCAGAGATGGTCGGGATGGCCATGAGTGAAGACGACATGGGTGATGTCATCCGCCGCGATCCCTGCCGCATCCAGCGTGTCGATCAATTGGCCAGCCGTGTTCTGGAAGGAAAAGCCCGAGCCCGTATCGAATAAAACCAGCCGATCCTCATGGCGCAGCAGTGTGATGTTGCAAGGCGGGGTGAGGGGGGCTGTTCGGTCGATCCCGAACTCGCTCAGGAGGGGGGCGAGCGCGTCCTGATCCATCGGGCCAAAGATGAAATCGGCGGGCAGGGTGAGATTTCCATCGCTGAGCGTGGTGATCTCCATCCCGCCCATGGTCAGGCTTGTCTGGCTCCAGACCCGCGCGGGCAGGGCGGTTGCGGCCATGGTTGCCGCTGTAGTCGCCAGAAATTGGCGTTTTGTAAGGGTCATTTTTGGTCCTCCCGATAATGCGGCGAGGCTAGCGGAGTTTTATATATTCATAAAGCGTAATATTTGGGGGCTTTGCCCCCGCCACCGCCTTGCGGTGTCTCCCCCAAAGTATTTGAAAAGCAAAGAGGGGCGCGTGCGCACGGCTTTAGGCGGCAAGGCCTGCGCGGAATGCCGAGGGGGTCTTGCCTGATTCCTGACTGAAGGCGCGGGTGAAATAAGCGGGCGAGGAATAGCCCAAATAGTCCGCGATATCTTTGGCCGACATCTTTGTATCAGCCAGCAAGCGCCGCGCCTCGCTTGTGAGGCGTTCGGTCAGCAGCGCATGGGCAGGCCGCCCCGCAGCGCTTCGGCAAACGCGGGACAGATGTGTTGGTGTCACGCCGAGAAGGGCCGCGAAATCGGCAACGCTATGGCCCTGACGGAACTGGTTTTCCATCAGAGAGGCGAAATTTTCGACCAGAAGATGTGCTTTGTTGCGCGTTTGCGCATTGCCATAGCGCGCCAGCATGCGTTCGATCCATGTCGAGATCAAAAGGCTATGCCCTGCAAGGGCGCGATCCATGGCGGGGGCGGCGGCTGCGATTTCACGCTCGATATTGTCGATATAGCCCGTCAGCATTCCCTGAGATTCGATTTGAGAAATGCGCAGCAGGAGAGAGGCCTCTGGCAGCCGCAGATAGGGATCGGCGGGCATTTGCAGCATCAAACCTTGCACCTGCGCGGGCAATTCGATCGAGAACATCGTCGCGGGGGGCACGAAGATCGCCGTGTTGGGCCCATAGCCGCGTGTGACGCAATTGACCGAGTGGCGTGCCGTTCCGCGCGTGATCCAGAAGAGGCGGTTATGTGGGCTGGAATGCAGATCCTCACTGCGCCAGCTTGCGCGCATCCGCAAGGCGCCGAGCGAGGCAACCGCAAATTCTGGTGTCGGATCACTATTCATGGCGAATAGTCGTATATGTTGAAATAGTGAAAGAAAAGCTTAAATTCTCTTTCGATAGAGACTTATTATCTATTGATATGTGCTAGGGCTGTGAGAGCTTTCTCCAAGCGCCCATCCTTGCACGGAACCATGTTCGTTGCCGTTTGGCATATTGGCGGCTTGCGATAATGGCGTCCTCGCGGGCTTGTTCCAAGCTGATCTCGCCTTTGAGATGGGCGATCAATTCGGGCGCGCCGATGGCTTTGGCCGCACCGCCTGCCTGGTCCCAACGGGGCAGATTGGCGCGGGCTTCCTCCAATGCGCCTTGTTCCAGCATGAGATCAAAGCGGCGCACGATCCGTTCGGCCAGCCAATCGCGCTCGGCCTCGATCACAAGGGGCAGGCAGGCCGAGAGCGGGAGGCGCGGGGCAGGCGTGTCATTCTGCCAATCCGATAATGGCCGCCCTGTGGCGCGCGAGACCTCCCAGCCGCGCTGGACGCGCGCGCGGTTCTTGAGGTCGATCCGCGCGGCAAGCACGGGGTCGGCGCGCTGTAACTCGGCCAAAAGCTGCGCATCTGGCATTTGATCGGCCTCTTGTCGTATCTCGGGCGGTGTGGCGGGGATTTCGGCCAGACCTTCGGTCAAGGCGCGGAAATAGAGGCCCGTTCCCCCGACAATAACGGGGCGCATACCGTCGCTTAAATAGGGTTCCAGATCACGCAGCCAATGGCCGACGGAATACTCGGCCTCGAAAGGAACATGGCCGTAAAGGGCATGCGGGCTGCGCGCTTCTTCCTGTTCGGAGGGGCGCGCGGTCAGCAGGCGCCAGCCCTCATAGACCTGCAGCGCATCGGCATTGATGATCCGGCCGCCGCCCTGCGCGATGATCCTTGCGGCCAAGGCAGATTTTCCTGCAGCGGTTGGCCCTGCGATCAAAACGGGCAGGTCATTTGGTATTTTGTCTAAATCTATCAATGCGCTGCCAGTTCTTCTTAAGAGAAATTCCTTGCAAGTTTCTATCTGGCATAGATCGCGTGCCATGTTGAACCCATCGTCTTTTTAGACCATGGTGCGCCAAGCTCAATCCAGTCAAAGCTCAAGCTTGCGCAAGCAGGCCGGTTTTGCCACGCCTAAAGAGGACCTTATGGCTGAAAATACTCCCTCCGTTGATCCGCTCTATAATCGCGTCATGTTGAAAATTTCAGGTGAGGCGTTGATGGGAGATCAGGGTTTTGGCCTGCATCCCCCCACCGTGGAGCGCATCGCGCGCGAGGTGAAATCGGTGCATGATCTTGGCGTCGAGATTTCGATGGTGATCGGCGGCGGCAATATCTTCCGCGGATTGCAGGGCAGCGCCCAAGGGATGGAGCGGACTACCGCCGATTATATGGGCATGCTGGCCACAGTGATGAACGCGTTGGCGATGCAAAGCGCGCTTGAGGAAATCGGTGTATTTACCCGTGTGATCAGCGCGATCCCGATGGATCAGGTTTGCGAGCCCTATATCCGCCGCCGCGCGGTGCGCCATCTGGAGAAACAGCGCGTGGTGATTTTTGCGGCTGGCACAGGCAACCCCTATTTCACCACGGATACCGCCGCGACTTTGCGCGCCAATGAGATGAAATGTGAAGCGATCTTTAAGGGAACCAAGGTAGACGGTGTCTATGACAAGGACCCGAAGAAGCATTCCGATGCCAAACGCTATGACGAGATCACATATGATGAGGTTCTGGCGCAGCATCTTGGCGTCATGGATGCCTCGGCCATTGCTTTGGCGCGGGAAAACCACACCCCCATTATCGTGTTCAGCCTTGATGAACCCGGCGGCTTCCGCGGGATCCTTGCGGGGCAGGGCACCTATACAAAAGTTAAGTAAACGCCTAAATAGGCGGCATCAGAGACCAACCTGACGGAGAAACGGGGCGCATGGCCGACGAAGAATTTGAACTTGATCTCGCAGATATCGAACGCCGCATGGATGGCGCTTTGGCCAGTTTGCGGACGGAATTTTCCTCTCTGCGCACAGGGCGCGCCTCGGCGTCGATGCTCGATCCGGTGATGGTGGATGCCTATGGCCAGCCCACACCGATCAATCAGGTCGGCACCGTCAATGTGCCCGAGCCGCGTATGGTCACCGTCAATGTCTGGGATAAAGGCATGGTGGGTAAGGTTGAAAAGGCGATCCGCGAGAGCGGGCTTGGCATCAACCCGCAGCTCAATGGCACGATCATCATGCTGCCGATCCCCGAATTGAACGAGGAACGCCGCCGCGAATTGACCAAGGTCGCTGCGCAATATGCCGAAAGCGCGCGCGTCTCGGTGCGCAATGTGCGCCGCGATGGGATGGACCAGATCAAGAAAGCCAAATCCAACGGCATGAGCGAGGATGACCAGAAAATCTGGGAATCCGAGGTGCAGGAGCTGACGGATGCGCATATCGCTAAGGTCGATAAGGCGCTCGAAAGCAAGCAAGCCGAAATCATGCAGGTCTGACCGCGGGGGCGGATCAGACGGGTGTTAGACTAACCGAATGGGGAATGGGTCAAATGGGCAAGACAGGCGGCAAGGCCGAACATGTTGCCATCATCATGGATGGCAATGGCAGATGGGCGCAAATGCGCAACCGTCCTCGGCTTGTGGGCCATCATGCGGGCGCCAAACGCGTTAAGGAGATCGTTCAGGCCTGCCCTGAGGCGGGGGTGAAATACCTCACGATTTTTGCCTTTTCGACCGAGAATTGGAAACGCACCCAAACCGAAGTTGCGGGGCTGATGCGTCTGTTCAAGCGTTATCTGCGCCGTGAGGCTCAGGATTTGCTGGAAAATGGCGTGCGCGTGCGGTTCATCGGGGACCGCGTGCGGCTTGAGCCTGCTTTGGTTGATATGATGGATAATCTTGAATTGCTCACAGCGGGCAATGACAAGATCAACCTGACCGTGGCCATCAATTACGGTGGTCGGGATGAGGTTTCGCGCGCGACCAAGCGCTTGGCCTATGACGTGGCCGCAGGCAAGCTAGACCCCAAGGATGTGAATGACGAAACCCTGCCGCGCTATCTGGATACCTGCGTGTTGCCCGACCCTGATCTGGTGATCCGCACCAGTGGCGAGGCGCGGATCTCGAACTTCCTGCTCTGGCAATCGGCCTATGCGGAATACGAATTTATCGACACGCTCTGGCCTGATTTTACAGCGCAAGAATTTGGTGAAGTGGTTGCCCGTTTCGGCACGCGCGAACGGCGTTTCGGCGCGGTTCTGGCCTGAATATATAAGGCGCGGACCGATCATGACAGAACGCGCTGGACAGTTTTCCGATCTCTTTGCCCGTCTCATCACAGCGCTGATCATGGCCGTTATCGGCTTGGCAGCGGTCTGGATTGGCGGGGGCTGGTTCAAGCTGTTTGTGGCCGTAATCGTGGCCGTGCTGATTTGGGAATTGGCGCAAATGCTGGGGGGCGAGCGCAAGCGCGCCCTGTCTTTGGGCGGATTTGCGGCGGCCGTTATCCTGATTTCGGGCCATTTGCCTTCTGGGTTGGGGCTGAGCCTGCCCTTGCTGTTCCTCGTGGCTTTTGCGGGTGTTGCAGCGCTTGAGCGGCACCGCACACTTTATATGCCGCTTGCCATGCTGATCATGCTCGCGGCCTATGGGTTGATCGTGCATCGCGACAGTTTCGGGCTGACATGGATGCTCTGGCTGGTTCTGGTGGTGATTGCGACCGATATCTTGGGCTATTTCGCAGGCCGCATCTTTGGCGGGCCGAAATTCTGGCCGGCGGTGAGCCCCAAGAAAACATGGTCGGGTACAATCGCAGGCTGGATCGGCGCGGGGGGCGTGGGCGCGATCTTCATGGTGCTGACAGGGGCAGGGGTGCAGGTCATCGGCATCTCGGTGGCTCTTTCGATGGCAAGCCAGATGGGCGATATCGCGGAATCGGCGGTGAAACGGAAAATGGGCGTCAAAGACAGCTCGAACCTTTTGCCAGGTCATGGCGGCGTGTTTGACCGCTTTGACGGAATGCTGGGGGCGGCAATGCTGCTTTTGATCGTGGAAAGCTTGACCTCCTTCCCGCCAATGCCACCCTTGTGAGCACAGGGAGAGGTCACATCATGCGTGTCAGTATTTTCGGAGCGACAGGCTCCATCGGCCAGAACACCCTTGATCTGATCCGCCGTGATCGCGAGGCCTATCGCATTATCGCCCTGACAGGCGG
This sequence comes from Rhodophyticola sp. SM2404, assembly GCF_053570515.1. NCBI lineage: Bacteria > Pseudomonadati > Pseudomonadota > Alphaproteobacteria > Rhodobacterales > Roseobacteraceae > Rhodophyticola > Rhodophyticola sp. SM2404. Next base: position 311,183 of record NZ_JBSEDL010000004.1, read on the forward strand.
GGCCAATATCGCGCAGCTGGCGGCGGATGCGATTGAATTCAAAGCGGAAATTGCGGTCACCGCTGATGAGGCGAAGCTGCCCGCCCTGCGTGAAGCGCTTGCTGGCCACGGTATTGAGGCCGCGGCGGGCGCGGGCGCTTTGCTTGAGGCCGCGGATCGCCCCGCAGATTGGGTGATGTCGGCCATCGTGGGCGCGGCAGGGCTTGCCCCGGGCTTTCATGCGTTGCGCCATGGCACGACGCTGGCTTTGGCCAATAAGGAAAGCCTTGTCACGGCGGGGCAGCTTTTGCTGTCCGAGGCCAAGGCCCATGCCGCACGTATCCTGCCCGTCGACAGCGAACATTCCGCCGTGTTCCAAGCCCTTGTCGGCGAAGATATGGATGCCGTTGAGCGGATCATCATCACCGCCTCGGGCGGGGGCTTGCGCGACTGGCCGCTGGAAAAACTGGCGGATGCTACGCTGGCCGATGCAGGGGCCCATCCCAATTGGGATATGGGCCAGCGGATCACCATCGACAGCGCGTCTATGTTCAACAAAGCCTTGGAACTTATTGAAACGCGTGAGTATTTTGAGGTTGGCCCTGATGTGATTGAGACGGTCGTGCACCCCCAATCGATTGTGCACGCCTTGGTCGGGTTTCGTGATGGGGCCTTGATGGCGCATCTGGGCGCGCCCGATATGCGCCATGCAATCGGCTATGCACTGCATTGGCCCGAGCGGCGCGATCTGCCCGTGGCGCGCATTGATCTGGCCGAGCTTGCAAAACTGGAATTCCACACCCCCGATCTGGCGCGCTATCCCGCTTTGCGCCTCGCGCGTGATGTGATGGAAACGCGCGGCGCTGCGGGCTGTGTCTTCAATGCGGCCAAGGAAATCGCGCTGGACGGGTTTATCGCAGGCGAGATCGGTTTCATGCAGATGTCAGCGGTGGTCGAGGCCACCCTAGACGCCATGTCGCAGGAATTTCGCCTTACTGATGCCATAGAGACCCTTGAGAGAGTGCTGCAAACAGACCATCTCGCAAGGATACGCGCGCAAGAACAGTTGTGCGCCATCAAGGAGCAGAACTGATATGGAATTCATCCCACAATTTGGTGGCGTCGTCTTTACCATCCTGGCCTTCGTGGTGGCCTTGTCGATCATCGTCGCGATCCATGAATATGGTCATTACATCGTCGGGCGCTGGTCGGGCATTCATGCCGAGGTGTTTTCCATCGGATTTGGCCCTGTTGTGTTCAGCCGCACTGATAAACATGGCACGCGCTGGCAGATTGCAGCGTTGCCCTTTGGGGGTTTCGTAAAGTTTTTGGGCGATAGCGATGCGGCCTCTGGCAAGGATGGGGCCGCGATGGACGCGCTCGATATGAAAGAGCGGCGCCGCTCGATGCATGGGGCGCCGCTTTGGGCGCGCTCGGCCACCGTGGCGGCAGGCCCTGTGTTCAATTTTTTCCTGTCGATCCTCGTCTTTGCGGCCTTCAGCTTTTTCATGGGGCAGGCGGTTAATGAGGCGCTGGTCGGCGAGCCGCGCGATCTGCCCGCCGAGATTGTCACGCTGGAGGAAGGCGATCTGATCCTGTCGATCGAGGGCAATCCCGTGGCTGATCTGGCCGATCTGTTTGTCGTCTCCGACGAGATCGAGCCCGCACCCATGGTGACCTATGAGATCGAGCGGGGCGGCCGCGTGCTCAGCGTCGAGGCCGCCAGCCCGCTGATCCCTTATGTGCAAGGTGTGCAGCCCCAATCGGCAGCGATTGATGCAGGGATTTTGGAAGGCGATGTCATCACATCGGTCAATGGCGACCCGATCTATGCTTTCAAAGAATTGCGCGAGGCGGTCGAGACCTCCGAAGGCGCCCCGATGGAGATCGGCCTGTGGCGCGCGGGCGAACAGATTGATGTCACCCTCAGCCCGCGCCGCGTTGATCTGCCCTTGGCCGAGGGCGGTTTCGAGACCCGCTGGCTGATCGGCATCTCGGGCGGTTTGTTATTCACCCCGCAGACCGAATCTGTCGGACCATTCGCGGCCATCGGCTTTGGCATCGAGCAAACAGGCTCGATCATCCAATCCTCGCTCTCGGGGCTTTGGCATATGATCACGGGCGCGATTTCCAGCTGCAACCTACAAGGCCCGATCGGCATTGCCGAGACCTCGGGCGAGGTGGCCAGCCAAGGTCTAGACAGCTTCATCTGGTTCATCGCCGTTTTGTCGACGGCAGTGGGGCTTTTGAACCTTTTCCCGATCCCCGTTCTGGATGGCGGGCATCTGGTGTTTCACGCCTATGAGGCCGTGGTTGGCCGCCCACCTTCAGACAAGGCGATGCGCATCTTCATGACGGCAGGTCTGACAATGATGCTGTCCCTGATGCTCTTTGCGCTGACCAACGACCTGTTCTGCTAAGCGCGGGCGCGCTCCTGTGGGGCGGTTTTCAAAGAATCGCCCCGCGCCAGCCCAATTCAGGCCACATTCCTTCGGCATCCCAGCCCCAGCCTGTGCGCATACCGCGCCAAACCTCAGGGGGCCGCCATGAAGATGATCAATGACAGCTATCGCAGCATCTCTTTTGTTGTGTTCATGAACATGGACCGTCTTGTGATTATCACAATGATCACAGGGGCTTTGGCCTTGGCCAGCGTGCTGTTTTCCCAAGTCGTGATCTCCTGATCCCGCAAGGCTTTCCCGCGATTGGCTCGATCACCTGTGGGTCTTATGTGCATATCCCAGTGGATAACTTGAGCTGTTGCGGCTCAAGATCGTCGAGTTGGTTTTGACATGGCCCATGCAGCGGGTTAGGGATGCTTGCAAAACGCGGTAAAGAAAAAGGCTATAATCGATGAGGAACCTAAAAGGGGTTTGGGCGGTGCTTTCGCGAGCGCGTGCTCATCTGGTTCTAGCGGCTGTGATGTCCGTTTCGGTCACGTTTCTGGCCTTGCCAGCAGCAGCACAGGATTTCCAGTTCAACAATTTTGACGTGCAGGGCAACCAGCGGATCGAGACGGCGACCATTCTGACCTTCGCGGGCATCCCCGCAGGTGAGGCCGTATCGGGCGGTGTGGTGAATGACGCGCTGCAACGCCTCCAGAATTCTGGCCTTTTTGAAACTGTCGAAGTTGTACCGCGCGGCAGCACGCTGACCATCATCGTGCAGGAATACCCCACGATCAACCGCATCAATATCGAAGGCAATGACCGCCTTGATGATGAAAACCTGCTCGAAATTCTGGCCTCGCAGCCGCGCCGCGTCTATTCGCCTTCTGTCGCGGAACAAGATGCCGAAGCGATCACTGCCGCTTACCGCCAGTCGGGCCGTTTGACGGCAACCGTGGCGCCGCAGATAATCCGCCGCTCCGATAACCGCGTGGATCTGGTTTTTGAAGTGACCGAAGGCCGCGTGATCGAGACCGAGCGGATCGCCTTTGTTGGCAACCGTTCCTATTCCGACCGCCGCTTGCGCCGCGTGCTGGAATCCACCCAAGCAGGCTTCTTCCGCGCGATCGTGTCGCGCGACACCTTCGTGGCCGACCGTGTGGCTTTCGACCAGCAGCTTCTGACCGATTTCTATCGGGAACGGGGCTTTGTTGATTTCGAAGTGCAATCCGTGGTGCCCGAGCTGACGCGCAGCCGCGACGCCTATTTCATCACCTTCAATATCATCGAAGGCCAAAGCTTCGATTTTGGGGAACTGACCGCGACCAGCGATCTTCCCGATGTGGATATCGAGGCCTATCAGGATGCCATCCGCCTGCGTCCGGGCTCGACCTATTCACCACGTTTGGTGGATCAAACCATCAGCCGTTTGGAAAACCTCGCAACCCAGCAGGGCCTGCGCTTTATCCGCGTTGAGCCGCGTGTGATCCGCAATGATGAAGAGCTGACACTGGATGTAGAATTCGAGGTAACCCGTGGGCCACGCGTCTTCGTGGAGCGGATTGATATCGAGGGCAATGCCACCACGATGGACCGCGTGATCCGCCGCCAATTCGACACTGTCGAGGGCGACCCGTTCGACCCTCGCGCGATCCGTCAGGCGTCTGAGCGCATCCGCGCTTTGGGCTTCTTCTCGAATGCCAGCGTCGAAGGGCGCGAAGGCACATCGCCTGATCAGGTCATTGTCGATGTGGATGTTGAAGAACAGCCGACAGGCTCGCTTGGTTTCTCTGTGTCTTATTCATCGGATACAGGAACAGGCTTTGGTATCGAGTTCGCCGAGGATAATTTCTTGGGTCGTGGTCAATCGCTGGAAGCCTCGCTCAATACAGCCTCCGAGTCGCAATCCTTCTCGGCGACCTTCATTGAGCCCGCATTTTTGCGCCGTGACCTGTCGTTCGGCTTGAGCGTTTTTGCTGACGAAACAGACCAACAGAATGCGGCGTATAATACACGTAATGTCGGGACCCGCGTCTCTTTGGGCTTTCCTGTAAGTGAAATGGGCCGGATGGATGTGTTCTATCGCATTTCGCAAGATAGCATCACAAATGTCACCACAAACAGCTCACCGATTTTGCAGCGTGAAGCAGGTGAGTTGATGACGTCCTCCTTGGGCCTCGGCTATAGCTACGACTCGCGTGGGACTGGCCTGAACCCTGAGGCGGGCGTGTTCCTGAACTTTTCGACCGAACTGGCTGGCATCGGTGGCGATACCGAGTTTGTGCGCAGCACTGCAACCGCGATTGCCGAAACGTCCATCATGCGCGAAGAGGTCAGCCTGCGGGCCGCCTTTGAGGTGGGTGGGTTGAATATGCTGACAGGCAATAGCCGCGTTCCTGATCGTTTCTTCTTGTCCTCGCGCCAGCTGCGCGGTTTCGAAGCTGGTGGTGTGGGGCCACGGGACCTAGGCGCGACCAATCAAGACGCGCTCGGTGGTAACTTCTACGCCGCCGCTCGTTTCGAAGCAGCCTTTCCGCTTGGGCTGCCTGATGAATACGGGATCACAGGTGGTGTCTTTTATGACATTGGCACCCTGTGGGGTTTGGATGATGTCGCTGGTGCATCCCTTGTTGATGACGATCTGCATTGGCGTAGCACGGTCGGTTTCTCGATCTTTTGGGATACAGCGATTGGACCTTTGCGCTTCAACTTCTCGCGCGCGCTGGACACACAGGCCTATGACCGGACCCGCGATTTCGATCTGACCATCGAAGCCCGTTTCTGAGGCGCGGTATCATGGCAGAAATTGTGCCAAAAAGACAAAAGGGCGGGGCGCTTCGGGGCCTCGCCTTTGTCGTTGCATTGGGCTTTGTGGGCATGGCTTTCACGGGGTCCCCCAGCCTTGCACAGGGGGCTGATCCCAGCCAGCAACCGCGCCAAGCACCGCTCGGTATTTTGGTGCTGGATCAGGAACAACTCTATTCCCAATCGCTTTACGGTATCCGCCTCAACCAGGAGTTGGAGGCAGCAGGCCAAGCCCTTGCCGCCGAAAACCGCGAGATCGAAGCATTGCTGACCGCCGAGGAATTGCGTCTGACCAATGAGCGCGCCACCATGGAGGCTGACGCTTTCCGCGCATTGGCAGATGAGTTTGACGCCCGCGTCGAAGATATCCGCAGCGCACAGGAAACCAAGGCCCGTTCACTGACCCAACAGGCCGATCAGGGGCGCCAGCGCTTCTTTGATCTGGCCTTTCCGATCCTGATCGAATTGCTGGAAGACCAAAATGCAGGCGCGATCCTTGATAATCGTGCGGTGATCCTGTCGCCTGACAGCGCCGATATCACACCGCAGGCCATTGCACGGATCAACGAGACCCTTGGCGCAGGCGGCGATGCCCCTTTGCTGGATCTGGGCGTTCTCGCCCAACCCGTGCCGCGCGCGGCAGAGCCGAACGACCCCTAGATTTCAAACACCCGACCCCACGCCTTTGTGCGCGCGCGCTTGCCCGAAAGGGGCCGAGTTGCTAGGAGGGTCGACAGACAACTCGGATCACCCGAGACAGACACGGAAAGGATACCAAGCGCATGACGGCTGAAACACCGACCTCCGCCGATATTCACTTGATCCAGAAGATCATTCCCCATCGCTACCCCTTTCTGTTGATCGATAAAGTCAAGGATATCGTGCCCTTCACCTCGGCCACGGGCATCAAGAATGTGACCTTCAATGAGCCGCATTTCCAAGGCCATTTTCCCGGCGCGCCGATCATGCCCGGTGTCACCATCATCGAGGCGATGGCCCAAACCGCTGCCGTCATGGTGGGGGTCAGCGCCGATATGGCTGATAGGGACTTGCTGGTCTATTTCATGGGCATCGACAAAACCAAATTCCGCCGCAAGGTTATTCCAGGCGATGTGCTGGAGATGGACGTTACGGTCACCCGTGGAAAACCTGGCGGCAAGGTCTGGAAATTCGAGGGCCGCGCCACGGTCGAGGGCGAATTGGCCGCCGAGGCCGAGTTTACCGCGATGATGGACTTGCCTGCGGATGCAGGCGGGGCTGCGTGAATGGCGATTGACCCGACATCCGTGATCCACCCATCGGCTGTGATCGAAGAGGGGGCCGTGATCGGCCCTGACTGCCGTATCGGGCCTTTCTGTGTGGTCGGCCCCGAGGTGTCCCTCAAGCGCGGGGTTGAGCTGAAATCCCACGCCGTGGTCACAGGTCTGACCGAGATCGGCGATGAAACGGTGATCTTTCCTTTCGCCAATATCGGCGAGATCCCGCAGGATTTGAAATATGCAGGCGAGAAGACCTCGTTGATCGTGGGCAAGCGCAACCGTATCCGCGAAGGTGTGACGATGAATTCGGGCACCGAAGGCGGGGGCGGGGTGACGCGTATCGGTGATGATGGACTGTTTATGACAGGCGCGCATGTGGGCCATGATGCGCAGGTCGGCAATCATGTGATTGTGGCCAATCAATCCGCCATCGCGGGGCATTGTATCATTGAGGATAATGTCATCATCGGCGGCCTATCGGGCATCCACCAATTCGTCCGCATCGGCAAAGGCGCGATCATCGGGGCCGTGACCATGGTGACCAATGATGTGATCCCTTACGGGCTTGTCCAAGGGCCGCGCGGTGCGTTGGACGGGCTAAATCTTGTGGGCCTCAAGCGCCGCGGCGTGCCCAAGGAAGATATCACCGCTTTGCGCGCCGCCTATCAGGCGCTGGCACAGGGCGAGGGGGCGTTTCAGGAACGCGCGCAACGCCTTGCGGCCGATGATCCATCCTCGGATTATGTGCGCGATCTGGTCGATTTTGTTTTGAAGGGCTCGGATCGGTCCTTCCTGACCCCGAGGTAGCTTTGATGACGCGCGCAATTCTGTCAGGGGCAGGGCGGTTGCCCGCATTGCTGCTAGAGGCAGGACCGGCCCATATTGTGCAATTCGAAGGTGTTCCCAGCACTTCGCTGGACGCTCCCCTGATTGAGGCGCGGTTCGAACAGCTTGGCGGTTTGTTCGAGGCTTTGAAGGCCGAAGGGGTGACCGAGCTGTGTTTGGCAGGCGCGATGACACGCCCCATTCTTGACCCTTCCGCTTTTGATCCGCGCACGGTTGAATTGATGCCGCGTATCCTGCCGACCTTGTCGCGCGGGGATGATGCTTTGCTATCCACCATCGTCTCGATCCTTGAGGATGAAGGCTTCTCGATTTTGGGTGCGCATGACATCCGCCCTGATCTTCTGGCCGAAGAAGGCGTTCTGGCGGGCATGATGAGCGATGCCAAACGCAGCGATGCCGCCCGTGCGCGCGCTGTTCTTGAAACGCTTTCGCCCTTGGATGTGGGGCAGGTGGCCGTGGCTTCCAAAGGGCAGATCTTGGCGATTGAAACCGCACCTGGCACGGATGCGATGCTGGATTTCATTGCCAAACAGGCCCCCAGCTCGGGTGGGGTGTTTGTCAAACGCTCCAAACAGGGGCAGGATTTGCGGGTGGATATGCCATCAATCGGGCCAGATACCGTGCGCCGCGCCGATGAGGCGGGCCTGTCGGGGCTGTGCATCGAGGCAGGCGGCGTGCTTGTTCTGGACCACGAGGATGTCATTTCGGAGGCTCAGGCTCGCGGGATCGCCCTGTGGGCCGAGGCGTGAGCCAGCGCTTTTTCCTGATTGCCGGCGAGGCCTCGGGCGACCGTCTTGGCGCAGCGCTCATTGCAGGTCTGCGCAGCCTTAACCCAAATGCTTCGTTTTTCGGCGTCGGTGGCCCGATGATGGAGGCCCAAGGCCTTCAATCGATCTTTCCGATGGAAGAGTTGAGCGTGATGGGGCTGGCCGAGGTCTTGCCGCGTCTGCGGTCGCTGTTCAAACGGCGCGATCAGGCGGTTGAGGCCGCCCTTGCGATCAAACCCGATGCCTTGATCACAATCGACAGCCCTGATTTCTGCCTGCGCGTGGCCAAAAAACTGCGCCGTGCTGATCCGAGCATCCCCACAATCCATTATGTGGCGCCCTCGGTTTGGGCATGGCGGCCGAAACGGGCCGAGAAAATGGCCCGCAATATTGATCATGTTTTAGCGCTTTTGCCGTTCGAGCCGCCTTATATGCAGGTGGCGGGGATGAGCTGCGATTTCGTGGGCCATCCTGTCGTGGCCGAGCCCTTAGCCAGTGCCGAAGACGCCGCCCAGTTTCGCGCGGCAGAAGGCATTGCGCCCGATGCGCCGCTGGTTCTGGTCCTGCCCGGATCACGCCGCTCTGAGGTCGGGCGATTGGCCGATCGTTTCGGGCAAACATTGGCGCTTTTATCGGAACGCATTCCAGATCTTCAGGTGGTGCTGCCCGCAGCCGAGCATGTAGCAGGCTTGGTCAATGAAAAGGCCGCGCTTTGGGATGTGCCCGTCACCATTCTGGACCCGCGCGAAACCAGTGCCGAGGGTTTCGCCGCCCGCAAACGGGCCGCTTTCGGGGCGGCCAATGTGGCGCTTGCGGCCTCGGGCACGGTTAGTCTGGAACTTGCAGCCGCAAATACGCCCATGGTTGTGGCCTATGATATGAATTGGCTGTCGCGCCAGATTATCGGCTCGATGCTGCGGGTGGACACGGTGACCTTGGTCAATCTGGTCAGCGATACCCGCGCCGTGCCCGAATATCTGGGCGAGTTATGCCGCCCCGATATGATCGCCGCCGCCCTGACCGAGATATTATCGAACGAAACGGTGCGGCTCGAACAGCTCAATGCCGCCGAGGTGACCATGCAGCGCCTTGGTTTGGGTGGGCCTGCGCCCGGTCTGCGGGCGGCACAATCGGTTTTGGCTGCAATTCAGGCCAAAAAAGATGGGGTAAAATAATACCCAATTGTTAAGCTACTGTTTTTGCTTTATAAAGTTAAATTCATGGTGCTTGACCTGCATCTGTCTTTGCCGCATATACCCGCCATCCCAACCGAGGCAGGGGCCTTCCTCTGTCTTTTTTGGTTGCTCTGCCCGAAGGGGCTGGCATTTTGCTAAGGAAGAAGCACATGAAAACCTTTACCGCTACTCCGGCGGATATCGACAAGCAGTGGATCGTGATCGACGCCGAAGGCGTTGTTCTGGGTCGTCTTGCATCGATCATCGCCATGCGGCTGCGCGGCAAGCACAAGCCGAGCTTCACGCCCCATATGGATATGGGCGACAATGTCATCGTCATCAACGCCGATAAGGTGCAGGTGACAGGCAAAAAGCGTGACAAGCCGAACTACTGGCACACTGGCTATCCAGGCGGCATCAAGAGCCGTACAACTGGCCAGATCCTCGAGGGCAAATACCCCGAGCGCGTCGTGATGCAGGCCGTCAAGCGCATGCTTCCCGGTGGCCCGTTGAGCCGTCAGCAGATGACAAATCTGCGTGTATATGCAGGTGGCACCCACCCGCATGAGGCACAAGATCCAACCGTTCTGGACGTCAAGTCCATGAACCCCAAGAATACGCGGAGCTAATCATGGCCGACACACTCTCTTCGCTCGATGAGCTGAAAGGCGCTGTGGCCGAGGGCGCAGCCCCTGACGCCATGGCAGTAGCCTCCACCCCAGTTGAGCCTATGCGCGACGCGCTTGGCCGTGCTTATGCCACTGGTAAGCGGAAAGATGCGGTTGCTCGTGTCTGGATCAAGCCGGGTTCCGGCAAGGTCACCGTCAATGGCAAGCCAATCAACACCTATTTCGCACGCCCCGTTCTTCAGATGATCCTGCGTCAGCCGTTCACGGTTGCAGGCGTTGAAGATCAGTTTGACGTGATGGCCACCGTTAAAGGCGGCGGTCTGTCTGGTCAGGCGGGTGCGGTGAAGCATGGTATCTCGAAAGCATTGCAGTTGTATGAGCCCTCCTTGCGTGGCGCTCTGAAAGCCGCAGGCTTCCTGACCCGTGACAGCCGCGTTGTTGAGCGTAAGAAGTTCGGTAAGGCGAAAGCCCGTAAGAGCTTCCAGTTCTCCAAGCGTTAATCGCCACCGCGCGATCCCGAAAAACCAAAAAGGCCACCCTGCGCGGGTGGCCTTTTTGTTTGGAACGGATGGAGCTGGGTCAGTTTGGCTGCGCCAAGCCCGCATTGCGCATCATCGCTGCGTATTCCTGCAGCATTGCGGGTGACACTTCGGCCTGCGCGTGTTGATCGAGTTTAAAGAACTGCAATTCCTTGGTCAGACCTGTGGCCGCTTGGGTCAGGTTGCCGCTGTCTTTTGACAATTCCTCTGCCAATGTGGCGTTTTCTTGCGTCACGGTTTCCATATTAGAGACGGCGCTGTTGATATCGCCCAAGGCGGTGTTCTGCTCATTCACGCCTGTGACGATTTCTTCGATATTGCCGGTCAATTCGCCGATATCATCAAAGATGCGGCGCAGCTCTTGGCCCGTTTTATCGACCAGATCGACACCGCCCGTTACATGTTTCTGGCTCTCGGCGATCAGCTCGCTGATTTCACGCGCGCTATCGGCGCTGCGCTGAGACAATTGCCGCACTTCCGAGGCCACAACGGCAAAGCCGCGTCCCGCAGCGCCAGCGCGTGCCGCCTCAATCGCGGCGTTGAGCGACAGAAGATTGGTTTGCGCGGCAATATCATCAATCACCGAAATAACCTGCGCGATCCGGTCCGAGCTGTCTTTGATCTTATGCATCGCAGCGATGGCGTTCTGGACCACTGTTTCGCTTTCATTGGTGCGATCACGGGTGGTATTGGCCCCTGTCAAAACGCGGCGTGCACTCTCGACACTGGCCTGTGTGGAGGAGGTCAACTCTTCCACCGCGGCGGCGGTCTGCTCGATTTGCGAGGCTTGGTGGGTTGCGCGGCTGGCCAATTCGCCCGAGGCATTGGTGATGGCCTCGCCGATGGAATGAACCTCGCCACTGACGGCGGTGCCATTGCGCATCAGATTGGACATATGCGAGACCGCCTCATTATAGGCGGTGGCGATTTTGGCCATATCGGGCAGGGAGCTGATCGCGACCCGCGTGGTCAATTTGCCGTCGCGCAGATCAAAGAGCGCTTCTGCGATCTCTTCAATCGCGGTGACCCGTTCCGTGATGTCAGTGGCCACTTTGACCACACGGGTCAGGGTGCCGTTCTCATCTTTGACGGGGGCATAGGTTGCTTGGATCCAGATCTTTTTCCCAGTTTTGGTGACGCGTGGGAATTGATCGGTAAAGCTGCGCCCCGCCTGCAAATCGGCCCAAAAGGTTCTGTATTCTTCGCTCTTGCCGTAATCGGGATCGACAAAGATCGAATGATGACGCCCTGCCACTTCCTCCAGAGGGTATTCGACAGCCCCGAGGAAATTCGGATTGGCGGTGATGATCGTGCCGTCCATTTTGAAATGGATCACGGCTTGCGTGTCATTGACCATTTTGATCACGGCTGCGTCCGCCTCGGCCTCGGCGGGAGTTTGGATGTCCTCGTGTAGCGTGTCGTGATGAGGAGAGGTGGGGCGCTGGTAAGTCATAACTAGGGTCCGAGAATTTAACAAAGTCGCATAAAACAACGGACAGTTTGTCGCGACGTTTAGGAGGTTTTTGAAAGAACGCCTGCAAAGCTGCGTGACCTGTCCGCTCAAACTGTGCTCTGAGGACTCGTCTTTAGCCACCTTCCGCAGCCGTACCCAAGCCCCGTCGAATCCCTTGCGCAGCCCCCTTATTGCCGTAAGGATCATCCAATCTAGCGGTTGGAAACAGGGTGGGTGTCTTGCAATGCGCGAGGCGGGATGGTTCGGCAAGCGTCTGAGAACCGATGCAGCGAAAGGTCTGACCCTTGTCAGCCCGCCGCTGATCTATGCGCTGGTCATGCTGGCCGCACCCTTGCTCAGCATCATTCTGTTCAGCTTCTGGACGCAAGATTTCCTGACCATTGACCGAAGCCTGACCCTTGCCAATTACCGCGAGGCGCTGACCGACCCGCTTTATGGGGAATTGATGATCCGCAGCCTGCGTATCTCGCTGGCCGTCACCGCCCTGACCGTGATCACCGCCTTTCCGATTGCCTATTTCGTCAGCTTTCATGTCGATCCGAGCCGTAAATCGCTCTGGCTGTTTCTGATCACCATTCCTTTCTGGACAAGCTATCTGATCCGCGTGTTTTTATGGCGGGTGATCCTTGCCTATGATGGGCCGGTTAATGGCTCTCTGATCGCATTGGGCGTGATTGAGGAACCGCTGAGCTGGATCCTTTACAACGCCAATTCGGTGGTGATCACGCTGGCCCATGCCTATGCGCCTTTCGCCATCCTGCCGATCTTTGTGAGCCTTGAAAAAATCGACCGCAGCCTGTTGGAGGCCGCCCGTGATCTGGGCGAGAACAAGGTGATGACCTTCCTGCGCATCACCTTGCCCTTGGCCATCCCAGGTGTGCTGGCGGCGATCCTGATCGTGTTTATTCCCACCATCGGCGATTACGTGACCCCGCGCCTTGTGGGCGGGTCGGGCGGAACGATGATTGCCAATATGATCCAGACGCAATTCATGCGCCTAAATAATGCACCGATGGGGGCCACGCTGGCGGTGCTGGCGATGCTGATGGTGGCCTCGGTATCGTTGGTGCTGATCCTTGTGACACGGCGTTGGACAAGGGGGGCGAAATGAAGGGGCGTGGTCTTCATATCTATGCAGTGATCTATCTGGTGTTTCTCTATGCGCCGATCATCCTGCTGCCGCTTTTCGCCTTTAATGACGGCACGATCATCGCCTTCCCGCTGCAAGGGTTCACCACGCGCTGGTTCACCGATCTGCTGGCGACCGAGGCATTGATCGAGGCGACGGGCAATTCCCTGTTCATCGCCGTCTCCGTGGCGATCCTTGCCACCTGTCTGGGGCTGTTTGCGGCACGTGCGGGCGCGCGCTACGCCTTTCCTGCCAAAGCGGGGATTTTGGGCTTTATCATGCTGCCCTTGGTGCTGCCCGAGATCATCGTGGCCGTCTCGCTGCTGGTGGTGATGCTGCAGGCGGGGCTCTCGACAGGGTTATGGTCGATCATTGCGGGGCATGTTTTGATCTGCACACCCTTTGCCGTGGCCATTCTACAGGGCAGTTTCGCCAATATGGACCGCAGCCTTGAGGAGGCCGCGATTGATCTGGGCGAGACGCCGCTCAGCACCTTCCGCCTTGTTACGCTGCCCTTGGTCACGCCTGGTATCATCGCCTCGCTTTTGATCTGTTTTACGATCAGCCTTGATGAGTTCATCATCGCGTTTTTCCTGTCGGGCAATGAGCCGACCTTGCCTGTCTATCTCTGGGGGCAGCTGCGTTTCCCTGCACGGCTGCCGATTGTCATGGCGCTTGGCACCATTCTTGTGGCGCTATCGGTGGTCTTGTTGATTTTGGCTGAATTTGTCCGCAAGCGTGGTCTCAGACGCGCGGGCCTCAAGGATACTGGAGGGTTTTTGTGACCACCCCGAATACAGACCAGCACGCGCCGATCATCCGCCTTCAGGATGTGCATAAATATTACGGCGAGTATCACGCCCTGCGCGGGATCAGCGCCGAGATCGGGCAGGGGGAGTTCTTCTCGCTTCTGGGGCCATCGGGCTGTGGCAAGACCACGCTATTGCGCGCGATTGCGGGGTTCGAGGATATTTCGTCAGGCGCGATATTGCTTTCGGGGCAGAATATGGAAGGCGTGCCGCCCAATAAGCGCCCGACCAATATGGTGTTCCAATCCTATGCGATCTTCCCCCATCTCAGCGTGGCTGAAAATGTGGGTTTTGGCCTGCGCAAATCGGGGTTGGACCGCGCTGCAAAAGCTCGCGCCGTGGGCGAGGCACTGGAGATGGTGGGGCTGTCGGGCTATGGCGCGCGGGCGGCCCATGCGCTCTCGGGCGGTCAACGCCAGCGGGTGGCCTTGGCGCGCGCGCTGATCCTCAAGCCCAAGGTTTTGCTGCTGGATGAACCGCTCTCGGCGCTGGATAAAAAAATGCGCGAGATCATGCAAGTTGAATTAATCAAATTGCAACGCGAGGTCGGGATCACCTTCATCCTTGTGACCCATGACCAAGAGGAAGCACTGGTCATGTCCGACCGCATCGCGGTGATGTTCGAGGGCGAGATCGCGCAATTGGATGAGCCGGAACTGCTTTATCGTCGCCCCAAGACCAAGCGGGTTGGCGAGTTCATCGGGGTGATGAATTTCCTCAAAGGCCATGCCTCCCCTGATGGGGGTAAGATCAGCCTTGAGGTGGCAGGGCTTGGCAAGGCCGAGATCGCGGCCGAGCAATGCCCTGCGGGCGAGGTCAGCGGGGCTTGTGCCGTGGGCGTGCGGCCCGAGACGCTCTCGATTCTCTTTGAGGGCGAGCAGACCAAGGCTCGTATCGCGCAAGGCATGGTGGATGAGGTCGTCTATTACGGTGATATGACCTATTACGACGTCCGCCTTGATGGCGCCGAGGAGCCTGTGCGCATTTCGATGCGCAATGTGGTGGGACGGCCCGTGCTGGAGGTGGGCACCCGCACCCAAGTCACATGGGACCCGCGGGCCATGGTGCTATTTCCCTGATTTCTTGACGAAAAACGCGCTGCCCTCAGACAGGTCCTCGCTGCCAAGGAATTCATGGCCCTGTTCTTCGCAAAAATGCGGCACATCGACATGGGCGATGGCATCACTGGCGCACAGCCTTGCGATCTGGCCTGCCTCCATCCCCTCCAGCCGCTTGCGCAAGCGCAAGACGGGCAGGGGGCAGAGCAGCCCGATCGCATCGATATCCAGATCATATTCCATTGCCGCCACGGCTTAAGCCGCGCTGCCAGCCCCGTCCACAAGAATGTGAGAAACTCCTAGGTGACGGCGGCTGTGAAACCGCATAAGCAGGGGGCATGTTCGGAATTGACCTATATGACGCCAGCCTGCTGCCCGCGATCCTTGTGGCCTTGAGCGCAGGTATCCTGAGCTTCCTGAGCCCCTGTGTTTTGCCGATTGTGCCGCCCTATATCGCCTATATGGGCGGGATCACGATGGATGAGATGTCCTCGCAAAGATCGGCGCGCGCGCGTGCAATTATCGCGGCTTTATTCTTTGTGCTGGGTCTATCGACGGTGTTTTTGTTCCTCGGCTTTACCGCGTCTATTTTCGGTCAGTTTTTCTTGCAAAACCAGATACTTCTATCGCGTATTGCAGGTGTTGTGATCATTGTTTTCGGCCTGCATTTTCTGGGTCTCTACCGCATTCCCTTGCTGGACCGCGAAGCGCGCCTTGATGTGGGCGACCGCGGCGGATCGGCCTTTGGGGCCTATATTCTGGGGCTTGCCTTCGCCTTTGGCTGGACGCCCTGCATCGGGCCACAGCTTGGCATCATCCTGACCTTGGCCGCGACCGAGGCCAGCCTTGCCCGCGGCACGCTGCTTTTGGGAATCTACGCCATCGGTCTGGGGCTGCCCTTTATTCTGACGGCGATCTTCATCGAGCGCGCCACAGGGGTGATGACCCGCATGAAGCGCCATATGCGCCTGATTGAGCGGATCATGGGCCTGCTTTTGGTGGCGGTTGGCCTCGCACTTTTGACGGGGGCCTTCTCGGCCTTTTCCTTCTGGCTGCTCGAGACTTTCCCCGCCCTCGCGCTGCTTGGCTGATTTCGCCATTTCCTTGCCCGATTTAGACGTTACTCTGGCCCCATGAGCAGTGAGAGCACAGGTCAACAGGTCAAAACGCGTCGGGTGATGTATGTCCCCGGCTATGATCCCGTGCATCCCCGCAAATATCGCGAGCGCTATAGGCGCGAATGCGCAAAACAGGCCGAGATTTCAGCCTATGATATTGCGATGGGTCCCAAGCAAAGCGATGCGACATTCGGCTGGCATGTGAGCGCCGAGATCAACGGCCATAAAACCGAGGCCGAGATTGAGGTGATGTATTGGGCCGATATCGTGCGCGCCTCCATGGGAACGGGGATTGTAGCGACCTATTGGCAATTGCTGCGCACAGCATGGATTTATATCGGGTCGGGCGCTTTGTTCCGACTGGCCCGTTTGCGAAAAGGCCCCGTGATTGCAGCGCTTTACCCCGTTCTGGTCCTACTGGGGCAGCTTGCCCTTGCGCTGCTGGCAGGCTGGGGGTTTGCCTATGCGGTGGCGTATGCTTCCGCCGTTTTGATCGGCATTCCCCTCACGGTCTTTGGCCTTGTGATGGCACCTTTCGTGATCTGGGGCATGTTGCACTGGTTCAAAAAGCGCGATCACCTGCTGGCCTATTACCTGATGCATGACTACGCATTCTCGGCGCGGCTCAAAGGGGCTTATCCCCCCGCGCAGGAGGAGCGCATGGCCGCCTTTGCAGACAGGATCGCCCAAGCCCTGCGGGAGGATGTGGATGAGGTCTTGGTGGTGGGGCATTCCTCAGGCGCATATATCGCGGTCTCCATGCTGGCCGATTTGATCCGCGCGGGCAAATTGCCGCCAAACGGGCCGAAGCTTGCTTTGCTGAGTTTGGGCCATGTGGTGCCGATGGTCAGCTTCCTGCCCAAAGCACAGCGCCTTCGGGCTGATCTGGCCTATCTCGCAAGCTGTGAGGCGATCACATGGGTGGATGTCACAGCGCCGGGCGATGGGTGTTCCTTTGCGCTTTGCGACCCTGTAGCGGTAACGGGCGTGGCCCCTGCGGAAAAACGCTGGCCCCTTGTGATCTCAGCCGCCTTTTCCCAATCGCTCAAGCCCGAGACTTGGGCGGCCATGCGCTGGCGGCTTTTTGAGCTGCATTTCCAATATCTCAACGCCTTTGATGCGCCGCGCGATTACGACTATTTCCAGATCACCGCGGGCCCTTTGAGCCTTGCCACCCGCTATGCCACCCGTGCGCCCTCAAAAAGCGTGATCGAGACGCCTGTGAACCGCTTCAGGGATATCGCCGCATGAGCCGCCTGCCACCCAAACCAAGCGCGCGGCCTGATCGCGTCTCGCTCTGGCGGTATTTGCGGCTGTTTCGGCAGGATATCCTCTCGGCGCAGCCCGCGCGCCTCTACCGCGCTTGGATGGCCGAGTTTCGCACGCCGTTTTTCCGCTCCTATCTGGTGAACCAGCCTGATCTAGTGGCCGAGCTGCTCAAGACCCGCCCTGATGATTTCCCGAAATCGGACCGTGTGGGCGAGGGGTTGCGCCCCTTGTTGGGAAATTCCGTCTTCCTGACCAATGGTGAGGTCTGGAAACGCCAGCGCCGCATCATTGACCCCGCTTTTGAGGGCGGCCGCCTGCGCGATACCTTTCCTGCCATCTGGGCCGCGGGTGAGCGCGCAGTGGAGCAAATGCCCTCAGGCATGGTTGAGGTGGAAGAGCAGATGAGCCATGCCGCCGCCGATGTGATCTTTCGCACGCTCTTCTCGATCCCGATCGAAGATGAATTGGCCACCCGTGTTTTTCATGAGTTTCGTGCCTACCAGCGCACCCAGCCGATCCTGAATATCGCCGCTTTCCTGCCCCTGCCGCGCTGGATGCCGCGCGGGTTCAAGCGGCGCACCAAAACCACCGCGCGATCGATCCGTGGGTTGATCGGTGAATTGACCGCAAGGCGGATGGAGGAGATCAAGGCAGGCACAGCCCCTGATGATCTGGCCACCAAGATCATGACCACCCCTGACCCTGAAACGGGCATCTGCTTCACCACCGAGGAGATGATCGACCAAGTGGCGATCTTCTTTCTGGCGGGGCATGAAACCAGCGCCTCGGCGCTTGGGTGGACGCTCTATCTGCTGGCCATGTATCCCGACTGGCAGGAGCGTCTGGCACAGGAGGCGCGGGTGTTGGACGAGGGCGCGGATTTCGCGGTCCTGTCCAAATTGAAACTCAGCCGTGATGTCTTTCGCGAAAGCTTGCGGCTTTATCCGCCCGTTCCGATGATGGTGCGCGAGACAAGCTGCCCCGAGCAATTTCGAGAGCGTGACATCCCCCTGAGAAGCCAGATGGTGATCTCGCCTTGGCATTTGCACAGGCATGAGCGGCTCTGGGATAATCCTGACGGGTTTGATCCTGCACGGTGGAGCACTGAGAACGGCAAGACATGCGCGCGCGAGGCCTATATTCCCTTCTCCGCGGGCGCACGTGTTTGCACAGGCGCGGGGTTTGCCATGGTTGAGGGGCCGTTATTGCTCTCGATGTTGCTGCGGCGATTCCGTTTTTCGTTGATTGAGGGGCGCGAACCCGTGCCCGTGGCCTATCTGACAGTGCGGGCCAAAGACGGCATTTGGCTAAAACTTGAGAAACGCGACACCTGTTAGCGATAACCTTTATTTTGTTAGCGATAAACGTGGTCCGCCCCTCTATCCAGAGGGGGATTCATCACCTAGACCATAGCTCATATCTGCCTATTTCGGGAGCTTTGAGCCATGACTGATCAATCGCAGACCTTCAGTACACAGCGGGATCGGATCATTTCAGATACCGGTTTTATCGCAGCCCTTGATCAATCTGGCGGCTCCACGCCGAAGGCTTTGGCGCTTTATGGCATCCCTGAGGATGCCTATGCCAATGACGCCGAAATGTTCGCCCTGATGCAGAAAATGCGCGAGCGCATTATCCTGTCGCGCGATTTCACCTCGGAAAAAGTTCTGGGCGCGATCCTGTTCGAGCGCACGATGCGCGAGACGATCAAAGGCGCGCCTGTCGCCAAGGTCTTGTGGAATGATAAGGGCATCGTGCCATTCCTGAAGATCGATAAAGGCCTTGAAGAGGCCAGCAATGGCGTGCAGCTTCTCAAGCCCATTGATGGTCTGGCCGAGACGCTGGATGTGGCCAAAGGCTTTGGCATTTTTGGCACCAAGGAACGCTCGGTCATCCATGAGGCCAATGCCGACGGAATCGAGGCCGTTGTTGCCCAACAATTCGAACTGGCCCGCGCGGTTTGCGCCGCAGGTCTGGTGCCGATCATCGAGCCTGAGGTGAATATCAACTCAAGCTCCAAGGAGCAGGCAGAAAGCTATCTGGCCGAGGCTTTGAGCCGCCATCTCGACCAGCTTGGGGCAAGCGAGGAAGTGATGCTCAAGCTGACCATCCCCGAAGATCCTCGCGCCTATGAAAACTGCGCGATCCATCCCAATGTCTTGCGTGTGGTGGCCTTGTCGGGCGGCTATAGCACGGATGTGGCATGTGACCGTCTGGCCAAAATCCCCGCAATGATCGCCAGCTTCAGCCGCGCCTTGACCCAAGGCCTTGATGCAGGCCAATCGGATGCGGAATTTGATGCAGCGCTTGGCGCCAATATCGAGAAGATTTACCGCGCATCCCTCTGAGCGCGCAATTCGTTCACCACGAATAACCGGATCGCTGTGGCAAGGCCCGAGGAGACCCCTCGGGCCTCGTCTATTTCTGCGGCCAATTCATTCACGGCTTGCCCGCGCGCATCGGCGATCAGGCGGAATTCATCCCAGAACACATCCTCAAGCGAGACCGATGTGCGATGCCCCCGCAAGGTCAAAGAGCGCTTTTGGGGACGTGTATTCATTCCTGCTCATACTCGGAATTGGGGTCCAGCTTGTGACCATCCAGTAATTTACGCGCCTGTTCATCACGGGTCGCATCCAGCAGTTTATCAGCTTTCTTGCGGCCATATTGCACAGCATTTTCATTGGCTTGCGCGCGCTTGTTCATCTTGTCACGTTCCTTGCGGGCGCGGTTCAGATTGATGAGATTTGCCATGTCTTCCCCGCAAGTTGGAGTGATAGAGTAACCAAATGGAACGGGGCGGCAATATTGCCGTCCCGCCGATTGTCCAAATGGATTTTATCCTAGCCTTTGGGGCCGATCATATCCTCGGGCCGCACAACACGGTCAAAGGTCTCTTCATCCACAAAACCCAATTTCACGGCTTCTTCGCGCAAGGTGGTGCCGTTCTTATGGGCTGTCTTGGCAACCGTGGTGGCATTGTCATAGCCGATGGTGGGGGCCAAAGCGGTGACCAGCATCAGCGACTCGCGCATCAGCTTTTCAATCCGGTCCACATTGGCCTGCGTGCCTTTGAGCATGCGTTCCGTGAAACTGTCCGCCGCATCGCCCAAAAGCTGCATGGATTGCAGCAAGTTATAGGCCATCATCGGGTTATAGACGTTCAGTTCGAAATGCCCTTGGCTGCCTGCAAAAGCAATTGCTGCGTCATTGCCAAGGATATGAGCACAGACTTGGGTCAGGGCCTCGGCCTGTGTCGGGTTCACCTTGCCGGGCATGATCGAGGATCCGGGCTCGTTTTCGGGCAAGATCAATTCACCAAGCCCCGAGCGCGGGCCAGAGCCCAGAAAGCGCATGTCATTGGCGATTTTATAGGCCGCCATGGCGGTTGTCTTGATCGCGCCCGACATGAATACCATCGCGTCATGGGCGGCCAAGGCTTCGAATTTATTGGGGGCGGTCACAAAAGGCAGGCCCGTGATGCGCGCCATATTGGCCGCGACTTCGGTGTCCCACCCCTTATCGGTGTTCAGCCCCGTGCCCACAGCCGTGCCACCTTGGGCCAGCTCATAGATGCCAGGAAGCGCCATTTCGATCCGTGCAATGCCATTGCGGATTTGCTTGGCATAGCCCGAGAATTCCTGCCCCAAGGTCAGCGGTGTGGCATCCTGCGTATGGGTGCGGCCAATCTTGATGATGTCTTTGAATTCCTGCGCTTTTTCCTCAAGGACAGTGGCGAATTTATCCAATCCCGGCAGCAGCACATCGCGCGCGGTCATCGCGGCGGCGATATGCATTGCGGTGGGGAAGGTATCATTCGAGGACTGACCCATATTGCAATGGTCATTGGGATGCACGGGCGTTTTGGAGCCGATCTCGCCGCCCAAAATCTCGATCGCGCGGTTCGAGATGACCTCATTGGAATTCATATTCGATTGCGTGCCCGAACCCGTCTGCCATACGACCAGCGGGAAATGCTCATCCAGCTTGCCATCAATAACCTCTTGCGCGGCGGTGATCATCGCATCTGCCAGTTCGGCGGGCAATTTGCCCGAAGCTTTATTGGCCTCGGCACAGGCGCGTTTGATCACCCCAAGCGCGCGCACGACGGCAACGGGCTGTTTTTCCCAACCGATGGGGAAATTCATCAGGCTGCGCTGCGTTTGCGCGCCCCAATATTTGTCACTGGGGACCTCAAGCGGGCCAAAGCTGTCGGATTCGGTACGGGTGGCGGTCATGCGTGTTCTCCGGTCTACGAGTGCATGCCAGATACCGCTCAAAACGCTTGCCCGCAATATCTTGATTGGAGTTGGGCAGGGCCAAAGGCGGATCAGGCGTCGATCTGTCGCTCGAAGCGATAGACGCGGGCAGGGGGTAGATTGCGCCAAATCTTGCGGCTGCGGCGTGCGTTGAGGCCAAGCTCCTGTTGGAGGCTGCGGGCCAGCGGGGGTTTCGGGCCATAGGTGAATTGCACGAAACTGCCATGCAGCCCCATCAGCGCGATGCTGCCCTCGATAATGGCGCGTTGCAGTTCAAGCGGCATCGACAGAAGCGGCAGGCCCGAGATCACGCATTGCACCTTGTCCAAGGCCAGATCGGTGATATCGCCCGCGCTCATCTGGTGAATGTTCACCCCGTCAAAACGGGTGCGCAGCCTGTCGCAGAACACAGGGTTCATCTCGATGGAATGCAGATTGGAGGGGGGCAGGCCCGTATCGAGGATGGCTTGGGTGATATTGCCCGTGCCCGCGCCCAATTCGATGACATGGTCGCCCTCGGGATCAACCTCGGCGGCCATTTCGGCGCATAGCTGCGAGGATGAAGGGGCCAGCGCCACGATCTGATGCGGCTTGCTCAGGATTTGGCCCATAAAGAGTTGGAAATCATCGCGCATTGCAGCATCACATCCCTTGAAAAACTTTTATATCGGGGCGGGTATGTCAGTGGTTCTTTCGGAACCGATCAAGGCTGACGACCTGCGCCTCCTGACGGGGGCTGGTGGCATTTTCTTCCATCGGGGCCTCGTCTGCTTCATCCAGCGGCTCGGGGTCATCATCGGGGCCGCCTTCGGGGATAATGCTCTCAAAGCGCAACCCGAACTCAACGGATGGATCGACAAAGGTCAGGATCGCATCATAGGGCACGCGCAAGGCTTCGGGATTATCGCCGAAATTCAGCGTGATCGAAAAACCGTCATCATCCACGATCAAGGCATCGAACCAATGCTGGATCACGATGGTCATTTCTTCGGGATAGCGCTCCATCAGCCAATCGGCGATATCGACATGCGGGTGTTGGGTGTCGAAGCTGATGAAAAAATGGTGTTTTCCCGGCAGGCCATGGCTGGCCACATCGGTCAAAACCGTCTGGATCAGACGCCGCATCGCGCTATGCATGAGCTTCCCATAGGGAATTGAGGAATCTGGGGCGTCTTCGGTCATAGGGGGGCGATCCTCTGGGGCAGCTGCGTTTACCATAGAAGATTCGTTAAAGATTGAAAGCAGGTCAGGGGCCGCGCGTGGGGCTTACGGATCAGATATTTGCAAAGACCAGCCAAGAGGCCAGCAGCGCCTCGGCGGAAAAGAAGGTCCAGCTTTGGCGCGAGGCCGCATTATCGCGAAAAATCGAGGTAACGCGCCCGATGGCCGCGCCCGTATAGGCAAAGCCCATGATGATCCACGCCAGCGGGTCATTCAGCGCAATCGCGCCAAGCCCGAGCCCCACAAACAAACAGCCCGATGCCGCCGAGACCTCGGTAAAGGCCATATTGGTGGGCCCTGCCTTCATATCCAGCACATCCATCGTCCAGCGCGGCGCAAGCCAGCCCGCAAGCCCCAGACCAACCGTCGCAAGCGCGACCAGATAGTTGATAATTTCAATTGTCGTGGCACCGATTCCCATCGTCTGCTCCCCTGTCGTTCAAAGGGTTTACGCGCCAAGGGGGGGCTGTGGATCACTATTGGCCAAATCAGGCGGCTATGTGGACCGCAGGTTAGGGGGGAAGTGCAGGCTTCTGTTGCCAGGTGCCTGCGAACCCCGCCTTACGCGGCTAGGCGTAAGGGCTTAGTTTCGGCGACCCGAACTGCTTACGCAGCCAGAGCCATTGCCGGAGCACGGTTGTCATTTGCAACTGTACGATTTGAACCGATAACGGTGGTATCTCACCGAGACAAAGCTAACCCCTTTAGACGTTCGTCGATCCTGTTTCGGCCCCATGATCCGCAAATGACGGGTGTATGGTGGAGCCGCCGGGTACCGCCCCCGGGTCCGATCCGCTTATTACGAGCGCGTTTATGTCCATAGCCCCCCGAAGGAGACAGGATGGAATATAGGGATGATGGGGGCGGATGGGAAGGGGGGGGTGGGGGAGGCGGGAAGCGGACGTTCGTTGCAGCTTGGACTGACGTCCGCTTCCGTACGAAGACCTGATGCCTATCTGAACAATTTACAGACTGAGTCATGTGTTAATCTTAGATGCGATCGAGATAGCTCTAGTCCGACCGCATCCGGAGGCGAGTTTCCCATTCTAATTCTACCATGCGACGCTGGATCATCTTTTGAGCGACCTTTAAGGCGATTGCGATAGCAGTCGAGCTCTCTTGCAAGGTGCCAAGAGTTTGATCTGGCTTTTGAAGGCCTTTAGGGAAAAGAAGCGCTCCACCAATCCAGATTGGAATGTTTTGCGCTCCATGCAGGAAGTTACTTCGAAATCTATACAATTTACGGAACTCACCTACGGCATTGTCTTCATTTTCGCCTTCTAATAGCGCCCGAAGCCGTCCAGCTAGGAGCTCCGTTGTTGATCTCTCATTGGGATTTTTAAGGAAGCATTCTATAGCCGATACTGCCCATAACAAGGTCGAGGCAGAGTGGTGTCCATGCGAGAGTGCATTAATAAGGTAATTGAGGCCCCTTATGAAAGGATTGAGTTCTCTGAGGTTTCCGTTCTCGGATGCTTTGAGGACGAAAGAGATTGTCTCAGCTAGATCGAGTTTCTCTAGAGAGAATCTTTCCGGCTGGATGTGTTTCATACTCATATAAATTGGAAAATCTGTATAGCGTCGAGTTTCGCGATTAGATATCACGGCGGCATTGGATCGCGAGAAGAAGTTTCCCTGCTGAGCAAGGATGCCAGAAACAACGCAAATGTGAGAGAATAGCATTAAATCATCGAACAGAGTTCTATTAAAAACTATGTCCATTGTGCTTTCGCTGCCCGAACCGATGCTACTTCGGCGTGAAGCCATTTCTCTAGAGACGCCTTGTTCGGCAAGATAGCCTAAAGTATGAGATTTATATTGCTGCAACACGCCGTTTCGTAGACTTACAGAGAACTCAAGGCCGCAGGCAGTTCGTGCGAATTGCCTCTTAGCGTATGCCAAATGACTATCGTCGTTAGGTAGGGCTCGTATTCTAAAAGCCGCATCAGGGGCTATTTCGCTACGAAATTGATCGCTTAGTTTGATATATGGTTGCAAGTCAGGCGTTTCACTAAAACTATCAGTTGTTCCAATAAATACCACGCGCGGTTCTCGTAAAAACACTTTATTGCTATCCTCCAACACATCCCAATTAGTAGGCCTTCTGCGATCATGTTCGTCTTTTGAGACTATCTGATCAAGAATCTTTCGCCGCCGTCTGGTGAATTTTCTAATAAGGTCTCATTTGCCCCCTCCCAACAAAAACAGGCGCCCCGTGGGGCGCCCGTCTCTTGTCTCGCTCACCGCTTTGCTCAGAAGCCCGCTTTGATCCGCTCAAAGGCCTCTGCCTGACGCTCGCGTTGATCATTGGAGATCGGCAATTGCGCCAGAACGGGCACTGTGACCGTGCCCAGACCATTGGCTTCCAAAGTGTCCTCGCCCAATGACGCCAGCGCCGCCGCATTCGCCGTGCCAAAGCCGCCTTCCAGCAGGCCTTGCGCCGAGGCGGGGTTCAGCATCGCGTTGACATAGTCATAGGCGCGGTCTTCTGATCCAGGGGCCTCGACCATATTCACATAGCCGCAAAGCCACGCGCTTGTGCCCTCGGTCGTGTTGCGCTCATAGCCCACGGGGAAGCCCTCATCGGCCATGGCCACGGGCACTTCATTCCATGCCCAAGCCACCAGAACCTCGCCCGAGCCCATCAATTGGCCCAATTCAGCGGGGTCGGTCCAATAGGTGCGCAGGTTTTCATGGATAGAGCGCAGCCAATCGGCGGCGGCCTCGAATTGGGCATCTGTGGCATCGGTCCAATCGGTCACGCCTGTGGCCAGATAGGCCAGCGCAAAGGCGTCATCCACATTGTCAGGGATCGACAAACGCCCTGCAAAAGCAGGGTCAGTGAAGACCGCCAGCGAGGAGACCTGATCGGGTGTGACTTCATCGGTGTTATAGGTGACGGCCGTGGTGCCGTAATCCACTGGCAGGAAATACAGATCAGCCGAGCCCGCAATCACATCCTGCCCCACGAGCGAGCTGTCGAGATCGGCAAAAGCCTCGATACGGGCGGTATCCCAAGGCTCGATGATGCCAGAGGCCTGCCAACGCGGCACGGAGCCTGCGCAGATATGGGTCACATCAGCCGTGAAGCCCGAAACCAGACGCTGGAAGGCCTCGTCTTCATCGCCGAAGAACACGAAGCTGGGGCTGTCGCCATGGGCGTCGATATAGGGCTGGTGAAAGCTGGGGTCTTCAAAGCCGGAATAGTCAAAGACGAGCAGGCTGTCGTCTTGCGCAAAGGCAGGAAGAGCGGCGAGGGAAGCGAGGGTGGTGCCAAGAGCCAGATGTTTCTTCATGATGTCCCCTTAGGTGATATGGAGGGTGGCAAACTGGCCATGAGCCTAGGAGAGGCCAGCCTGTCTCGCAAGGGGTCTCATGTGCTTGGTGCGGCCTCGCGCGCTTTGTCCCGCGCGGCCATGACCGAGCGCGCCAAATCCTTGGTATAGGCCTCAAGTGCGCTTAAGGCGGCGGTGCAGCCCTCGCCATCGCGCGCCTCGATGGCATCGGTGATATTGGTGTGGATCGCAACGATCGCCTCGCGGGAACGGGCGGTGAAGGTGATCATATTCATCAAGGGCTGCATCGCCTCGACGGCACCGGCCAATTGATAGGCCATCACGGGGTTGCCCGCACCATCCACCAAAGCCCTATGGAGCGCGACATCCGATGCGCAAAAGCTCTCGTCGCTTAGGCCCGGTTGGGATTGGCGGTGAATCTCGGCGCGCATCGTGGCCAGATGATCGGCGCTGCGCCGTTCGGCGGCAAAGGGCGCACAGGCGCGTTCCAAGGCAAAGCGCGCCTCGCAGGCCACATCAAAGCTGACCTCATTCATGCTGAGCAGCAGCGTTGATGTTGTGATATGATGGTTATAGGCATCGAGATAGGACAGCCTGTTCACAAAGGCCCCGCCAAAGGCCCCGCGCTGCGTGCGGATCAGCGATTGCGCCGCCAGCCGCTTGAGCGCTTCACGTACCGTGGGGCGCGACACGTCGAATTGCTCGGAAAGCTCCGCCTCGGACGGCAGACGCTCATCTACAATCAATTGCCCTGAGATGATCGCATCGCGGATCGCCTTGGCAATTTGCGCCGAAAGATCGGCGGAGGAATTTGGATCGATTTTCATTTGTCAGACATTTAAATGTCTGACATCAAGGTTGGCAAGCGAAAACAAGGTGAGTCGGGGAGGGCTACGTCAGTGATCGCATCACGCATCCGTGCAATGGCAGCACCGCATTGGCTCACGCTTTTTGCCTTGATCCTGTTGGGATGGGCCGCGCTGTTTGCCATGGCCGCCCCCCAAATCATGCGCGAGGGTGCCGCCCTTTACGGGGCCGAATTCTGGGCGGGGCTTTGCACGCTGACGCCAGACGCGGCGGGCTTTGCGCGGATCACCTTGATGTGGGTCTTGATGTCGGCGGCGATGATGGCCCCCACAGCCTTGCCCGCTTTTGCCACCTATGACGACCTTGGCCATACGACCGATACCAGTTTTGGCCATTTGGTCGGCGGCTATATGCTGGTCTGGATCGGCTTTTCCATCCTTGCCGCGGCCCTGCAATTCGTTTTGTTCCAAGCTGATCTGGTCTCGGCCTTGGGCGATAGCCGATCAAGCCTGTTTTCGGGGCTGCTGTTGATCGCCGCGGGGGCCTATCAATTCACGCCTCTCAAAGAGGCCTGCCTGTCGAAATGCCGCGCGCCGCTGACCTTTTTCATGTCGCATTGGGCAGATGGCCCCTTTGCGATGGGGCTGCGCCTTGGGGCGGTCTGTGTCGGCTGCTGCGCGGCTTTGATGCTTTTGGCCTTTGTCGGCGGGGTGATGAACCTCGCCTTTATGGGGCTGGCAACCATTTTGATGATTTTGGAAAAACTGCCCGAACTGGGCCGCTACATTACACGCCCATTAGGCGTTTCACTTATGGGGGCAGGGCTGTGGCTCGGCCTCATGGGAACTTGAGGAAGGACCCCGAAATGACTGCTGAAAAGATAATTGCGCCCGCCAAGATATCAAACAGGCATCCTGACGCCAAGCCGACAGCGCTTGGCACGGTGCCTTGGGCGATCAAGGGCGAGTTGATCCTGAATTGCAATTGCACCGTGTTTTGCCCTTGCGTGGTCAGCCTTGGCAAACATGCCCCGACCGAAGGCTATTGTCAGGCATGGGCAGGGGTGCGCATTGATGAGGGCTTTTATGGCGATGAGGATATCTCGGGCCTGAATGTCGGGCTTGTCCTAGAGATCCCGGGCTTGATGGCGCGCGGCAATTGGAAAGCGGCCGCCTATATCGACGAGCGTGCCTCCTATGAGGCCTATGAAGGGCTTCTCAATATCTTCTCGGGCAAGGCCAAGGGCACCACGGGTCTGTTCTCGGTTCTGGTCAGCGAATTTCTGGGGGCCGAGCGTGCGCCCGTGGTCTTTGAGAATGAAGGCCCTGCGCGCCGCCTGATGGTGGGCCGCTTCATTCAGGGCGAGGTTGTGCCTGTGCAAGGTAATAACCCCGATGAAGATATCGTGGTGACCAATACAGGCTATTGGATGGGGCCTGATATCACCGTGGCCACCGCCACCAAAGGCCGCGTGCGCGCCTTTGGCCGTGTGTGGGATTTCGATGGCCGCTCGGCCGAGATTTGCCAGATCGACTGGATTGGTCCTCAAGGAAAGTAAACGCATATGGCATCACTCTCGCCTTCGCGCCGCATCCGGCGCACCCCGTTTTCCGATGGTGTCGAGGCCGCAGGCGTCAAAGCCTATACGGTCTATAACCACATGCTGTTGCCCACGGTTTTCCGCTCACTGGAGGAGGATTACCATCATCTGAAGGAAGCCGTTCAGGTTTGGGATGTCGCTTGCGAGCGTCAGGTCGAAATCCGTGGCCCCGATGCTGCGCGGCTTGTCCAGATGCTGACCCCGCGCGATCTTCGCGGCATGCTGCCCGGCCAATGTTACTATATGCCTGTGGTGGATGAGACAGGCGGCATGTTGAATGACCCTGTCGTGCTGAAACTGACCGAGGATCGCTGGTGGATTTCGCTGGCCGATAGCGACATGCTGCTATGGGTCAAAGGCATTGCCTATGGCTATCGTCTGGATGTGTTGATCAATGAGCCCGATGTCTCGCCGCTGGCGGTGCAGGGGCCAAAGGCCGATGATTTGATGGCCGATGTCTTTGGGGATGCGATCCGCGATTTGCGCTTCTTCCGCTTTGGCTGGTTCACATTCGAGGGTCGCGATATGGCCATTGCGCGCTCGGGCTATTCCAAACAGGGCGGCTTCGAGATCTATGTCGATGGCAGTGATATCGGGATGCCCCTTTGGAATGCTTTGATGGAAGCGGGCAAACCTTTGGATGTGCATGCAGGCTGCCCCAATGCGATTGAACGGATCGAGAGCGGTTTGCTCAGCTATGGCAATGACATGACGGCCGATAACACGCCGCATGAATGTGGGCTTGGCCGGTTTTGCAACACCCAGACGGCGATTGGCTGTATCGGGCGGGATGCGCTGTTGCGGGTGTCCAAGGAAGGCCCTGTCAAACAGCTGCGCGCGATTGCCATTGAGGGCGACAAGATCCCCGTATGTGACAGACCTTGGATTTTGACCTCAAAAGGCAAACGCGTGGGGCAGGTGACCTCGGCGGTTTGGTCGCCCGATTTCAAAACCAATGTGGCCGTGGGCATGGTGCGCCTGACCCATTGGGATGAGGGATCAGAGATCGAGGTGCAATTGCCAGATGAAACGCGCGCGGCAACCGTGCATGAGAATTTCTGGAATTAATTACAATATATTACGGTGTGACTCTAATGTGATTTCACCGTTAAACGAGAGGGACATGAGATGACATTTCGCGCTTTGGTGGTGCAAAAGGATGATGAGGGAAAAACATCGGCCTCGGTTCAGCAGCTCGACGAGGCGCAGTTGCCCGAGGGCGATGTGATGGTCGCGGTTGAATATTCCACGGTGAATTACAAAGACGGTCTCTGCGTTGGACCGGGCGGTGGTTTGGTGCGCAATTACCCTCATGTTCCGGGCATCGATTTTGCGGGCACAGTCGCGCAGTCGGATAACCCTGCTTATAAAGCGGGCGATCCGGTTGTCCTGACAGGCTGGCGCGTGGGTGAGGCGCATTGGGGCGGCTATGCCGAGAAAGCGCGGGTCAAGGCGGATTGGCTGGTGCCATTGCCACAGGGTCTGAGCGCGCGCGCCGCAATGGCCGTAGGTACGGCAGGGTTTACTGCGATGCTGGCGATCATGGCTTTGGAAGATCACGGGCTGTCGCCCGATCAGGGCGAAGTGCTTGTCACGGGGGCTGCAGGCGGTGTCGGCTCGGTGGCCACGGCCATTCTGGCCAATCTGGGCTATCAGGTGGCGGCCGTTACAGGACGGCCCGAGCAGGCTGCCTATCTGGAAGGTTTGGGGGCGTCGCGGATTGTTGCGCGCTCAGAATTGAACGAGACGGTCAAGCGCCCTTTGGAGGCCGAAACATGGGCGGGCTGCGTGGATGCGGTTGGCGGCGATATGCTGGCGCGGGTTTTGGGCCAGATGAAATATGGCGCTTCGGTTGCGGCTGTTGGTCTGTCGGGGGGCGCGGGCTTGCCTGCCACGGTCATTCCCTTCCTTCTGCGGGGCGTGAACCTGTTGGGGATCGACAGTGTGATGCAGCCCTATGAGAACCGTCTGCGCGCATGGGAGCGGATCGCGCGCGATCTGCCGATGGATAAGCTGGAGGCGATGATTGTGCCTGCGGGGCTTGAGGAATTGCCTGCGCTTGGAAAATCGATCCTGAAAGGCGGTGTCAGGGGCCGCGTTGTGGTTGATGTGACCGCGTGAGGGCTTGGGTTGAGGCCTGTCGTATTTTTGGAAAGATGAAAGACAGCGTTTCGCGTTAGAATTTGGGTTTCACTCGGCTCGATCTGGGGCAATCGTAACGCGAAACGCAATCAGGGCTTGAACCCGCGCGGCCTGCGCTAGATTGGCATGGGTAAGACAAAAACGATTGGCGATATGAGCAAGCCCCCTGTCATTTTCTGGACGCGCCGTGATTTCAGGCTGCGTGATAACCCTGCACTGAGCGCGGCCTGCGCCAGCGGTGCGCCTGTGATCCCTGTGTTTATCTGTGATGAGGTGGTCGAGGCCCATGGTGCAGCGCCGAAATGGCGTTTGGGATTGGGGGCGGAGGCCTTTGCCCAAAGCTTGCGCGAGGCGGGCAGCGGCTTGGTCTGTCGGCGCGGGCCGGCGCTGGAGGTGTTGCGGGCGCTGATGAGCGAGACGGGCGCGCGCGAGATCCATTGGAACAGGCTTTATGACCCTGAGGCGCGTGCGCGCGATGAGGCGGTCAAATCAGGCTTGAAGGCGGATGGTCTGGAGGCTGTCAGCCATGCAGGCCATGTTATTCATGAGCCTTGGACGGTGCAGACAGGTACGGGCGGGTTCTACAAGGTTTACACCCCGTTCTGGAAAACGCTGCGCGGGCGGGATGTGGCGCCAGCGCTTTCACTGCCGAAACTGGCAGTGCCTTCATCCTGGCCCGAAAGAGAGGCGATCGCGGATTGGGGCTTGGGCCATGCCATGCGGCGTGGCGCGGATGTGGTGCGCGGGCATCTCAATATCGGTGAAGAGGCGGCGTTGACGCGGCTTGAGAGCTTTATCGAGAGCGGTGTCGAGGGCTATGTCGAGATGCGCGATGCTTTGGCTGAGAACGGCACCTCGCTTTTGTCGGAAAATCTGGCCTATGGCGAGATATCGGCGCGGACCTGCTGGCATGCGGGCGCGCGCGCCATGCAGGAGGGCAAAGCGGGGGCAGAGACCTTCCTCAAAGAGGTGATCTGGCGCGATTTTTCCTATCATCTGGTCTATCACACCCCGCATATCACCCGCTCCAATTGGCGGCCTGAATGGGATGGTTTTGCGTGGAATACCGATGCCAGCGATCCGCAATTTCAGGCATGGATGCGCGGGCGCACGGGTATGGAAGTGGTCGATGCCGCGATGCGCGAGATGTATGTGACGGGCCGCATGCATAATCGGGCGCGGATGATTGCGGCCTCCTATCTGACCAAACATCTGCAGATGCATTGGAAGCTGGGATTGAAATGGTTCGAGGAGTGCCTTGTGGATTGGGACCCCGCCGCCAATGCGATGGGGTGGCAATGGTCGGCAGGCTCGGGGCCTGATGCGACACCTTATTTCCGCGTCTTCAACCCCGAAACACAAGCCGAGAAATTCGACAAATCAGGCCGCTATCGGCGCAGATGGGTGGCGGAACTGGCCCCCAAAGCGGGGGCGCAGGCGCTGTCTTATTTCGAGGCTATCCCGAAAAACTGGTCCATGTCCGCGATTGACCCGTATCCCGATCATCCGATTGTCTCGGCCAAGGAGGGGCGCAGCCGCGCGCTTCAGGCCTATGAGACGCGCGGATTTTGATAATTTGAGAGATGAAAAGCCCTTGTGAGAGGGTGGTTTAATGCGCCAAAAAGAGCACAAGACTTGGGGAGAAGGCTTTGACGATTAGAACGAGTACGGATGGGGAAGCGGGGCTGCCGCGCTATTTCAAAGCCGTTTTTCAAAAAGCACAGAGCATTGAGCATGGGCAGTTGGATATGATCCTGCCCGATGGTCGCGTGTTTCGCATTGAAGGGGCCTCGGATGGCCCCGTGGCGGAACTGCATATTCAAAATACCGATCTTTTTGCGCGCTTGATCCGCGAAGGGGATTTGGGGTTTTGTGATGCCTATCTGGATGGATGGTGGTCCACGCCCGATTTGCAGGCCTTCATGGACCTTGTGCATGCCGATAATGAAGAGGTGTATGACGGGTTTCTGGGGCTTGGCCTGATCCGCGCCCTTGAGAATTTCCGCTTCTGGTTGCAATCGAACTCCAAGCGGCAGGCGCGCAAAAATATCTCGGCGCATTATGATCTGGGCAATGAGTTCTACAGGCTCTGGCTTGATGAGAGCATGACCTATTCCTCGGCGCTTTTTGAGACGGGGGAAGAGACGACCGAAGCTGCGCAACAGGCCAAATATGCCTCCATGGTGGATCAGATGGGCGTGCAGGCGGGCGATCATGTGCTGGAGATCGGCTGTGGATGGGGCGGGTTTGCGGAATATGCCGCCAAGGAACGGGGTTTGCGGGTCACGGGGCTGACGATATCGCAAGAACAGCATGATTACGCGGTGGAGCGTATCGCCAAGGCGGGGCTGTCGGATATGGTCGAGATCAAAATGCTCGATTACCGCGATGAACGGGGGCTTTATGACGGGATCGCCTCGATCGAGATGTTTGAGGCCGTGGGTGAGAGATATTGGCCGATCTATTTCGACACGCTGCGCGAGCGGCTGAAGCCTGGTAAGATGGCGACGCTTCAGATCATCACCGTCGAGGATCGGCGCTGGAAGGTCTATAAGCGAGGCGTTGATTTCATTCAGAAATATATCTTTCCAGGTGGCATGCTTCCCAGCCCCTCTGTCTTGCGCGCGCAGGTGCAGCGGGCAGGGCTTCAGGTGGAGCGTTCAATTGAGTTCGGGCAGAGCTATGACAAGACCCTGCGCCGCTGGTATGACAGCTTCAACGCGCGCTGGAGTGAGGTGGCCGCCCTTGGCTTTGATGACAGATTCCGCCGGATGTGGAATTTCTATCTGACATCTTGTGCCTCGACCTTCCGTTTTGCCAATTGCGATGTGACCCAGATTACGGTGAAACGGCCCGAGAAAGCGTAAGATCGCGCAGCTTGGGGGCCAAGGGGAGAGTTAGGACATGCCCGATATCTTCCTCTATGGCACGCTGCGGCATGCAGCCCTGCTTGATGTTGTGGCAGGCGGTCCTGTTTCGCTGACGCCAGCGAAGTTGGATGGGTTCGCCACCTATTGGGCGAGGGATGAGCATTTCCCCCTGATCCAGCGCGAAGCGGGCGGGGTGGCACAGGGGCTTTTGCTGCGCGATGCCAGTGAGGCCATTCGCGCAAGGCTTGATTTTTATGAACGCCCCTTCGGCTATGCGCTGCATGAGTTGGACGTGGAGGTTGAGGGCACACGCCGCCCCGCCTTGGTCTATTTGCCTGATCCAAACGCCCCTTGGGTTGCCGCTTCCCCCTTTGATCTGGCCGATTGGCAGGCGCAATGGGGCGAGTTTAGCGTGATCGCAGCGACCGAGATCATGCGGCTTTTCGGCAAGATCAGCGATGAGGAGCTGCGTCACCGCTTTGGTGTGATCGGATCACGCGCGCAATCGCTGCTCAGGGCGCGCGAATTGGACCGCAGCCCGCGTATCGGCAGCGGTTTGGGGGCGGGCGATGTTGATCTGATCCAGACCGACTATGTCCATGACGGGTTCTTCACACTGGAACAGGCCCATATGCGCTTTAAGCGGTTTGATGGCACGGCCTCGCCCGATCATTCGCGCATGGTTCTGAGGGCAGGGGATGCGGTGACGGTTCTGCCCTATGATCCGAAACGTGATCGCGTTCTTTTGATCGAGCAGTTCCGCCATGCCGTTTACGCCCATGGCGATCCCCATCCTTGGATGTTGGAGCCTGTGGCGGGCATCAATGATCCGGGCGAAAGCTATGAGGAAACCGCGCGCCGCGAAGCGGTTGAGGAGGCAGGCGTGACCCTGAGCGATCTGCATTATGTGGGGCGCTATTACCCCACCCCGGGCGTGCTGGCGCAGGTGCTGATTTCCTATATTGGCATTGCGGATTTGCCAGATGACGTGACGGGTTTGGGCGGGCTGGCCGCCGAGGGGGAGGATATCCAGAGCTATATCCTGCCCTTCGAGGTTTTCGCCGAAATGCTCAACGCGGATGAGCTGCGCGTGGCCCCATTGGTGCTGTCGGCGCAATGGTTGATGGCGAACCGCGCGCGCCTGCGGGGGGGCGGCTAGGCTCTGCATGCGGGGGCGGGTTTGCGCGGCTTCGTGCTTGAGTTTGCCGCACGCGGCCCCTATCCCTGTAGGACACGCATTGTGCTCTTTGGAGATAGTTTCATGAATATCCATTCCGACCTGTCCGATACAATCGGAAACACCCCGCTGATCCGCCTCAATAAGGTGAGCGACGCAACAGGTTGCGAGATTCTGGGTAAGGCGGAATTCATGAATCCTGGCCAATCGGTCAAGGACCGCGCGGCGCTCTATATTATCAAGGATGCGGTCGCTAAGGGCTTGCTGAAACCGGGCGGTACGATCGTTGAGGGCACGGCTGGAAATACAGGGATCGGGCTTGCGCTTGTGGGGGCCTCGTTGGGGTTCAAGACAGTGATTGTCATCCCCGAGACGCAAAGTCAGGAAAAGAAGGATATGCTGCGCTTGGCAGGGGCCGAATTGGTTCAAGTGCCTGCAGCGCCTTACAAAAACCCGAATAACTATGTGCGCTATTCGGGGCGGTTGGCCGCCGAATTGGCCAAGACCGAACCTAATGGCGCGATTTGGGCCAATCAATTCGACAATACCGCCAATCGGCAGGCCCATATCGAGACAACAGGCCCCGAGATTTGGACGCAGACAGAGGGCAAGGTTGATGGCTTTATCTGTGCGGTCGGCTCGGGCGGCACGCTGGCAGGCGTGGCTGAGGCGCTTCAGCCCAAAGGCGTGAAGATCGGTCTGGCCGATCCCGAAGGGGCCGCCTTGCACAGTTTCTATACGACGGGCGAATTGAATTCCCCCGGCAGCTCGATCACTGAAGGGATCGGGCAGGGGCGGATCACGGCCAATCTTGAAGGTTTAACCCCCGATTTCAGCTACCGCATTCCAGATGCCGAGGCTTTGCCGATTGTCTTTGATCTACTGGCACAGGAAGGGCTGTGTTTGGGCGGCTCCTCTGGGGTGAATATCGCAGGCGCCATGCATCTGGCGCGTGATTTGGGGCCAGGACATACCATCGTGACGATCTTGTGCGATTATGGCACGCGCTATCAGTCGAAACTCTATAATCCCGAATTCCTCAAGGAAAAGGGGCTGCCTGTGCCAAGCTGGCTGGATCAGGCCGCGCAATCTGTTCCGAGTGTGTTTGAATGATGTCCGCCTTCCACCGAGTGGCACGGGGCATCTGGACCATCGGGCTGGCGCTTGTCTTTTCCCTGCTGCTTGGCCTGTCGGCTCATGCGCAAACCCAGACGCAGACAGCGCCTGATTACGGGGCTTGGGCCGATGTCTCGGACCGTGCGCAGCGGATGATTGACGGGGCTTTGGCCTCAAACTCGCTGCTGGAGCAGATGCGTGAGGAATTGGTTGGTTGGCGCACCCAGTTTCAAGCGGCCCAATCGCTGAATGGAACTCGTATCGCCACGCTACAAAGCCAGATCAGCGCTTTGGGGCCTGTGCCTGAGGATGGCTCGATCGAGCCTGCAGAAATTGCCGAGCAACGCGCGGAACTGGCCACCAGTCTTGGCGAGGCCGAGGCCCCTGTCAGACGGGCGGATGCAGCCTTGCAACTGGCCCAAGGGCTGATTGCCGAGATTGACCAGATCATCTCGGACAGGCAGGCGGGCGAGTTGCTCTCCTTGGGGCCATCGCCGCTTAATCCCGCCAATTGGCTGGGGGCGGCCAGCGCGGTTGGCAAATGGCTGCAAGGGCTTGGCAGCGAGATTGTCACCTATAGCTTTGCCGCTGATCAATTGGCGGCACTGCGCGCGAATTTGCCTTTGGTTCTGGCCCTGTTGGTATTCGGCGGCGTTTTGGTGGCGCGTGGCAGCGCTTGGGTGGATCGGTTCATGGAAGGGCCGATCAGCCATGAGGCCAACTCACCCGGTGCGCGTCTGACAGTCTTCGGTCTGTCGATCCTTAGGGTCGTCATCCCTGTGGGTGGCATTGTCTGTCTGATCGAGGCTGTCTCGATCAGTGGTATTCTGGGCCTGCGCGGCGGCGTGTTGATTGATGCGATTGTGCCCTTCACCCTGACCATGGCAGGGGCCATCTGGTTGTCGCGGCAGGTTTTCCCCCTTCGCGACACCGCGTTTCGGCCGCTGAATTTACCCGAGCTTGAGACCGCCCGCGGGCGTCGAACATCCATGCTTCTGGGTTTGATGATCGGCCTTTGGGTCGTGATCAACGCGATTTCGGGCGCTGAGAATTTCGAGGATGCGACGCGCCTTGTTCTGGTCTTCCCGATTGTGGTGATCACGGGGCTTTTGCTGATCCGTTTGGGGCGCTTTCTTCTGGCGCATATGCGCAATTCGCGGGTCGAGAACCAAGAGCCGACGGTGGTCTCGCGGATGTATGGCGTTTTGGGGCGCGGGGTCATCGCGCTTGGATTGATCGGGCCAGTTTTGGCAGGGATCGGCTATTTCACCGCTGGTTCAAGCTTTCTGCAACCCATGAGCTTCAGCTTGGCGCTTCTGGCGATTATCGGGGTTTTGCAGCGCTTGGTCAGCGATGCTTACGGTCTGCTGACAGGCCAGAACGAGCATTTGGAAGATGCTCTGATCCCCACCTTGATCGGCTTTGTCCTTGTGCTGATCTCGCTTCCGTTTTTCGCCTTGATCTGGGGGGTGCGCGTCGCCCAGTTGAGCGATCTGTGGTCGCAATTCCTCTCGGGGTTTTCGGCAGGTGGCATCACCATCTCGCCCACGAATTTCATCATATTCGCGACGATATTCGGTATCGGCTATACGGTTACCAAAGTCGTGCAAAGTACTCTGCGCAATAACCTTTTGCCCAAAACAAAACTCGACCCCGGAGGGCAAAACGCGCTGGTCACGGGCACGGGCTATATCGGTGTGACACTGGCGGCGCTTCTGGCGATTACATCGGCGGGGATCGACCTCAGCTCGCTTGCGATTGTTGCGGGTGCGCTCTCGGTTGGTATCGGTTTTGGTCTGCAAACCATCGTTTCGAATTTCGTCTCGGGCATCATCTTGCTGGTGGAGCGTCCGATCAAGGATGGTGACTGGATCGAGGTGAATGGCCGGATGGGCTTGGTGCGTGAGATCTCGGTCCGCTCGACACGGATCGAGACCTTTGACCGCTCGGATGTGATCATTCCCAATGCTGATCTGATCTCGGGCGTGGTGGTGAATATGACCCACCAGAACAATGCAGGCCGCGTGATTGTGCCTGTGGGCGTGGCCTATGGCACCGATAGCGAGCGTGTCGCGGGTATTTTGCAAGAGATCGCCGAGGCCAATCCGATGGTTCTGCTTAACCCCAAACCCAGTGTGGTTTTCATGCGGTTTGGCGCGGATTCGCTTGATTTCGAAATCCGCGCAATCCTGCGGGATGTGAATTTCAAACTGACCGTATTGTCCGAGATGAATCACGCCATCGCCAAGCGCTTTACAGAGGAAAACATCGAAATCCCCTTCGCGCAGCGCGATATCTGGTTGCGCAATCCCGAGGCCTTGCTGGCGGGCGGCAAAGCCCAAACCAGCACCATGCCGCCCAAAGAGGATGGAGAGACTGGCGATGACTGAGCCATTATTTCTTCAAGACGCCTATCGCAAAACCGCTATGGGCACAGTTGTGGCCCTGACCGAGGAAGGCGGGATCGTCCTTGACCAGACGATCTTTTATGCACGCGGCGGCGGCCAGCCTGGCGATAGCGGCATGCTGCATTGGACAGGTGGGCGCATCACCATCGCGATGGCCGTCAAGGGCGAGGGCGGCACGATTGTGCTGGTGCCCGCGGATGCCGCCGAATTGCCGCCCGTGGGCGCGGAGGTGGAACAACGCCTCGATTGGGAACGGCGCTATGGTCATATGCGCATCCATACCGCCTTGCATCTGCTCTCGGTCGTGATCCCCTTGCCTGTGACGGGGGGCGGGATTGCCGCCGATAAGGGGCGTCTTGATTTCAACATGCCCGAGGCGCCCGAGGATAAGGCCATCCTGCAAGGCCGTTTGAATGCGCTGGTGGAGCGCAAACTGGATATCTCCGAGACATGGATCACCGAGGCCGATCTGGATGCAAACCCCAGCTTGGTCAAAACCATGTCGGTCCAGCCGCCACGCGGGGCAGGGCGCGTGCGTCTGGTACGGATCGGGACCGAGGATGCACAGGTTGATCTGCAACCCTGTGGTGGCACCCATGTGGCCAATACAAGCGAGATCGGAAAGCTGGTCATCGGCAAGATCGAAAACAAGGGCCGCCAGAACCGCCGCATAACGATCGAGCTGGCTGGGTAGCGCAACTTCAACACGCGGGCGCAAAATTCGCAGAAAAGCTCTATTCCTGTCTTGCGTCCTGCATCCTTCCTCTTGTATGTCGCCCCTCACGGAGAGGTGGCCGAGTGGTCGAAGGCGCACGCCTGGAAAGTGTGTAGGCGGGAGACCGTCTCCAGGGTTCGAATCCCTGTCTCTCCGCCATTTAATCTAGCGAACATATTGGGATTCCTTGAGTTTTTCTGTGTCTATCTAATTGGGGTACACTTCGGGGTACATTCTTGCGTAACTTCGGTGAAGACCCGCAAGGCGACATTACTCTCTTTGCCAATATTTTACCACCGGTCCGATTTTTGTCACCATAAGTCGCGAATTATTGAGAGATCCTGTCTTTTTTGACGGTGGCACTATGCATTGTGTCGCGCCGTGGCCCAAAGCGGCCTTTTACTATGGCTACCAGCGCTGCACCGCAGCGTCGCCGAACTCGACATTCGTGCATGTCGCGACATTTCGGAACGCCACATATCGACGGCGCGGTACCGGCCGACACGATGATATGGCCAATGAGAGCGTCAACTTTTTCGCCAGTAATGTTGTCAGTAAACCTCGCGGTCGAGGGTTCCCAACCATATCGGCCAAACTTTGGTCGTCCGATCGGATGCAGAAGCATTCCGTCGAAATCGAAAACCTCGCCTCGGATTAGTTCAACAGCACTGTGATATCTTTAAAAGTTCATGATATGAATGCCGCCCCCTGAAGGCATCCATACCATCGACTTTCTGGCATAGCTCGGGCGCAGGTGGGAAGACGGCCCAGACCCTCACGCCGAAGTACTCGCTATTGGCTCTTTTTTAGATGAGTGCGAAGAATGTGCTTATTAGGATCAAGAAAACCAGATTTCAGAAACCGAGGCCGAATTGTACGAAAACGCATTCAATAAGATCGAGCGAGACCTGCGCGCAGAAGAAGGCATCGCCAACGAACTCGACTACGTTGAACAAACCTCATGGGTGTTGTTCCTCAAATACATGCACGACCTTGAAAACGAACGCCGTGACCGAGCCGAACTGAATGGCGAGGATTACGCGCCGATCATTGATGGCGCGTTCAGGTGGGGCTGCTCAGCAACTTTGGGCTGTGTTGCATAAGCGTCAAGAAACATCGCTAAAGACTGTCCTCAATATTTGCGCGATCGTCGCGCACGGGGGGCGTAAGTCGTGAACATCGAAATTCCATTGTTTTCTGTCGTGATTCCCGCACGCAACGAAGCGGCGAACATCGCGCGGCTGATTGGTGAAATCATGACCCATTGCGCCAGTTTGGGCGCGTTCGAGATCATCGTGGTGGATGATGCCTCGCAAGACGGTATGGCGTCTATCTTGGAGGACATATGCGCGACCACGCCCAGTTTACGGGTATTGCGACATGATCGGTCGGGCGGGCAATCGGCGGCCTTGCACAGCGGCGTGCGCGCCGCACGAGGAGCCGTGATTTGCACCTTGGACGGCGATGGACAAAACCCGCCCTCAGAAATTCCCAAATTGGTGTCCGTCTTTGCCCAAGATTCACACGGGCAATTGGGGCTGGTCGCGGGACAGCGGCTGAAGCGTCAGGATAGCGTTTCAAAGCGATTGGCCTCGAAATTGGCCAATGCGTTGCGGGCAGGTTTGCTGAAGGATGGCACGCGCGACACGGGTTGCGGCCTCAAGGCCTTTCGCCGCGATGCGTTTTTGGGCCTGCCCTTCTTTTGCAATATGCATCGCTATTTGCCCGCCTTGTTTCTGCGCGATGGCTGGAAGATTGCCCATGTCGATGTCGCACATGCGCATCGATGGGGAGGACGGTCCCATTACACCAATTTCAATCGCGCGCTTGAGGGGGTCAGCGACCTGATCGGGGTCATGTGGTTGGTCAAACGCAAAAAGCCCTGTCGGGTTATCAAAGATTCGCAACACGCGCCGCAAGAGGATCAATGATGGACTGGCTGATTTCATTTCTCCGGGTCGATACCCGCGCCGAGGCGCTTTGGGTTGTGTTTGGCTTCGCCGCGCAGGCGATGTTCATGGCACGCTTTGTCGTGCAATGGCTGGCATCCGAACGCGCCAAGGCTTCGATCATGCCGATTGCCTTTTGGTATTTCTCGCTCGCGGGCGGGGTTATGTTGCTATCATACGCGATCCATCGCCAAGACCCCGTCTTTATCATGGGTCAAGCCTTGGGGTTGAGCATCTATATGCGCAACCTGTGGTTCATCCACCGCAAGAAACCTGCCACTCCGCCAAGCGAGCCGGCCCAAACATCGCGCAAGGACTAATGTATTTCGAAGATGTGAAAGCGAATATCCTCGCCATCGCCGAAATTGAATAAATCCATCACCTGTTCGGCGGGCAGGTCGGGCTCAAGGGCTGCAAAGCTCGCGCGTTCAGCATCGGAAATTGCCGCCAGCAGACAGCCGCCTTGCGAGCGCTGGATGTCGGCCTGTGCAGCAATTTCCGCCCCCGATCCAAAGCGCAGATCGCGCTTGGTCAGGAACAGCAGCGATGCTTCCCAATACCCCGCCACCCAAAATTCGCAATCGGGACTTTGAGCAGCACGGTCGGCCAAGGCCACCGATGGCCAAAGACGGTCCATCCGCGCAAGCGTTGGGTAAAGTGCGATGGACACCCCCAAACTGACCACCATCGCGCCGACCGCCAACCCGCCCCATGATCGACGCGCCAGCATCAGCCAAACCAAAGGCAGGCCGATGATCGACGCCGCACCACCCAGATAATAATGGTTTGAAAGATCAACCAGCACCATATTTGCGCCGAATGCGAAGGCACCAAGCACGATCAAAGGGACGACCCCAACCAGCGCAGCCGCGCGCAAGGCCCATTTGTGAGGGCGGCTATTGGCCTGCCACAGCGCCCAAATCATCATGACCGCGATCGCGGGATAGGTGGGCATGACGTAATGGGGCAGCTTGGTTGAGGCAATTTCAAAGGCCAACCATGTGGGCAATATCCATGACAGAGAAAGTTGCACCCAAAGAGTTTTTCGCAATGACCAAATCGCTGGAATACCGGCTGCAAAAACCATCGAGGCAGGAAAAAAGGTAACCCAAAACAGCACCAGATATGTGCCAAATGGCGCGCCGTGGCCTTCTTGTCCTTCGTGGATTTTTCCCAAGAAGTCGCGCATCAAGGAGGCCTGCCAAAACAATCCATCACTGCGCAGCGTAATGGCGACATACCAAGGCAAAACAAGCGCCAGAAACACCAATAACCCCGCCATTGGCCGCAGATAGCGCAGAAAGTCCAAACTGCGGGATTTCCAGCTTATGAAGGTCAAAATCGGCACCAAGATCAAAAAGACAATTGGACCTTTGATCAGAACCGAGGCCGCAATTGCGCCCCAAAAGAGGGCAAATGCGCCCCAGTCAAGGCGCGCCAATGGCGCGAATTTCAACTCATGAGACAGTGGATCATTGTGCCGCAGGACCGCGCGCAAAACCACAAATACAGCGATCAATATTATGAATAGCAGCATGGCATCGGTTTTTCCGATGCGCGCCTCGCCGCCCAAGACCAAAGTCGCGCCCATCAACGCGGCCGCACAAAACGCCATCGGAACGGGCAAGACCAACCGCGCGATGGCAAAGCTCATCAAGACAACACCGACGGCCCCAATCTGAGAGACCGCGCGGTAGCTTTGCACCAGATCGGGTGCCCCTGTCAGCGCCGCAAAACCCGATTGCAGCCAATAGATGCCCACAGGTTTGTTGTAGCGCGGCCCATCGCCAAGACGCAGGTCAATATAATCGCCTGATTGCAGCATCTGCGCCGATGTTTGCACAAAGCGCGCTTCGTCTCGATCCAAGATCGGCAAAGAATAAAAGCCAGGGCTAAAGACCAAAATACTCAGTACAACAAGCGCGCCAATCCACAAATACTCTGTCTTGCGCATTGCCTGTTCCCCTTCCCGCAAAGCCCCGCCGTGCTGTCACATTGGTTACGCATTGATTCCATATCTATGTGACCAAATCACGTCAGTTAGAACCGATATGCCGCTATGAAAACCCATCAGGTTGATGATATGCGCGAAATGCGCGGGCGCAAATTGGTCACTTACCGACGCTGGATTCGGCTGAGCGCCAATCGATTGCACAAAACAGCGACACAAACGCTTATTTTGGCCGCGCAGTCAGCAAGGGCGCGGGGTCTTTGGACATATAAGGCTTTCGTGTGGGGGGTAAGATTGGCCTTTGGTCAGGCTTTGCGCGGCGCATCGGTGGCGACGATCCTAACCTTGGTGGTTGCCTTTGGCGCGGGACGGATCGAAAAAACAGGCGATCATCTTCAAATCGCTTTGCCACTGATGGCATTGGGCTGTGCTGCGGTGAATGGAAACGCGCTTGACACATTTGGGCGATTTACTGCGCTGATGGCAACCGTGCATCTGCAAAAACGCCTCCTTGGGGATGCTCAGATCAATCAACGCCCAAATGGCGGCACAATGGGGTTTCCCTCGGGCCACACCGCCAGTGCCGTCTTTGGCGCATCGCGCTTGGCGCATGAATGTTTGCGCAGCAATCCAGTTGCACAGGTGGCTGTCGGGTTATCGGCCGCCTATGTCGGGGGCTCGCGCATTTCGGTCGGCGCGCATAGCTATTGGCAGGTTTTGTCGGGCGTGATCTTTGCCCTACTGTTTGATCGGATCAACCGCCCCATGATCGCACGTCTGCGGAAACGTTGGGCGCGCAATTCCCGAAAAGTGCTGGTGATGGTCAATTCCATTTATCGGGTTTGCCCCCCGCTGCGGCTTGAGCGGCTTGAAGACCTCAGCCGCGCTTCCCTGATCACCCTATGGGCGTATAGTGCTTTGGTCGTTTCGGTTCTCTTCACCTTGGGTCCAGCGCTTGATCTTACGATCACGGGGCTCTTTTATCGCCAAGGCGGCGGGTTTCCCGCAGCAGAATGGCCCGTTGTTCAGTTTCTCCGCCACGCCTTGATGAATACGAT
Source organism: Rhodophyticola sp. SM2404 (assembly GCF_053570515.1). NCBI lineage: Bacteria > Pseudomonadati > Pseudomonadota > Alphaproteobacteria > Rhodobacterales > Roseobacteraceae > Rhodophyticola > Rhodophyticola sp. SM2404. Next base: position 354,995 of record NZ_JBSEDL010000004.1, read on the forward strand.
GCATCTGTTGGCGCTATTTTCCCTGATCGCATTAGGCGTGACGTGGCGCTTTGGCGGACGGCTGCTGTATCTGGGCGCGCGAGCTTGGGGGTATTTCACCGCCGTCATGATCTTGGGGCCAGGGATCATGGTGAATATGATCCTAAAAGAACATTGGGGGCGCGCCCGCCCTGTGATGGTGGAAAATTTTGGTGCAGAGGCACAATTCACCCCCGCATTTCTTCCCACCGCGCAATGTGACAGCAATTGCTCCTTCGTGTCAGGCGAGGTGTCAGGGGCCACCGCCATTGCCATTTTCTTGATCTTGTTGGTGCTCGAACAAAGGTCGTATTTCAGCGCCAAGATCAAAGCGCGTCTATTCGCTGTTGCACTGACGCTACCGTTGATATCGGCGCTTCAGCGCGTCTCGGCGGGAGCGCATTTCGCTAGCGACGCCTTGCTTGCTATCGCGATCACCTCGGGATTGGCGCTCCTGATCTGGCCATTGATAATGCAGCGGGACACATTGAAATGGTGGGACCACTTCAGACCACGCACGCCGTCAGCGCTGCAATACATCGATCGCAAGCTTCGCTCGCGCAGCTGAGCAAGGATCTGGGCATCAACCCCAAAACTGTAGCGAAGTGGCGCGTACGCCAGACTGTTGAAGACCTCAAGTCTGGGCCTCCTCAGCCTCGGTCAACGGTCTTGACCGAGGCTGAGGAGGCCACCAACGTCGCATTCAGACGGCACAGCTTGTTGCCGCTGGACGATTGTCTTTATTCTCTTCAACCAACGATCTCGCATCTGACGCGTTCGGCGCTGCCTCCAGCGTCATGGCATCTCTCGGCTGCCTAATGTGGAGGGTGACAAGCCGAAGCGTCAGGAGTTCAAGCGCTATCCTATCGGTTTCTTCCACAGAGACATCGCCGAGGTTCAGACGGCGTAGGGCAAGCTTTATCTCTTTGTCCGCATTGAACGCACAAGCAAGTTTGCCGTGTCCCTACTCGTCGAGAAGGCAGATAGGAAGACCGCTTGGGAGTTCTTACAGCTCATGCTCTAAGCCGTGCCTGATCACGTCCACACCGTTTTGACCGACAACGGCATCCAGTTCGCTGTGCAACCGCGCAATCGCAACACCGCATATTCAAGGCCAATGCGCTTCAACATGATCTGTGAGGCCAACGGTATGGAAAACCGCCTTACCAAGCCAAACCATCCGTGGACCAACGGTCAGGTGGAGCGCATGAACAGCACCATCAAGGACGCGACGGTCAAGCGTTTCCACTACGATGACCACCAACTGCGCATCCATTTGGCGGACTTCATGGCAGCCTACAACTTCGCGCGCGGACTCAAGACCCTCGGCGGCCTCACACCTTACGAATAGATCTGCATAATGTGGACTTCTGAGCCAGAAAGATTCATCTTAAATCCGATCCACCAGATGCTAGGACTAAATACCTAGCTTATTGCCGGATCATTGAGGGTTTGATAAGCTGATTTCACAGAAGACTGCTACACATTCTGCTCCACATGAAAATAACTTCGGTCTCTCTGTATATTTGAAAATTAACAAATTTCTACAGTCGTATGCCTGCTAACAATGGACTGTCTCTCCGCCACTTACCCTTTTTACTATATATTGCTGAAGTTTTTAGAGGCTCCAACGCTTCACTTCCCCACACGTTTACCCCACACGTTTCTGACCAACGTAGCGATATTGAGAGCCTACAATACTATCCTAATAGCTTGGCAAATGATGGGCGTTATGATTTGCTCAAATGAGAGCGATCGCGGAGAAAAAATCAACTGGGCCAAGGGTTTGCTGCGAGAAAAAAGGACTAGTGTATGAAATGCTTACTGACAGCCACACTAAGTCCTCAACGCCGAATGGTTTCACACAACCAAACAAGCTCAGGTCGCCATCAATGTCTGGCTTAGGCAATACAACCAAATCCGCCCTCATCATGCCCTAACTATGTGTCCGCCCGCCCCAGAAACCTTATTAGAGAAACCCCAAATTAATGGTCCTAAACGACGGAGCTAGACAGGTTTCCGTCTCCGAATCCAAGACAAAGATTTGGTTTTGGTGTACCGCTCTGCGATTTAAACTAGATAGAATCTTCACCCTATGAGTTACTGAACCAAAGAACACAATTTGGACATTCT